>NZ_LGXZ01000001.1 GCF_001238295.1 Ruegeria sp. 6PALISEP08
CCTGACCCTAATTCACTTCTGAAATTATTACCCCCCCCCGCTTCACCAAGATGTCAACAATTGCGTCGACCCCTTTTTTGTGGCGAAGGGACGAGAACAAAAATGGCCGTCCTTTGCGCATTCTGGCTGCATCTCGTTCCATTATCTCCAGTGAAGCGCCAACATGCGGCGCCAGATCGGTTTTGTTTATGACCAGGATGTCGGATTTTGTTATTGCCGGTCCGCCTTTTCGTGGGATTTCCTCTCCAGCGGCGACGTCGATCACATAGATTGTAAGGTCTGCGAGTTCCGGACTGAAAGTAGCCGACAGGTTGTCGCCGCCGCTTTCGATCAGAACGACATCAAGATCGGGATGGCGTTCCTGCATTTCAGCAACCGCTGCAAGGTTTATCGATGCATCCTCGCGGATTGCTGTGTGTGGGCAACCGCCCGTTTCGACGCCGATAATCCTATCTTGGGGAAGGACCTGCATGCGCACCAGCGCTTCGGCATCCTCCTGCGTATAAATGTCATTGGTGATGACGCCCACTGAACAAACATCGCGCAGGGCTTCAGACAAGGCAGCGGTCAAAGTGGTCTTTCCGGCCCCAACCGGGCCACCAATGCCAACGCGAAGAGGGCCGTTCATACTGCTCATGTTCGGAATATCCTTGAATACTGTGTTTCGTGTCTCATCGACGCGATGTCCGTTAGGAACGCAGTCGAACTCAATTCTTCCAAGCCTGCCACTTGCGTACTTTCGGCGATATGAGCACATAGCGGTGTCAAATTACGGATTAGTTTCTGAGCGTCGGTTTGCCCCAGCGGCACAAGACGCGTTGCGCAAGCGACCAAGTTGCTTGCGAATGCTTGTAGATACATCTTCGTCGTCAGCAGTAGCGGGAGGTTCTGCAGACGCGCGGCGTGGCCTACTGAAACTGGGTAGGAAAGCTGTTGGATGTCTAAATCCCAGACATCTCCTGTGACAGTCCCGAACGCCTGTCCCAGCAGTTCGGTTTCCATTTTCCTTTCGGATGACGCGCAGATAGCCCGTGCTTTGGCATCGATGCTGTCAAGTTCATCTTTGTCCCGCGCGTTGTATGCGGACACTACGAGCAGAGCATCATTCCACCCAGATCCGTGTTCCAGCGCATCTGAAATCCAGGCTTCGGCGTCTTGGGAACTGGCGACCGCTCCTTCGTCAATTGCAGTTTCCAACCCATGAGAATAAACAAAGCCCCCCACAGGGTATGCTGGAGACAACCACTGGGTCAGCGTCAGGATATCGGCGTCAGTGGGCGTGGCCATGTGTCCTGCCATGGCCATAGGCTCCGCCTTCGGGGTTGAACGGTTCGTGCACCTCGCGCACTGTGGCTCCGATTTTCAATAGCATATCTCGGATCACATGATCGACCTGGATCAGCAGACGATCCTTTTCGATCTGGCAGGGCGTGTGGCGATTGCCGATATGCCACGCGATGCGTGTCAGGTCCGGAGCGGAAACCTCTAGCAGTGCTTCGGGCGCAGCCTGTATTTCCACTTCGCGACCGTCGTCCAGAACCAACGTGCCACCGTGGTTCAACGAGGTGGTTTGCGCCAGATCGACGAGGATTTGTTCGCCACTTTCACAGGTCAGAACCTTGCGACGCAAAAACCGATCGTCATAAGTCAGCGACAGGCAATCTGCCGGATCACTGTGCGCGTGATCCGAGTACCGGCGCGCGGTACAGAGCAGGGCGGTCATGCGATCACCCCCTCTGCAGCAGGAACGGTCAGAGCCAGATTGAATCCGCAAACACCCGGTGCACGATCCGTTCGCGTGATAGGCCGCGTTTTTTCAACTCTTCGTCGCTGAGCGATCGCAGGAATTCGACTTGCCGAACGCGGGATTGAGCTTCGGCCACACTGATCAGAGCCCCGTAGACTGATGCTGCGATGGACGCGATCAGACCGGGCAGCGAAAAGCGTGCGTGAGATTGTGTTGCTGCGTGTGCCATTTGGACCCTCGTAAACGTTGGTCCTCCCTTGGGCATTAATATCTGTCATATCGGCCTCACATTGAAGTGGGTGTTTGGTCATTTCTGCGTTGCGCGCGGTGCAATGCAGCATAATTTTTAATCAGAACATAAAGTATCGCTGTGCCATTGGCAGCACTTCGGCGGGTTGGCAGGTCAGCAATTCGCCATCTGCCCGGACTTCGTAGGTTTCTGGATCAACTTCGACATGAGGTGTCGCGTTGTTGAGCAGAAGATCCTGTTTGCCAATCTCTCGCGTGTTTTGGACAGCGACGGTCTGCTTTGCCAATCCTAGTGTATCACCGATCCCGTCCGCCAGCGCGGCTTGCGACACAAAGGTGATTGCTGAGTTTTCAACGGATCGACCATAGGCACCGAACATTGGCCGACTATAAACCGGCTGCGGGGTGGGTATCGAAGCATTGGGATCACCCATCTGTGCACAAACGATGGTGCCGCCTAGCAAAACCATCTCAGGCTTAACTCCAAAAAAGGCAGGGTCCCATAGGACAAGGTCGGCGCGTTTTCCTTCCTCGATACTGCCAATCTCGTGGCTGAGGCCATGGGCAACGGCAGGGTTAATCGTGTACTTGGCGATGTAACGGCGAACGCGCAGGTTGTCGTTGTCACCGGATTCCTCCGGCAGGCGGCCTCGCTGTTTCTTCATTTTATCAGCCGTTTGCCACGTACGGATCAACACCTCGCCAACGCGGCCCATAGCCTGACTGTCGGACGCGATGATGCTGAAGGCACCCATGTCGTGCAGGATATCTTCAGCCGCGATGGTTTCACGCCGGATGCGGCTTTCAGCAAAGGCCACGTCCTCGGGGATGGATTTGTCGAGGTGATGACAGACCATCAGCATGTCGAGATGTTCCTCTACCGTGTTAACCGTAAAGGGCCGCGTCGGGTTGGTAGAGGAGGGTAGGACATGGTCCTCACCGCAGATCTTGATGATGTCGGGGGCGTGGCCGCCGCCCGCGCCTTCGGTATGGAAAGCGTGGATAGTACGGCCCTTTATCGCGGCCACTGTATTTTCAACAAACCCGGATTCGTTGAGCGTGTCGGTGTGGATCATCACCTGAACGTCCATCGCATCAGCGACCGAAAGGCAGCAGTCGATGGCCGCAGGGGTCGTGCCCCAGTCCTCATGCAGTTTCAGGGCACAAGCTCCGGCTCTGACCTGTTCCTCCAGTGCAGCTGGAAGCGAAGCATTTCCCTTGCCCGCAAAAGCAAGATTCATGGGAAAAGCATCCGCCGCCTGCAACATCCGGCCGATATGCCATGGACCCGGGGTGCATGTGGTCGCCAGAGTGCCATGTGCCGGGCCGGTGCCACCACCAAGCATGGTCGTCAGGCCAGAATGCAGCGCGTCCTCTATCTGTTGAGGGCAGATGAAGTGAATATGGCTGTCGAATCCGCCAGCCGTCAGGATGCGACCCTCGCCCGCGATGGCCTCTGTGCCGGGGCCGATGATGATGTCTACGCCGGGCTGCGTATCCGGATTTCCGGCTTTACCAATCTTGGCGATGCGCCCGTCTTTTAGGCCGACATCCGCCTTGTAGATACCCAAGTGATCCACGATCAGAGCATTGGTGATCACTGTGTCCACGGCGCCTTCGGCACGCGTGGCCTGAGACTGCCCCATCCCATCGCGAATGACTTTGCCACCACCGAATTTAACCTCTTCACCATAGACATCTTCGCGGTGACCGGTCTCGCTGAAACGCGCAGTCGTTGCGCGCTCCACGATCAGGTCTTTTTCTACTTCGATGATCAGATCGGTATCTGCCAATCGTACTTTGTCGCCGACCGTGGGGCCGAACATGGAGGCATAGTCACTCCGGCTGATCTTGCCCGGCATCTTTCAAAGCCCCCATGATGTGCATATTGAAACCGTAGATGTGGCGGCGCCCCTCAAATGGCACCAGCATAACTTCGCGAGTTTGGCCTGGCTCAAATCGCACCGCAGTGCCCGCTGGGATGTCCAGCCGCATACCCAAAGCTGCATACCGATCCAAATCCAGAGCCGGGTTTGCTTCGGAAAAATGGTAGTGACTGCCGACCTGTATTGGTCGGTCGCCGGTATTGGCGACGATAACAAGACGGCTGCTGCGTCCTGCGTTCAGCGTCAGTGAGCCTTCGGCCGGAATAATCTCACCCGGGATCATTTCGGCTGCTTCAAAATCACGGTTATGGCGATGACCGCGATCAAAGCCAACCCAGCTGCGAGCGCGGCGTAATCACTGCCATGGGCGTGAACTTGGGTATCCGAATGGGCCATGGCCGGACCAGCCAGAATGAGAGCGGGAAACAGCATACGGTTCATGGGTGACTCCTTTGGAAATTAGCGAATGGGGTTGTGGACAGTCACAAGTTTTGTGCCATCCGGGAAAGTGGCTTCGACCTGCACCTCGTGGATCATCTCGGGCACGCCTTCCATGCATTGGTCCCGGGAGATCACTTCAGCCCCGGCTTGCATCATGTCGGCGACCGAACGGCCATCACGCGCGCCTTCGACCACGGCGTCGGTGATCAAGGCGATAGCCTCGGGGTGGTTCAGCCTAACGCCGCGGGCCAGCCGTTTGCGAGCAACCTCAGCGGCCATAGCGACCAGCAGTTTGTCTTTTTCACGAGGGGTCAGGTTCATGTCAGAGCATCCAGCATCGGGGCAATGTGTCTTTGTTCAGTCGGCGCAGAACTGGTATCAGCGTTCGGCGCAGAGCAAAGCTGTTGCTGGCCAGAATGCGAATGACCAATAGGTCTTTCCGGATCACGGTTGCCCCTGCGGTGTCCGGTAGCATTGCCCGGACAGGTTTCAGATGACCTTCGGCAGAACTCGACGCTAAGACGATTAGCGCCATCGCCCCTGCGCCATTTGTAATATGCGGCTTGGATACGTGCGTATGCCAATCACCAGAGAACCTAATCGCATCGAGAAACACTGGCGTCTCTTCGCGCCGAATCTCGATCCGATCGCGCAAGCGAATGTCCGTCAGCGTCTCGCCCATGGCAACGCGCCCAAAGACCAGCGGCTCGACCATCAGCATTTCAGCATCGAGCGCCAAGTCGATCCTAAGGCGTCGGTCCAAAGCGCTGCCGTTGTACAGGATGGTCTCCTGCGGCAGCCAGTTCAGCCGGGCGCCATCCTCAACCGTCAAATGGTTTGTAATCTGGCCCCATTCTTTGGGCTGGGCTTTGTAGGCGCGCTCGCAGGCTTGTGTCGTCAAGGTCAGCGCCGTGCATTTTGCTGCCTTGCAAGAAAACCGGAATGAATCGCCTCCGGTCACGCCGCCCGCCGTGTTCAGAAGAACCGCATCAAGATCAGGTGTGATCGTTCTGGGGAACAGGCATTTAAAGGACCCAGACTGGCGAAATCTGTCCAGCACAGTCCTGTTGCCCAATTGCTTGGTGCTTAAGCTTACGGTGCCTGCAGCACGTGGCGGTACCGCGCTGAGCGTGGGTAATATGGCTGCAACTTGTGTAATAGGGCACCTTTAGCGCGTCGTTTGGTGCCACCTGTTTCTCTGTTGAAGTGTCCGAACACTAATCTGCAGTGTCGGAATCTGCTTATTTCCACATCGTGTGTCTAAATTTTAGACAGCAACGCCCGACTTAGATGAAAAAATATGCGCTTCTCGCCGATTTCCCAAATTGGGCTAAAGGTAAGTTGCCAACCTTGCTGCAATGCAGAAACCGTATGGGTGCCACCGTGGAAATGACCCGGGGTGTGTGACGGCTGCGCGAAATGGACCTCGAACACAACCGCCACACGGAACGCAACAACAGTTGCGGGGATCAGGTAGAAGAAGAGTGTGCCTTTGCGCAAGCCCTCTCTCCCAGCCCCGCCAGGAGGATTACATGAAATCGCTCAAATCCACGCTCGCCGGATCGGTTGTCTTTGCTGCCATAGCCACCGCTGCCTTGTCTGCCGAAGACACGATCAAGGTCGGAGTGCTGCATTCGCTGTCGGGCACGATGGCAATCTCGGAGACTACTCTGAAAGACACCATGCTGATGCTGATCGACCAGCAAAACGCTAAAGGTGGTCTTTTGGGCAAGCAGCTTGAGGCCGTTGTTGTGGATCCTGCATCGGATTGGCCGCTGTTCGCGGAAAAAGCGCGTGAGCTGCTGACCGTCCACGAGGTGGATGTGATCTTTGGCAACTGGACTTCGGTCAGCCGCAAATCAGTACTGCCGGTGATCGAAGAGCTGAACGGTCTGCTGTTCTATCCGGTTCAGTATGAGGGTGAAGAAAGCTCTAAAAATGTCTTTTACACAGGTGCGTCCCCGAACCAGCAGGCGATCCCTGCGACCGATTATTTCCTGGAGGAACTGGGGGTCGAGAAATTCGCTCTGCTCGGCACGGACTATGTCTATCCCAGGACCACCAACAATATTTTGGAAAGCTACCTTAAGCAAAAGGGTATTGCGGACGCGGATATCTTCGTCAACTACACCCCCTTTGGCCATTCTGACTGGTCCAAGATCGTATCTGACGTTGTTGCACTGGGCGAAGATGGCAAAAAGGTTGGTGTGATCTCGACCATCAACGGAGACGCCAATATTGGTTTCTATAAAGAACTGGCCGCTGCTGGCGTTTCGGCAGATGACATTCCTGTCGTGGCCTTTTCGGTTGGTGAGGAAGAACTGTCCGGCCTGGATACCGCGAACCTCGTCGGCCATTTGGCGGCTTGGAACTATTTCCAGTCGGCGGATACTGATGTGAATGCCGAGTTTGTCGAAACTTGGAAAGCCACCATGGGTGACGAACGGGTGACCAACGATCCTATGGAGGCGCATTACATCGGCTTCAACATGTGGGTGAATGCCGCGACCGAAGCCGGCTCGACCGAAGTAGACGCTGTGCGCGCCGCCATGTACGGGCAGGAATTCCCGAACCTGACCGGCGGTACTGCTGTGATGTTGCCGAACCACCATCTGGCTAAGCCGGTTCTGATTGGTGAGATTCAGGAAGACGGCCAGTTCGACATCATCAGTGAAACGGACGTTGTGCCGGGCGATGCATGGACCGACTTCCTGCCTGAATCCGCAGTGCTGAAATCGGATTGGAAAGATCTCGGCTGCGGTATGTACAACACCGAGACCGAGAGCTGCGTTCAGACTTTGTCGAACTACTAAATCGTACGCAAGGCGGGTGTGATCGCCCGCCTTGCCCAAAGACACGCGGGTTTCACCACATGTTAAGACTATTCCTTGCGGGCCTGGCAATTCTCTTCGCCTGCCTGAACGCCAACGCGCAAGAGGGCGGCCTGCAGCCGATATTGCAGGATCATCAGGAGATCATTGTCAAAAGCTCGCGCAAGACGATCAAACCGGCGATAGATGCGCTTGCCGCCAGTGGGCTGCCGCAAGCGCAGGTGATGCTTGAGACATGGGCCGCCAAAGACATGTGGATGCGCAAGTCTGACGGTCTGTTCTTTGCCGGAACAAAGGCCGAAGGGCGGTTGTACGAACTGACCGATTTCGACACGGGCGAAGTGGTCGGTACCTTTGAGAAATCCGACCTGAAGCAATTGAAACCCAACAGCGGTGTCCGCGCTATGATCGGGACAGCACTGGTGCAGTTCCAGTTGACCGACCCGGACCGAAAGAAGCGCCTGGCCGCACTAAAATCCATTCAACGTGATCCCGAGGGCGCGCTGCTCGAACCTCTTCGTGCTTCGATTGAGGACGAGCCAGATGTGGATTTGAAGGTCCAGAAGCAACGGCTCGAACGGCTGCTGACTATTGGATACGACGAAGACGTTGTGGCCCGCGTGGCTGCAATTGAAGAAATGTCGAACGATCTGGGTGTCGACGTCCGCGCGGCGTTGAACCCGTTACTCGTGACCGCACGAAAGACCGCTGCGGACCTGCCATCGGATGTTAACGTCGCCATCGTTCTGGAACCCGGATCAGACGCCTTGTCCCGGGACGACGCATACCACCTGTTGGTCGCGAGTGACCTGGCTGCGTCCCTTGTGTTGCCTGACGACATTCGCTTGGCTTTGGCTGCGAACATTGATGGTGGCCGCGTAGGGGGCATCCCGGTCGCGCAACTGAACAACAATACTGCGCGCGCGCAAGCCTACAGCACTCTGGCCGAAGCCGGAATTGTGCCTGCGTTCGTAACTGAGGCCGATATCGACACGGCGCTGGGTGCACATGTGTTCTTTGAGACTTATGCCGAACCGTCCATCGAAGTAACCGCCGCTGCCGAAAAAGCGCTAAAGAAGATCGAACTGAAAGTTGGCCTGAACCAAACGCTCGACCTGACGTTGGACGCGGTCTCTCTGGCCTCGATTTATTTCCTAGCCGCAATTGGTTTGGCCATCACTTTCGGAGTGATGGGTGTAATCAACATGGCCCATGGCGAATTCATCATGATGGGCGCCTATACGGGCTATGTCGTTCAGCAGTACGTCCCCGACCATACGGTATCGATCATCGTTGCCATCCCAATGGCCTTTGCCGTCACGTTTGCCATGGGCGTCGCCATGGAGCGCCTGGTGATCCGTTGGCTTTATGCCCGCCCGTTGGAAACACTGCTGGCGACCTTTGGTATCTCGATTGCCTTGCAGCAACTGGCAAAGAACATCTTTGGTACACAGGCACGCCCTCTGACAGCTCCGGGTTGGCTGGACGGGGCCTGGGTGATGAACGATGTGGTCTCGATCAGCTATATCCGCATTGCGATCTTCGTTCTGGCGCTGATCTTTCTGGGGCTGTTCCTTTACATCATGAAACGGACAAGGCTGGGGCTTGAGATGCGTGCGGTTACGCAGAACCCGCGCATGGCAGGATCGATGGGGATCAATCCGGGGAGGGTGAACATGCTGACATTCGGTCTGGGTTCCGGCATTGCCGGGATTGCCGGGGTCGCCATTGGCCTGTTCGCCAAAGTCACATCGGATCTGGGCAACGACTACATTGTGCAAAGTTTCATGACCGTGGTTGTCGGTGGTGTTGGCAACATCTGGGGCGCGCTGGCAGGCGCGGGGATGATCGGGTTCCTGCAAAAGGGGATCGAGTGGATGAACCCTTCAAACACGCTCGCGGCGCAAACCTACATGATCATCTTCATCATCATTTTCATCCAATTCCGGCCACGAGGCATTATTGCCCTCAAAGGTCGCGCGGCGGGGGATTGAGCCATGGAACGTAGTTTTGTTGCTAAGAACCCATCTGTACTGGTCTTTCTGGCCATCCTGTCGCTGTTCACGCTGGGTGTAACTGTCCTGTCCGAAGGGTTCGGGATCGGTGTGATTTCAACCAGTTTCGTCAAAACGCTGGGCAAGACCCTGTGCCTTTGTTTGATCGCGGTCGCGATGGATCTTGTTTGGGGTTTCACCGGCATTCTATCACTAGGCCATTTCGCTTTCTTCGGGCTCGGTGGCTATATGATTGGCATGTGGCTGATGTACGAACGCACTCGGCTGATCGTGGTCGAGTCATTGTCACAAGCCGAAATCCCGCCAACGCCTGCCGAAGTTGTGGACGCCATTGGCACTCAGATTTTCGGCGTAGTCGGATCATCCGAATTCCCGCTGATCTGGGCGTTTTCGCACAGCTTGACGCTGCAGTTGATACTGGTCGTTGTGGTGCCTGGCCTGCTTGCACTGATCTTTGGCTGGCTTGCCTTCCGCAGTCGAGTAACGGGCGTCTATCTGTCGATCCTGACGCAAGCAATGACGCTGGCTCTGGCTTTGTATCTGTTTCAGAACGACAGCGGTTTGCGCGGCAACAATGGCTTGTCCGGCTTGCAGAACCTGCCCGGTGTCACTGTTTCTCAAGACGTTGTTTCGCTCTGGTTCTTATGGGCTTCGGCTTTGGCGTTGGGACTGGGTTACATGCTGGCGGCATGGATCGTGTCAGGCAAGTTCGGCTCAGTCCTGCGTGGCATTCGAGACAACGAGGCGCGGGTGCGGTTCCTCGGCTATTCGGTCGAGGTTTACAAGTTGGCTGTCTTCACCCTGACGGCTTGCATCGCCGCAATCGCGGGCGCGCTCTATTACCCCCAAGCGGGCATTATCAACCCCGAGGAAATGGCCCCCATCGCCTCAATATATCTGGCCGTCTGGGTCGCTATCGGCGGCCGGGGCCGCCTGTATGGTGCGGTCATCGGCGCGGCTTTTGTCAGCCTGCTGAGCACCTGGTTCACCGGCGGGCAGGCCCCGGATATCCCGCTTGGTTTTTACACGATCAAATGGGTCGACTGGTGGCAAGTGCTGCTGGGTGTGTCCTTTGTGCTGGTTACGCTGTTTGCTCCGCAAGGTATCGGAGGTTTGTTCGACTTGTATACCAACCAGCGTCATCCCGATCGGCATGGTGCCAATCTGGGACCGGATGAAGGCGCTTTGCGTGAGAAAGAGGCTAGCCTATGAGCACCTTGTTAGAGGTAAGTGGCGTATCGGTTACCTTCGACGGGTTCCGCGCCATCAACAACCTGTCCTTCCAGATTGGTGACGCGGAGCTACGTTCCGTGATTGGCCCGAATGGTGCCGGCAAGACTACGTTTATGGACATCATCACCGGCAAGACCCGACCAGATGAGGGGCGGGTCATATGGGGCGAAAAGTCAGTATCTTTATTGGATATGACCGAGGCAAAAATCGCGCAGGCGGGAATAGGGCGGAAGTTTCAGAAGCCTACGGTTTTTGAGGATCAGTCCGTGCGCGATAATCTACTAATGGCGCTAAAGAAAAATCGTGGCTGGGTTGGTGTGCTGCTTTACCGTCCGTCCACAAGTGATTTGCAGAAGGTCGAGGACCTGGCCACCGAAATTGGGCTGTATCAGGAACTGAGCCGGAAGTCAGGTGAACTGAGCCACGGGCAAAAGCAATGGTTGGAAATTGGCATGCTGCTTGCGCAGGACCCACGTCTGCTATTGGTTGATGAACCCGCCGCTGGCATGACCCTGCAAGAACGCGAACATACCACAGACTTGCTAGTTCAAGCTGCAAGGACCCGCGCGGTTGTGGTCGTTGAACATGACATGGAATTTGTCAGGCGCCTGAACTGCAAAGTCACGGTTTTGCATGAAGGATCCGTGTTAGCCGAGGGCAGTCTTGATCACGTGACATCAAATCAGGACGTCATCGACGTCTATCTGGGGCGCTAGAAAATGTTGAAGCTGACCGATCTGACTTTGTACTATGGGCACTCGCAAATCCTCAACGGGATTTCCATGGAAGCTTTACAGGGTGAAGTAACGTGCGTCATGGGGACCAACGGTGTCGGAAAAACCAGTCTGATGAAGGCAATCTCAGGGGCGCGTCCCCGTTCCGGTGGTGAACTGGAGCTTGACGGAAAGCCAATGGGTATCTTACCTGCTCATCAGATGGCCTGGAAAGGTGTGGCATATGTCCCCCAAGGCCGCGAAATTTTCCCATTGCTCACAGTTCGAGAAAATCTGGAAACAGGCTTCTCCTGTCTGCCTGCCAGCGAACATTTCGTCCCAGATGATATTTTTGATATGTTCCCGGTCCTCAAAAAAATGCAGAACCGGCGCGGGGGCGACCTTTCCGGCGGGCAGCAGCAACAGTTGGCCATCGCGCGTGCACTGATCACAAAACCGCGCCTGCTGCTGCTGGATGAGCCAACCGAAGGTATTCAGCCGAACATAATCCAACAGATTGGCGAAGTGATCCGGCACCTCAGAAAGACGAGCGGAATGGCAATTGTCTTAGTCGAGCAGTATTTCGACTTCGCATATGATCTTGCCGACAGGTTTGTTGTATTGCGACGTGGCGAAGTCATGGTCAAAGGCACACGAGATGACCTGACGCGTGATCAAGTGTTGCAGGCCGTAACAGTTTAGCACTGCTCGATGTAGTTGGCTTCGGTATGAGTGCATCAAACCCAAATCATGTCCTGCATTAAGGCTCGAGACATGGTTTGATCCTACAAAAACGTACAATTTGAGAATTGCTTTTTTTGAGATACGGCCCTTCGGAACCTCTTGCCGTGATATGTGAGTACTTTCGGACAGATCGACAGGCTTGGTGTTGTATCAAGGTTCGGCTTGAGCTCGAACCTTTCCGCAACGTTGCGCTCCACGATGGTCAGTGCTGACTGCAGTGAACGGGCGGTTTGGACTTTTCCGGTTTATGCCCGTGCAAACGCTCGCAAATAGGTGTCCGCTGCATTGCCGAAAACACATTGCTGCGGGCGCGAACGCTTTCTGCGTCACCAGCATGCGAAATCCCAAAAGTCCGCTTTGTCCGCATCTCGGACATTGCAAACTCGGTTTTGGAGGTCCGCTTTGGGCTGCCTCCCTTCATCTACACGGGAGGCAGCGAAGGTCGACTACGAGCCCAAATCGACTCTGATTTCCGACGTTTTCCGCTGATGAAACGTCCCAAAACATCCATTTCAAAACTCACCTGTGTCCTATGTTTTCGGAGGTTTAGAGGAAAATCGAATGGCGACGCGTGGGTATTGTCTGTGTAAGAAAACAAGTTGGGTCTATCGGGGTGATCAAACATGGGCATGCTATTGCCACTGCGATGACTGCCGTCGGAATTGTGCCGCACCGGTGGTTGCGTGGTTCGGTATGCCAATAGAGAACTTTGAGTGGACTGGTGATAAACCCTGTACTTTTGAAAGTTCCAAAGGCGTTTTCAGGCACTTTTGCGGGACGTGTGGGTCACCCATTGGATTTGAAGCCGATCACTATCCAGGTGGTATGCACCTCTACGCTGCGTCGCTCGAAAACCCGGAAGATTTCAAACCGACTTTTCACGTCAATAAGCAAAGCAAGTTGCCTTGGTTGCAAATGACTGATGATCTCGACGCGTTTGAAGGCACACTGCTACACACCCCTAACGACCCAGCCGGATATTAGTAGATGTGGAAGCGACCTGACTTTCACAATGGCAGCTTTGTTCGGATTGCGGTCCGCTGCATGTGCGAAATGCGGAATTGGGATCTAGGGCAGCTTAGGGCTCCGTACTGCTATAACAAAGCCAACTAAAAATACCTAGCTCGAACAACCCTAACTCTTGCTTCAGGCGTCTCCAAGTGACGGTATCGGCCCCCTGAGTACCGGCGGCAATCCAGCGCAAGTCCGGCACAGATTGAGGCCGCGTCAATGTCTTCCCCATCTACGTAGCAAACGCCCAATTAGCGGTCGTAGGTGCGTTCATCGTTCAGCTTGCACGTGACGGTTCCGCCGGGAAGGTGAAGTGTGCTTGAAGCTACTAGTCTCAGCTTCGGCTCACCTTTATTGTCGTCCTCTGTCGAATGCGGATAGAAGCATGCCCAAACTGCCCGTTAGCGAGTCTTCGACGCACTCCCGCTGGCTCTAGATGGCGATACTTACCACGAGAAAACTCCGGCAAATCTAAAGCCAGTCCTTGTTTAATTAACTCTGCACCAATGTCTCGACCCTCTGGTAGATAGCATGTTCCCACGAGTCGATCGTAAGATCTTTCACCATCAAGTTCTGCGGTAATGGTTTGCCCATTACAAATTTCGACCATCGCCCATTTGGACTTTTGGCCATAAGGCATGTCCAATTCCGGAGCATAGATTCCAGCCAAACGAATTTTTGTTCCATTTATTCTGATAGTGTCTCCATCTATCACATATGCACGCCCTTGCAGCATCATGCTCTTTGGCATTGCTGGTATTGGGTATGCTGGCTTGTGGATGCGGCGTCTATTGTTGGGTCGAACAACTGGCTTCAGAGTAGATCGCCGATTGTTAGGTCGAACTACCGGCTTTAGGGAGGTACTTCTCCGACGAGAGCGACCTACTGCACGGCCTATGGAGCGACCTATAGAGCGGCTTGAGCCAGTGACCTTAATTAAAAGTCCGCCAAAAACAACGGCCAAGACAACTAGTTCCATTATTCCCAAAACCCTTCCACGAAGCGGATGAAGTAGGTTGTTTAATTAGGGTGTTTTGGGGTGGAATTGCTTTCGATTCACGGCCAATAGTTTTTTAATTTCCGCCAAAACAAATAATATACAGATCAATTACTTAGCCGCTATCGGAAGTCTTAATCCGAATTGAGGTTTGTACCCTGATAAATCAACACCCAGGGTAATCAACCAAGTGATTGATACTGGCTTTGATGTTTGGTTCGTCTCGAGAACTGACACCAGCTGAACTGAGGCGGGGTACCGGCTATTGATCCAACCGGGGGTTATTGTCAAATCTGGTGTCCAGGCGGTCCTCATGCGGCGGCTTGATCCTGGTTTGATGGCTTGATGCCGTTGACGAAATCGACGCCCTGAATGACGTCGGCAAGATGGGCGAAGCCGCGCAGTTTGCGCCAGCTTTTTTCGGCGCATTGTTCGAGTTTGAACATCATGTGAAGCATCCCGTCGCGGCTCAGGCAGCCCTTGGATCGCTTGGTGCAATGGCGGATCGTGGCGAAGACGCTTTCTATTGGATTTGATGTGCGAATGCTCTGCCAATGCTGGGCGGGGAAATCGTAGAAGGTCAGCAGCTCCTCGCGGTCCTTGATCAAGCATTCGGTGGCTTTTGGGTACTTCGCTTCGAAGGTGTCGATGAACAAATCGAAGGCGGCCTGTGCGTCCTCGCGCGTTTCTGCCTACCAAATGTCATGCAGCATTTTCTTGGCTTTGGGCTGTGTTCGTTTGGGGAGGTAATTGAGCACGTTCCCGGTCTTATGCATCCAGCAGCGCTGTTGTCGCGTGCTGGGGAAGACTTCCTCCAGCGCCGCCCAAAACCCCATGGCCCCGTCGCCGGTAGCCAGTTTGGGCGCGTTTAGGCCCCGGTTTTTGAGACCAAGAAGCATTTCTCGCCAGCTTTGCGTGCTTTCCCGAACGCCGTCCTCGATGGTCAGAAAATGCTTTTCACCAAGGACATTGACCCCAATCACGACCAGCACGCAGAGCCGATCATCATTGCCGCGCAATCCGCTGTAGATACCATCAGCCCAGACATAGACCCATTCATCGCGGCTCAGATCAGCCTTGCGCCAATCATCGTATTCAGCAGCCCATTGGACTTTCAGCCGTGAAATGGTTTTGGCCGAGAACCCGGTGGCATCCGGGCCGAGAAGCATCTTCAACGCAGATCCCATTTCGCCCGTGGAAATGCCCTTCAGATACAGCCAGGGCAGCGCGGCCTCAATGGATTTAGCCTTGCGCACATAGGGTGGCACAAGCGCGGAGCGAAACGTCACCGGCTTGCCATCCTTCGCCCGTACCTTCGGCACTTTCACCGTGACCGGCCCGATCCCTGTCTGAATGGCGCGCTCCGGATGATACCCACCGCCCACAACCGCCGCGCGGCCATCTGAGGTGCGGCGTTCGGCAAACTCTGCGAGAAAGATATCTCGCTCGGCCTCAACGGCCGCTTGCAACAGTTCCCGAGCGCCTTTGCGTATGAGCTCCGTCAGCGGGTCAGCGACCGCGTCTCGACCGGAAAATGCGATGATGGTAGTGTCGTTCATGATGGTGGTGCTACTTTGGTCGGTGGCTTGTGTCGCAACAACAAACCAACCAGATGCACCGCCGTCATTCAAATCCCCCGGACACCAGATTCACTCATAGCTCTCTAACCGGCTTAAAGAGCCGTAACACACTTGCCCCATTTAGTCTGGGCAGTCCCATGACCAGACTAAATCCCCGCGTTGCCCATCATCCCAGATTAGGGCGGCGCGGGGTACTTTTGATCCAAAGTGCAATTAACGCCGTACACAATTTACCCCTAACTTTCTGCCCGCGTTGTTCACTTGGTTTCCCTCCGAACAACGCGGGTTTTTTGGGGGATGAGGGGGTAACGAGTGACCGCCCCGCCATAGTGCGGGGCTTTTTCTTGGTTAGACATGACGCGAAACTCTATCATATTGTGACTAAACGTCATTGCGGCACGGGTTTCGTCATGGACAACACTGTACTCTATTTTTTGGTTGGCATCTTTGTCGTCGGGCTACTGACGATGGGTTACTACTCAAGGGGCAGCGGTGCGTTAATCTCAATTGTGATTGTGGTCGGCGTTATAGGTGCAATAATAGCTTACCTGAGCGGCTATTTCGGTGAACTGCCACAGTAGGTGCATGCATCCGGTTAAGAGGCAATGGATGATGTGACTGATCGAATTTGGTCCAAGACGACGATTATGTAGGCAAGAAAAGAACCAGCTTCGCAGTTCCTGTGAGTGAGTTTTGCGAAGCTGGCTAATCCCTACAGCACTGGGATGGTGGCCGCAGGCGGGGTTCGCATAGGACTTTGCAACTTGTATTTACCACGAAATGACTGACACCGATAAGCGGGCATAAGAATAGGGGACTATCCAAAAGTATAGCTAACTGTGACCGACTGGCCCGCGTAGTTCCGGTTCGGTCGGCAAAGCGTGGTCTGGTGGTTCAATGCCGTGCTGGTTCAACCACTCAAAGACAGCGGCCCAATCGTCTTGTAGCGACGGTTTGCTGCGATACTCGCGCAAACATTCCAGCTTGCATTTCAGGTCATAAGGAATCGTCCGCGGCCATTTCTTCATGGCAAGATGTTCTAATTTTGTTCCGCACAGTGTCAATGCCGCTATGCACCCTTAAACAACAACCCTTCCCACTGGTTCATGATTTCCCGGCGTTGTCGCAGGCGTTGAGAACGATTGTAGGTTCGTGCAACCCCGGGCTAGGTTGCTGCGGCCTGATGGTTCAATATCCGGTCTACATCGTTTTCATCCGCGCCGTGTTCGCACAGATGCGTGGCGAACGACCGGCGTATGTCCCGAAGCTGGAACCTTTTGACCGGGATATATGCGTCAGTGAACCAGCGTTTTTTGACGTGCGCTGTTGTCTTGAAATCCTGAAACTGGTTCGGCTGCATCGCGGCCAGAACGAAAGCCCGACCGGCCAACGGTATGACGTGGCGGGTGCCATTCTTCGAAGACGGGATCACCATGCACTGATCGCGAACCAGAGCCGGGTTGAACTGCATCAGGTCCGACTCTCGTTGCCCGGTTAGAATGAGCAATTGCAGGAGCTGGCACCACGCCTTGCCCTGATACGGTGCGGCGTCGTACAGGGCGCGTAGCTGGTCCAGCGTCAGCACCTGGTCGCGTGGTGTTTCTCGGGCTGGCAGGATCGTCGGCGCCAGCGTCGTCCAATCATTGGCTCGACCGTACCGCCAGAAATGCGTCACCGCTGGCCGGTACCGATTCCTTGTGCTGGTCTTCCACCGGCTGAGTGCATCCGACAGATCAGAATTGGTGATCGTGTGCATGTGGGAACATGAGTTGGATTCAAGTACCCGTTCCAACTGCGTCAGGCGTTCGTCGCCATGTTTGAGTTGGTCCAGATGGTCGATCTTATATCGTGCGAGTGCATCGCGTATCAGCATAGGCGTACCCCTAAAATCCGTGTACATGCCCTGCTGACAATCGTCAGGGTGATTTTCCGAAGCCGTATCAACAGCTTGCGGTTTGGAGGCGAGTACCGGAATCGAACCGGTGTACACGGATTTGCAATCCGCTGCGTCACCACTCCGCCAACTCGCCTTTTCAAGTAAAATCAAATACTTGCCGTGGTGTGCGTGGGGTTTTAACAGCTTTCTTCTGGGGCGTCCAGAGGATTGCGTGCAATTTTGAAGGCTAGATTGAAATTTGCGATATCCCGTGAACATTTTTTGAGGCGTCGCAACCGGGTTGCGGCAACAGGGCCGTTGCTGCACGGATCAGGATGTGGCACAAGCCCGACATCTTTGGGAATGAGACGAGATATCCAATGACAGATTTCGCAGCCCGGCGCCGCACAATGGTTGATACACAGGTCCGACCCTCTGATGTCACCAAGTTCCCGATCATTGACGCGATGTTGCACGTCCCACGCGAGAACTTCGTGCCGGACGCGCAGCGCGAAGCGGCCTATGTCGACGATTTGATCGAAATGGGCAATGGTCGCGCGATGATCGAGCCTCGGACGCTGGCCAAGATCTTGGACGCGTTGAACATATCCAATGATGAGATGGTTCTCGATATCGCTCCGGCCATGGGGTATTCCACGGCGGTAGCCGCCCGGATGGCGCAGTTGGTTGTTGGTGTGGAAAGTGACGAGGCGCTGGCGGCTGAGGCGCAAAGCCTTCTGGCCGAGGCGGATGTGGACAACGCAATCATCCACGTGGGCCCGCTTGAGCAGGGCGTGGCTGAGCACGGCCCCTACGACGCGATTATGGTACAAGGCGGCGTCGAGCAAATTCCCCAAGCGTTGCTTGATCAGCTTAAAGAACACGGCCGGATCGCCTGTCTGTTTGTCGACGGGAACCTCGGCACCGTGCGGATCGGTCGGAAGTCCGGCGGTCAGGTCAGCTGGCGTGACGCGTTTAACGCCAGCGCACCTGTTCTGGAGAGTTTTTCGGCCGAGTGTGCATTTTCGCTATAGTCCGCCGATAGATTTTTCTTCCGCCTTGATTAGTTGAAAACAAGGCCGCAAACTGCCTGTAGGGCAGTGTAATTTCGTTTGAGAGGATTTCGGTATGCGTGGTACGGCGACAGGTAAGATCGTCAGGGCGTTTGCGGTGACCGCAGGACTTGCCATCAGCGTGATGCCAGGGCGTGTAGCGTGGGCAGATAACATAACAGACGCCTTTATCGGCGCGTATAACACAAGCGGCCTGTTGGAGCAGAACCGGGCGCTGTTGCGGGCTGCGGACGAAGATGTGGCCATCGCGCTTTCGGCGTTGCGGCCGATCATCAACTGGACGGTGCAGGTTAGCCAGGATTATACCCGCTCTCGGACCTCCAATGTGGTCACGACCAATGAACCATCGCGGTTCTTTACGGGTCTGACGCTGGGCCAACTTCTGTATGATGGTGGCGCTTCGCTTCTGGGCAAACAATCTGCGCAGGAAACTGTACTGTCGACCCGGCAAACCTTGATCGACATTGAACAACAAGTTCTGATCCGTGCGGCAAATGCCTATTTGGGCGTGTTACTGCAGGAAGAGACTGTAGAAATCCGTCAGAACAACGTCGAGGTTTCGGCCGAGGAACTTAGGGCATCGAATGACCGCTTTGAGGTTGGTGAAGTCACCCGCACGGACGTCGCCTTGTCCGAAGCGCAGTTGGCGAGCTCGCAGGCGGACCTCGCGGTTGCGCGCGGTGAACTGAGCATCGCGCAGGCCGAATATGTGAATGCTGTCGGTAAGGCGCCGGGGCGCACCGCAGGCCAACCGAGCCTGCCCAACCTGCCACGGTCCGAGGCCGAGGCAGTCGGCCTAGCGCAACGCAACCATCCGGCGATTCTGTCTGCGCAGCATCAGGTGCGCGCGTTCGACCTGATCGTGCAGCAACAGCGGGCCAATCTTGGTCCAAATGTCAGCCTGAACGCGGATGCAGGCGTGTCCGAAAGCTATGACAACGACGATTATATCAACGATGCAACTATCTCACTGAACTTCAATCAGCCCATCTATGCGGGTGGTCGTTTAGCCGCGAACGTGCGGCGCGCAATGGCGACACGGGATGCATCGCGTGCGAATCTGTTGAATGTGCAGAAAAACATCACGCAGGGCGTCACCGACCGTTATGCGGCGTTCCTGGCGGCCAGCGCCAGCCTTCGGGCCTCGACTGAGCGGGTTCGCGCATCACAGGTCGCCTTCGACGGCATTCGCGAAGAAGCGACATTGGGTGCCCGGACAACTCTGGATGTATTGAACGCTCAGCAGGACCTTTTGGATGCGCAGCTGGCCGAAGTTGCTTCGCGCACGGAACGCTCGCGCGCCGCTTATCAGTTGTTGCAGGCGCAGGGCTTGCTGACGGCAGAACGTCTGGGGTTGGCTGTACAGATCTATGACCCGACCTTGTACTACAACCTGGTTAAAAAAGCGCCGGCACAGGTCAGCAAACAGAGCAAAGATCTGGATCGCGTCCTCAAAGCATTGCGTCGCGACTGATCGGCCATACTATTTGTTGTGAGGTTGGGATTGTTTGGCTACACTCGATCCGAGGATAGAGCGGTAGAGAACAATGACTGATAACGTCGTAAAAGCAGGGATCGAAGATGTTCTGTCTTCGGTCAAACGTCTGGTAAGCGAAGACCACCGCGATAAATCCGTCTCGGATCAACAGCCTGTATCCAGAAAGCCGGGACGGCTGGTTCTGACGGATGCTTTGCGTATCGGCACCCCGACTCAGGTCGATGAGACTCCCGAGTTTGTTGGCACGGGCCTAAAAAGTTCCGACTCGGCTAAGCCGATGTTGTTGCGGGCTTGCGATATCGTCGAGGCGGGCAAACCGGCTAATGCCGTTGAGGATGAGGTAGAGGCAGACGCGCCGAATTCTGCCGCATCGACAGATGCGGCAACCAGCCTGAGCGCGAAGATCGAAGCGCTGGAAGCGGCCATTGCGCAAACAGAAGATCAGTGGGAGCCAGACGGTGACAGCGAAGACGCCTATTCCGGGACGCCGTCGCAGTCTTTGCCTTGGAATGTAGAAGAAGAGTTCGCCGCAGCCGCTTCTTTAGACTCTGTCGAAGTCGAGCAAACCGATGCGCCCGCAGAGGACGAAGACGTACACGTTCAGGCAGAGTTTATCCGGTCGCCTCGGGTTGAATCCGAGGTGATCGAAGAGGCTGCTGAAGACGAAATGACAATCGATATGGATGAAGAGGCGTTGCGCGCCCTGATTGCCGAAGTTGTCCGGCAAGAGTTGCAGGGCACAATGGGCGAACGGATCACACGGAATGTGCGCAAGATGGTCCGGCGCGAGATCGCACGTGCTCTGGCCGCAAAAGAGCTGGGCTAAAGCTCAGCCGCGCTGAGGTGACTGGGCAAGACTAAGCAACAGATCAAGATCCATGTGGTGCTCAAGATGGTCGGCCAGATCGTCCAGCGCCTGTTCTACGCCGTCCTCGTAAGCGACGTCCGAGGTCACGCCCAGTTTTGAAAGATAGTGCGTCCGGAACGTGTCGGACGAAAAGATACCGTGCAGGTAGCTTCCTTTGATCCGTCCATTGGCGCTGGCAGCACCTTCTGGCTTGCCTTCAACCTCCAGCCATGCGCGGGCGCGATCAGGGCCATCGGTATGACCCATGTGGATTTCGTACCCGCTGACCGGATTCCGGTCGGGCAGGGCATGGGCTGATCGCAGGATAACGTGTTTTTGCCCGCCCATGACGGTGTCAACGTCCAGTAAACCCAGCCCATCGACCTTACCCGGTCTGCCATCGACGCCGTCCGGATCTGAGATAGTTTTGCCCAGCATCTGGTACCCACCGCACAGCCCCAGAACATGCCCACCCCGGCGCAAATGGCCATAGAGGTCGATATCCCACCCCTGCGCCCTGAAATATGTCAGGTCTGCGATGGTGGATTTGCTGCCGGGCAGCAGAACCAGATCGGCGTCACCGGGCAGGGGACGTCCTGCGGGAATGATCTCGACACTTACGCCGGGCTCAGCCGACAGCGGGTCGAGGTCGTCGAAATTGGCCATGCGTTCAAGCTGAGGAACAACGACCTTGCACGCGCCACCGGTATGAGAGCGAATATCCATCATATCCTCGGCAGGCAATTTCCACGCGTCTTGAAACCATGGAACCACGCCCAGACAGGGCCAACCTGTGCGGGTGGCGATGTCATCGCGCCCCTCGTCGAACAAGGACACATCCCCCTTGAACCTGTTGACGGCAAAGCCCCGGATCTGTGCCAGATCGCCGTCTTCCAGCACAGCCTGAGTGCCGACGATCTGTGCGATCACACCGCCACGATGGATGTCGCCGACAAGAACCACCGGAACATCTGCGGCACAGGCAAAGCCCATGTTGGCGATATCACCTTTGCGCAGATTGGTTTCAGCCGGGCTTCCCGCGCCCTCGATCAAAACCAGGTCAGCATCCGCGCAAAGCCGGTCAAAGCTTTCCAGCGCAGCCCCCAGCAGCTTGGACTTGTCCTTGCGGTAATCCCCGGCCTTCATCGTGCCCGCACGTTGTCCCTGAACGATGATCTGGGCGCCGGTGTCCGTTTCGGGTTTCAGCAAAATGGGGTTCATGTCGGTATGGGTCGCCCGCCGCGCCGCCCGGGCCTGAAGCGCTTGCGCACGGCCGATCTCGCCCCCGTTTTCGGTGACAGCCGCATTGTTCGACATGTTCTGTGGCTTGAACGGAGCAACCCGCATACCCCGCCGTGTAAAGGCCCGCGCAAGCCCGGCCACCAGCACCGATTTTCCGACGTTGCTGCCGGTACCTTGAATCATGATGGCGCGAACCATGGTTTGTCTCCTATATGTCGGGGCGCAGATGACCTGATTTGAACCAAAAGGGAAAGCCCCGGATGAACACGCCAGCGCATCTTTTGATCGGGGCCGCTGCTTTTGCCCGGCCTCCGCAGGGGCGTATCCTGTTGGCGGCATTGCTGGGGGCGGTACTGCCGGATTTATCCCTGTATCTTATGGTAGGGGTTTCGCTGTTTGTTTTGGGCATTCCGGAACAGGTGGTCTTTGGGCAACTCTACTATTCACAGACCTGGCAGACCGTCTTTGCCATCGACAACTCCTTTATCCTTTGGGGAAGTGTGCTGTTATTGGCAGTGTGGCGCGGTTGGCATTTTGTTGCTGTCGGGGCTGCGGCAGGTCTGTTGCATTTGGCGACAGATTTTGTGCTGCACGCCGGGGACGGGCGACCCCAGTTCTGGCCGCTGAGCGATTGGGTATTTCACAGCCCTGTCAGCTATTGGGACAGCGGCCATCATGCCTTGTGGGTGGCACCGGTTTCTGCGTCAGTGTGTTTGGCGGCCTATGTTGTGCTGTGGCAGCGCGGCCTGTCAGTTTGGGGCAGGGTCCTGTTCGGCTCCATGCTGGCGGCTGAAATCTGGGTGGCGCGACAGTGGCTGTTGTTTTTCTAGGCGCGCGAATTGCATGACACGGCAAAGAAAAACGCGCTCTGACAGGCAGAGCGCGTTTTTTCTGGTGCGAAATCGCCTGGGATCAGGCGGCTTCAGCTTGCTGAGCGGCGTTACGACGCTCGCTTTCTTCGCGCGACAAAGCGACCGAGGTGCGCACGCCACGGCCAACGAACTCCATCAGTCCGCTGACAACCCGTTCATTCGGGTCAATACCTGCGCAGGACAGCACTTCGCGCCCATCGCGCGAACGCGCCCATCGCGCGATTTGTTCGGGGCCATTGCCGTACTTCTTGTCATCGGCGATGGCATCATCAAGTGCAGCCAACACAACGGCCGCGAAAAGTTTGCGCGCACGATTGCCTTGCTCATTGTTAAAGGCAGTGCCGTCAACGAAATCTCTCATCTCGTCTTCCTTGTTGTTCTTGCTCTTGCATTTTCGGCGTGAGGGTCCTTATGACCTATTAGGTGCGATTCGGATACAGATAAAATGCATAGTTGCGTTGCGTCACTTGCATAGCTTGCTGCAAGTGCAGCACTAGGTGTCGTTGTCTTGTCAGGTGTGGTCCCGCCAGATATAGGGGCCGCAACTGATGCATCAACCGTTTGTGAAGGATTTATGTAATGCCCAAGATAAATGGGAACGAAATTCGCCCCGGCAATGTGCTTGAGCATAACGACGGCCTGTGGGCAGCGGTCAAGGTAGACCACGTAAAGCCGGGCAAAGGCGGTGCGTTTGCCCAGGTCGAACTGCGCAACCTGCGCAATGGCTCGAAATTGAACGAACGCTTCCGGTCAGCGGACAAGGTCGAGCGCGTCCGCCTGGAACAGAAAGACCAGCAATTCCTTTACGAATCCGACGGGATGCTGGTGTTCATGGATACAGAGACCTACGAACAGATTGAATTGCCGGCAGATTTGCTGGGTGAACGTCGTCCGTTCCTGCAGGATGGCATGACCATCGTTGTTGAATTCTACGAAAGCGAGGCGCTGAACGCGACGCTGCCGCAGAAAGTGACCTGCAAGATTGTCGAGACCGAGCCTGTTGTCAAAGGTCAGACCGCGGCAAATTCGTTCAAGCCTGCGATTCTGGACAATGGCATGAAAGTTATGGTGCCGCCTTTCATCGGTCAGGATGAAATGATTATCGTGAACACGGAAACGATGGACTATTCCGAACGCGCGTGACGTTTGGAACTATTGGCAAGAGACCGTGCAGGCACCCGCTGCGCGGTCTTTTTTTTAAGCGGTGGGGCGGTAACGATAGCGTGTTGGATCGGGGCCAAACAGTTCCAGCATCAGTTCATATTTGATGCGATTGGCGCTGACCTGACGATAGAATGCGATCAGGAACGCGGTCGGGCCCTGAATTCGGCTGAGCCCACTGGTGGCCGCCACCACGGTGCCCACATCCGTTTTTCCCTGCAATACCAGATAACCGCCCAGCATCAGAATGCCGACGGTACCGGCGCCGTTGATTACGCTTAGCAGAAACTTGGCCGACAGCTTCCACAGGAACATCCTTCGCCGCGTGACATAGATGTCGTCAAACATGGTGTTGATGTCCCGCTCGACGGCTTCGATGTCCTCGGTCGTCAGCCGGTCCGTAGCGCTGCGCAGGATACGGACACGTTCTGCTACGAAAATGTTCACTTTGCGTTGCGAGACCAAAACGATGATGATCTGCGGCACGATCATCGAGAAGGCGATTAGCCCCAAACCGGGTTGCGTGGATGAGATATATCCGATCACGCTGATCAACGTACCGATCTGAACCACCGGATCCGAGAATGCGCCCCCTGCGAATTTCCCCAACTCTTCGGCCTCGGCGGAAATGGCCGTGGTCATGGTGCCTTTGCGTAGGTCCTCACCGGTTTCTTTCAGGTCGGTTGAACGCCACAGCAAACGCTGCCGGATAAGCCGGATCATGTCTTCACCCAAGGTGCCAGCCCGGTATCCAAGGATCCATTTCAGCACAAGGCTCAGCAGGATAACGGCCATCATGCCGATACCCAGCTGGATCAGCTTCTCAGTGCCCACATTCTTAGTTGTTAGGTGGTTGACGATGTCACGCTGAAACTCAAGGGGAACGGCGGCCAGGGCAGCAATGGCGATGGACAGCACGATAAGAACGATCTGCCGTCCGGAACTGGCGCGCCAGATCGCGGAATATAGTCGAAACATGGGTGTATCCAGTTTGTCCTGTTTCCCGCAGTTTGGCAGGGCTGGGGAACAGGTTCAAACTTGGCGATATGTGTCGTCAACGTGGTCGTGCTGATTAGGCAACAAGCGGCGCTTAGTCCGTCAATCGCACCGTGGCCTTGCCCGCCTGCATTTCACCGCCTGCGCGGTCAAAACGCAGGTAGGCAATCGCGTGGCCCCCGGATTGAGTGAACAGGGTGCCTATCGATTTGCCATTGGCCGTGATCTCGGTCCCCACAGGGGCTGTGCCATCAACAACGACACGGCGCAGACCTTTGCGCAGTTCGGTCTTGTGCTTCATGCGCGCGGTCACTTCCTGACCTACATAACAGCCCTTTTTGAAATCCACACCGTTCAGAATGTCAAAACCGGATTCAAGGATATAGCTGTCTTGGGACAGCTCAGTTCCGGCCTCTGGAATGCAATGTTGAACGCGCAGCGCATCCCAATCGGTGCCGTCATCTTCTTCCGGTGCTGTGGAATACATGCGCCAGCCCATGTCCGGGTGACGCGGGTCGGGCAGGGCGATCTCTGGCGCGGCACCCGTTCCGTACTGCAGATGCAGATCGGTGCCTTCGATCGCCACATCCGCACGCAGCTTGTACATGCTCAGACGCTTGATCAGATCTTCGGCGAGGTGCTCGGCCACATCCAGCAAAACGCCGTCGCCGTCACGCTTCAGGAAAAAGTCCGCCAGATACTTGCCTTGCGGCGTCAGCAGCGCTGCATAGACCAGCCCGTCATTCAAACCCTGAATGTCATTGGTGATCAGGTCCTGCAAAAATCTTTCGGTGTCCGAGCCGGTCAGGCGCAGGATGCGGCGGGTGGGCATGGCTTGGTCCTCGTCATTTCCTTTGGCCTCGTGATATAGGAAGATCCGCCACCAAGACCAGAGGGTATCAGACGTGCCAGCCCCGATCTCTGTTGTGATTCCGACCCTGAACGCCGCTGGTGCCTTGCCCGCATGTCTTGAGGCGTTGATGGAGGGTCTGCACGCCGGGCTGATCCGCGAGCTGATCATCAGCGATGGGGGGTCTACTGATCCAACACTGAAGATCGCGGAAGAGGCCGGTGCCCGGGTTGTGGCGGGTGCACCGTCGCGCGGCGGACAGTTGCGACGTGGCTGCGCAGAGGCCGGTGGGGACTGGATGCTGATCCTGCACGCGGACACCGTGCTGCAACATGGCTGGAGTGAGGCCGTAAGCGCCCACCTTTCCAGCGGCACACCTGCAGCGTTCCGGTTGGCATTTCGGGCGCACGGTATTGCGCCAAGATGGGTCTCGGGCTGGGCCAATCTGCGCAGCAGGGTATTTGGGTTACCCTACGGGGATCAGGGACTTTTGGTGCTGCGCGATGTCTACCAAGCCGCAGGCGGCTATCCGGACCAACCCTTGATGGAGGACGTAGAGCTGGTGCGTTGCTTGCCCCGAATGACACTGCTTGAGATCCGAGCCTTTACGAGCGCGGAGCGGTATGAGCGGGCGGGGTGGCTTCGGAGGGGTACTCGGAATCTGTGGACGCTATTGCGCTATTTTCTGGGGGCAGATCCGCAGGTGCTGGCGCAGGCGTATCGGCGATAAGTGCCGTACGCAGCTCGACCAGCGATTTTCCCAACCGGAACGGGGCTGCAAAGCTGACAAGGCACAGGGCCACGATTTGAAGAACCAGAATATGAGCGTTGGCCTGCAAATACTCCCACTCGTCTTTCAGTTTGCCAACCTGATCGATCAGATCATCATAGCTTTGGGCCAGGATCAGGTAGTCCCCTGCAATAGCAGGTACTTTCCGGCGCATGTTGTCGATGGCGGTTTGCGTTTCGTCGTCCAGAGAGGTGAAGACCAGAAACTGGTCGATATCGAAGGCATCAGCTTTCGCGGCGGCACTGCGCATTTCATCCATGTCATCCTTGGCTTGACCTCCGAAGAGGAAATGCAGGCCCTGAAGCGGGGCGACCTCATTGGTGACGGCTATGAACAACGGAAGTTCCGAATTGCTGGCGGTTGAGGCCGAGAGGAACTCGACCTTGTCGCATAAAACGGCCGTGTCCGGGTCGAAGGCCGGATCACAAAAGCGCAGGCGAAACCGAGCGGCGTCACGATCAAAGGCCAGTGTGGCCGCATAAGCCACATCGATCTGACGATCCAGCCGTGAGCTGTCCGAGGTGTAAAGCCCCGCCAGAACAGCGACCAACGCCCCGATACCGCCCAGTACGACCCAGACCAGATCGGCCAGCTTCCAGGCCCGATGACCGGCCGGTTTGCGGAACAGAAATGCCGTTCCGATACATCCCACTACAAAAAACAGAATCAGCAGGGGCAGTTGGTTGTCGGTCACAAAACTCATGAGCCCGATCTTAGGACCTGACCTGCGTCCTGCAACAGGGATCACGCGCAGTTGTAACATCTTACCGAATGTTCATACTGACCGAAGAGCCACGGGAGATTGTCGATGACAAAAGACATTGTTCTGATTCATGGGGCATTTGCCGGACCCTGGTGTATGCAGGATTATGCGACCTTCTTTCGTGATCGGGGGTGGACTGTACACACCCCCGCCTTGCGTCATCATGGCGATGATCCGAAAGCCGATCCTGACCCTGGGCTGACTAAGACCAGCGTGCTGGATTACACCGACGACATTGCGGAGTTTGTGCAGGGTCTGGACAGCAAGCCGGTTCTGCTTGGCCACGCCATTGCGGGTGTTGTTGCGCAGCAGGTGGCCGCGCGAGGTCTGGCCAGCGCCATTGTGCTGATCAACCCCAATGCGCCCTGGGGCACCTTGCCCGCAACCGATGATGAGCGCGCTGTGCCGCGTGCGCTGATGGAAGGTGGGGCCTTCTGGAAACAGCCCATGCGGGTCGAGTTCGACCTGATGGCGCCCTTTGCGCTCAATAAAATGGACGAGGCACAACAACACGCCGTGTTCGATCAACTGGGGGCCGAAAGCGGGCGCGTTATGTTCGAGATGTTCTTCTGGATGTTCGATGACCATCACGCGATCAAGGTTGAGTTCGACAAGGTCGACTGCCCAGTTCTGGTCGTTTCAGGCGCAGAAGACCGGGCGGTAAATCCAGACACATGCTGCGCCCTGGCAGAGCGTTACGGAGAACGCGGAACTTTTCTGCTGGTTCAGGACCACGCGCATTTTCTGTTTATGGAGCCAGGCTGGCAGGGGCCTGCTGAGCAAATCGAAAGCTGGTTGAATACACAGCCCATTTGAAACCGGGTTGACAATAATCAGGTTTTTGGTCGAGATCGCGCCAAGTGAATAGGGCCACAGACCCTTTTTGCGCATAGTATCTGCGGGAAAGGACCGGGCATGACCCTATTCGTCATCCTCATTATTCTGTCTGCAGCACTGCTTCATGCGGTCTGGAACGCCATCGTCAAGATCGCGGCGGATCGCACGACCATGTTGGGGCTCGTTGCATTTGGCCACGTGTTGCCAGCGACTGTTATGGTGATGGTCCTGCCATTGCCCAGTGCCGAGAGCTTTATCTACATCCTGCTCTCGACCGTTGTGCATTTCGGGTATTACTTCATGCTGGGCAAAGCCTATCAGCATGGGGATCTGAGTGTGGTTTACCCCATCGCCCGAGGCATCGTTCCAGCACTGGTTTCGCTTTGGGCGATGGTTCTGGTGGGTGAGGTGCTGCCATTGCAGGCGTGGGGTGGCATTGCCCTTATCGCATTTGGCATTCAGCTGAGCAGTTGGAAGGAGCTGCGCTCGGGTGTGGGGCGCAGTGCGCTGGGCTTTGCAGTAGGCACCGGTTTTTGCATTTCGATCTACTCGGTTGTGGATGGGATCGGCGTTCGGCTGTCGGGCAACACACTCAGCTATTGGGCCTGGGGTGCTTTCCTGCACCTGTTCATTGCCGGCTTTGTCGGGGTCAAAAAGCGCTCGAGCCTGAAGTACATACCTGCCAAGGTTTGGATGACGGGCATTCTTGGCGGGCTGGTCTCGATGACCGCGTATGGTCTGGTGCTTTATGCCAAGAATTTTGCCCCGCTGGGCGCCGTTTCGGCGCTGCGAGAAACCTCGGTCATCTTTGCCGCGCTGATCGGGTTCATCTTCCTCAAGGAAGGCAATTGGATACGACGGTTGGGGGCCGCCGCACTTATGGCCATCGGTGTTGCCTTGATCGGGCTGGCCGTCTGATCACGGATGCAGGGCTCAGTTATTGGTCGAGAATGTGCTCTGTGGTTTCCATTTCAGGGTGCCGTCGTTATCGCGGTGGCAACGCAACAGGCGTTCCTGAACCGTGCTGACTGTATTGGTAACCGTGTTGTCGCCGACCATCAGAACAAAGGCGTCCTCGGAATAGGCCATGCCGTCGTAATAGCAAAACCGGCTTTCGGCCCCGTCCGGAATGGGGGATGCGGTGCTGAGCATCTGCTGCGCAAGGGCTTGTGAGGCCAGCAGCGCCAGGGCCAGTCCAAAGGTAATAGTTTTCATGTCGTCCTCCCGTCTAAAAGCGGTGTTGGTAAAAGATACTGGACGCCCGGACCTCAAGCCATTGTTGTTATGATGCGGTAAGTGTGAACGGGATCAAAGGTTTAGGCAACGAGAAATTGCCATCGTTCCTTCGTGCCACGCGATTGAAGCCCAGACGTAGGCCTGTGCAATCCTGTTTCCATGGGGGAAAGCCGTCCCTTGTTCAGTGGGACGCAGCTTCTGATTGTAGCTCTCTGAAATAGCTGATGGTGGACGCCAACCCTTCCTTCAGCTGCACCTTGGGTTCCCAGTTCAGCAGGGTCCGCGCCAGAGTGATATCCGGTTGACGCTGTTTCGGGTCGTCCTGCGGCAGTGCCTTAAAACTGATGGGGGTTTCGGCCCCCACAAGCGCCTGTATTTCACCGGCCAGTTCGTTCATCGAGAATTCATTGGGATTGCCCAGATTGACTGGGCCGGTGACGTCTGGGCCAGTTTCCATCAGGCGGATGAACCCTTCGATCAGATCATCCACGTAACAGAATGACCGGGTTTGCGTACCGTCGCCAAAGATCGTGATCGCCTCACCGGTCAGGGCCTGCATGATGAAGTTCGACACGACGCGCCCATCGGCAGGGTGCATTCTGGGCCCGTACGTGTTGAAGATGCGGGCCACCTTGATCTCAAGCCCCATCTGCCGGTGATAATCGAAGAACAAGGTCTCGGCGCAGCGCTTGCCCTCGTCATAGCACGAGCGCGGACCAACCGGGTTGACGTTACCCCAATAATCTTCGGTCTGCGGATGGATGGTCGGGTCGCCATAGACTTCGGAGGTCGAGGCCTGAAATATCTTGCATTTCAGCCGCTTCGCCAGCCCCAGCATGTTGATCGCGCCATGCACGCTGGTCTTGGTCGTCTGCACCGGATCGTGCTGATAATGCACGGGTGAGGCCGGGCAGGCGAGGTTGTAGATCTCGTCGACCTCCACAAACAACGGAAAGGTCACATCATGGCGCATGAACTCGAACCGTGGGTTGTTGTGCAGGTGGTCAATGTTGCGCTTGGTGCCGGTGAACAGGTTGTCGACGCACAAAACCTCATGCCCCTCATCCAGAAGCCGGTCGCACAGATGCGAGCCCAGAAACCCGGCCCCACCGGTTACGAGAACACGTTTTCGACTGTCATAAAGGCGGGCCATTGCAAATCCTTAATCGTTAAATCCAAGCCAGCTTGTCACAGGGAAGCCGGGTCTTGGTTTGATTAGTAAACCGAAGATGTTTGAATTGCAGTAGATTTTGGTATTTTGAGGGCGCGTGTGGGGTTGGTGCGTCTTCTGCCCATCCAATGCTTGATGCAAAGCATCAAGCACGCGCCCGACCCGCTCCCGTTTTGTCAGAGGCAATCCTTCACTTTGACACCGGGCGCATTTCGCAACTACCTTCGGTCTGGGCGCGAACTGAGTGTTTCAATCGGACGTCGAACCAACTTTCTCATGTAAGGTTCTTTTAATTGTGTAGCGTGGCCACTGGCTTTCGGACGCAATGTAAACAACATCATATCTGCTCAAGAACCGATCACCCTCACTATCATCAAACCTTACAACAGCGCTCAGTACTTCAGTAATCGGTGCACAAAGTTCAACGGCTTGATCTTCAGCGGAGTCCTCGAATTTTAGAAGTTCTTTGCTTACCTGCAGAAGAGTCTGACCATCTAAGGTGTATTCGATCGAGAAGTTGGAGACAGTATGTCCAATGTTGGTGATCTTGGTGAAGTAGCGATAATTGTCCAACCCTTGCCGGGAGTCTGCTCCAAATTTGATGTCCAGCTTAGGTTGTAGACTTTCTTTTTTAGATAATGCCTGAATGTTGAGGACTTCTCGCTCGTGTTCCAGAGTTTCTCGAGTGACTTTTACCATTTCTTTTTGCTGTTCAACGGAATGGGCAAGTTCCTTGGCTTGTAGGTTCAGTGCATCCACGCTGTTTTGAAGCTCTCGGCTTTGCTGAAAGAACCCGAGGACTAGCCAAAAGATTGCAAGAGGGCCAAAAACTCCTGCAAGGAAATCACCCAGTTGGTTGATCTCCAACGGTTCTAATTTGATAGCTCCGAGGAGCATTGCAATTGGAAGGCATCCAACCAATAGCACAACATAGATTTTAGTGATGGTTAGGCCCAGAGACGCCAGATGTAGGGAGTTTGGTTTTACTTTTTTCGAAGAAGGATTCGAACCTTTAGTCAAACATCCAACTCCTCCACAAACCGCGCGTTCTCCTGAATGTACTGGAACCGCAGTTCGGGTTTTTTACCCATCAGGCGCTCGACCAAGTCGCCGGTCTCGCCGGGTTCGTCCTCGTCGATGGTGACCCGGATCAATTTCCGGGACGCGGGGTCCATCGTGGTTTCTTTCAGATCCTTGGCGTCCATCTCACCCAGACCCTTGAAGCGGGACACGTCGATCTTGCCCTTGCCGCCCAGACCTTTCTCAAGCCATTCATCCCGCTCGGCCTCGTCCAGGCAGTAGACGCGTTTGGCACCTTGAGTCAGGCGATACAAAGGCGGGCAGGCCAGATACAGGTGGCCCGCGTCGATCATCGGACGCATCTGGGTGAAGAAGAACGTCATCAGCAGCGCCGCGATATGCGCCCCGTCCACATCCGCGTCGGTCATGATGATGATCTTGTCATAGCGCAGGTCATCGACGTTGAACTTGGTGCCAAGCCCCACACCCAACGCCTGCGTTAGGTCACTGATTTCGGCGTTGGTGCCCAGTTTCGAACTGGCCGCGCCCAGCACGTTCAGGATCTTGCCGCGCAAGGGCAACAGGGCCTGTGTTTTGCGGTTTCGGCCCATCTTGGCCGAGCCGCCCGCAGAATCGCCCTCGACGATGAATAATTCCGTGCCATCCCGTGTTGAACTAGAACAGTCCACCAACTTGCCGGGGAGACGAAGTTTCTTAGTGGCGGACTTGCGTTGTGTTTCCTTCTCGGCCCGTCGGCGCAGGCGTTCCTCTGACCTCAGGATGAGGAAGTCCAGGATCGCACCTGCCGATTTATTGTCCGCGGCCAGCCAGTTGTCGAAATGGTCGCGGACAGAGTTCTCGACCAGTCGCTGCGCTTCGACCGTGGCAAGGCGGTCTTTGGTTTGGCCCACGAATTCCGGTTCAGAGATAAAGCACGACACCAGCGCGCAACCACCGGTGATCAGGTCGTCGCGGTTAATCTGCGCGGCCTTCTTGTTGTTGATCAGCTCGCCATAAGCCTTGATCCCTTTGAGGACCGCGGCCCAGAAGCCCGCCACATGTGTGCCGCCTTCGGGCGTGGGGACGGTGTTACAGTAGGACTGGATGAACCCGTCGCGCGAAGGGGTCCAGTTGATCGCCCATTCCACCTTGCCGGGGGCGCCGAATTTTTCGTTGAAATCCACGGTGCCGGCAAAGGGCTGCTCGGCATAGGTGGACGATCCGTTCATCGTCTCTTTCAGGTAATCCGACAGGCCGCCGGGGAAATGAAACGTAGCCTCGGTCGGGGTTTCACCGTCGTCGATGGCGGATTTCCAGCGGATTTCGACGCCCGAGAACAGGTAAGCCTTGGACCGGATCGATTTGAACAGCCGCGCCGGTTTGAAACGATGGTGGCCGAAGATGTCCGCATCTGCGTGGAAGGTCACTGTTGTACCGCGCCGATTGGGGGCCGCGCCGACCTTTTCCACAGGACCCAGCGGAACGCCGCGCGAGAACCGCTGTTCGAACAATTGCTTGTCGCGTGCCACCTGCACGACCATCGAATCCGACAGAGCATTCACCACGGACGCACCCACACCGTGCAGACCGCCCGAGGTCTGATAGGCTTTGCCCGAGAACTTGCCGCCCGCGTGCAAGGTGCACAGGATCACCTCAAGCGCCGATTTGCCCGGAAACTTCGGGTGCGGATCGATTGGAATACCCCGTCCGTTGTCGCGCACCGTAAGGGCATAATCGGCGTGCAGCTCAACCTCGATCCGGTTGGCATGGCCCGCGACGGCCTCATCCATCGAGTTGTCGAGGATTTCGGCCACCATGTGGTGCAACGCCCGCTCGTCCGTGCCGCCAATATACATGCCGGGACGTTTGCGGACCGGTTCCAGCCCTTCCAGCACCTCGATCGAGGAGGCGTCATAGGTATTGGTCGCTTCGGGCGTCAACAGATCGTCGGGCATGGGTGCTGCTCTTGTTTTTGAGTTTCTCCCATTATGGCAGGTGATGTGGTCCGGGGAAAGAGGGGCGCGAGGTGTTGTAGGTGTTTGAGAGGTGAAGAATGGGGTGGAGGCCCGCTGTGCGGACAAAGTGGACAATTGTTTCGCCCCTCTTATGCGTACGTTTTGCTTCAATAAACTAAATGACATAGGCGATGGGCTGCTCCAAAGTGCTCTTTAAGGAGAACTTTATGCCGGATGTTTTCGACCGAATTTCAGATTGGTTGCAGAAATTAGCCTTCTTCGAAGGCGAGGTAGGTGGTCTCGTCGAGCATCTGAGCCACAGGCTGATCGACGGCGGCGTGCCAGTTGCCCGTGTCTCTCTGGGTCGCCTCATGATGCACCCCGTCATCGGTTTGGTCGATGCTACTTGGGATGTATCAACCGACCGTATTGAATGGACTGTCATGCCTCGCAGTTCCATCACGGATGAGCTTTTTGACAGTGCACCCTTTGGCGAGAACACAAAACTGTCAGATCAAGTGGCCAGCAGGTTTTTTCACCGAGAAATCTGGGATCTTGCCGATGGCCTTGTTGGCGAATTGGAAATGGTGCCGCTTCTGCGTGCCAACCTGACGAACCCATCAATCCGGGATAAATACCCGATATACCAAAAACTGGCCGCATCAGGTTTCACCGACTACCTCGTATTGTCCGTTCCGTTTGGGACACGCACCGTATCGTTCGAAAATGGATCGGAGTGGGTGCTTGGTGCTTCTGTATCCTTTGCAACAAAGAGGCGCTCTGGTTTTACGAAACGAGAAATCGATGGTCTTGCGCGTCTGTCCATTCCGCTTTTTGGCACGGTTCGTGTTTATACTGAGCAGTTTTTGGCAGCAGAATTGATGGAAGCCTATCTGGGCAGGATTTCCGGTCAATCGGTCTTGAGCGGTCAGATATCGCGTGGCGATGTTCAGGAAATCGATTGTGCCCTTCTATTCAGCGACATGCACGGGTCAACGGCTCTGAGCCAACGCCTGTCGCCGGAAGACTATGTTGCTGCCGTCAACCGTTACTTTGAATGCGTCGCCGGAGCGGTTCACGACCACGGCGGAGAAGTGTTGAAATTTGTAGGTGATGGCTTACTGGCGATTTTCCCGTTTGATGGTCACCGACGTTTGCCGGAAGACATGTGCGAGGCAGCCCTGTCAGCTGCTCGAGAAGCGTTTCAAAGGCGCGCAGAAATTGCGCCTGAAGACCAAACCGATTTTGGAATTGGCTTACACATGGGTTCAGCGATCTATGGCAACGTGGGAACCGAAAAACGAATGGACTTCACGGTGACAGGTACGTCCGTTGCTTTGGTCAGCAGATTGGAAAACCTAACTCGGTCGCTTGATGCGCCTTTGCTGGCAACGAGTGAATTTGAAAAGCTTGTAACCGAAACGTCTCTCACACTTGGGTCGCAAACCCTGCGTGGGTTTGAAGAAGCCGTAGAAATCTATGCTTTCGAACATTTGGACTGAGGTACGAACGCTCCACCATGCGGCGCACAAACAACTAAACACTGAGGTCCGCTCTGGGCTCGGACCTGCCGTTCATTGCCTGCTGCATCACCTCGTTGCGTCATAGCTCGAGGTTTGCCTCGTAAGCGGTTCGAATTGTTACTAGGCTGCGCCAGACGTTCAATCGAGAGGAAAGACAGGTGCCGCATGAGCTGGATCAGAACAGTGCCGTTGGAAGAGGCGACCGGAAAGCTGAAGAAACTTTACGAACGGGTGACCGGCCCGGACAATAATGTGGACAACATCATGATGGCGCATTCTTTGCGGCCGCATTCGATGGAAGGCCATATGGCGATGTACAAGGCGGTGCTGCATCACTCGGGCAACAAGATACCGAAGTGGTTTCTTGAGGTGCTGGGCGTGTGGGTCAGTTCTCTGAATCGGTGCGGGTATTGCGTCGAACATCACTTCGCCGGTTTGCAGCGGTTGCTTGGCGACAAAGCGCGAGGCAATGCGATCCGGGCGGCGATTGAGGCACGTGATCCAGCTGCTGCTCCGTTGGATCCAGCGCAGGTCGCCGCCATGATCTATGCCTGTAAACTGACCGAAAGTCCGGGGGACCTGGTCGAGGCGGATGTGATCACCCTGCGTGAGGCGGGTTGGGACGATGGAGAAGTCCTTGAGATCAATCAGGTCTGTTCGTACTTCTCTTATGCAAATCGAACGGTGCTGGGGTTGGGATGTTCGACTGTCGGGGACGAGCTAGGTTTGTCGCCGAACAATTCTGACAACCCTGACGATTGGGGGCATCGGTAAAAGATCACACAGATCAGGCAATGCGGACCCATTCCAGTATGGCGTTTGCAACGTCCTGCGGTTTTTGATGGTGCAGCCAGTGGTCGGTGCCGGGGATCGTGACGCGGGTCAAGTCCGCGGCAAAAGCCTCTAGCCCCTCGGTGGTTTCGGGCAAGAGCGCCTTGTCATCAGGGCCCCAAAGCAACAGGTGCGGGCATCGGACATGCAGCCGGTCGTGCGGCAGGTCCGGCAGGTCTGTTGCCGGAAGTCCGGGTTCAGCCACAACCAGTGGAGAGGCGCGATACCAGTTCAGCATTGCCTTCAGCCTCCCGGGGCGAGCCCATTCGGTGCGATATTCGACCATGCGGCTTTCGGTCAGCCAATCCAGTCCCATGCCATGGCGAAAGAACCTTTCGAGCACCGCAAAACTGTTTTCGGACAGTTTCCGGGCCGCATCTGGTGCCCGCAGTTGGTTGATGTACTGCGAGGCTTCCGATTGCGCACCGCCTGTGGCCATGGCGCGTTGAAACGGAACCGGGTGCACGCCGTTTGCGATGACAAGCCGGTTAACCAAATCAGGACGGAACATAGCAAGGCCATAGGCCACCGATGCGCCCCAGTCGTGACCCAGCACGGTAAAAGGCGCTCCGTGGGTCTCAATCAAGGTGGCCATGTCGGACACCAGTTGCGATAGGGCATAGTTCTGCACCCCTTCGGGGCACCAGCTTTGACCATAGCCGCGCTGATCTGGGGCGATGCAATAGAAGTGATCCATCAGATGCGGGGCGAGATCCGCCCAGGCGCCGCCGTATTCCGGGAAGCCGTGCAGCATCAACAGCGGTGGCGCATCGGAGTTGCCCCAGAATCGGACACAGAAGGACTGGCCATTCAGGTCGGCAAAAGACGTGCGCATGGGAACCTCTGATCCGGAGTGGAATTTATGGGTTTTTGAGGCATCAATTTGACACCAATCAAAGCGCATTCAAGACGTTTCTGCTAGCCCTCATTCAGGACAGTAGAAAAAGGAAAAGATGTATGGAAGCCATTGCTCCGGTCGAAGCAAAATCCCCTCAGATCAAATCCGTACCAGCCAATACAGCCGAGCCCGTCGCGCCCAGTCCCGAGAAAATCCGGCAGGCGTTCGAAAGTGGGAAATACCCCTACGGCCGCAAGATGGCACGGGCGACTTATGAGACGCAGAAAGCCAAGTTGCAGGCCGAGCTTTTGAAGGTTCAGCTGTGGGCGCAAGACACGGGGCAGCGGTTCGTTCTGCTGTTCGAAGGTCGCGATGCCGCTGGCAAGGGCGGCACGATCAAACGGTTCATGGAGCATTTGAATCCGCGTCAGGCTCGAGTGGTCGCTTTGAACAAACCCACCTGGGAAGAGAAAGGGCAGTGGTATTATCAGCGCTACCTTCAGGAGCTGCCAACCGTTGGTGAAATGGTGTTCTATGACCGGTCCTGGTACAACCGCGCGGGTGTTGAGCGGGTGATGGGCTTCTGCTCGCCCAATGAGTATCTGGAGTTCATGCGTCAGACGCCGGAACTGGAACAGATGCTGGTCCGCTCGGGCATCCAACTGTACAAATACTGGTTCTCGGTCACGCAGGAGGAACAACAACGTCGGTTCAAAAGCCGCGAGACCGATCCGCTGAAACAGTGGAAACTTTCACCCATCGACAAGGCCAGCCTCAGCAAATGGGATGATTATACCGAGGCGAAAGAAGCGATGTTCTTTTACACCGATACCGCGGACGCGCCCTGGACGATCATCAAGTCGAACGACAAGAAACGGGCTCGGTTGAACTGTATGCGTCACTTCCTGTCGACGCTGGATTACCCCGGCAAGGATCATGACGTTGTCGGTGATCCTGATCCGTTGATCGTGGGGCAGGCGCATCACGTCATTCATCGGTCTGAACATATTCTGGGTGCAACATTGCATCCGGACGCCCGTTAAACACCAAGGTGCCCGTTCTCATGCCAGGAGCGGGCACCAAAGTCTCACAATGAAATTTTAGTGATCCACTCTTGTCCCGCGCCAAGCCCGCGCATATGGCTGGTGCTATGACAAAAGTGATGACATATCCCGCTCATTTTCGGGCGATTGCCGTGCTGGGCCTGCCCCTGGTCGGAGGGCATCTGGCGCAGTATGCGATCAGCTTGACAGATACCATCATGTTGGGTTGGTACGGGGTCGAGGCGTTGGCTGCGGTGACATTGGCCAGCAGCTATTACTTTGTGCTGTTTTTGTTCGGTGCGGGGTTTGGCTGGGCCGTCATGCCAATGGTTGCCACAGCGGCAGCAGAAGGGGACGAAACCAGCATTCGCCGCTCAACCCGAATGGGGCTTTGGCTGTCGCTGCTGTACGCAGTGGTGGTTATGCCATTGCTGTGGTGGTCTTATCCGATCCTAATCGCCATGAAGCAGGAACCGCAAATTGCTGAAACCGCATCCGAGTATTTGCGCGTTGCAGGTTGGGGGTTGTTTCCGGCCCTGCTTGTGATGGTGCTGAAGTCCTACCTTGCGGCATTGGAACGGACGCAGATCGTGCTGTGGATCACGGTCGCGGCGGCATTTGTGAACGCGGTGACCAACTATGCGCTGATCTTCGGCAATTGGGGGGCACCGGAACTGGGCGTGACGGGGGCGGCCATCGCCTCAATCGCAACCCAGGTCGTTTCGCTGGTCGCTGTTGTTATCTACGTGGTTCGGACGCTGCCCGAACACAGCCTTTTTCAACGGTTTTGGCGGCCGGATTGGGAGATGTTCGCCAGCGTATGGAAGCTGGGTGTGCCCATTGGTCTGACCACTCTGGCCGAAGTTTCGCTGTTTGCAACATCAGCGGTGATGATGGGGTGGCTGGGTCAGGTCCCTCTGGCCGCGCATGGGATCGCGCTGAACCTCGCTTCGGCTACCTTTATGGTGCATTTGGGGTTGTCAAACGCCGCCACCATCAGGGCAGGTAACGCGCTGGGCCGTCGGGACAGGGCACATCTGGAAAAAGGTGCAATTGCCGTAACGGGCATGTCACTGATCATGTCCGTTCTGACAATTGTCCTGTTTCTGACCTGTGCCGAACCGCTGATTTCATTGTTCATGGAGACTGATGATCCGCAACGCGGGCAAATCCTGGCTATTGGGACAGGGTTGCTTGCCATGGCGGCATTGTTTCAACTGGTCGATGGGGCGCAGGTCATTGCACTGGGTCTGCTGCGCGGATTGCAAGACGCCAAAATTCCCATGGTCATGGCCGCACTCAGCTATTGGGTCGTTGGAATCCCGGCGTCGTACTATTTTGGTTTTGTTCGCGAAATGGACGGCATCGGTGTCTGGCTGGGGCTGGTGCTTGGTTTGGCATTCGCAGCCGTGCTGTTGATGGCCCGGTTCTGGATGCATTCGGTCCGGCAGATGCCGACAGCAGCAGAACCCGCCTAATTCTTGCTCAGCCGGTCTGCTTTTTTCCGAACCAGAACCGTGCGCAGGTCGTGCATCGCCATCAGCAACCGGTCGGTTACGTCTTCTAGCTGTTCGTCACTTGCCTTGGACTGCGCCCATTGCGTGGTCAGGTTCAGGTAGTCGACAGCGCGATGGATATCGTCGATGTCGCGCTGGGCCAACAAGGCCCGGCGTTCTTGCATCCAGCGGTCGATTTCGGCGTGATCTCGCTCAGAAAGCGTCCGCTGCCCTTGCGGTTTGACTTCGCCATTGCGGATATTGATGACCGCGATCTGGTCCATCTCAATACGGCGTTGGCGGTTTTCTGTATCGACCCGAAACACCGCAGCCCCGTTTTCACGGATACGAAAGTAGTACTCGGGAAGTTCGGCGGACATGTTTACCTCAGAGATGTACAGAAACGCTGTATACGGCTGCAGGCCTCGGTCAGGGCCGCATCGGACGTAGCGTAGCTGACCCGGAAATTCGGCGAAAGCCCAAAGGCTGCACCAAACACAACGGCTACATCCGCCTCTTCCAGCAAAGAAGTGGCAAATGCTTCGTCAGTGTCGATGACCGTACCGGCAGGCGTCGTTTTGCCAATCAGTCCTGCAATCGAAGGATAAACATAAAACGCGCCTTCGGGCGTGGGGCAGGTGATGCCGTCGATTTCGTTCAGCATCCGAACCACCAGATCGCGACGACGATTGAACGTCTCGTTGTTCGGGGCCAGAAAGCCCTGTGTGCCGTTCAACGCCTCAACCGCGGCCCATTGGCTGACCGAGCAGGGGTTCGACGTGGATTGCGACTGAACCTTACGCATCGCCGCGATGATCTCGACCGGACCCGCTGCATAGCCGATGCGCCACCCAGTCATGGCGTATGCTTTAGAGACACCATTGCAGGTAAGCGTCCGGTCATAGAGACCGGGCTCTACTTCGGCCGGCGTGCAGAATTCAAACCCGTCATAAGCCAGGTGTTCATACATGTCGTCGGACATGATCCAGACATGCGGATGGCGCATCAGCACATCGGTCAGAGCCTTCAGCTCATCCCTGCTGTACCCTGCACCCGTTGGGTTAGAGGGCGAGTTGAAGATGAACCATTTTGTTTTGGGGGTGATTGCGGTTTCCAATTGTTCCGCAGTCAGCTTGAAACTGTTCTCGAGTGTCGTCTCAACGACAACCGGTGTTCCACCGGCAAGCAAAACCATGTCGGGGTAACTTACCCAATAAGGCGCGGGGATGATCACCTCGTCGCCGTCATTCATCGTCGCCGTCAGAGCGTTGTACAGCGTTTGCTTGCCGCCGGTTCCGACCGAGATTTGAGCGGGTGTATACTCAAGCCCATGATCGCGCTTCATCTTAGCGCAGGCCGCTTGTTTCAGCTCGGGAATGCCGTCTGGTGCGGTGTATTTGGTTTTACCCGCCGCAATTGCCGCAACAGCGGCGTCTTTGATGTTCTGAGGCGTGTCGAAATCCGGCTCACCCGCGCTCAGCCCGATAACATCGCGCCCGGCGGCCTTAAGCTCGGCTGCCTTAGCTGTCATAGCGATGGTAGGCGAAGGTTTAACGCGTGACAGTGTCGCAGACAGGAAACTCATGAGTGGCCTCGGTTTGTATGTTCAACCTGACTGTCATAGGGTGCACCGGAATGACGATCAAGCCGTATGGATAATGTGAATCGGAGACCCGAATGAATGATGAACAAGACTGGTATGGTCCGGAGTCTGCAACATTTGGGGATCGTTTGGCGGGCGCTCGCGAAGCCGCCGGAATGACGCAAGCAGAATTGGCACGCCGTCTTGGGGTCAAGAAAGCGACAATTGCTGATTGGGAAAACGATTTATCCGAGCCGCGTGCGAACCGATTGTCGATGATGGCGGGTATGATCAATGTCTCGATCATGTGGCTGCTGACCGGTGAGGGCGACGGCATGGATGCACCGGTGGAAGAGGGTGAAGGCGGTATGGAACTGTCAGTCGCCGTAGCCGAACTGCGTGCCATTCGCGGCGAGATGCGCGCGAGCGCCGAACGCGCGGCGCGGCTGGAAAAGAAAATGCGCCTGATGCTGGAGCAGAAGAATTGAGCGAGCCCCGGGATGTGCGCATCAAACGCATGAAAATGCGGTCCATGCGGCGTGGGATCAAAGAAATGGACATTATCCTGTCCGCCTACGCAGATCGCAATCTGGCCGACATGGATGAGGCCGGGCTGGATGATTATGACGCGCTGCTGAATGAAAATGACCAGGATCTATATCAGTGGGTCACCGGGCAGGTACAATCGCCTGCACAGTTTTCCCGCTTGATATCGGACATCGCTCAAACGTTTCAAAAGTAACGAAAATTTCCGCTTAACCGATTTTTTGGATTTTTGGTTCATCGTGTCTCAAACCGCGCGACTGAATCGGAGGGTCGGATGAGTATGGAAATGCAGGTCTCGGGATCGGGAACCAAGGGGTTCATGACCAGCTACCTTGAGGCGCTGGCCCTTGTGGAAAGATTGCACCGCTTGCTGCTGGACGTCATCAAGGACGAGTTTGAGCGCATTGGCGTGTTGGAAATCAATGCTGTGCAGGCGCTGCTTCTGTTCAATATCGGTGATCACGAAGTCACGGCAGGTGAACTGAAAAGCCGTGGCTACTATCAAGGCAGCAATGTCAGTTACAACCTCAAGAAACTGGTCGAGATGGGGTACATGCACCATCAGCGCTGCGAGATCGACCGTCGCTCGGTGCGCGTACGCCTGACGCCGCTGGGCAGAGAGATCCGCGACATCGTTTCCGACCTGTTTGCACGTCACGCTGAGGGCCTGCAAGGCAGGGGAGTGCTGGCACTTGAGGGCATAGAAGACATCACCACGTCGTTGCGCCGCGTCGAACGGTATTGGACCGACCAGATCAGGTATATCTACTGATCAAGGACGGGCTTCGGACAGCACGAGGCTGTCCAACTCTCGGATCAGTTTACGGATCATGGCATCTTCATAGGCCTCAAACCCCAACGCGACCTCGACGAAGGCGTTTGGCCCTGAAATGACCCAGGCCGTGTAATAGGCGGAAAGCTCGCCCACCTGAACAAAGCGCTGATCTCCGGCCTTAGGGTCATCCGCACCGATGACCAGACCGTTGATTGTTATTCCGCTGTTACGCAGTGTAGCTCGAACTTCGCGGGGATGGGTCCCAAGATTATGCTTGCCATCTCCAGACAGATCCAGCGTACGCCGCCAGCATGAATTTTGCTGCCGTAGCAAATCGGCGCCAAACGCCATCGCGGATCCAACCGCAGTGCCTTGCGGTGTCGAGCTGCGTGAAGTTTCGATCAAAAGGGTGTTGATTGCGTTTAGATCGACCTGGGTTTGAATCTCGGTCCAGTTCAGCAGCATTCGTTCGTGCCCGGGCTCGTTCCATTCAAAAACTGCCAGTCTTATGGATGTCGCGTCATCGGCCAGCATCAGCTGGCGCACTTCAGGGTGTTGCAGCGCAGCGGCCACGCCCTCTAACTGCAACCTGTATTCCCCGTTGTCGACTGACCCCGACACGTCCAGACCCAAAGCCAATGCGTGCCGGCACTGCGCATGAACAGGCCCGGATATCAGGCAGAACAACACGACAAGCAGACGCGCAATCATTGGCCAACACGTCCAATCGCGCCGATCTGCAGTCCGCTCAGTTCCCTCTTAAGCTTCTTGCGCATGGCGCGTTCGAAATCTTCAAACCCCTGTGCCACTTCAAGAAAGGCACCGGGGCCATGCAGGACGTTGTTCTCAAAGAAGGGAACCAGAAACAGTTCACCTTCAAAATCGGCGGCGTTGATAACCAGGCCATTGACCACAACGTCACGGGTAAAGAACCGTTGATACGCGATCTGCGGCCCATACCCGTCATTGTTGGACCCGTCACCGGACAGGTCTATCGTATGAAACAGGCAAGAGGGCGCGCTTTGCAGCAATTTGGCCCCAAACCGCAGCGCGTGCCCCATAGCTGTGGCCGAGCCTTGATTGGACCGGATCGACTGGCTGATTTGCGTTGCCGCGGCGATCAAATTTCCTTTATTTTCAATAATTTGCCAGTTCAGAATGACGTGTTGTGTAGATTGCCCGCTCCACTCGTAGACCGCCAAGGCAACGGGCAGGGGTGAGGAAAAGAAAGCCTCTTGTACTTCAGGGGCTAAAAGCGCTGCGGCCAATCCCTGCCTCTGCAAAAGATCTTCTGCATCGTCGACCGAGACTGAAATATCCATCGCCAGAGCTAGGGCCAAACGGCATTGTTCGGCCTTGATAGGGCCGGCCAAAATGGCCAGCCCCATTGCTATGATCCACCGGATCACCAGCGGCCGGTGTTCTCCATGCTGGCCCAGGGTTCGGCAGGTTCCAGCGCGTCGCCATTCTGCAGCAACTCAACCGAGATGTTGTCGGGAGAACGGATAAAGGCCATGCGACCGTCGCGTGGCGGGCGGTTGATGGTGACGCCGTTGTTCTGAAGGTGTTGGCAGACCTCGTAGATGTTGTCGACGCCGTACGCCAAGTGGCCGAAATGTCGGCTGTCGCTGGGCAGCTCATCATCGCCATCCCAGTTGTATGTCAGTTCGATCGGAGCGTCCTCCTGCCCCGGAGGAGCCATGAAAATCAGCGAGAATCGCCCGGCCTCGCTGTCATATCGGCGTGTTTCCTTGAGGCCGAGAAGCTCATAAAACGCCATGGACTTTTCCAGGTCCCCCACGCGGACCATAGTGTGCAGATATGTCAGCGCCATTTTGACTTTCCTTCTTCGATTTATTTTGCCAGCAACTTAGCGCACTGGTTTGACGTGTCGAGTGCACCGTGGTGTCCAAATCGAAAATAGCGCGGGTTGCGGCATATATCGCGGTTCCGGTGGCGGGATTGGCGAGATATAGTAGGAGGCGACTCATTACCAGAAAGGAAGATTTGATGCCGCTGTCCGCTGACCAACAGGCCGAGATCGAAGCGCAACGCGCGCAATCGCATCCCACACGTCGCGCCGTTTCAGCCGGAATGGAAGACCATTTGTACACCGCGCATCAGGTCCTGGATCACGGCTTTGTTCGTGTGATCGACTATATGGGCGATGATGCCGCGATCTGTCAGGCGGCCCGTGTATCTTATGGTAAAGGCACAAAATCGGTTCAGAACGACGAAGGGCTGATCCGATATCTGATGCGGCACTGGCACTCGACCCCGTTCGAGATGTGCGAGGTCAAACTGCATGTAAAGCTGCCCGTTTTTGTGGCGCGCCAGTGGATTCGGCACCGAACAGCAAATGTAAACGAATACTCGGCGCGGTATTCTATTCTGGATCGTGAGTTTTATATCCCCGCGCCAGAGCATGTAGCGGCCCAGTCAGAGGTGAACAACCAGGGGCGCGGATCAGCACTGGAAGGTGAAGAAGCGGCTCGTGTGCTGGAAATCCTGAAAGCCGACAGCACCCGCTGCTATGACAATTACGAGGCCATGATCAACCAGGATGGACAACAGGGCCTGGCGCGTGAACTGGCTCGGATGAACCTGCCTGCGAACATCTACACGCAGTGGTATTGGAAGGTCGATCTGCACAACCTGTTCCATTTCCTGCGTTTGCGCGCAGACCCTCATGCGCAGTACGAAATCCGCGTATACGCCGACGCGATGTGCAAGATCGTCGCCGACTGGGTGCCGTTTGCCTACAAAGCGTTCGAGGACTACCGTTTGGGTGCGGTCAACCTGTCCGCCCAGATGGCGGAGAGTCTTCGGAACATGTTGGCGGGTGAGACCGTCACGCAGGAAAGCTCAGGCATGACCGCCCGTGAATGGCGTGAGTTTGAAGCGATCATCCGCAAGTAATTCTCACTAACGCCTAGCGTTTGTCTATACATTCTGTCATGGAATCGATACAATGGTTCCATGATCCACGTTTATAAAACTGCTGCTTTGTGCTTGCTCTTTAGCCATACTTTGCCAGCGCAGGCTCAGTCTCCTATCGCAGAAATTCTGTGTGAGCCGACGCACCGGTTACACCAAAAGCTAGAAGGGCAGTTTGGGTCGGAACGTGTGGCCACTGGTGTTCGCGGACCTGAACAAATCATGGAAGTTTGGTCAAACCAGCGCGGCGACTGGACGATGGTCGTGACCTATGCGACCGGAACGTCCTGCATCGTTGCCATGGGCGACAACTGGATTGCTCATGACAGGCCAAAGCCCGCACGAGGGTAATGGAACATGTCCGGTGGGGGGCGGGTGACGGCCGGAAATTGGCCGTCATCCTCAAATGTATCACTCCGCGTTGGGCGGGGGTGTCGCTACAACGGCTTCAATTCAGATGCCATTTGGCGTCCGTCGCGTCCGTCCTGCAACTCGTATGAGACTTTTTGGTTGTCTGCGAGTCCGGTGAGGCCGGACCGTTCTACGGCCGAGATATGAACAAACACATCTTTGCCCCCTTCATCAGGGGCAATAAATCCATAGCCTTTGGTGGTATTGAACCATTTCACGGTGCCGGTTGGCATGTCCCGTGTCTCCTTCTACTTACGCATTGTCCCACAAATTGGTGGGGGCTGTGGTCGGCGTCATCGTAAATCCCACTGTTTCGCGATTGCAGAACAGTCCAATTTACATGTTTCGCCTTTTTCAACATTGCACGGTGAAGTAAAAAATCAAGAATAACTGCCAAAAACAGGCGTGATTGCCTAAAATGAAAGCACGAGCAGGAGTACCACAGTGATGAAACTTTATGGCTTGAAGGCTTGCGATACCTGTCGCAAGGCATTGAAATCTTTGCCAGATGCGGAATTTCTTGATGTTCGGAAAGACGGTGTGCCGGATTCTGTTCTGTCGCAAGGTTTTGCCGAATTCGGCAATGCTCTGCTCAATACAAGATCAACAACGTGGCGTGGGCTAGATGAAGGCCAGCGCGCAAAAGCACCACTGGAGCTTTTGAAAGAACACCCGACCCTGATGAAACGCCCCTTGATTGAGGATAACGGTAAGCTGCTGTTGGGATGGACCGCTGAAACCCGGGCGCAGCTTGGTGTTTCCTGAATGGGTGCTTATCTGCCCAAGATCAAAAGTGAGGATTTTCTATGCGTAATGCCGCAATGACTTTGGGCGTTATTGCCGGACTGATCGGTATGATCGTCGGGTTTTTCGGATATGCCAAAGTGGTCGTTGTCGACCATGTCGGCGAAATTGACGGGGTTCTGAGCCAAGTCGATAACCCCGGCCTGATCCAGGCCCTTTCGATTATCGCGCCTTTGCTGGCAATTGCCGGAGGGGCGATGGCACCTGCGCGAGCTCTGATCGGCGGGGTTTTGCTGCTGATTTCAGCCGGTGCGATGTACTATGCGTTTGGGTTTGGCGTCTTCACCATGTTCCCGATCGCCTTTGCCGGTGTGGCCGGCGTGCTTGGGCTGGCGGCAGGAAAACCGGACCAGCCCAAAGCGCATTTCTAGATCATTTCAGGCGCAGGATACGGTCCAGCGAGAGCGGGCCTGCGCCGTTGATCACAATGACCAGCATCAGGAAAGTCCACATCGTGCGCTGATCCAGGATGGAAGGCGCGGCGTCAAACAGGCTGCCAAGTTTCACGCCGTGGCCGGTGACGTCGACCAGCGTTTGCACCCAGATGAACCCAATCAATCCCAGCGCCGCCAGACGCGTGAACAAGCCAACCAGCAACAAGGCAGGCAGGACAAACTCGGCGACCGTTCCGAAGAAGATGACGATGCGCTGGAAGAATGTCATTTGGGACACGTCATATAAAACGGCCTCGGCCGCCTTGGGGAAGATCTGACCAAATGCACCAGCCGACGGTGAAAAGATCGAACCGTCGATCTTCAGCATGGCCGAGTTCCAGTAGTAAACCAGCAGAACGGCAATGAAGACCAGCCGCGCAAGTGTTGGAGTCAACCAGTTGGACGCGTGGTCCACCTTCTCAAGAGCAGAATTGTGAATTGAGATCAGGGCAGTCATGTCTCCAGCCTTTCGATAGTCACAGAAGTTAATGCACCGCCCTGTAAAAGCAGTGCCAGAGTGGTTCCAAGGTCAAATTCCGGCTGTTCCGCAGCGGTTTTCTCGAATGCTTCGCCAATTGTGTCGCCATTTTTCATATGGGCGATCCAGTCGGCTCCACCAACGGGCAGCAGTTGGGGAATGGGGTCGAATTCCGGGCGTGTGATCAACACATCCTCAGCACGTGCATCCGGTTTCGGGGCATCAGCCTCGGTGTTGAAGCGCCAGATCGCGTGGACGGGCCAATCTGAGCGGATCACCTGCATGGCCGGGGCAAAGTGTAGCCGGGCTTGCATGACCTGCTCGGGATCTACAGCCAGCGCTTCCGCCGGAGCAGGTTGGCTGTCGGCGGCGTGGTAAGAATTGCGCAGTGCAAGTTCCAGCCGCGCGACATCCGGTAGGTAACCAATATGCGAAAGCTGCTGCATTCCAGCCAGGAAATCGGGAAATGCTTCACCGTAGAACATCATCAGCGGCGATGACGGTGGATGCTGACGGAGGAATATCCCGGCCAGCCCGTCCATGTTCTGAGGCCCCAACAGCTTGGTGATGACGGGAAACGCCTGATGCATGGCCTCAGTCAATGAGACGGCAACATTGTTGCGATAGACGCTGAACCGGCGACCGGCTGGTTGCGCCTCGGCATCCAGCAAACCCTCGGGTACGGGGGCCGAGGCATCCATCATGGCTGCGCGGAATTCGGACTGCGAAACGCTCATGCCGGAATCCGCTCGAGTGCGGCCTGCGCACGAACCGCTTCTTCCCGCAGAACGGGAAAATCGGGGACATCGGTGTCCCATTCGATCAGAACGGGTTTCGGTCCCGAACGCTCCAGCACATAATCCAACAAGGCCCAGACCGGATCGACGACTTCGCGCCCATGGCTGTCAATCAACAACGGATGGCCATGGTCGTCTTCGTCTTCATCATGGCCGCCAAGATGAATTTCGCCCACATTCTCAAGGGGGTAAGCGTCAATGTAACCCTGAGGTGAAAAGTCCAGATTGGTCGCTGAAACAAAGACGTTGTTCACGTCCAGCAGCAGACCACAGCCGGTGCGTGTGGCGATCTCTCTCAGGAAATCGGGCTCTGACCATGTGCTTTCTTCAAAAGCCAGATAGCTGGAGGGGTTTTCCAACAGCATCTGCCGCCCAACAGTTTCCTGTACCTGATCGATATGTTCGCATACGCGCGTCAAAGTCGCGTCGGTATAGGGCAGGGGCAGCAGGTCGTTGTAGAAATGCGTGTCATGGGTGGACCATGCCAGATGCTCGGAAAAGCTGGCAGGGTTCAGCCAACCGACCAGGTGTTTCAGCCGGGCCAGATGATCGGGGTCAAGGGGGCCTTCGCCGCCGATGGACAGGCCAACGCCGTGAACCGAGATCGGGAATTGTTCGGACAGGTGGCGCAGCTGCGCCAAGGGGCGCCCACCGTCGCCCATATAGTTTTCCGCATGGATTTCCAGCCATGCGACAGGCCTTGCGTGTTCGAGTATCTGAGCAAAATGTTGCGGTTTGTAGCCAACGCCCGGTGCTGCGGGCAGGCGGTTCGACCGGTGTGCATCATCCAACATGGGTCAGTTCCTTGATCACGAAAGGGAAAGGGCGGGCGATCTGGCCCGCCCCTCTGAATTCGTATGATCGACCTTATGCCGGCAAATCGCGTTCCTGGGCTTCCAACGAACCTTTGCGCGGTGTGCCGTCTGCCTCTGCAGGCAGTTCGATGTCCGCGCAGGTGCCAGCGTCAACCAGGGTCCATGCGTTGCCCTGATAGTCAACGGTCGAGGTGCCCGCGCAGGTGGTGCCGGGGCCTGCGGCGCAGTCGTTCTGACCGGCCAGCGATACTCCATAGCATTTTTCTTTTGCCTGTGCGGTTGCAGTGGTTGCTGCGCCCGATACGGCGGCTGCGACTGCGGTTGCAATAACCAGGGACTTAGCTGTGTTCGACATCACGGTAATCCTCTTGATGACTGGGTATGTCTGCTTGTGACACTGACAAAGGTAGTGGCTTGATGGCCAGAGTTGAATTCACGAGCCCGTGTCTCACAAGCACGTCAGGGGGCGGCATGCCCTCTTGCAGCGTAATACATTGTTTTTGATGAAAAAAGGATGAAATGTTTCAATCTGGCCCCAAATCGGAGGCCAGATTTCCAGCGATATGCGGCCGAATGTTACAGCAGATCCGGTGGAGTGGCTGCCTGCGACAGCTCATTTGTTACAACGTCAAGCGGTTGAACATGTGTTTGTTTTTCACCCAGACGGCGGACACTTACAGTGCGGTCTTCGACTTCGCGGTGACCAACGGCCAGAATCACCGGCACTTTGCCGACCGAATGCTCGCGGACCTTGTAGTTGATCTTTTCATTGCGAGTGTCGGCCTCGGCACGCACACCTGAAGCGCGCAGGGTTTCAACAACCTCGGCAACATAGGCGTCGGCCTCGGACGTGATCGAGGCGACCACGACCTGACGCGGGGCGAGCCAGAAAGGCAGCTTGCCTGCGTGTTCTTCGATCAGGATACCGATAAAGCGTTCGAAAGATCCCAGTGTCGCGCGATGCAGCATAACGGGGCGGTGTTTACCGCCGTCAGCGCCGACATAGGTGGCGTCCAGACGCTCTGGCAGAACGAAATCGACCTGGTGCGTGCCGCATTGCCAGTCACGACCAATTGCGTCGGTCAGGACAAACTCCAACTTGGGACCATAAAAGGCACCTTCACCGGGGTTGAGCTCTGGCTCGATCCCCGCAGCACGTGTTGCACTGAGCAAAGCGGCTTCAGCTTTGTCCCAAACCTCGTCAGAGCCCGATCGTTTTTCAGGACGATCCGAGAATTTGACCGAGAAGTTTTCGAATCCGAGGTCCTTGTAGATCTCGGACAGGAAGCGAATGAACTCGGCAGTCTCGGATTCGATCTGATCTTCGGTGCAGAAGATGTGACCATCATCCTGCGTGAAGCCGCGCACGCGCATGATACCGTGCAAGGCGCCTGACGGCTCATAACGGTTGCACGATCCGAATTCCGCCATTCGAAGAGGCAGATCGCGATAGGATTTCAGACCTTGGTTGAAGATCTGCACGTGGCACGGACAGTTCATCGGCTTCAGGGCATTGATCGCCTTTTCGCGGGCATGTTCTTCGTCCACTTCGACGATGAACATGTTTTCCTGATACTTGTCCCAGTGGCCTGAAGCCTCCCACAGTTTGCGGTCCACAACCTGCGGAGTGTTGACTTCGACATACCCGCCCTTGCGTTGCTGGCGGCGCATGTAGTCCTGCAATTGCGTGTAGATGGTCCAACCGTTGGGGTGCCAAAAGATCTGACCGGGGGCCTCTTCCTGCATGTGGAACAGGTCCATTTCGCGGCCCAGCTTGCGGTGGTCGCGTTTGGCGGCCTCTTCCAGCATATGCAGGTGAGCTTTGAGCTTTTCCTTGCCTGTGAAAGCCACGCCATAGATGCGTTGCAGCATCGCGCGGTCACTGTCGCCGCGCCAATAGGCACCAGCAATGGACATCAGTTTGAACGCGTCGCCCGGCACCTGACCGGTGTGTTGCAGGTGCGGACCACGGCAAAGATCCTGCCAGTGGCCGTGCCAATACATGCGGAGCGGCTCGTCGCCCGGAATGGCTTCGATCAGCTCGACCTTATAGGGCTCGTTATTGGCCTCGTAAAACTCGATCGCGCGCTCACGGTCCCAGACCTCAGTGGTAACAGGATCGCGCTTGTTGATGATTTCCTTCATCTTTTTCTCGATCAGGCCGAGGTCTTCGGGCGTGAACGGTTCCGCGCGGTCAAAGTCATAATACCAGCCGTTTTCGATCACGGGGCCGATCGTAACCTTGGTGGCGGGCCAGATTTCCTGAACGGCACGCGCCATGATGTGCGCCAGATCGTGACGGATCAGCTCATTGGCCTGCTCTTCATCTTTCATGGTGTGGATGGCGATCTGCGCATCGGCTTCGATGGGCCATTGCAAGTCCCAATGCTGGCCGTCTACCGTGGCCGAGATGGCCTTTTTGGCCAGCGAGGTTGAGATATCGGCAGCCACCTGCGCGGGCGTGACGCCTGCGTCATAGATACGTGCATTGCCATCGGGAAAGGTGAGAGAGACGGATTGAGAATCCAGGGCCATATCGGCTCTCCTCGTCGGTTTGGCGCCCACTGAACGCCCGGTTGCGGGTTATGTGTGTTTGGCTGATTTGGCAGGTAGGGGTGCTGGTGTCAAGGGCGGGAGCGAGGGGCCAGCCCCTCGCGCACCCCGGGATATTTAGAGCCAGATGATGAAGGATCCGGGAATTGCACTTGGGCACGTGGCGTGCATGATGCTGCAAAAGGATAGAGGGTTTCATGGCAGCGACAAGTTTTCTCGAGACGGCGCAGGGGCGGCGGCTGGCTTATCACAAGAGCGCAGGGACAGGACCGACCGTCGTTTTTCTGGGCGGGCTGAAGTCGGATATGGAAGGCACCAAGGCCGTGCATCTGGAGGCCTGGGCGCAGGCGCGGGGGCAGGCGTTTTTGCGGTTCGATTACTCCGGGCACGGTGAAAGTTCGGGGGCATTTACCGATGGCTGCATCGGTGATTGGCATGAAGACACCGTCGCGGCGGTGACAGCGCTGACTGATGGGCCTTTGATCGTTGTGGGGTCGTCCATGGGAGGATGGCAGGCGTTGTTGCTGGCCAAGACGATGCGAGATCGAATTGCGGGCATGGTTACAATTGCTGCTGCGCCGGATTTTACCGAAGATGGTTATTGGGCGGCATTCAGCGATGAACAAAAGGCTGCGCTGGACAGCGTTGGTCATGTAGAACTGCCCTCTGACTACATGGAGCCCTATATCATCACCAAGCAAATGATCGAGGACGGGCGGCAGCGATTGGTTCTGCGAGACCCGCTTCATCTGCCCTTTCCAGTGCGTTTCTTACAGGGAACGGCCGACACGGCGGTGTCCACGGAAACTGCTGTGCGGTTGCTGGATCACGCGACCGGGCCAGATATGCGCCTGTTGCTGGTCAAGGACGCAGACCACCGGTTCTCGGACGGGCCTTGTCTGAGGATGATCGAAGACGCGGTTTTAGACGTGTTGGGAGCGGTCTGATGCGGCGTTTTGGTTGGCTGCTTGGGCGGATTTTTCTGGCGCTGATCGTCGCCTGCGGCGTGATCTACTGGTTCGGACCTCGAGAGGAGGTCGATCTGCATCCAAGCTTTGATTCCCGTAAGTTTGGCGAAGGGGTGCAGGTCTATTTTGAAAGCACCGAAGCCGCGTTCGACGATATTGTTCCAGGTGTCGAAAAGCGTGTGGTCTGGCGGGAGGGATTCAAGGAACAGCGCACGCCCTATTCCGTTCTGTACATCCACGGCTTTTCAGCAAGTTCCGAGGAAATTCGACCCGTTCCAGATCTGGTGGCAGACGCGCTGGGGGCAAATCTTGTCTACACACGCTTGCAGGGCCATGGCCGGGTTGGACCTGCGATGGCGGAAGGCACAGCCTCGGGCTGGATGCAGGACGCTGCCGAAGGCTTGGCTGCGGCGCGCGCGGTTGGGGACAAGGTGATCGTGATTTCAACCTCGACCGGAGGGACGCTTGCCGCTGCTGCCGCGTTGGATGCCGATCTCAGCGCGGATGTCGTCGGCATGGTTTTTGTGTCTCCAAACTTCGGCGTAAATACCGTCGCTGCGTGGGTGCCTTCCTTGCCTTGGGCGAGGCGTTGGTTGCCGATCCTGATGGGGCCAGAGCGTGACGTGTCAGGACCGGACCCTGAGAAAAACAAATACTGGTCAGCAGTTTACCCATGGGAAGCAGTCGTGCCGATGTCTGTTCTGGTGGATACGGTGTATGCGCTGGATTTTTCGCAGGCTTCGGTGCCGGCGTTGTTTTGGTTTTCGGACGATGATCAGGTCGTGCGCCCCGACAGAACACATAAGGTCGCCGAGGCCTGGCGCGCGCCCGCAACGGTCGAGTTGGTCACGATGGGGTCCGGGGACGATCCCGCGTCACATGTCATTGCAGGACGGCTGATGTCACCGGGACAGACCGATGCCGCTGTTGCGGGTATTCTAGAGTGGCTGAAACAGCTGGGCGTCGAGTGAAGCCCGAGCGGAGTTGAGGAGACGGAATGAAAAAACCGGGGAGCATGTGGAGCCTGGAGACTTTGGGTCGCGTCCGCCTGTCCCGGCACTTTTTCATGCGTGACTTCCTTTATTCCGAGATTGGCAATTTCCACAAGAAACAGAATATCCCAGACAATCCGAATCTGGCGATTGAGACAGGGTGCGCATTTTGCGAAACCCTGCTGGACCCATTGGAGGAAACCTTTGGTCGGATCGCTGTGCGATCAGGGTACAGGTCGCCGTCGTTAAACCAGTTCGGCAATGAAAATCGACTAAACTGCGCCCGCAATGACAACCCGCTGGAATGCCATATCTGGGATCGAGGCGAAGGCGATGCGCGGATCGCCGGTGCGTCAATCGTCATCCCCTGGTTTGCGGATCAATACGCGCAGGGGCGCGACTGGCGTGATCTGGCGTGGTGGATGCACGATCATCTTGACTATTCTGAGATCTGGTTCTTTCCGAAGCTCTGCGCGTTCAATCTTGTGTGGCGGCCCAAACCATTGCGCAGGATTGACAGCTATATCGCCCCGCGCGGATGCCTGTTGAAGCCTGGCGCGGAACCGGTTGAAAACAGATCCGAGCGACAACGCCGCTATAATGATTTTCCTGTGTTTCGGGCAATTGCCTATCCGTGAAGTTTCCCTTGCCCGGTCGCGGCAAACCTACCATCCTGTCAGGAAAGAGAAGAGCTCGGATAGCCGAGAGGATGGAGGCCCCCGCGTGATCGAGCCGCTGGTGTTCTTGCCTGGATTTATGTGTGATGCCCGACTGTTTCGCCCGCAGGTCGAGCTGTTGTCCCGCACGCGGGCAGTGACGGTTGCGCCTGTATCCGGTGGCGAGCGGATTGAAGAAATCGCTTCGGGTCTGGTGGACCAACTGCCGCATCGTTTCGCGCTGGCCGGTCTGAATCTTGGGGGCGTCGTGGCACTGGAGTTGATCAGACGGGCACCGGAACGCGTTTCGCGCTTGTGTTTGATGGCTACTGACGCGCAGGCAGATACACCGCAAATAGCGGCCAGCAGGGAAGATCTGATCATTGCAGCTCAAGGCGGTCGGCTGGAAGAGGGGATGCGTAAACTTGTGGGGTCTGACGCTCTGGCACCGGGGCCGCAGCGTATTCCCATTCTAAACGATCTTCTGGCAATGGCTGAGGGGATGGGGGTCGAGACCTTTGTACGTCAGATGCGCGCTTTACAGCGCCGCTCCGACCAGCAAGCCGCTTTACGGAAGATCAAGGTGCCCACATTGGTACTGTGCGGTGCGCACGACACTCTGACGCCGGTCCGGCGGCATTCCTTCATGGCCGATCTGATCCCGGGCGCTGAACTGCATGTTATTGAAAACGCGGGGCATCTGTTGCCCATCGAGGCACCTGAAGCCGTAAACGAAGCTTTGCAAAACTGGCTCAACGCCCCGCAGCGTTTCGACTAGGGGTAAAGTGTCGCGCGTTCGTCTTTCGTGATAACCAGCGGTGTGACAACTGGCTCACCGGTTTCACTGTCGAAAAACGGTGTGTTCCTCCACCGCCCTGACAGGCGCGAACCTGCGACGCGGCGCAGTAGCCCAAAGGCCGCAAACCTTATTTTCTCATGTTTTTGCTTGCCGTTCGGCTGAGGGACAAACCCACGTGTCGTCACGGGTCCCAGAACCGAAATGTCACCTGTAAATCTGCGAACAATAAACCCGGCAAAGGGAAGATTTGGGCCAGGTGGAGTTGTTGCCAGCGGGGCATTGCAGCAACTGGCGTACCATCGCAGCATCCCCTTGGGGCTAAGCCTCATGGTCGCAAGAAATTTTTTGCCTTTGGTGATCTTAATTTCATCCGGTGCCATCTGGAGTATATCGACGGCTCCGGGCGCTGGGTCCGGTCGTTTGAAATACAGCTGCGCGGCCCGGCAATCGTGGCAGAAACACGCGACATGCGTCCCTTGCCGGACACCTCGGGCCGAAATGTTTCCCCGCAAGCTGCCGCACTGACAGGAAAAGGCGAGACCGCTATACGCAGGCTCGCTCATGTTTTTCAGGCTACTTTGTTTGTGTTGGCAGCGTTGCGGCGCTTGTTGCGGCTGTTTTCGTTCATGAAATCAATCACAAGTGGGCGGATGTTGTCACGCCAGCTGCGGCCCGCGAAGATGCCATAGTGGCCTGCGCCGGGTTCCACATGGCTTGCCTTTTTGCTGTCCGGCAGGCCGGTGCACAGATCAAGCGCGGCAATGCACTGTCCGGGGGCTGAAATGTCGTCGTTTGCCCCTTCGACCGTTTTCACCGCTACATTGGTGATCTTGGACATGTCCACCTTGTGTCCGGCAACGACAAACTCGTTCCGCGCAATCTCGCGGTTCTTAAAGACACGCTCGACGGTCGACAGGTAAAACTCGGCGGTCATGTCCATAACGGCAAGATATTCATCATAGAAGCGATTGTGCGCATCCTGATCCGAGGCTTCGTCACGAATGACCCGCTGGATTTGATCCGAGAACGCCTTGGAGTGTCGCTCGGCGTTCATCGACATGAACGAGGCCAGCTGCAACAGCCCCGGATAAACCATGCGACCGACGCCCTTGTACTTGAAGCCAACACGCTGGATCATTGTCTCTTCCAGTTGGCCCATTGTGACGCGTCGTCCGAAATCGGTCACATCAGTCGGTGTCGCATCGGGATCCACCGGTCCACCGATCAGGGTCAATGTGCTGGGTTGCGCCTTAGGTTCAACCTCGGCCAAATAAGCTGTGGCCGCAAGGGTCAGGGGCGCAGGCTGGCATACGGCAACAACGTGGGTGTCAGGGCCCAGCTCTTTCATAAAATCGACAAGATAGAGGGTGTAATCTTCGACATCGAACTTGCCCGCAGACACTGGAATATCGCGCGCGTTATGCCAATCGGTGATGTAGACTTCGCAATTGACCAGCAGGCTTTTTACGGTCGAGCGCAGCAGGGTCGCGTAGTGGCCGGACATGGGCGCAACCAAAAGGACCTTGCGTGGCTGTTCTTCGCGGCCATTGACGCGGAAATGGACCAGATCGCCAAAGGGGCGTTCAAGAACGGTTGTGACTTCGACCAGATGATCTTTCCCGTCTTCACAGGTGAAGGTCCGGATGCCCCAGTCAGGTTTGACAACCATCCGCTGGAAGGTCCGCTCGGTCACTTCCCCCCAGGCCGCCATCCAGTTGAACGTGGGGTTGGGCACCATGGAAAACATCGGATAAGATGCCATCGCGCTGGCCGTCGCACCCAGCCATTGGTTGGTGTTGCGCATGGTTTCCATAAGGTCGTAGGTCGTCATGTAGCGCATAAATGGGGCCTCCTGAGTGTCAGCCTGAGAGTTCGGACCATTCGTCGCTTTGCCCCCCAGCACCCACGACGTTATTCTGCATAGCAGCGAGGTTAGGGGGGAATTGTTAAAATGACAACAAGTGAAGACCAAATGCCAGACGTATCAGATGAACATATTGAACGCCTTAAAGAAAATATGGGTAAGGTCGAGCAGCTCTCGAAACGTTTGATCGATGTTATGGCGACAAAAAAGTCGCACACCCCTGCTTTAGATGGCCCGAATCAAGAGCTTTTTGCACGAGCAGCAACGGCCTATTGGGCCGAGGCTTGGCAAAATCCCGCCAAACTGTTGGAACAGCAGATAGAATTTTGGGGAAAGTCGGTTTTGAACTTTGCTGAAGCGCAGCAAGCCCTGACAACCGGTGAAGTGGAGGACGAAGAAGCCAAACCCGGGGACAAGCGCTTTGCCAACCCCATGTGGGAAACCAACCCCTATTTCCGTCTGATCCGTCAACAGTACCAAACCAACGCTCAGGCCATTGCGCAGGCTGTCGCCTCGGTCGACGATTTGGATGTCAGGGACAAGCGACGCTTGCAGTATTTCTCGCAGCAGATCATCGACATGATGTCGCCGACCAATTTTCTGGCGACAAACCCGGATGCGCTGCAAAAGGCGGTCGAAACCGAGGGTCAATCGTTGATTCAAGGGTTGGAGAACCTTGTTGCAGACCTGGAAGCCAATGATGGCGAACTGGTCGTGAAGCTGGCAGATGAAAGTGCATTCGAGGTTGGTGGAAACCTGGCAACCACGCCGGGAGACGTGGTTTACCGCAATCGGATGATGGAACTGATCCAGTACAAACCTGCGACGGATACTGTGCATGAGACACCGATCGTCTTGTTCCCGCCCTGGATCAACAAGTTTTATATTCTGGACATGAAAGCCCAGAACAGCCTGATCAAGTGGATCACCGAGCAAGGTTACACCCTGTTTGTTGTAAGCTGGGTCAATCCGGATGAAAGCTATGCCGAAACCGGCATGGAGGATTATATTCAGGACGGCTTTTTGACGGCAATCGACGTTGCCAAGAAGATCTGCAAGGTCAAACAGGTCAATGCAGTTGGCTACTGCATCGCGGGCACCACGCTCAGCCTGACTCTGTCACTGCTGAAACAGCGTGGCGACAAGTCGGTAAAATCGGCAACGCTGTTCACGGCGCTTACGGATTTTTCTGATCAGGGTGAATTTACACCATTCCTGCAAAACGATTTCATCGACGGGATTGAGGAAGAGGTGAACAAGGAAGGTGTGCTGCGCTCGTGGATCATGGCACGTACGATGTCATTCCTGCGGTCGCGCGATCTGATCTATGGACCGGCCATTCGCAGTTATATGATGGGCGAGATGCCTCCGGCCTTTGATCTGCTGTATTGGAACGGCGATGGCGCGAACCTTCCGGCCAGAATGGCCGTCGAGTATCTACGCGGTCTGTGTCAACGCAACGAGTTTGCAACTGACGGTATTGAGCTGATGGGACACAAGTTGTCCGTCAGTGATGTGGACGTGCCCTTGATGGCCATTACCTGTGAAACCGATCATATCGCCGCTTGGAAAGACTGCTATCGTGGTGTTCAGAAGATGGGATCGCGGTCGAAGACTTTCGTGGTTTCAGAGTCTGGTCATATTGCAGGTATTGTGAACCCGCCAAGTAAAAAGAAATACGGGCATTACACAAACCCGGACCTGAAAGCGGATTCTGCTACCTGGCTGAAAGAGGCGGATTATCACGAAGGGTCCTGGTGGCCAATGTGGGACGCCTGGCTGAAGAAACGGTCCGGCAAACAAGTGCCTGCGCGCGTTGCCGGCGATTCGGATTATGCCAGCCTTGCACCCGCTCCGGGGACGTATGTTTTGGCAAATCCAAACGTCTGATTTCATTTTGAAACTTAAATTATTCTGCGCTGCAGCAAGAAAAAACTTGCAATGCTGCGACGCAGCATTCATATTGTCCTCAAGCTGATGAAGCCCGGGGTGGGCCCGGACCGGCTAAAAGGATTAGGACAATGGCAAAGACCCAAGACTTTAGCGCGATCATGAAAGACATGATGGGCGCGTTCCCGGTGGACACCACCGCAATGGAAGATGCATTCAAATCGACCGCTTCGCTGAACGAGAAGCTGTCGGGTGTTGCTCTGGAAGCTGCTGAGAAATCGGCCGAGATCTCGAACAAATGGACCAAGGAAACCCTGGCCAAACTGACCGAGATGTCGAAAGCAAAGACAGAGCCTGCCGATTACGCAAAAGCGGCAACCGACTTTGCAAGCGCGTCGGCTGAAGTTGCAGCTGAAAACCTGGCTGCTTTCGCTGAAATCGCGAAAAAAGTTCAGACCGAAACCGTTGAGCTGCTGATGGCTGCTGGCAAAGACGTTGCAGAAGAAGCAACTGCTGCTGTCAAGAAAGCGACCGACGAGGTCACCACTGCAGCCAAAAAAGCTGCAACTGCAAAGTAAGAAACGTCCGCGAACCGCACCCAATCCTCCCATCTGGTGCAATCGCGTTGGGCAGGTCCATTGACCTGCCCTTTCTTTTTGTGCTGCAGTCGCATAACCTGTGCTGCAACGCATCATCCTTGGGGAGGGTACCCGGTGTCGGACCAAGAAAAACCGCTGCTGATCAAGCGCTATGCCAGCCGTCGGCTGTATAACACCGAGACCAGCGACTACGTGACGCTCGAAGATATTGCGGGGTTTATCCGCGAAGGGCGCGAAGTGCAGATCATCGACCTGAAAACCGGGGATGACCTGACACGTCAATATCTGCTTCAGATCATTGCCGAACATGAAAGCCGGGGCGAGAATGTGTTGCCGGTGAATGTGCTGAACGATCTGGTCCGCAGCTACATGGTGCCGGGCGGGGGAATGATGCCGCAATTCCTGCAAAGCTCATTCGAGATGCTGCGCGAAAGCCAAAGCAAGATGATGGAGAATATGAACGCCATGAACCCGATGTCGCAAATGCCGGGGTTCGACGCGCTGCAAGCGCAGCAAAAAGCGTTCTTGAAAGCCATGACTGGTGGTTTGTCTGGCGGATGGTCCTCGCCAGACGAAGAAGAGGGCAAGGCAGAGCCCAAAGAAGATCTGGACGAAATAAAGAAGCAGTTGGCAGAACTTCAGCAGAAGTTATCCAAGCTGAATTGAACTGATCTTGAAATGAAATGGCCCACGTTTAGCGGGCCTTTTTCGTTTCAGGTGCCATAGACAGGTACTGGGCCGGTCACTTCACCCACCGAGGCCAACAGAATATCCGCGATCACGTCCAGCTCTTCGCGGGTCAGACGCACGGGAAGGCGCACATCACAGGCTTTCATCAGCATGGCACGAGTCTGGGGAAGCTCGAATTTTTCGGGCATGAACTGCCAGTTCCAGAAAGCGCGGGCATTGTCCTCGCTCAGGCCAAAGACCTGTACCTTCACGCCACGTGCCTCGGACGCGGCGGCAAAGGCGCGAATGTCGTCTTCGTGCATCCCAACCAGATTGAATTGAATCGAGTCTGGCGCGCGCTTCTCGGGTGCCAGCGGATCGGGAACGTTGATGTAAGTTGAGCTGTTAAGACGTTCGGCCACATAATCGTGGTTTGCCAGGCCGTCGCGTACACGGCGCGCCAGTTCCGGGATCTGCGGGCGGATCACCGCGGCACTCAGATTGCTCAGGCGCAGGTTGTACAGCGGCAGTTTATTCTGCCAGCGGGCAAAAGCTTCTTCCAGTTCGGGCGAATTGTCGCCATGCGGACCTTTGTGCTTCTTCCAGTTATGCTCATACGCGCCGGACATGATGACGGCGCGAGCGACCAGATCGGCATCGTCTGTGATCAGGATGCCGCCTTCACCGGCGTTGATCATCTTGTAGGACTGGAACGAGAAACAGCCGACTTTGCCAATGGTGCCTATATTGCCGCCATGCCATGTGGTGCCCAGCGAATGCGCGGCGTCTTCGATCACAGGAATGCCGTGCGCGTCGCACAGTTCCATGATTGCGTCCATGTCGGACGTATGTCCGCGCATGTGGCTGATGATCACTGCTTGAACGTTGCCCAGCTTGCCCTCGAAATCGGCCAAGTCGATGCGATAGTTTTCGCCCACTTCGCACAGAACCGGAATACAGCCCGCGTGCACGACGGATGAAGGCACTGCCGCAAATGTAAAGCCAGGGATCAGAACGCGCGCGTCGCGGGGCAAATCCAGCGCCTTGAGCGACAGGAACAGCGCGGCAGAGCAGGACGATACTGCAAGCGCATATTTCGAGCCCAGCAATTCCGCGAACTCGGCTTCCAGCAAGGCCACCGGGGCATCTTGTGGCGCGGTATAGCGGAACAGATCGCCTGATTGCATCAAGGCGTCGATGGCTTCGCGGGCTGCTGCGGGGATGGGTTCGGCGTCATGGACGTTTGGTGGAAGCGTCATATTTGGATTTCCCGAATTCTATCTTTGGGAAAGATAAAGCTATTCACGGGGCAAGCCAAGCGCTCATTCGGCGCAGTGGCAAGAATTCACCAATCTGTCGTAAAGTACCTGGATCAGACCCCAAGCCGGTCGCGCAAAGCGAACCACGTCATCGCCAGCACCAGCAACGGGTTGCGCAAGGCAGGGCCGCCGGGGAAAGGCAGGGCAGGCACGCGCGCCATCGTGTCAAACCCCTCGGCTTGTCCCTGAATGGCCAGTGCCATGAGCTGCCCGGCATGTGTCGCGGTTCCGACACCATGGCCGGAATACCCCGAAGCTGACAGGATATTTGGTGCAACGCGGGCAAGGTAAGGCATCCGCCGCATGGTGATCGCAAGCGTTCCACCCCATGCATAGTCGATTTTGACATTGCGCAGATGCGGGAAAATCTCGGTCATGGGTTTGCGGACCTTGGCGGCTATGTCCGAAGGGAAACGGTAGCCGTAGCTTTCCCCGCCCCCGAACAACAGGCGACCATCCGCACTCAGGCGGAAATAGTTCACCACAAACTTGGTGTCCGCAACCGCGACATCCTGAGCCAGAACCCGCGCCGCATCGCTGCCCAAAGGTTCGGTGGCGGCAATGAAGTTGTTGATAGGCATGACCCGAGAGGCCACAGATCGATTGAGGTCGCCCAGATAGCCGTTGCAGGCCAGAATCACATGCTCGGCGCGGACACTCCCGTTTGAGGTTCGGATCACCGCAGGCTGCGATTCATCTATCCCGGTGACCTCGGTGCTTTCGTAGATCCGAACGCCCGCTTTCGCCGCCGCTCTCGCCAACCCCAACGCAAAGTTCAAAGGATGCAGGTGCGCCGCACCCGTATCCAGATAACCGCCTTTGTATGCCGGGGACGGGCAGAGCGCACGGCCTGCGTTTTCATCCAACAATTCGATCTGGTCATAGCCGTACCGTTCAGACAGATGACCGGCATGATCATGCAACTCTTTCTGCTCTGAGGTGCTTAGGCCCAAAACCGCGATTCCGGGTTTCAAGTCACAGTTGATCTGGTGTTTGGCAATCAGGGACTTAACCAGATCCTTGGCGTCTTCGGCCAAATCCCACAGCTTTGCAGCATCCTCGTCGCCGACAAGACGTTCTAGATCTTCCTGATCCATCCGTTGCGCACTGCCCAACTGACCGCCATTGCGGCCCGATGCGCCAAAGCCGACACGGTGTGCCTCAAGCAGCACGACATCGATCCCGGCTTCGGCCAGATGCAGCGCTGCGGACAGGCCGGTGTAACCGCCGCCGACAACACACACTTCCGCCTTGATATCTCCTGATAGCGGGGGAAAACGATCCATCGGGTTCGCCGTCGCAGCGTACCAGCTGGCAGGGTATTCGCCCCTGCGGTCATTGGAATAAAGCAGGTTCACGGTGTGTCTCAGACGTTGATCAGAAGGTGCTCGCGTTCCCACGGAGAAATGACCTGCAGGAACTCCTCATACTCAGCCCGTTTCACGATGCCATAAACGCGGGCAAATTCGGGCCCAAGGACCTCGTGCAGGGCAGTGGCCCCGTCGAACAGATCCAGCGCTTCCCCCATGACCTGAGGAATATCCCCTTCGCCTTCATAAGCGTCGCCATAGAACTGGCGGCGTGGGCGTTCCTGTTCGATCAGGCCCAGATAGCCACAGGCCAGCGACAAGGCGATGCCAAGATACGGGTTGCAATCCATCCCGGCGATACGGTTTTCGACACGGCGCGCTGCGGGGCCAGACAGCGGGACGCGGATACCGGTTGTGCGGTTGTCGCGGGCCCATTCCAGATTGATTGGCGCAGCGTGGTCCTTCACATAACGACGGTAGGAATTCACATAGGGCGCCATCACGGCCAGACCGGAGGGCAAGTGGTTCTGCAGCCCTGCAACGAAGTGGTAAAACGCATCCGTCTCACCGCCCTGTGGACCCGAAAAGATATTCTCACCCGTTTCCATGTCGATGATCGAATGGTGGATGTGCATGGCCGATCCTGGCTCTTCCTCGATCGGTTTGGCCATGAAGGTCGCAAAACAATTGTGGCGCAGCGCGGCTTCGCGGATCAGGCGTTTGAAATAGAAAACCTCATCGGCCAGCTTGATCGGATTGCCGTGACGCAGGTTGATCTCCAACTGTCCGGCACCGCCTTCCTGCGTGATGCCGTCGATCTCGAACCCCTGATGTTCGGCGAAATCATAGATGTCGTCGATCACCGGACCGAACTCGTCCACCGCTGTCATGGAATAGGCCTGCCTGGCAGCCGCCGGGCGACCGGAACGGCCCATCATCGGCTTGATGCCCTGTGCCGGGTCGACATTGGGGGCGACCAAGAAAAACTCCATCTCAGGCGCAACAACGGGTTTCCAACCCCTGTCGTGATAGAGCTGCACAACACGCTTCAGCACGTTGCGTGGGCTGTAAGGGATTGGATTGTCATCCCGGTCATAGGCGTCGTGGATCACCTGTAGCGTCCAGTCTCCGGTCCAGGGCGCGGCGGATGTGGTCGAGAAATCGGGCTTCAGGATCATGTCCCGCTCGATAAAGCCATCTTCACCCGCAGCCTCGCCCCAGCCACCTGTGATGGTCTGGTAAAAGATACTATCGGGCAGATGGAAATACGACTGCTTTGCAAATTTCGAAGCAGGCACCGCCTTGCCCCGTGCAATGCCCGGTAGGTCCGAGATGATACATTCAACCTCGTCCAGTCGCTGTCCGTGAAAGTACGCTTTGGCGGCGTCCGGCAGTTTATCAGTCCAATCAGCCATCAGGCTCTCTCTTTCTTTAGAAACTCGGCCATCTGGCGCGCGATGTTGGCATTGTCGTCAGGGGCCGTCTCGCGATTTTCGGCTTCGCGCATCAGGTCTTCGGGCACGACGCCTTTACCCCGCGTCCGCATCAGGCCCGAAACGAATCCGTTGGAAAATTCGGGATGGGCCTGAACTGTCCAGATCGTGTCACCGTAGGCCAGCATCGCATTCTCGCAGAACGCATTCTGGCCTAGAACGCGTGCCCCTTTGGGTGGTTCAACAACCTGATCCTGATGCCAGGCATTTAGCCAGATCTTGTTTCCTTCATAGTCGTATTCAGTGCGACCCACGGCCCATCCGCCCGAAAACTTTTCGACCTTCCCACCCAAAGCTTGAGCAATGATTTGGTGGCCAAAGCACACACCAATGAGCGGCTTGCCGCTTTGCTGGATTTCGCGCACCAGCTTTTCCAGTGGGGCAATCCAAGGCAGATCTTCATAAACCCCGTGGCGCGAGCCAGTAATGACCCAGCCATCCGCATCGTCCGCACTGCTTGGGAAAACTCCATCTACGACCGCAAAGGTTTCGAACTCGAACCCATTGCTACTTAGAAGTTTGGGGAACAAAGCGTCATAGTCCCCGAATTCACCTTGCAGCACATTGGGGGTGTGACCGGTTTGTAGAATGCCGATTTTCATGTGTCACCAAATTTGATCAAATTAATCCTACCCGAGTCAGGCAGAAGCGGCAAGAGGGGTTAAACCGCCTCGAGATAGCTTAGCCAATGATCCTCTGGCGGAATATTTGTAAATCGAGTGACCTCTTGCCGCTTGGTCATGGTCAGATAGCGGATCAGATCGGCAGGGAACAGCCGGGCCACCAAAGGGTCGGAATCGAACCTGTCGATAGCGGTGGACCAGTCCGGCATCAACAGGGGCAGGTCGGCGATGTCATAGGCGTTTCCCGTGATCGGGGCAGGGGGCTGCAACCCGTCTTCGATGCCAACAAGCGCCGCGCCCAGCACTGCGGTCAGCATCAGATAAGGGTTGATATCCCCGCCCGCGACGCGGTGTTCGATGCGGCGTGCCGCCGGCGCGCCGCCCGGAATACGAATGGCCGCGGTTCTGTTTTCGTAGGCCCAGCACGCCCCCGTCGGCGCGTGTGCACCCGGAATAAGCCGTGTGTAGGAGTTGCCGTGGGGCGCAAAGATCAGCGTGCTGCCAGGCATAGCCGCGACACAGCCTGCCACGGCAGAATGAAGGATGTCGGTGCCCTCAGTTCCGCCATTGTCGAACACGTTACGCCCGTCTTGATCCAGAACCGAGAAATGCACGTGCATCCCGTTACCTGCATCATCCGCATAGGGTTTGGACATGAAAGTTGCCGCAAACCCGTGTTTGCGGGCCAGCCCGCGCGTCAATGCCTTGAAAAGCCACGTATCGTCTGCACAGCGCATGGCGTCTTGGTGGTTCAGGTTGATCTCGAACTGGCCGATACCGCTTTCTGATATGGCCGTCTGTGCAGGAATGTCCATATCGGCACAGCCGTCGTAAAGGTCAGTAAAGAAAGCCTCGAACGCATCCATCTCGGCAACCGACAAAACAGCCTCGTCTGACAGGCGGCGTCCGGTGTTCGGGTTCATGGGAGGTTGCGGTTGCGGGCCAGAGGCATCAATGAGCGTAAACTCCAGCTCTGTCGCAGCGACAACCGACCAGCCGCGTAGTGCATAGCGGTCCAGCATGTCTGACAAGGCGTGGCGCGGGTCTCCTGCAAATGGGTTTCCTTCGTCATCAAACAGGCTCATCGGCACCAAAGCCGTCTCACTCTCTAGCCAGGGAACCGGCACCGGCCCACGTTCGGTTGGACGTAACACGCCATCTGCGTCGCCGGTTTCAAAAACCAGCGGGCTTCCGTCGATATCAGCGCCCCACAGGTCTACGTTCAGTGCCGAAAATGGCATCCGTACCGCGCCCTTTTCCAGTTTGTCGGCGTAATCGGGGGGCACTCGTTTACCACGCATCTGTCCATTCAGATCACATGCTGCAACGCGAAAATTGTGCAGGGCGCTCAGGTCCATTGGGGGCTCCGTCGGTGCTACTCCCCCGAGATGTACTTCAATGTATCTGCTTTGTCATCAAATTTGATCAAATTTTGAAGGCAGTGTAATTGGAACTTCCCCGCGCCAGTTCGGCCCGGCGCGGGGAGGTGCTTTTAGGCAAAGCTCACGCCATGCTCTTCCATGGGCAGTTGCGCCACATGCACACCTGACAGGGCATTGATCGCGTTTGCCAGTGCAGGTGCCGACGGCGGCGTGCCAGGTTCTCCGACGCCTGTCGGCGCTTCGGCCGATGGCACGATATGCACGTCAATTGCAGCTATATCCCCAATACGCAGCGGCTCGTAATCCGGGAAGTTGTATTGATCCACAGCGCCGCTGGTCAGCGTGATCTGGTCACGCATCACGTGTCCAATGCCATAGCCGATACCACCTTCCATCTGGGCGCGTACAACATCGGGGTTCACCGCAATGCCGCAATCCACGGCGCAGGTGACCCTTTCGATCTTGATGCCAGTTTCGGGATCACCCGAGACCTCAACCACTTCAGCTGCGTAGGACCCAAAGGACTTGTGAACCGCAATCCCCTGTGACCGGCCTTCTGGCGCGTTGCCCCAGCCGGCTTTTTCAGCCGCCAGTTTCAAAACGGCCGCCTTGCGTTGTTGGTCAGGATTACTGGTGTCGGACAGGTAGGACAGACGGAATTCTACCGGATCACGGCCTGCGGCCTCTGCTACCAGATCCATCATGGTTTCCATCGTATAGGCCGTGTGGGTATGGCCAACCGAGCGCCACCACAGCACCGAGGTTGCTTTTGGTGTGTCCGTTAGTCCCAGAGCCATGCCAGGAATATTGTATGGGCTGTCTGCAATACCTTCGATGGAACTGTGATCGACTCCGTCATGGACGGCAAAAGCCTCAAATGCCGTGCCTTTCATGATCGACTGACCGGCGACTTGATGTTGCCATCCGAGTATTCCGCCTTGTGTATCCAGTCCGACACGGACCTTGTGACCAAACGCAGGTCGATAATACCCACTGCGGATATCATCCTCGCGTGTCCATACCAGTTTCACCGGACGAGAGCGGTCGGTAACGACAAAGGCCAAGGCAGCCTCGACTTGATAATCGGCATCCGGGGTTGCCCGGCGCCCGAATGAACCACCTGCCAGCATCGTTTTGATGTGAATCTTCTCGGGCGGCAGCTGGAAGATCTGCTGATAGGCCATATGCGGACCAGTTGGCATCTGCGCACCATCATGGAGCACTATGTCCCCGTCGGCTGTCTGCTCAATAGTGCAGTTCAGCGGCTCCATTGGTGCATGGGCAAGCAGCGGGAAGTAGAAGGTCTTTTCGATAACCTTGTCCGCCCCTTCGATGGCCGCCGACACAGCCGCAAAGTCTGCCTTGTTCACGTTATACGTGGGTGCGGCGTCCAGAGCGGCCATGATCTCGGCCTTGATCTGGTCCGAGTCACGGGTTTCAGCACCGGACATGTCCCATTCGACCTCAAGCGCTTCACGCGCCTGAATCGCGGCCCAGGTGTTTTCTGCGTAAACAGCAACGCCCGCTTGATTGGGCAGGACTGCGGCGTTGATGTAACCTTTGACCTCTTTCGACGCGCTGTCGTCAAAGCCAAGCGCGATGCCGCCTTTCGATTCCGGGCGCTTGATCATGGCGACCATCTGGTTCGGCAGATGCACGTCCATAGCGTACATCGCCTGACCGTTGCCTTTGATCGCCGAATCCTTGCGGCGCACTGTGTTATTGCCGATCAGGCGAAACTCGGACGGGTCTTTCAGGCGCGGTTCAGCCGGGGCCTCCAACTGAGACGCGGCGGCCACGAATTCAGCAATCGGTGCTGATTTGTCGCCCGCCTTAACGATGCCTTCTTGGATGGAAATGCCCGATACATCCACGCCCCAACTTTGAGCTGCAGCGTTGATCAGCATCTCGCGCGCTGCGGCACCTGCCTGACGGTATTGCATCCAAGAGTTCGCCATCGCCGTCGAACCTCCTGTGCCCTGGAAAGGACCGAACAGAAGGTTGTTGTAAACGTTCGGATCAGACGGCGCGAACTCGTACTCGATCTGGTCCATGGTCAGGCCGATTTCTTCTGCAATCAGCGTCGGCAGGCCGGTCGCAGGGCCCTGACCTTTTTCAAAGTGTTTGACGATGGCAGTCACCGTGCCATCGGCATCAATCTTCACAAACGGGTTGAACTTAGCGGTCTCGGACGAGGCTGCCGCCAGCGCACCATCAGGGCGGGTGCCAACCAGCAGCACAGCACCGGCAGCGGCGGCACCTTTCAGAAATCCACGGCGAGAGGTGTTGATGGTCATGGATCAGGCCTCCAGAATAACAGACGCGCGCTGGATCCCGGCGCGGATGCGTTGATAAGTGGCGCAGCGGCAAGCGTTGCCAGACATGTAGTCGTCGATCTCTTCAACCGAAGGCTTGGGGTTTTCTGACAGCAGCCCGACAGCCGACATCACCTGACCGGACTGGCAATAGCCGCACTGGACCACGTCCAGCTCGACCCACGCCTGCTGAACGGCAGCGCCGATCCTGTCTTCACCAACCGCCTCGATTGTGGTGATTTCGGCGTCTTCGACGTCTTCGATATAGGTCTGGCACGAGCGGACAGGCTCGCCATTCATATGCACGGTACATGCACCGCACGAAGCAACGCCGCACCCGAATTTTGTTCCGGTCAGTTTCAGTTCGTCGCGGATCACCCAGAGCAGGGGGGTTCCGGCTTCGGCGTCAACCTCATGGGTCTTACCGTTCAATTTCAAAGTTAAGGACATTGGGGACTCTCCTGTTCGCGCTTGCTTCCTCAAGAGGTAAACTGGCGGGTTTACTAATGGCACATGATTTCACCTTTGTAAACTCTTGCGTTTACCTAGGATTTGACCAGCCCCTGTCAATGGGTCTATAGCTCGGGTATGAACGAATGCAGCGCACCGAATGCGTCCAAATACGCACAGATCATCGAAGCTGCCGTGACCGAGTTCCAGGAAAAGGGCTTTGCCGCGGCCAGTATGGATCGGATTTCAGCGCGGGCTGAGGTGTCCAAGCGTACGCTGTATAAGTATTTTGAAAGCAAGGATAATCTGTTCCGTTCCATCGTGGTTGAACTGTCCAGCCGTTTTGCCGAAGTACTCGAACTCCGTTACGAAAAGGGTCGTGATATTCGAGAGCAATTGACCGAGCTGGCATGGGCCGAGGGGCGGATATTGATGCTTCCCGACGTGATCGCCATGGCTCGGATGGTGGTCAGCGAAACTTTGCGCAATCCAGAGCTCGCGGCTGCGGCTCAGGGCAAACTCGATAAAACCAAGACCTTTATCACCATGCTGAAAGAAGCGGCCGAGGATGGGCAGCTGCGGATTGATGATCCGGAACGGGCAGGGCAAGAATTTATTGGTCTGATCAAGGCGCGGGCGTTCTGGCCATTGATGTTCAGCGGCGGCGCCCTGAGTGAACCTGAAATGGCCGAAACGATCGAAAACAGCGTTCAGATGATAATGAGCCGATATGGCATCGACCCGGATACCGGTGCCGCCTGAGGTCATCGGGACGGTGGTCTAGGAATGTGTTAGGGCTTTCCCGTCTGATTCGGGCGGCGGCAGTGCCATCCGAGCAGGCACCAGGATTTCAGGATTTGTCAGGACGGAGACGTTGCTGTGACAGGCAAGGCGACACAGGCGGCACGATTGAGCGTCGCACCGATGATGGATTGGACAGATCGGCACTGTCGTTATTTCCACCGACTGCTCAGCTCGCAGACCCTGTTGTATACCGAGATGGTGACTGCCCCTGCGCTTGTGCGCGGCGGTGCTTTGCACCTGTTGGACTTTTCACCGGATGAACATCCAGTAGCTTTGCAACTTGGCGGTTCGGACCCGAAAGAGTTGGCGCAAGCCGCGCGGTTGGGGGCCGAGGCTGGATATGATGAGATCAACCTAAACTGTGGCTGCCCGTCGGATCGGGTGCAATCAGGCACCTTTGGGGCGGTTCTGATGAAGGATCCGGGTCGCGTAGCAGACTGCGTGTCCTCCATGCGTGCGGTGGTGGACATAGATGTGACGGTAAAGTGCCGCATCGGTGTGGACGATCAGAATCCCGAAGAGGTGCTGCCCACGTTTCTGGAGCAGATCCGCGCAGCAGGCTGTCAGAGGGTCACGGTCCACGCGCGCAAGGCGTGGCTGCAGGGGCTGAGTCCCAAGGAAAACCGGGATATTCCGCCTCTGGACTATGATCTGGTGCACCGGATGAAAGCGGCGTTTTCGGACCTTCACATCTCGATCAATGGTGGTATCGCCTCATTGGACGAGGCAAGGGCCCACCTGGAGGCTGGTCTGGATGGCGTGATGATCGGGCGCGCAGCCTATCACCAGCCGGGCGATATCCTGTCAGCAGCCGATCAGCGCATCTTTGCAACCGGAACTCCGCGTGATCCCTTTAAGGTCGTTCAACAAATGGTGCCTTATGTCGAGCAACACCTTGCCAATGGAGGACGGTTGCACCAGATCACGCGTCATATGCTGGGTCTCTTTGCAGGCCGCCCCGGAGCGCGTGCATGGCGTCGCGCCTTGTCCGAGGGGGCGGTGCACGAGGGGGCCGGGCCCGAGGTGATGCTGAAGGCGCTGGACCGCGTTGCGCCCATGGCAGAAGTTTAAGCGGCAGGGGGAACGATGCCCGAGACGATGTTGCTGGCCCAGATGCTGGGCCTTTTGCTTGTGATTGGGGCGCTGGCCGGCGTGCTGGCCGGATTGCTGGGCGTCGGCGGCGGCATTGTTCTTGTGCCGGCTTTCTTTTACGCGTTCCAATCCCTTGGGTACGGCGGTCCGCAGCTGATGCAACTGTGCCTGGCGACATCGCTTGCCACGATCATCGTGACATCGGTGCGCTCGGTTATGGCGCATAACAAAAAGGGTGTCGTAGATTGGGATATTCTGCGTAGTTGGGGCCCGGGTATCGTCATTGGCGCGATAATCGGCGTTCTGGTCGCGTCCGCCCTGCGGACCGAAGCCTTGCAGGCGCTGTTCGGAGTTCTGGGGATGGTAATCGGTGCTTATCTTGGGCTGGGCCGCGCTGAATGGCGGCTGGGCGATGTCATGCCCGGCGGGATCAAACGGGCAATTCTGTCGCCCTTGGTCGGGTTCCTCTCGGTTCTGATGGGGATTGGCGGGGGCAGCTTTGGGGTGCCACTGATGAGTCTCTACAACACGTCGATCCACCGCGCTGTCGCAACTGCGGCCGGGTTCGGAGTGATCATCGCCGTGCCGTCGGTCATCGGCTTTCTGTTTCTTGAGATCGCGCCCGAACATCGGCCTCCATTAACCATCGGGGCCGTCAATATTGTGGCCTTTGGAATTGTTGTCGCGATGACGATGATCACCGCACCCTGGGGGGTGAAAGTGGCCCACGCGATGGATCCAAAACCTTTGAAGCGGGTTTTTGCGGTATTTCTGACGCTGGTGGCCCTGAACATGCTGCGCAAAGCGGTTGGGCTATGAGTGATTTCTGGGCCAAAGGCTGGGTGACGTTCCCCTATGATCCAACATTGGCAGAGTGGGTGAGCCATGCGTTACCTGCTGCGCTTGCATCAACAACAGATCCAGCTCATGCGGAATGGTTGGACTGCGAAGGCACATGGTTTATTGGCGTGGATGCCTTGCCCAATGACGCGCGGGGCAGGGTCGGAACGTCCGGACCGCTGACCGGGCAAGCTATGGCATTCATTGGCGAACATTTTCGCGATTTGCCCCTGCACAAAGGGCAGGTTTCGGTGATCTATCCGGGCTACCCGCGCCCTCGCCGAGGGGAAAATGAGGCCGCCACTCGGTACCGTCGAAACCGGGATGCAGCCCATGTGGACGGTTTGCGCCCAATGGGCCCGGATCGTCGTCGGCGCGTGGATGAACCTCATGCATGGATATTGGGCATACCGCTGACCGAGGCCAGCGCCGATGCGTCTCCCATGGTGCTGTGGGAAGGCAGCCATCACATACTGGGGGCTGCGTTCAGGGATGCGCTGAAAGATGAGCCGCCAGAGGCCCAGCACGAAGTTGACATTACAGACATCTATCAGGCCGCCCGCCGAGAGGTTTTTGACACCTGCCCGAAGGTTGAGTTGCCCGCCAAGCCGGGAGAAGCCTATCTGTTGCATCGCCATTGTTTACACGGCGTTGCACCCTGGGCCGACGCGGCCACGGCTGGGCCAGATGGACGGATGATCGCCTATTTCCGCCCTGAATGCTCTGGGGGAGTAGCCGAATGGGCCGAATCTGCCTAACCTCCTGTCATTATTTGGCTTTGGAGGATTTGACCGATGATTGTGGTCCAGACGAGTTCTGATGGTGCGCTGATAGAAGTTGAGTTGTCAGGGCAGGTTACAAGCGCCGATTACACAAACACCCTGGTTCCCGCGATCGAGGCCGCCCTGGCCGAGCATGACGCGGTGCGGCTGCTGGCCATCGTGCAGCCTGAATTCAAAGGGTATGATCTGGGTGCTGCATGGTCGGATACGAAGCTGGGGCTTAGCCATTGGCGCGGCTTTGACCGGATCGCCGTTGTTGCCGATCAGGGCTGGGTGCAGACCAGCATCCGACTGGCAGCCCCGATCCTGCCCTGTCCGGTTCAACTGTTTGATCTGGCCGATCTGGAAGCCGCCCGCCGCTGGATGCGCGAGTCGCTGGGCTCGATCCACGTGACAGATTTGGGCGGGCCTTGTGTGCAGATCAGCCTGTTGGGCAAACTGGACCCCGAGGAATACAAGCAGGCAGAGCGTGATCTGGATGCTTTGCTGGAGGACCGCAACGGGTTCCGCTTGCTGATCGACCTGCGGGAATTCGACGGGTGGCAGGGGTTGTCTGCGCTGGCCGCACATTTTCGATTGGCCAGTCGTCACATCGGCCAGTTGGACCGTGCAGCGATCGTTGGGGACAAATCCTGGCAGCATATGGCGCAAAGGGTTGCTAGCCATGTTCTGGGCACCCGGACCCAATTCTTCCCGTCCGAAGAGTTCGACAACGCAAAAACCTGGCTGGCTGCCGGATAAAAATCAAAAACCAGCGGTCAGGTTCTTGAGCGTTGACCGCTGCCTGCGCCCTGTAGTTCCACACGCGATCTGGCAGTTTTCCCGTTTTTGCCGCTGCACACTTTCTGACGGCATTAAGAAAACATCCTGAAAAGCTGACGCAAGGGAAGCTTGAAGCCGTGCTTGTTTTTGTTGACTGGTGCATCAAAAACAAGCACTAATCCGCGCGTTTTCCCCCTTATTTTGACGGAAAACATCTTTTACCACGCCTTGTCGCTGCGGGTTGCCACTCACGTTGAACTTACCGTTCAAGAGCTTGATCCCCTCGGAGCTCTTACTCGATCCGCAGCGACACAATTATTAAAATTAGATTTTCTGAGATGAAGCTAATGGGTTTAATGGAAAGAGTTCTGGAGCGCGCCGCTTGGGTCAAACAGCGATCAGAGCATGAGCGCACCACCGTCCAGCATGACAAAGCCACACGATCCGAAATGACGGCCTTGTTTGGAAATGAGCTACGCGTATCAAGCTTTGAACGTGCCAATCAGGGTAAAACCGCGGCGCGGGAAACGGCAGGCTGAAGGCTTAAGACTCTTTCAGGCGAGCTGCCCGTCCACCGCGCCGTTTCGCCAGCCGCGGCTTGCGAGATGGCAGATCATCCATGATTTCAGCTCGCTCGCTGCTGTCCATTTTGGACCAGCGCGAGATTTCGTCAATCGTGCGATAGCACCCGGTGCAGATGCGTTCGGTCGGGTGAACAACGCAGATTTGGATGCAAGGGCTTTCGACCTCATTCCGTTTCCAAACCATGTTCGTCATTGACGGTCTCCGACCTCGTTACAAAAAGCGCAGCCTGTCCAGCGCCCCTTGCAAGATATAACCTGCGGCAACGTGATCAATAACCTGTCCGCGACGTTTTCGTGTCGTATCCGCCTCGAGCAGTGCTTTTTCTGCCGCAACCGTGCTCAATCGTTCATCCCAGAACCCGATGGGCAGATCGGTCAAACGCGACAGATTTCGTGCAAAAGCCCGTGTTGACTGGCAGCGTGGTCCCTCGGACCCATCCATGTTTTTTGGCAATCCCAACAGGATGCCACCGATCTCACGATCGGTCACGATCTCGATCAGACGTGCAGAATCCAACGTGAATTTCTTGCGTCGTACAGTCTCCAGCGGACTGGCCACTCCGCGCATTCGGTCGGACACGGCAACGCCGATTGTCTTTTCACCAAGATCCAGACCCATGAGCGCCGCCATCGGTGGCAACGCTGCTGCGAAGTCCTCGAATGCGTCGTGGATCATTGGGCAATCCCGGCCTGCAAAGCGGCTGCGTCCAGGATTTCAAGCGCTTCGGAATTCCCGGCAAAGACTTGCATCGCCTCCTTGTGAATATCGATGGCCCGCTGACCCTGACCCAGAACACCCAAAGCTGCAATCAGGCGAGCCCATTCCTCGGGCGCTCCACCTTCAGTGGCCAGACGGTCGGACAGCTGGTTTACCATCCCCTGAATCATCTCTTGCCGTTCCTCTGGTGTCAATTCTGCCGCAGCGGCCATGTCTTCCTGACTGGGTCCGGGCGCTTCGCTCAGGTCTGGTGCGTTGAAGACACCGGCGCGAAAAGCCAGCTCATCGATCTGCGCCCGAATGGCCCCGGCCCAAGGCGCGCTGCTCGGGGAATCCTGAAGGGTTTGCACCCACATGCGATAGGCCAGATCCGGGCGTCCGACCTGAGCCAGCATCTGCCCCCAGTAGTAACGCGCCGGACCATGGCGCGGGTCTCGGTTAAGCGCTCCGGTCAGGGCCTGTTCCGCTTCGGGCGACACATATCCGCCTGCTGCAAGGATCATCATCTCGGCAAGATCGGCATAGGCGTCGGCGGTGGCTGTGTCACCGGACAGTTCGATCACCTTTTGCTGCGCAGTATATCCCGCCTTGAAGTTACCTGCGTTGGTCTCGTGCTGTGCCAACAGCATCTGCCCCTGCAAATCATCCGGACGGGCGGCAACGGTGTCCCGCAGCTGGGTCAGGAGTGCTGCATAGCTTTCGTCCAGCTGCGCGGGCTGCGGAGGGGTCGCGAGCTGCTCGGCCGCGTCCTGAGGCGGGCGATTGGCGCGGACTTCTTCAGCCAGCTCCATACGCGCCGTCAGCGGCATGTCAGGCAAACCCACCGCGCCGGTTCGATCATACATAGCCATTGCGCCGCCGATCAGAAGCAGGGCGACAATAGTTACCGACACGATGGAAACGACCCGCGATGGCCCGGCATCTGCGCTGCCGTTTTTCATGTGCTCGTCAGCAGCCAGAATACGACGAGAGATTTCGGTCCGGACCCGTTCGGCATCCACCTCACCGATCACGCCGCGTGCAAGGTCTTTGTCGACCCCTGCCAGTTGCTCGCGATAAACCTCGAGGTCATACGCAGCCGCAGGTTTTTTCCCTCGGCGTTTGCGCAGAAGTGTAAAGCTCAGGAAAGCCGCGATCAGCAGCGCGACAAGAAAAATCAGAACCCAGAACGTCATTGTCTCTCCGAAGATGTTGTCCTGACTTAGACCTGCTGGCCGCCCGACAAAAGGGACAAATGGCCGCGAATGAGCGACATGTCGCAATAGTGCGATATTGCGGCGTTGCGCGGCAGGGGTAATATGCAGTCACACGGCATATCTGCGCCCAATCACCGAACCGGATGGATTCGCACATGAAACACTATTCAGCCTTTGCTGTTGCGCGGGAAGCTCTGCGCTATCACACCGGATGGGAGCGCGCCTGGCGCTCGCCCGAACCCAAGAAACGTTATGACGTCATCATCGTCGGTGCTGGCGGGCACGGTCTGGCGACCGCGTATTATCTGGGTAAGAATTACGGCATTCAGAATGTCGCGGTTATCGAAAAAGGCTGGCTGGGCGGTGGCAACACCGGTCGCAACACGACCATCATCCGCTCGAACTATCTGCAGGACCCGTCTGCGGCGATCTACGAAAAAGCACGCAGCCTTTATGAAGACCTGAGCCAGGACCTGAATTACAACATCATGTTCAGCCCTCGTGGCGTGATGATGCTGGCGCAGACTCAGCACGAAATTCGCGGGTATCAGCGCACGGCGCACGCCAACGCACTGCAGGGTGTAAAGACCGAATGGATCACCCCTGAGCGTGTCAAAGAACTGGTACCGATCATTAACCTCGACGGCCCACGTTACCCGGTTCTGGGTGCGCTGTGGCAGGAACGCGGCGGTACCGCCCGTCACGACGCCGTGGCGTGGGGCTATGCGCGCGCGTGTTCTGCCATGGGCATGGACATCATCCAGCAATGCGAAGTCACCGGCGTGCGCTCGGATAATGGCCGAGTGGTTGGCGTCGACACCACCAAGGGCGCGATCGATTGCGACAAGCTGGGTATCGTGGTTGCGGGTCATTCCGGTCAACTGGCCGAGATGGCGGGTTTCCGTCTGCCGCTGGAAGCGATTGCGCTGCAGGCGCTGGTATCCGAGCCGATAAAGCCCTGCATGGATGTGGTCGTGATGGCGAACACCGTGCATGGGTACATGTCGCAATCAGACAAAGGCGAGATGGTGATCGGTGGCGGCACCGACGGGTTCAACAACTATACCCAGCGCGGCTCGTTCCACCACATTGAGGAAACCGTGCGCGCGCTGGTCGAAACGTTCCCGATGATCTCGCGCCTGAAAATGCTGCGGCAATGGGGTGGGATCGTGGATATGACCGGCGACCGCTCTCCCATCTTGTCGAAGACACCGCTGCAAGGCTGCTTCATCAATGGTGGCTGGGGTACCGGTGGCTTCAAAGCCATTCCGGGCTCGGGTTGGGGCATGGCACAGCTGATGGCCACGGGCCACTCACCGCTGACCGAAGCCTTTTCACTGGACCGCTTCAAGGAAGGCCGCTTCATCGACGAAAGCGTCGCCGCCGGGGTGGCGCATTGATGGAGCTTGGTGTCAGGGCAATTTCCCAAACTTCCGAAACAGGTCCCTTTGATCTCACGGTTTGGTACTTGTCGGTCAGGTTTTCCACAACATTGGAAAGAGGCAGTCGTTTTGAAAATTGACACTCTACCAACTGCCATTGATGGGCGGCCGCGCAAGACAAAGCTGGCGTTACTTGATTTTCTGTTAAGATGCTTCGACGCCCAAGCGGAACTGGTTACTGTCGTTCAGGTCGGCGCAAATGATGGGCGACTGGATGACCCAATCTGGCAATTTTGGTCCAAAGACTATTGGCGCGGTGTTTTGATCGAGCCACACCCTGTTTACTTCTCTGATCTCTCATCGATGCATGAAGAGAATCCGAATGTTGCGCTGGTTAATTGCGCTGTTTCCGAGTGGCCGGGCAAAATGGACTTGTATCATATGGATGAAGGGGTTCGCGACCGATGCCCGCGTTGGTTGCGTGGCTGCGCTTCGTTGACTGAAGAGCGGATGCTTTCAGCCGTTCAAAGGGCCAATCGCAATCGAGGCGAAGATATCCCGCTCAGTGCCGTGGTTTGCACTCAGGTTTCGGCCCGACGTCTTGACGATATTCTGCATGACTTGGAAATAACCCAAGCTGATCTTCTTTTGATCGACGTCGAGGGGCACGAAGTTTCCGTTTTGAACAGCTTCGATCTCTCAAGTCTCAATCTCAAGCTTGCCATCATCGAATGCAACGTAGGTGACAGAGGTGATGAGGAAACGATCGTGTCAACACTGAACGACGCTGGCTTGCTTACTTACAAGTTCGTCAACGACATCGTTGCTGTGCGCCCTGAGGTCATCAATGTGCCCGTTGAAGCGATGCTTCACTTTCAAAATTTTGTGCCACTGGTTGGAGATCGACAGCCGGTACCAACTGACCGGGAATAGGTGTGGAGTGACCAAATGCTAATCCTGAATTGCCCCTACTGCAGCGTCGCTGCCGAAGAAACCGAGCTGGCTGCGGGTGGCGAGGCGCATCTGAAGCGTTTCGGCCCGGACTCGTCAGATGAAGACTTCCACGACTACCTGTTCATGCGTGAAAACCCCAAGGGCGTTCATTTCGAACGCTGGCGCCATGCTAATGGCTGCGGCAAGTGGTTCCATGCCGCGCGCTGCACACAAACGCTCGAGGTCTTTGGAACCTATCCCGCCCAGACCACTGAGCCACCGCAAGAAATCAAGGACGCCATCACGGCGAAACGTCCGGGATGGAGCAGGAGAGACTTCTCCTGATGCTTCATCTTTTCCAAAATACTCCCGTCGGAGGCGCTGACGCCTCCACCTGCGAAAGGTCCGCACCATGAGCACCCGTCTCGCAAAACAAGGCCGGCTGATTGACCGGTCGAAAAAGGTCACGTTTACGTTCAACGGCACCTCAATGCAGGGGTACGAAGGCGATACGCTCGCTTCTGCTCTGCTGGCCAACGATCAGATGATGATGGGCCGGTCGTTCAAGTATCACCGGCCCCGTGGCGTTGTCGCCAGCGGTGCGGAAGAGCCGAACGCACTGGTCGGTCTGGGGCAGGGCAACCGGTTCGAACCGAACCAGCGTGCCACCACGACCGAGGTCTTCAACGGTCTGACCGCGATCTCGCAGAACCACTGGCCGAACCTCGAGTTCGACATTGGTGCGGTGAACACGGCGTTCGCGCGGTTCCTGCCGGCTGGCTTCTACTACAAGACGTTTATCCATCCCAAACCGTTTTGGAAACACGTTTACGAACCGATCATCCGCCAGTCGGCCGGTCTGGGCAAAGCGCCCGACAAGGACGGCAGTGATGCGGATACCTATGAACATTTTTATGCCTTCACCGATGTCTTGGTGATCGGCGGCGGTGTGGCCGGTCTGCTGGCCGCCAAGGCTGCGGCGCAATCGGGTGCCAAAGTCCTGCTGATCGAGCAGACTGCGCATTGGGGTGGTCGCGCTCCGGTTGACGGTGGCACCGTGGATGGTGAGCCTGTGGATAAGTTCGTGGAGCAATTGGTTTCCGAACTCGAAACAATGGGCAACGTTACTATGCGCGCACGCTGCATGGGCGCGGGTGTTTATGACCATGGTTATGTGCTGGGTTACGAGCGTCTGACCGACCACACGCCGGGCGTGCAAGGCCCGCGCCATCGCTTGTGGCGCATTCGTGCCAAACAAGTTGTAACTGCAACAGGCGCAATCGAAAGGCCTTTGTCCTTTGCTGGAAACGATGTTCCTGGCGTGATGCTGGCTTCGGCCATGCGCGACTATGTTGTGAACTGGGGGGTGACTCCGGGGGATCGGGTCATCGTCGCCACCAACAATGATGACGCTTACCGCACCGCGATCACCTTGAAACAGGCGGGTGTGGATGTTTTGCGTATTGTTGACGCTCGGGCAACGGCTGGGCCATTGGCAGAAGAAGCGCGTCAGTTGGGTATCCGCGTCGATCCGGGCAAAGCCATTGCCAAAGTCAAAGGCGGCAAGCGCGTCAAAAAGGTTGCAATCTGTAATCAGGAAGGCGTCGGCGGTGCGCGTGAAGAGGTTGAGGCAGATGCGGTCGCCATGTCGGGCGGCTGGTCACCGGTGGTGCACATGTGGTCCCATTGCGGCGGCAAGCTGATTTGGGACGACGCGAATGCTCATTTCCGTCCCGACCCGTCTCGTCCGCCTTTGGGTGCGAACGGAGAGGGGTTTGTCGTTGCCGCAGGCGCGTCTAACGGCCCTCTGGCGTTGGAAGACGTCCTGACTGACGCCCACGCCGCAGGTAAGGCTGCCGCCAAGGCGGCTGGCTTCAAGCCCAAGAACACCAAGGCACCAGCTGGTGAAACAACCGTCGAAGCACCGATGGAAGCAGTTTGGCTGATGCCCGCCAATGCCGAGGTGCAACTGCGTATGAAGTCCTGGCTGGACTTCCAGAACGACGTCAAAGTTTCGGACGTCCAACTGGCTGCACGTGAGGGTTACGAGAGCGTAGAGCACACCAAACGCTATACCACGCTTGGTATGGCGACGGATCAGGGTAAGTTGAGCAACATCAACGGCTTGGCGATCCTTGCTGACGCACTTGAATCTGAAATCCCGAAGGTCGGTACAACCACGTTCCGCCCGCCGTACACTCCCATCTCTATGGGTGCGATCGGTGGCGAAGCGCGCGGCGATGTATTCCAGCCGATCCGTCAGACTCCGATGCACAACTGGCACGACAAGAACGGCGCCGATTGGGAACCGGTCGGTCACTGGCGCCGGACCTATGCCTATGTCCGTCCCGGTGAATCCGTGCATGATGCGGTCAATCGCGAGGTGAAGAACACGCGTGAGAACCTGGGCCTGCTGGATGCCTCGACGCTGGGAAAGCTGATCGTCAAAGGGCCTGATGCTGGCAAGTTTCTGGACATGATGTACACCAACATGATGTCCACGCTGAAGGTCGGCAAATGCCGCTATGGCCTGATGTGTTCCGAGAATGGATTCCTGATCGACGACGGCGTTGTCGCCCGGATCGACGAAGACACTTGGCTGTGCCACACCACCACCGGCGGGGCCGAGCGCATCCATGGTCACATGGAAGAATGGTTGCAGACCGAATGGTGGGACTGGAAAGTCTATGTCGCCAACGTGACTGAGCAATACGCGCAAGTCGCCGTGGTCGGCCCCAACGCGCGAAAGGTGCTCGAGAAACTCGGCGGCATGGATGTCAGCAAAGAGGCGCTGCCGTTTATGGAGTGGCGCGATGGCAAGATCGGCGCGTTCGATTGCCGTGCTTACCGCATCTCATTCTCGGGCGAGTTGTCCTATGAGATCGCTGTTCCCGCTTCTCAGGGTCAGGCGTTCTGGGATGCTCTGATCGAGGCAGGAAAAGAGTTTGGTGTCATGCCATACGGCACTGAATGTCTGCACATCCTGCGGGCCGAGAAGGGCTTTATCATGATCGGCGATGAGACCGACGGCACGGTCATTCCGCAGGATCTGGGGCTGCACTGGGCGCTGTCGAAAAAGAAAGAGGACTACCTCGGCAAACGCGCCCATTCGCGCAGCCACATGGCCGATCCCGAGCGCTGGAAACTGGTCGGGCTCGAGACTGTGGATGGATCTGTTATTCCCGACGGTGCTTATGCGGTGGGTGAAGGCGTCAACGCCAACGGTCAGCGCAACATGATCGGGCGTGTGACCTCGACTTATTACTCGGCCAATCTGGGCAAAGGGATCGCAATGGGCCTGATCAAGCATGGACCAGATCGCATGGGCGAGATTGTCGAGTTCCCGGGCACCGATGGTAAAACCTACAAAGCCAAGATCGTGGACCCGATCTTCTTCGACAAGGACGGGGAGAAGCAGAATGTCTGAACCCATCAGCGCACTGAACCACGCCAGCTATGACGGTATCGCCAGGGTCACGGAATGCGGCCTGCAAGGCATGATCACTCTGCGCGGTGATCTGTCCGACAAGGTTCTGGCCAAGGCCATCAGGGACGCCACCGGGCAGAAAGTACCCGGTCTGCGCGAGGCACTGGTCAAGGGCGACACCGGAGTCTGCTGGATGTCTACCGACGAATTGCTGGTGCTGGTGCCATACGCCGAGGTTGAGGCCAAATTGGCCGCAATGACCAACGCGCTCAGCGGCACTCATGCTCTGGCGGTCAACGTCTCGGATGCGCGCGCGGTTTTCAGTATCTCGGGTGCCAGCGCGCGTGAGGTCCTGGGCAAAGTCGCTCCGGTTGAACTATCGGCAGAGGCATTCCAACCCGGCCAAATCCGCCGCTCGCGTCTGGCGCAGGTGGCGGGGGCGTTCTGGATGGACGACGCCGAAACCTTCCGTGTTGTCTGCTTCCGGTCGGCGGCCGATTACGTTTTTAAACTGCTCAAGGTTGCAGCGCAGCCAGGCAGTGAGGTTGGCGTTTACTAACCTTTGAATCAGCACCGTAGATTAGAGCCGCCCGCGTCTCGTGGGCGGTTTTTTTGTGGAAAGGCATTCAAGTCGGTTTTCCTGCGGTTAGTTGCACCTGTGGTCCTGGACATAATCGATTTGCATTCATTTGGGGAAAGTGGTTCTGTAAATTCGCGTTAGATGCGAAAGAGTTTTAGGTTCAAAAGGTTAAGTGCGAACATAGAATTAAAGTTCTTAGGTATTTGGATCGATTTTTCCTAGCAAAGCTCTGTTATTCGCAGCGGCGGTTTGACGAAAAACACCATCACCCCTTCAAACAATTCAACTCGTACACGCTCTTCTCACGCTAGAAAGCAGGGCGAGGCTTTCAAGGTGACGATGGAAAGACTTTGGAACGAGGTAGTTTAAATGAAATTAGCGTGTCTTTTCTTGGCTTTTGGCCTGTTCGCAACTGCGGTGCAGGCGGAAGTGAAAAGCTATGATTGCGACCTACACAGCACACAGGACCGTGGTTGGATTCCGTCCACGGTGATCTTGAGTGTTGACGCGGATAATGGTCTCGCAAGGGCCTATGACGGGGCAATTCGGTATTCGAACGAGCTGAATAATATTGATGTTGAAACTCCAATTGATGCACAGTTCAAAAAGACACGAAAAGGAGAGTACCGCCTGTCGTGGCGCGTAACGTTACCTGCGCAGGCGACGGGTAACTATAGGGTCGCCTACACCGCAACGCTCGATCCCAAAAGTAACGCCTTAAAAATGCGGGTCAGTTTCCCACAATCAAATGTATCGACACGTCCTTTTGGAAAAGGCGCGTGTAAACCAATCGCATCTGGCAGCCTGTATTAAATCGTCTTGGTGTTGTCGGGCTAAGTGTAACTCTCAGCCCGTCAGCAAAAACGTTTCGAAGCCGGACAGGGCCGTTTCGTTGGTCAAACCTTCGAACCCGGCAGCGGGTTGGCCGCTTGCCTGACACTCTGAGTAGAATGAAAGAAGATTTGCGATCTGATCCATACGGTCTTTTCGGACTTTCGGGTCCAGCAAACCGGCATGTGTCGAAAGGTAGAGCGCAGGTCGATGTTCCTTTAGCCAGGGCACCAGTGTCGGTAGAACCGTGTATTCCGCCCCTTCGATGTCCATCTTGACCAATGACACGCGGGAAAGATCGTTTGCGGCCGAGAACTGATCCCACGCGATGGTCAACGCATCAGACCCATGCGCCCCGTCATGCAGAAGCGAACTGGTGGAGTCCCCCGGCTCGCCCCGAACAGACGCCATGCGGGCTACGCCAAATTTGTCGGACAGGGCGACGCCAAAGGCCGATACATTCTGAATACCATTCAGATCCAGGTTCCAGGCCAGATGCCTGTACGCGGTGGGGTCCGGTTCAAAACACCACACGTGACGCGCCTTGCGGGCGCCGTAAAGGACCGTGGGGCCGATCCATGCCCCGATGTCCAGATAATCGCTTTCCAGAGACAGGAACTGATCCAACACCGCAAAGGTTTCGGGTTCCCAAGCACCAGCAGAGGCTTTGCGCCAGAATTTCGAATGGTAGGGGTCCAGGCGAAATGGCTCTCCGTTCAGGTTGCCTTCATAGTAGCCGCGGGCACGGTAGAACATCTTGCGCACCTGTGTCAGCATCGCGGACCTCCGGGTTTTATTGTCTCGCCCCTTGACCTGCGGCGGCTGCCACAGCATTTAACCGTTGGGAACCGCAACTTTCATTTAACAGGGGGCCGACATGGCTTTTGAACTTCCTGATCTTCCTTATGCACATGATGCGCTGGCAGCCAAGGGTATGTCCGCGGAAACGTTGGAATATCACCACGACCTGCACCACAAAGCCTATGTCGACAATGGCAACAAGCTGATCGCTGGCACCGAGTGGGACGGCAAGTCGTTGGAAGAGATCATCGTTGGCACCTACGACGCAAATGCAGTGGCGCAGAACGGTATCTTCAACAACATCAGCCAGCTGTGGAACCACAACCAGTTCTGGGAAATGATGGGCCCCGGCGACAATGCCATGCCTGGTGAACTGGAAAAGGCGCTGACCGAGAGCTTTGGCTCGGTTGACGAGTTCAAATCGCAGTTCAGCGCCGCTGGTGCCGGTCAGTTCGGCTCGGGCTGGGCGTGGCTGGTCAAGAACGCAGACGGCGCGCTGGCTATCACCAAAACAGAGAACGGTGTGAACCCGCTGTGCTTTGGTCAGACCGCCCTGCTGGGGTGCGATGTGTGGGAGCACTCGTACTACATCGACTTCCGCAACAAACGCCCCGCCTACCTGTCGAACTTCCTCGACAACCTGGTGAACTGGGAAAACGTCGCGTCGCGGATGTAGTGAATTGAACCGACGTCGGTTTATAAAGGGCCTGCTGGCGGTGACGCTGGCAGGTCTAATCTCTTCAGCCTACGGGTTTTTCATCGAACCCGCAGTGCGGCTACGCGTGCGTAAATGGCGCGTGCGGCGGGACGATTGGACCGCACCACCGCTCAGGATTGCCGTGCTGTCCGATTTTCATGTGGGCGAGCCCTATGTTGGATTGGAGCGCGTGAGGCAGGTTGTGCGTCGTACCAACGCGCTGGCACCTGATGTGATCCTGCTGCTGGGCGATTTCTTTGCAAGCCACAAGGGTGCCTCTGATACCGTTGAGATGCAGGATCTAGCACCTGTGCTGGCAGGGCTTGAGGCGAAGAATGGTGTCTTTGCCGTGCTGGGCAATCATGACTGGTGGGATGACAAGCCGGCACAGCGCCGTGGAGCAGGGCCCAATCGCTATGCCGACATTCTTGAACAGAACGGTATTGCGGTTTTGTCTAATGCCGCCGTGAAACTCGAGACCCCTGGCATCTGGCTGGCAGGGCTTGAGGATCAACTGGCGATCTGGCGCAATGGCAAGACGCAGGGGTTGGATGATCTGGAAGGAACCATGGCCCAGATCACCGATGATGCACCGGTTGTGATGATGGCGCATGAGCCCGATATTTTCCCTCAAATGCCCGACCGGGTGGCTTTGACACTGTCAGGGCATACTCACGGCGGACAGGTGCGTCTGTTTGGATGGTCGCCCGTAGTACCGTCGAAATTCGGCAACCGGTACGCTTATGGCCATGTGCGCGAAGGCGCGCGCGATCTGGTGGTGTCGGGCGGTATCGGATGTTCGATCCTGCCGGTGCGCTTTGGCGTGACGCCCGAAATCACCGTCATCGAGATGTCTGCCTAAAGGGTTGATGACCCGCAGGTGAAAACCCGCCGATGTGTTCCCTTTCGGTTCAACCGCATCTTGTTTGCCACTCTGCAATACACATCTTTGTAGGGCGGAGGGAGAGAACCGCACACCAAATCAAAATGACCGGGCTGCGCACAGTTGGTGCGTCAACGAACTCGTGTGCCCGGCAGGTCGAGGGATACCCGGAGAACAACCTTAACAGGAGATCGCAATGGTCGCACTTACACAGGGAACTTGGGTTATTGTTGCAGATGGTGAAAAAGCGCTGGTGATGGAGAACATCACCGATGCAGACGATCCCAATCTTGTCGTTGTCGCTGTTGAAGAACAGGACAGTCCGACCGCAAAGCCGTCAGACCGTGCAGGTCGCCGGAATGACGGTGGGCCAAAACAAAAATCCGCATTAGAAGATCCGACATGGAAGGCCCATGCAAAATCCTTGTTTGTGCAGGACCTGGCGAATTTGCTGAATCGCAAAGGGCTGAAAGGGGCGTATAACCGGTTGGTTCTGGTAGCTAGCCCTCATGTTCTGGGTCTGCTCCGGCGCCGGTTGCACACTGAGGTACTGGGCAAGGTCGTGGCCGAGGTCAACAAGACCCTGACCAATCATCCTTTGCACAAGGTCGAGCAGGTTTTGCACCAAAGCCTGAAACCCAAGGCCCGACTGGCTTGATCAATACGGCGGGCGGATTTTCCGCCCGCACCGTTTTCCAGCGTCAGTTCAGTTTGTCACGCAAGGCGACCATGGCCGCATCGGCGTCTTCAACCCATGTGATAAAGTCCGACAGGGACGCGTCGGCAAAACCTTGACCGATCACCTGATCCAACAGCGTATGCAACGTATCCCAATATCCATTCACGTTCACCACTACGATGGGCTTGTCGTGCAATCCCAACTGGCGCCATGTGAGTGCCTCGAACAATTCGTCTAATGAACCGGGACCACCGGGCAACACGACCACCGCATCGGCGTTCATGATCATGACCTTCTTGCGCTCGTGCATTGTTTCGGTGATCACGAAATGGGTCAGATCCGTTTTTCCGACCTCACGCTGAACCAGATGCACCGGAATGACGCCAAAGGTCTCACCACCGGCATTTTGCGCGGCGCGGGCCACTTCACCCATCAAACCCACATCCCCGGCACCATAAACCAGCCGCCAGCTTTCCTGCGCAAGTAGCATGCCGAACTGCCTTGCGGTTTCAGAATAAGACTTCTCGGCTCCATTGCGTGACCCGCAATACACACAGATTGATTTCTGAAACATCAAAGGGGGGCTCCGGGGTTGTGTCAGAGGTTTTGACCCGTGATAGCGGGATTGATAAGTTGGCTCAACTGTCCGCCGGAAGGCTTTTGAACGTAAAGCTTTTGCTCGGTGGAGTGAAAGGAAAATAATGGACGCCAAATCGGGAAACGGAAGCTCGGGCAATTTCATCTGGGGAGTGATTGCGGGTCTTGTTGCAATATTGGCTGCGGGGGGCATGTATCTGTCCGGATTCTTCACCAACGCGCCTGAGCCTGATGCAAGCGCACCGCAGGAAACCGCTTCTGCCCCGGTTGTTTCTGAACCGGCAGAAGAAGTGCCGGAAGAAGCAGAGGTAACGGAAGAGATTGCAGGAGCAGAGCCGTCTGAGCCCGGCACCGCAAAGACAGACGAAGCACCTGCAACAGCAGAAGACCCGGTTGAGACGGAAACAGCCGACGCCGCAGAGGCAGAGGGTGCGCCCGCGCCAGCCGCGCCTCCGGTCTTGGACCAGATTTTTGTCGAGACTGACGGCACCGCGCTTCTTTCGGGTGACGCAGAACCCGGCAGCCAGATTGAGGTTCTGCTGAACGGCGAAGTCGCGCATTCCTTTACCGTAGATGGCAGCGGTCAGTTTGCGGAATTTGTGACAATCCCCTTCAGCGAGTCCGCACAGGGGCTTGTTTTGCAAAGTACGGACGGGGCGCAAACGACGCAATCCGACGACTATTTGATCGCCGCCTTGCCCAAGCCGGTCGAAGAAGAACCTGTTGCCGAGACAACGCCCGAAGCCGAACAGAGCACGTCGGAGGACGTGCAGGAGCAGGTGGCCACAGTCGACGACACGCAGCCGGATGCCGGTGCCGCAGCAGAAGATTCGGAATCTGAATCTTCCGAGCCCGAGGCTGAGACAGTTGAAACCGCCGATCTGCCTGACGAAACCCCAGAGCAGGACCAGCAGGTCGCCGTGCTGCGATCTGGCGAAGAGGGTGTTGAACTGGTGCAGCCTCCGGTCGTGCGGGATACCCCGCCTGAGCAGGTCGCGCTGGATACGATCGGGTATTCTGATACCGGCGACGTGCAACTGACAGGACGCGTTCAGGATGGGGCCGCTATTCGGTTGTACCTGAACAATCGTCTGGTTGCAGATCTTGCCCCGGATCAGGATGGATCCTGGCGCAGCGATCTGGAGGACATTGACCCTGGTGTCTACACACTGCGGGTTGACGCCGTGAACACGGATGGCACGGTCCTCAGCCGGGTCGAAACCCCGTTCAAACGTGAACCGCTTGACGTATTGCAGGCCGCAACGGAGGTGGATCAGACGGGAACGCCGCAAGCAACCCCCTCGATCCGGTCTGTCACGGTGCAGCAGGGCGACACTTTGTGGGCCATCTCGCGTGATAGATTTGGCGATGGTGTCCTTTATGTGCGGCTGTTCGAAGCCAATCGTGGCTTGATCCGCGACCCAGACCTGATCTATCCCGGGCAAATCTTTACAATCCCGGAATAATCAGCCCTTCTGGCCTTTTATGGGCAGAGGTCTAACTCTGACCGCAGACAAGGCACGTGATGAGACGCACAGCTCCTATGACTTCGCAAGACATGGTGTCAGATGACGAACGCAGCTCGGGCTGGCGGACAATCCGCAAGGTTACCCCTTATCTATGGCCCGAAGATGAGCCATGGGTAAAACACCGCGTGGTCCTCGCCATGGGAATGCTGGTTCTGGCCAAGCTGATCGCGGTCTATACTCCTATCCTTTATAAAGGTGCGGTTGACGCACTGGCGGGTGAGGGCGTGCCGCCGCTGGCGCTGGGCGCGGTTGGGTTGACCGTGGCCTATGGCGTGGCGCGGATGATGACGGTGGGCTTTCAGCAATTGCGGGACGCGGCCTTTGCCCCTGTCGGTCAGCGAGCCTTGCGGGCGCTTGCGCTCGAGACGTTTCAGCACATCCACAACCTGTCGATGCGTTACCACGTCACCCGACGCACCGGCGGGCTGAGCCGTATCATCGAACGGGGCGTCAAAGGGGTCGAGTTTCTGCTGCGCTTTATGCTGTTCTCGATCGGGCCGCTTATTCTGGAACTGTTGCTGGTCGCCATCATCCTGATGTGGCTGTTCGACGTCTGGTATCTGGTTGTCGTGGCCGCAACCATTGGCCTTTATATCTGGTTCACCTTTGCGGTGACAGAATGGCGGGTGAAGCTGCGGCGTGAGATGAACGATCAGGACACCGAGGCCAACCAGCGCGCCATCGACAGCTTACTGAACTTCGAAACTGTCAAATATTTCAATGCCGAAACCCGCGAAGCTGAACGGTATGACGTGTCGATGAAGGCGTATGCGGGGGCCGCGCTGAAGACGGCCTATTCGCTGGCATTTCTGAACTTCGGACAGTCGCTCCTGATCACCTGCGGTTTGATCGGTGTGATGGTTCTGGCCGCAATGGGTGTGCAGAGCGGCAGCCTGACGGTGGGCGATTTCGTCATGGTCAACGCCTACATGATCCAGATTACCGTGCCATTGAACTTTCTTGGGACGGTTTATCGGGAAATCCGGCAATCCCTGGTCGATATGGGGCAAATGTTCGATCTGCTTGAACAACCCGCCGAGGTTACAGACAAGCCCTGTGCGCCGAACCTGAAGGTGAACGGGGGCGAAGTCACGCTTGAGGATGTGCATTTCGGCTATGACCCGGAACGCGAAATCCTCAAGGGTGTGTCCCTGACTGTCCCGGCCGGGAAAACCGTGGCCATCGTTGGGGCAACGGGATCGGGTAAATCGACCATCGGGCGGCTCTTGTTCCGGTTTTATGATGTGACCAAAGGGGCGTTGAAGATCGACGGTCAGGACGTTCGCGACGTAATGCAGGCCAGCCTGCATTCTGCCATCGGTGTCGTGCCGCAGGACACGGTGCTGTTCAACGATACCATACGCTACAACATCGCCTATGGCCGTGACGGTGCCACCATGGAAGAAGTCGAAGCCGCAGCCAAAGCGGCGCAGATTCACGATTTCATTTCCTTATTACCGGATGGGTACGACACCAAGGTGGGCGAGCGGGGCCTGAAACTCTCGGGTGGTGAAAAACAGCGCGTCGGGATTGCACGTACCTTGCTGAAAAACCCGCCGATCCTGTTGCTGGACGAAGCAACCTCGGCGCTGGATACGGATACCGAGCAGGACATCAAGGATGCTCTGGCTCGCGCAGGCAAAGGGCGGACAGTGATCACCATCGCCCATCGCCTCAGCACCATAGCCGAGGCGGATCAGATCGTGGTTCTCGAGGCCGGAGAGATCATCGAACAGGGTACGCATGATCAACTGCTGGCAAGGTCCGGGCGGTATGCTCAACTTTGGAGTCGTCAGCAATCAGACGGAGAGGCGGCCTAGGCTCCTTGCACAATGCGATATGTGGTAGGATACGATGAGCGAAGGAGGTTGCTGCCATGGTTACCAGAGTGAAAAAACGATTGCTGCCGTTTGCTATTGCGGTTTTTCTTCCTGTCGCCGCTGCGGCGGACCCCATCGTCGGGGATTGGAAAACCGAACCGGATCGAAAGAACCTGATCTCACACATCAAAATCTCAGCCTGTGGAGATAAGTTTTGCGGCCAGATTCTTTCGGCCTATGACGCGTCAGGCAAGCAAGTCCAAACGCCAAACGTCGGGAAAAAGCTGTTCTGGGATGTCGCCAGCGAAGGCAGTGGAAAGTATGGCGGCGGTGAGTTCTGGGTTCCACTGATCAACGTAGACGCCGTACCGCAAATGACGTTGCAGGGGGATAAACTGCTGGTGAAGGGCTGTGAGCATGAGATTTGCGCACACCAGACATGGTCTCGTCTGTGATTTCAGCCGAATAGAAAAGGACCGGAAGTTCCGGTCCTTTATGTTATTCAGCGGCTTTTAAAGGCGGCTCTGAAGGATGATCGGGTTGATTCGAACCGCCGTCTTGTGTCGGCCTTCCGGATAGGAATTCATCCTCCCAAATAATCTCGGTTGCCTGCATTTGACGGGCAGAGAGACCAATGGCCATATCCTGCGCAATCTGGCTGGATCGGCCTGCGGTAACGCGCGCCAGCAAGCGGCTGAGCCACACTACATAGGTCGTCACCCAAACCCGCAACGCCAGAAGGGACGGGGTCACGATCAATGTCAGAACAGTCGCGATCCCCAGACCAAAGACCACCGCTGTTGCCAGCTGTTTCCACCACAGGGCAGTGGGGCTGTCGATGGAATAGCCGCCATTGATAAAATCCAGCGACAGACCGAACATCATCGGTGTCAGACCAGCCATCGTGGTCAAGGTGGTCAGCAACACCGGGCGAATCCGAGCTTCCGCGGTGCGGATGATCGCCTCGATCCGGGGCATGTAGGCACTGTATTCCTGATAGGTATCGATCAGAACGATATTGTTGTTCACCACAATTCCCGCCAGCGCCACGATGCCGGTCCCGGTCATGATGATCGAAAACGGTTGTTCCATCACGATCATACCGATCAGAACCCCGGTGGTCGAAAGAATGACTGCCAGCAAAACCAAAACCGAGTTGTAGAACGAGTTGAACTGCGCCAACAGGATGACGAACATCAAGCCCAGAGCGCCCATGAACGCGTTCACCAGGAAGGCACCGGATTCTGCCTGTTCTTCCTGATCGCCGGTCCATTCCCAACTGATCGAATTGGCAAACGGGCTGGTTTCAAGCCATTCGGTCAGAACCGCGATCCGTTCATTCGGGTTGATCAGCGCGAACTGAGCATCGCCGTTTTCAATTGCACCGCGCAGTTGATCGATACTCTCTGCCCCGGTCAGTTGAACCAGCTCGTACGACTTGCCGCCTGCGCTGTTCAACACCGTACCAGTTGGCGTGGCACCCTCTGCCACTTCCCTCATGACGGCCAGCCGCACGAGTTCACCATCGGGGCCTTCGGTCGTGACCTTACTTAGCCCCGGTTCGACATCGGCTTTGACGTCGTAATAGCGCTGCTGATCGACGCGGTTGATCTCGGCCAGTTTGGCCACGGGCTTACGTGTCACGAAGTTGGACAAAGGCACCAACCCGTCCGGCGTGCGGACCTTGAGCGCATCCAGTGTCGAAAGGACGCGATCCTGTTCAGGCAAGCGCACACGGATCTCAATCTCTTCATCATTGCTGTCCGGGCGCATCTCGCCCAGCAGAATGCCGCGCGTCACCAACTGCACCATGGCGCCAACCGTGGCTACATCGGCTCCGAACCGACCGGCCTTGGCGACGTCCACGTCGATCTGCCAATCGATGCCGGGCAGGGGCAGGGTGTCTTCGGTTTTGATCAGACCCGGCGTGGAATCAAACATCTCGCGTGCGGCGAGCGTCGCCGTGGTCAGATCTTCCCACCCGTCACCCTTGATGCGCAAATGTACAGGCTTGGCTGAGGCTGGGCCTTGCTCAAGCGGCAGGATTTCGACGACGATGCCGGGGATTTCCGCAAGTTGCGCGTTGATTTCGTCAATCACGAAGTCGCCGTCAAATTCAGGCGCAACAAAGTTACGATCGAACAGGCCCCACAGGACCGATTCCGAGACGTTGGGGCGGTCTTCCCAGGGGATGATCTCGAACTGAACGCGGCCCACTGTATCGGCAGGTTCCTGAGCGCCCCCGTTGTTCTGGTTCAGACCGCCTTCGCCCGCGAAAGAAAACACGTTGATAACGGCAGGGTGGGCCGCGATCACATCTTCTGCCGCCAAGACCATGCCATCTTTTTCCACAAGCGAGATGTTGCCCCGCGCGCGGACATACGCGGTGGCCTGTTCCGGTTCGCTTTCTACGAAGAATTCGACGCCGCGGGACTCTTGGGGGAACCAGATGAAAGCCACCGAATAGACCGCAATGAATACCGCCGCCAAAGACACGATAGGCATGATCGGGTTGCCAACAAGGAATCTAACCACATGACCAAAGGGGGTGTGTTCGTCGGCCGAATGAACACGCTCTTCTACTTTGCGTTCGATCCTGGCCGCGCTTAGGGTGACAGAGCCAGCAAACGCCCCGAACAGGAACAGAAGCGCCCCTGCTATTGAACCTCCGGGCAGTAAATAGTCGGGGTTCAGGGTCTGCATCGCGCCCAGAAAGATCATGTACAACGACGGTGGCACCATCACCGCCCGCAGCCACCAAGGCGTGCGTGCGCGCAACCAGGTCGAGGATCGGTCGAAGATGCGGCTTAACCGGCCGGATACACCGCCCATGACCGGCAGGTAAATCAGAGCCACTATCAGAGACGCCGAAAGAACAAAGATCAGCGTGACAGGCAACATACCCATGAACTCACCCGGCACACCGGGCCAGAACAGCATGGGCAGGAAGGCGCAGAGTGTTGTCGCAGTCGACGATACGATGGGCCAGAACATGCGTTGCGCCGCCTCGACATAGGCGTGCATCGGGCCGACGCCGTCCTTGATGCGTTTGTCGGCGTACTCGACAACAACGATGGCGCCATCCACCAGCATCCCGACCGCCAGAATAAGACCGAACATCACGATATTGGAAACGCTGACACCCATGACCGCCAGGAAGGCAAAACATAGCAGGAACGAGGTAGGGATCGCAAAACCCACCAGTAGGGCAGCCCGTGTGCCCAGCGAAGCCAGCACCACGATCATCACCAATGCAATTGCGGTTAGAACCGAGCCTTCCAACTGACTGACCATAGAGCCAACGATGCGGCTTTGGTCGTTGGACGTGCCCAGATCGACGGCGGCCTGAAGCTCGGGCGGCCATTTCGTTTTGGCCTGTGCAATCGTCTCTTTCACCTGCGCAACTGTGTCGATCAGGTTGAAGCCCTTGCGCTTTACCACTTGCAAGGCGACAGTCGATTCCCCGTTGAACCGGGCCGTTCCGGCGCGGTCTTCGAAGGTATAGTTAATTTGCGCCAGCTCACCCAGAGTTACGACCCGGTCGCCGTTGACCTTGATCGGCAGGCCATAAACGTCTTGCGCCGTTTTGAACGACGACGGAATCTTGACCGAGAATGTGCCCTGCGCAGTTTCGACCTCACCCGCTGCAATTAGCTGGTTGTTGTTCTGAACAACGTTGATCAGCTCATCTGCGGTGACGTTGTATGCCTCAAGCCGCAGAGGATCGATGACAACCTCGAGCATCTCATCACGATTGCCTGCGATCCCGGCCTCAAGCACCGAATCCAGCGCCTCAAGCTCGTCCTGCAAGTCTTTGGCAACGCGCGCCATTGTGCGCTCGGGAACCGCACCGGTCAGGTTCACGATGACAATGGGAAACTCGGAAAAGTTGATCTCGGTCAGCGAATATTGCTCCGCGCCTTCCGGGAAATCCGCCTGTGCCGTGTTCATCGCGTCGCGGACATCGGCCATGATCGCGGTTTTGTCCCAGCCAAAATCAAATTCTAGCGCGACACCGGCATAGCCTTCGGCAGCGGTCGAGGTCATTTCCTTCAGGCCGTCGAGATCCGCCAACTCGGTCTCCATCGGCTTGACCAGAAGGTTTTCTGAGTCTTCCGCCGAAATGCCTGGGAACTGCACTGAAACGAAAAGGGCAGGGATTTCAATGTCCGGCTCGCCCTCTTTCGGCAACGAGACATAGGCAAACCCGCCGATAACCAGCGAGATGGCGATAAACGCCAGAACCATTCGGGCCCGATCAGCGGCCCAGGCGACAATACCTGTCATTGTGATGCTTCCCGATAGGTGGGTTTCACAGTGACGCCGCGGGTCACAAACTCTTGCCCAACGACGATGATGTCAGTCGTCTCCGGCAGCCCGCCGATCCAGACGCCTTCTGCGGTGTCGCGCAGAATTTGGACCGGCTTGAAGTCGACAATGTTGCCTGCGCCGACCGTTCGTACACCCAATTGACCTTCATTGCTGAGCGTCAGTGCGGATTGTGGCAGCAGGTGCGCCTTGGCCCCTTCGGCGGCGATCTGGATGGTTGCGGTCTGGCCGTCGCGGATGGTCAGATCGGAGTTGGGCACAGTGATTTCCACTTCGAATGTGCGCGTCGTCTCATCGGCCGAGCGGCTGAGGAACGTCACCCGGCCATTCAGTTGCCGTCCAGTGACCAGCGTTGCAGATGCCTCGGAACCGACAATGACGCGGTTGACCTCGGTCTCGGGCACAAAGCCCACCAGCTTGATCGGATCCAGCTGAATAACCGTGGCGCAGAGCGATCCGGGCTGCATCAGGCTGCCCAGTTCCGCAGTGTCGCTTTCCAGCAGACCTTTGAATGGCGAGGTGATGATCACACGCCTGGCCTCGCGCTGTGCGGCCTCAACAGCTGCGGCTGCGGCTTCGATTCCGGCGCGGGTGGCTTCCAATCCGGCCTCTGCCGATTTCACCCCGGCTTTGGCGGTGCTCATCGCGGCTTCGCTGGAAATCCGGCGGGTTTCCGAAGCAAAGCCGGTTTCAGCAAGCTTGCGTGATGCGGTCAGATTGATTTCGGCCTCGGCGACCAAAGCATGCGCTTCTTGCAGGCGGGCTTCGGCCTCGGGGATACGACTTTCGGCCTCAAGCTTGCCAGCCATGACTTCGGCAAGTTGCGCCGGGCGCGAGCCGGGGTCAAGCTCGCACAGAACATCCCCGGCTTCGACAAATGAACCTTTGCGCTTGGGCTCAGAGATTACGGTCGAAGTGGTTTCCGCCAGAACTTCCACCTGCCGATTTGCCTTGGTCTGACCGCGCAACAAGACCGCGCTGTCAATCTCGCGCGCTTGCGAACGCAGGACGACAACACCCACCGCCGCGATTTCAGAATTTTCGACTACAGCAGCTTCATTTTGCGCTGTTTCCGCTGCTTCGCCACGTCCAGCGAATGCAAACAGCGCATCACGCTCGAATACAAGAAAATACAATGCTACAATGACCAGAATGGCGTTGATGAATGAAATCAAACGCATACGGGGATTCTCCTAGAATTCTCTGCCCAAAAACACAAGGCGTGTACGCCTAGAAATGGGGCTTAGGCTATGTCTTTTCTACACTGAACTGAATAGTTCGGTTTACTTTTTTTCGCAAGAGTAACGCCCGGGGGTGAAAATGTGCAAATTCCGACCCTTGGCTTGGCGTTGGTGCCGGGGTATGACATGGCGCACTTAGACAAGACACACAGCCCAGGGGGCAGGGATGAGCGACACAGACAGTTTCATTGATGAGGTCACGGAAGAGGTGCGCCGCGACCGCATGTACCTGCTGTTGCGCCGCTGGGGCTGGGTCGGTGTAGTTGCCGTGGTGCTTATCGTGGGGGGCGCGGCCTTTAACGAATACCGCAAATCCCGCGACGCGGCGCAGGCACAAGAACTGGGAGACTCGATTCTTGCCGCTTTGACTCAGAACGGTTCCGAGGCACGAGCTGCCGGATTGCAGAGCATTGAGACCGTGTCGCCCGGCGGGGACGCCGTGTTGAACATGTTGCTGGCGACCTCCCAGGTCGAGGCTGGATCGCGCGAAGATGCGGTCAACAGCCTGAATGCTGTTGCCGTTCAGGGCGATCTGCCTGAAATTTACCGCGCCATTGCAAGCTTCAAGGCCCTGCTTTTGCAGAGCGAAACCTTGCCGGCAGACGACCGTCGCCAACAGTTTGAGGCGCTTGCCGCGCCGGGCGCGCCGCTGCGTCTGCTGGCTGAAGAGCAACTGGCGTTGATTGATGTTTCTGAAGGCAATGTCGAGGCTGCTCTGGAACGTTTGCAGGCGCTGCGGCAGGATGCTGAAGTTGGTATTGATCTGCAGCAGCGCGCAGCGCAATTGATTGTCGCTTTGGGCGGCGAACCGGAACCTGTGGTGACGCAACAGGGCTGACCATAGGTAAGAAAAGACGTAATGACAGGCGAGTTCGGAATATCATGGTAACAAGACTATTTTCCCGCGTGGGATTGCCGGTCGCAGCGCTGGCCTTGACCGCACTGGCCGCCTGTGAAGAACCCGAGCCCATTCTGCCCGGTGAACGCGAAGACATCCGCCCCTTGTCGGATTTGGAAACGGTGGAAAAGCGGGGCTCTCAACCCATCAGTCTGCCGTCGCAGCAGGCGAATGCAAACTGGTCACAAAGCCCGGGGACACCGGCCTATCGGACTACAAACGCAGCACTGCGTGCAACACCACAGCGAGTTTGGTCTGCTTCGATCGGTCAGGGTGACTCGCGCAAGCAACGTATCACCGCCGAGCCGGTCGTTGCGGGTGGGCTGATTTACACGCTGGACTCCTCAGCTACGGTTTCCGCTGTGACACCCCAGGGGCAGGTTGCCTGGGAAACCGATCTGATCCCGGCAAGCGACGGGGATTCAGACGCCACGGGCGGTGGCATGGCCTATGCCGATGGTGTTCTGTATGTGTCTTCAGGTTATGGTCGCCTGACCGCGCTGGACGCCAAGACCGGTACGATGCGCTGGCAAAAACGCCTGCAAGCCACCGGCAGCGGCGCACCGCTGGTCAATGATGGCCTGCTATATCTGGTGGCCGGAGATGAAACTGGATGGACCATCGCCACGAAGGACGGTCGTATTGCCTGGCAAATCGAAGGCACGCCCAGCGTCGGCAACGTCTTGGGTGCACCCGCACCTGTGATTGCCTCGGATCTGGCCGTGTTTGCCTTTGGCTCGGGCGATGTTGCCGCCGCTTTTCGTCGAGGCGGCATCCGTCGCTGGAATGCTTCGGTCGCCGGTGGGCGTCGGGGGCGGGCTGCAGCACAGATCGTTGATGTGACAGGCGGCCCGATGGTGTCAGGAAGCACCATCTATATCGGCAATCATTCTGGCCGGACCGTTGCGTTTGATGCTGGGACGGGTGAGCGTCGTTGGACAGCGGACGAAGGCGCCGTGGATGCCGTATGGCCCGCGGGCAACAGCGTTTTCCTGATCAGTGACCGCAGCCAGCTGGTGCGTCTGAACGCGGCGGATGGCTCTGTCATCTGGGCGCAGGATCTGCCAGGCTTTGTCAAAGACAAGCGCGGTCGCCGCGGTCCGATCTTTGCGCATTACGGTCCGATCCTTGCGGGCGGCCGCATTGTTATTGCGTCCAATGACGGTTATCTGCGGTTCTTCAATCCGGTCGACGGAACGCTGGTTCATCAGGTCGAAGTACCCGGCGGCGCGACAACAGCGCCGGTTGTTGCCGGGCAAACGCTGTATGTCGTTTCGACAAAGGGTGATCTACACGCTTTCCGTTGACGGCAAGATGCGCTAAAGGGCGCATCTTGAGTCTTGAAAGTTGAGTATCATGTCGCTGACCCTCGCCATCGTGGGGCGCCCGAATGTGGGCAAATCCACACTGTTCAATCGCCTTGTGGGCAAACGTCTGGCCTTGGTCGACGACCAGCCCGGCGTGACCCGTGACCTGCGCGAAGGCGAAGCGCGGTTGGGCGATCTGCGTTTTACCGTGATCGATACAGCAGGGCTTGAAGATGCGACAGATGACAGCCTTCAGGGCAGGATGCGCCGTCTGACCGAACGCGCAGTGGACATGGCCGATGTCTGCCTGTTCATGATCGACGCGCGCGTGGGCCTGACCCCCACAGATGAGATGTTCGCGGAAATCCTGCGTAAACGCTCCAAGCATGTGATCCTTGCGGCCAACAAGGCCGAAGGCAATGCAGCGGATGCAGGTGTTCTGGAGGCATACAATCTGGGTTTGGGTGAACCGGTCCGCCTGTCAGGCGAGCATGGCGAAGGGATGACCGACCTTTATGCGCAGCTGATGCCTCTGGCCGATGCAGCAGAGGAAAAACAGGTCGAAGAGGCCCCTGAAACGGACATCGAGCTGGATGAGGATGGCGAGGGCGAGATGCCCCTGATCACCTCCGCCAAACCATTGCAGGTGGCCGTGGTGGGCCGTCCGAATGCGGGCAAGTCCACGCTGATCAACAAGATCGTTGGTGAAGATCGCCTGCTGACAGGACCCGAGGCGGGGATCACCCGCGATGCCATCAGCCTGCGGATCGATTGGGCCGATCCGGACGGCGACAGCACCCCGATGCGGATCTTTGACACGGCAGGGATGCGCAAAAAGGCCAAGGTTCAGGAAAAGCTCGAAAAGCTTTCGGTTTCCGATGGTCTGCGGGCCGTGAAGTTTGCAGAAGTTGTCGTGGTCTTGCTGGACGCAGAGATCCCGTTCGAACAGCAAGACTTGCGCATCGCCGACCTTGCCGAACGTGAAGGCCGGGCCGTAGTTGTTGCAGTCAACAAGTGGGATGTTGAAGAAAACAAGCAGGAAAAGCTGCGCGATCTCAAGGAGTCCTTTGACCGTCTGCTGCCGCAGCTACGCGGCGCGCCCTTGATTACGGTGTCCGCGAAGACGGGCCGGGGGCTGGAGCGCCTGCGTGCCGCGATATTGCGCGCCCATGACATTTGGAATCGCCGGGTGCCGACAGCTGCGTTGAACCGCTGGCTGATCGCGATGCTTGAACAACACCCGCCACCAGCGCCGCAAGGACGCCGGATCAAACTGCGGTATATGACGCAAGCCAAAACGCGTCCACCGGGCTTTGTTGTGATGTGCTCGCACCCTGACAAAATGCCGGCCAGTTATTCGCGCTATCTGGTCAACGGATTGCGCGAAGATTTCGACATGCCCGGTACGCCAATTCGTCTGACCTTGCGCGGGCAGGGGGACAAGAACCCCTACAAGGGCCGCCGCAAGAAAAACGCGGGCGCGCTGGCCAAGCATCTTAAGGGCCGAGGCTGAGCAAACGATCCGATCACGCTGTCTGCGTCTCGTTGGTTGTGGTTCCCGGTCTTCAGCTGCTGTGTGACCCGAGGACGCGGTGTTGTCGTTTCGGCAGATGCCGGGTGTTGCGCGGGGATCGTCTAGTGACGACAGTCGGACGGTTTCAGAATCGCCGTCACTCCCACGCGGCTCTCCTGTCTCGGCTAAATGAAAGAGAGTGCGTCACTTCTGACAATTCTTACTGCTCAAGCGCGTAACTGCGCCAATTTTCAGCGTTTTCACTCTGGGGGCGTGACAGCCCCGGTTCTGCGCGTTAGCATTCACGAGCGTGCATTTGTCTACGCGCGACATGCTTGTTTGTGGTCAAACCGTGCATAGATTTTGAACAGAACTTAACAGGACCATCGTGGGAGCGGGCTGGATGGATCTGAGGGAATATACAAGACAATACGCGGTTCAGGACAACAGATTGGCTGCGTTAAGCTATTTTGGAACGTTCGCGGCGTATTTTGCGTCACTGGCATTGGCGATCCATTTTGTGGACCTGTGGTACATCATGATACCTACCGGTGTCGTCTTTGCCTTTTCCGCTGTGCGACTTTACGTGCTGCAACATGATTGCGGGCACCATTCGCTTTTTGAAACGCGATTGCAGAACGAGTGGGCGGGACACGGCCTGTCGCCGTTTACCTTTGCGCCGTTCGAGGTGATGAAGCAGAACCACAACCTTCACCATGCAGGCATCGGTAATCTGGAACATCGCGAAACCGGCGAAATTCACACCATGACTGTGCGGGAATGGAACGCGGCAGATCGGAAAACGCGTTTGTTCTACAGGCTGTATCGCAATCCGTTCATCCTGGTGCCGATGGGGGCTTTGTTCACATACTTCATTCGCTACCGCTGGCCAAAGAACACTGTGCGCTTTGGCGTGAAAGGCGTGTTGCTACACAACGTGTCTATCGTGGTATTCCTAAGCTTGCTGTATCTGATCGCGGGAATGACCGGGATCTGGGTTTGGTTGGCATTTTCGTTTCTCGGCGGGATGTTGGGTGTGTTTCTCGTCTATCTGCAACATAATTTCGAGGACACCTATTGGGATCGCAGACCCGAGTTAAATCCTCAGGTCGCTGCGCTTCAGGGGTCTTCAGCACTGGATTTCGGATGGTGGTTCGATACCGCTGTGGCCTGTATCACGTTGCATGACATCCACCACTATAACGCGCGTATCCCTTCCTACCGCCTGCGCGCTTGCCACTATAATCTGCCGCCGGAATTCACACCGCGTCGGATCAAATTCCCCGAAGCCGTTGCAGCGTTGCAGCTGAAACTATGGGATGAGGATGCAAAACGTCTTGTGCCTTTTCCTAAGCAAACCCGAACGGCCGATCTTGCCCATGGCTAAAGCACTGGGTTTTGACTGGCTGACATAGAACTTGCTGATTGTACATCTGGTGTATATACGAATCTGCAGGGAGATTGAGAAAGGACAGATAATGACCGCAGTGACCAATATGAAAGGTGTAGGAGAGGCACTTGGACAGGCTCTTGTCGCCAATGGCTTCAAGACCGCAGAAGCAATAGCCAAGGCAAGCCCTGCTGACCTGGTCAAGGTCCCTCGGGTCGGTGAAGCACGTGCTGCTGTGTTGATTGCAGCCGCAAAAGAGGCCATCTCCGCGAAACCGGCCGCTGCGAAACCTGTTACACGCCGTGCTTCTGTGCGCAAGCCTGCGACCAGGAAGACAACCGCACGCAAAGCCACTACGCGCAAGACTGTCGCTGCGGCTGCGGCCGAAAAGCGGGCCGAGGAAGCTGCACGCAAGGCGGCAGAAGAAAAGGCTGCGGCTGATAAAGCCGAAGCCGCGGCCAAGAAAAAGGCCAAAGCCAAGGCCAAGGCAGAAAAAGCTGCCAAGAAGCGCAAGGAAATGGAAGCCGCGTTCTCCAAGGCCAAGGACAAGGTGAAGGCCAAATCCAAGAAGGACAAAAAGTCCAAGAAGGCTGACAAAAAGAAAGACGCCAAGAAGGCTGACAAAAAGAGCGACAAAAAGAAAGAAAAGAAAAAGGCGAAGAAGTAAGACTTCCTCGCCCTTCCATTTTGTCAGACCGGCGCCCTGCAGGGGGCCGGTTTTCTTATGCCAGCGTGCCGTCCAGTTGCAGCGTCAGCTTGCCACCCAGATAGGGGCTCAGGACTTCGGGCAGGGTCACGGTACCGTCAGCGTTCTGACCGTTTTCCAACACGGCGATCAAGCAGCGTCCAACAGCAAGGCCCGAGCCGTTCAGTGTGTGAACATATTCTGGCTTGCCGCCACCATCCGGGCGGAACCGGGCGTTCATCCGACGAGCCTGAAATGCGCCAGTGGTCGAGACCGAGCTGATCTCGCGATAGGTATCCTGACCGGGTAGCCATGCTTCGATGTCATAAGTGCGCCGCGCGCCAAAGCCCATGTCGCCGGTGCACAGAACGACGGTGCGATAGGGGATGCCCAACTGCTCCAACAAGTCTTCGGCACAGCGCAGCATACGCTTCTGTTCCTCATCCGATTTGTCCGGATGGGTGATCGAGACCATTTCGACCTTTTCGAACTGGTGCTGTCGCAAAATACCCGCAGTGTCCTTGCCGGCGCTGCCAGCCTCGGACCGGAAGCAGACGGTATGCGCGGTCATGCGGATGGGCAGAACGGATTCGTCAAGAATATCCCCGGCAACAGAATAGGTCAGCGTGACTTCAGAGGTCGGGATCAGCCACCAGCCGTTGGTTGTTTGATAGCTGTCGTCACCGAATTTCGGAAGCTTGTCAGTGCCGTACATCGCCTCATCCCGGACCAGAACCGGGGTCTGCATTTCGGTTAACCCATTCTTGTCGATATGCGTGTCCAGCATGAATTGCGCAAGCGCACGGTGGATGCGGGCCACGCCTTGGGACAGGTTCACAAAGCGACTGCCGCTGGTCTTGGATGCAGTCTCGAAATCCATCGCGGCAGCGACGGCGGGAACCTCGTAATGCTCTTTCGGAGCAAAGTCGAACGCGCGTGGGGTACCCCAACGGTTGACCTCGACATTGTCATTCTCGTCCGCGCCTTTCGGCACATCATCGGCGGGCAAGTTGGCAATGCGGGCGAGCTGATCCGTTAGCAAAGCGTCCAGATCTTTCGCCTCGGTCTGCATCCGGGCGATCTCGGCCTTTTTCTCGGCCACCAGTGCGCGCAGGCGTTCGAACTCGGCTTCATCACCGCGGCCCTTGGCGGCGCCGACCTCTTTGCTGGCCTTGTTCTGCTCAGCCTGTGCGGTTTCGGCGGCCAGAATCTTGGCGCGGCGGCTTTCATCTAACCTCAACAAATCTGACGACACCGGCGCGTCCCCACGGCGCGCAAGTGCGGCGTCGAAGGCGGCTGGGTTTTCGCGAATGGCGCGGATGTCGTGCATGTCTCAGATCCTTAAATGCGTGAATCACTGAAACCGCTTATGCACCATCTGTCGGGCGGGGTGTAGCACCGGTTACGACTTATCGCCATCGGCGTGGGTTTCATGCGCCAGATGGCCATCCCATTCCTCGGACGGGATTTTTGGTTCCGGTGGGTCGGCCATGTACGAGGGCGTCATAATCTGTACGCCATTCTCATTGAACACGGCGACAATGTTGCGGTGCAGGTCCGAGCGGATCTTCGGAATGATGCTGCCGCGCGTAGTGTAGCCATTGATCTGATAGTTGATTGCGTAATCTGCCAGTGCCGTCCACAATACAAAGGGTTCTGGCTTGGCTTTGATCCCCTTAGTACGATTGGCGGCTTCGATCAGCATTGCCTCGATCTTTTCCGGGGGTTCTTCATATCCGATTCCCACCGTGGTGTGCAGCAAAAGCCCGCTGCCATCAGTCTTCTTCGAAAAATTTACCACGTCTGAATTCATCAACTGAGCATTCGGGATTGAGATCAATTCATTCTTGATGGACTTCAGATGCGTTTCCATCAACTTGATCTGCACAACGTCTCCGATGTGATCTCCGATCTGGATACGGTCCCCTATGGATGTGGACCGACGGTAGATCACGAACAACCCGGCCAACATGTTGGACACGACCGAATTTGCGCCCAACGACAGCATCGCGCCAACCAGAATGGTCAGGCCTTGAAACGCGGCGGAATCCGAACCCGGAATGTAGGGCACTGCAAAAACAATTGCGATCAGAATGACGATGACACGGGCGATGTTGAACGTCGGGTTGACCCAATGCTTTTCGAAATCGGTCATTTCGAACGAACCCGCTTCGACCGCATCGAAGAACACGCGCATCCCTTTGATTATATACAACGCGACCCATGTGATCAGGCCCAGCATAATAAGGTTGGGAATGTAGCTCAAGATACCCTTGAATATCAGCAGTACGGGTTCAGTCAGGTAAGTGAGCAGCAGTTGCGCGAAATACCGTGTTTCGGCAAATGCAAGAAGGACGAAGGACAGGTAGTAGTAGAAACCGAGAAAGAAGATAACCAACAGGACAAAATTCAGCCCGTACCGGATCAGGGCTGCGATTGCTTCGGCTTGGACGCTTTTGGCAGTCGCCGTTTCGACATCCTTCAAATAACGCTTTACCAGTTTTAGGGTACGCCGCCTGATCCGCCGATGCAGCCATAAGATCAGCACCACGAAGGCGACAAAGCCAAGGGTCCATCCCGCTGCCTCAATTGCCCCTGACACCCGCGCCTGCTCCGAGCGGTTGGCACGATAGGCAAGAATGGCGTCTTCGATGGCCTGACCATGCAGAAACCCGAGAACGTCCAGCTCCATTTGATCCAGCTCGGCATCTGCAACTGTCACGATTGACACGATCACACCGTCAGCGCGGATGCGAATGCCCAGATCGGTTTCTTCGAAGGCGATGTCGACCGTGGGATTTTCCGAGGCTTCGGCGATCTCAATGATCTTGTCCTGAACGCTTGCAGCCCGTTCCGGCGCGGGCAGGGCGCTGGAGCCGCGCAGGAAGAACAACATGTCGCCGTCGACGATGACAGGCGCTTTGAAACTGTCCGTTTCTTCTGCCTCGGGTTCGGTGATTTCAGCGGGTGTTTCCTGCGCCTTCAGCGGTGCTGCCAGAAACAGGAGTATTGCCACGAGCGACAGCAAAAGCGTCAACGATTGGAACGGTTTGTAGGATTCTTTCATTGTCCCTCCTGATGCTTGACTATAGCCGAACTGCGATGTCTGCATAGGACATATCTGCAACGCTTGATTGGTTCTTATGTCACCAATGTCAGGTTCCAATGAGACACATCATCGCCTTTGCTTGCAAACACGCATTTCAAAGCATAGGTTCCGCCCAAATTTGCGGAACGGTGCCGCAAGATCTGAACAAAGGAATATCCCATGGAAGGTGGCGCAATCGCCCAGTTTCTCCCGCTGATCCTGATTTTCGCGATCATGTATTTCCTGCTGATCCGCCCACAGCAGAAGAAAATGAAAGAACATACGGCCATGGTCGAAGCCGTGCGTCGGGGTGATCAGGTGGTCACACAGGGCGGCGTGATCGGCAAGGTGTCAAAGGTCAAGGAAGGCGAGAACGAGATTGAGGTCGAGATCGCCGAGGGCGTCAAGATCCGCGTGGTCAAGTCGACCATCGCTCAGGTTCTGAACAAGACCGAACCTGCGAAGTAAGTTCGCGCGATAATCCCTTGAAAAGGCAGGGTAATGCTGCAAATTGATACCTGGAAGCGGGTTCTGATCTGGCTGGTTTGTGTGACTGGTCTGCTCATGGCCCTGCCAAACGCGTTTTACACGCGGGTCGAGCAATCGAATGACGCCAATACCGCGATTGAACTGGGCGTAGACACGCCTGAGATGCAGGCCGAAGCTGGGCAATGGCCCACTTGGCTGCCCTCATCGCTGGTCAATCTTGGACTGGACCTGCGCGGCGGTGCGCATCTTTTGGCTGAAGTTCAGGTGCAGGACGTCTATGAAGCGCGGATGGAGGCCATGTGGCCGGAAATCCGCGACGCGCTGCGTGATGAGCGTGCGACAGTTGGCACCATCCGTCGTCAGGACTCGGCCCCGGATGAGATTCGTGTGCGCATCAGCCAGCCCGAAGGGATGTCTCGGGCGCTGGAAGTGGTGCGTGGGCTGGCCCGTCAGGTGCAGACCCTGACCGGGGTTGGTGCCACGGATATCGAGGCCCGGGCCGATGGTGATACCATCGTTGTTCAGCTTTCCGAGGCTGAAAAGCTGGCCTCAGACGACCGCACAGTGCGTCAGGCGCTTGAAATCATCCGCCGCCGGATCGACGAAGTCGGTACCCGCGAGCCCACCATTCAGCGTCAGGGCGCGGATCGGATTCTGATCCAGGTGCCAGGTATCGGCAGCGCCGGTGAGTTGAAGGAAATCATCGGAACCACGGCGCAGTTGACGTTTAACCCGGTTGTTAATCGCGGCACCGACCCGGATGCAATTGCGGGCATTGGTGAAGAGGTTGTGCCTTCGATCGATGAAAGCGGAGTTTACTACATCATCGAGTCCGCTCCGGTTGTGACCGGAGAGGAATTGGTCGACGCCCAGCCTTCGTTCGATCAGAACGGTCGCCCGGCTGTCAGTTTCCGGTTCAATACATCGGGTGCGCGCAAGTTCGGCGATTATACACGTGACAATATCGGTGCACCTTTTGCCATTGTTCTGGATGATGAGGTGATCTCGGCTCCTGTGATCCAAAGTCACATTCCGGGCGGATCCGGCATCATCACCGGCAACTTCACCGTTGAGGAAAGCACCAATCTGGCGGTCCTGCTGCGGGCGGGTGCGCTACCTGCCGGGCTGGAATTCCTGGAAGAACGTACCATCGGCCCCGAACTTGGGCAGGACAGTATCGACGCGGGTAAAGTTGCCACCATCGTGGCCTTTGTTGCGGTGCTGGTCTTCATGGCGCTCAGTTATGGTCTGTTTGGACTCTTTGCCAACATCGCGCTGATCATCAACGTGGGCCTGCTGTTTGGCCTGCTGTCCCTGATCGGAGCAACCCTGACCTTGCCAGGCATCGCGGGAATCGTACTGACGGTCGGGATGGCGGTGGACGCCAACGTGCTGATCTTTGAACGTATCCGCGAGGAACTGAAATCTGCCAAAGGTCCGGCACGCGCCATCGAGCTTGGTTATGAAAAGGCGTTGTCGGCCATTCTGGATGCCAACGTAACCACCTTCATAACGGCGACCATCCTGTTTGCCATGGGCAGTGGCCCGGTGCGCGGGTTCGCCATCACTCTGGGGCTGGGTATTCTGACCTCGGTCTTCACTGCGATCTTCGTGACGCGCCTGATGGTCGTCACGTGGTTCGAACGCCGCCGTCCGAAAATGATCGAGGTTTGACATGAGACTGAAACTCGTACCCCAGAACACCTCGTTCGATTTCTTCAGCCGCTGGAAGATCTGGCTTGGGATTTCAGGCCTGATGATGGTTGTGGCTTTTGCTTCGTTCATGTTGCAGGGCCTGAATTTCGGCATCGACTTTCGGGGTGGTACAACCATCCGAACCGAAAGCACGCAGCCGATTGACGTGGGCACATACCGCGATGCAATCTCTCCGCTGGAACTTGGAGATGTGACGATCACCGAGATTTTCGATCCGACCTTCGGAGAAGACGAAAATGTCGCGATGATCCGCATTCAGGCGCAGGCTGATGCCGAAGCGGTCGAGGCCGCAACGATCACCGCTGTAGAAGAAGCGCTGCAAACCGTGATCCCGGATATTCAATTCGTCTCGGTGGAATCGGTGGGCCCGAAAGTTTCCGGAGAGCTGATCCAGACAGCGGTTATCGCCGTCGCCTTGGCTATCGGTGCGGTGCTTGTCTACATCTGGCTGCGGTTTGAATGGCAATTCGCGCTGGGGGCCGTGGCTGCGCTTGTGCATGACGTGATCCTGACCATCGGCATCTTCTCGGAACTGCAGATCCGTTTCGATCTGGCAATCATCGCGGCGCTTCTGACCATCGTGGGCTATTCGCTGAACGACACGGTGGTGGTTTTCGACCGCGTGCGCGAGAACCTTCGGAAGTACAAGAAGAAAGACCTCAAAGAGGTTCTGAACATCTCGATCAATGAAACCCTAAGCCGGACGGTGATGACCTCTGTCACCACTCTGCTGGCGTTGATTTCGCTTTATGTTCTGGGCGGAGATGTGATCCGTGGGTTTGTCTTTGCCATGATCTGGGGTGTCATCATCGGGACTTATTCGTCGGTCTTTGTGGCCTCGACCATATTGTTGTGGCTGGGGGTAAAGCGCGACTGGTCCAAGCCGTCGAACACGGCGGGCAACCAGTTTGCCAACATTGATGCCTGAGGCATTGCAGCAGGCCCTTGCCCTGCCGGGCCTGGGCTGGCTGATCCTGACCATCGGAGCCGCGGGACTTGTCCGCGGTTTCACAGGTTTTGGAACAGCAATGATCTTTGTGCCGGTCGCCGTCCAGTTCCTGCCCATCGCGGATGTGGTATTTCTGATGGCAGCCACCGGGATCGTCTCGACCTTTGCTCTTGCGCCTCAAGCTTGGCGCGAATGCGACAAGTCCGAGATCAGCACTTTGGGCATCGCTGCGGCTGTTACCGTGCCACTTGGGCTTTGGATCATGGCGCAAGTGGACACGCTTGTTCTACGCTGGATCGCCTGCGGCATCATCGGTCTGACACTGACGGCTGTCATTACCGGCTGGCGCTGGGAGGGGCGATTGGGCTTGAGCGGGCGATTGGCCATTGGGGGCAGCGCTGGGGTCATTGGCGGGATGACCGGCCTGACCGGCCCTGTTATCATTGTCTTCTATCTGGCCAGTTCGACAAATGTGCGCAAAATCCGGGCCAACACGATCATCTTTCTGGCCTTGCTGGATGTCGCGATTGTCTTCAGTATCTTGATCGGTGGCGCGGCGGATTTATCGATCCTGTGGATTGTTCTGCTGCTGGGGGTGCCTTATCTGACCACTACGCTGATCGGCAAAGCGCTGTTTGAACCGAAGCTGGAGCGCTTCTATCGCGTTGCGGCTTATTCGGTCATTCTGATCGCGGTGGTATCTGGACTGCCGATCCTGGATTGACGGAGAGACAACATGCGTCTGAACCAAGTGACCTTTAACGACGCAAAACCGGTGGACGGTTACGGCCCCGGGTTCTTCCGCATTGGCGGAGAAGTGTTCGAAGGTGCTGTTCTGACCGGCCCTGCGGGTCCGGTAAAATGGGGCGGTTATGAGGATACCCAATCCCTGCTTGATCTGGCCGATGAGATCGACGTCCTGTTCATAGGAACCGGCACGGACGTGGCGCATATTCCCCAAACCCTGCGCGCCGCCTTGGAAAACGCTGGGGTTGGCGTTGAAATCATGAATTCTCCTGCCGCTTGCCGCACCTATAATGTGTTGCTATCGGAAGGTCGCCGGATCGCCCTTGCCCTGATCCCCGTATGACAGGGTTCTTCAATCCGCTCCTGATTATTCCCAAGCCAGCAACGGCCCTGCGGCAAATCTTGCCTTTTGCCTCTGAAGACAATCCGCTAAGCGGGTTTCATGACTCTGACTGTATCTGACTTGTCGATCACCCGTGGTGGCATTCCCGTGCTGGAAGGTCTCAGCTTTGAACTGCCGCCCGGCAAGGCGCTGATTCTGCGTGGGCCGAACGGAATCGGCAAAACGACGCTCTTGCGCACTTTGGCGGGTTTGCAGCCTCCGCTTGAAGGTACCATCGAAGGCGCCGAGGACCAGATTGCCTATGCGGCCCACTCGGACGGGTTGAAGCCGACACTGACCGTGACCGAGAACCTGATGTTCTGGGCCTCGGTCTTTGGGACCAGCGGCATACAACGCGCATTGGATACGTTTGATCTGAATGAGCTGGCCGAGCGCCATGCCGGTAACCTGTCGGCCGGTCAGAAGCGGCGGCTGGGGCTTGCGCGGATGCTGGTGACAGGACGACCGATTTGGATGTTGGACGAACCCACCGTTTCGTTGGACATAAACGCAGTGCAGATGTTTGCCGACGCGGTGCGGGCTCATCTGGGGCAGGGCGGGTCGGCCCTGATCGCAACCCATATCGACCTTGGTCTGGATGGAGAGGTTCTGGACGTTGGGCCCAACAAGGCCAAACCCAAACCCATTGACGATTTCGACGGAGGCTTCCTGTGATCGCCCTATTGCTGCGCGACCTGAAACTGGCCTTCCGCGCGGGCGGCGGGTTTGGACTGGGACTTGCGTTTTTCCTGATCGTGACTGTGATGGTGCCGTTTGCGGTGGGTCCGCAATCTTCGCTGCTGTCCACAATCGCACCCGGTGTTCTTTGGCTGGGCGCGTTGCTGGCCTGTCTGCTGTCACTGGACCGATTGCTGGCTTTGGATTGGGAAGACGGGTCGCTGGATCTGTTGGCTACCGCGCCGCTACCGTTGGAATCGGTTGTGACCATCAAGGCGCTGGCCCATTGGCTGACCACCGGATTGCCTCTGGTTCTTGCGGCTCCGTTCCTGGGCGTCTTGCTGAATCTTCCTGTGCCGGGATTCTTCTGGCTGGTGATGTCACTGTTGATCGGAACCCCGGCGATGAGCGTGATCGGAACCTTTGGTGCAGCTCTGACCGTTGGTTTGAAGCGCGGCGGTTTGCTGCTGTCGCTGCTGGTGCTGCCGCTATACGTGCCCACCCTGATTTTCGGAGCCGAGGTCGCCCGGCGCGGAGCCACGGCGATGGAGGTCCAGACGCCGCTTCTCATGCTGGCAGGTATCACGGCAGCAACTATCGCGCTGTTACCCTTTGCCAGCGCGGCGGTGTTGCGTATCAATCTGCGGTGAACCGTCTCAACTTTGACCAAGGTCAATTGAGAACCACCCCAATTCGGACTAGATAGGGCCCATGTCTATCGCAGCCAAAGCCAACGCCCTCTGGGAATACGCCAACCCGCGTAAGTTTCTTGCAACCAGCGAGCGTGTCCTGCCGTTTTTCTGGATCACCTCACTTGCCTGCATCTGTGTGGGCCTGATCTGGGGCTTTTTCTTTACGCCGGACGATTACAAACAAGGGTCGACGGTCAAGATCATCTATCTGCATGTGCCTGCGGCGCTGATGGCGATCAACTGCTGGCTGATGATGCTGGTAACATCGCTGGTTTGGCTGGTACGGCGTCACCATGTCAGTGCGCTTGCCGCACGGGCGGCGGCACCGATCGGGATCGTGATGACAATGATTGCGTTGTTGACAGGTGCGATCTGGGGCCAGCCTATGTGGGGCACTTGGTGGGCCTGGGATCCGCGACTGACCTCGTTTCTGATCCTGTTCCTGTTCTACCTTGGATATGTCGCCCTGTGGGAGGCGATTGAAGACCCGGATACAGCGGCCGACCTGACCTCGGTCCTGTGCCTTGTGGGATCGGTTTTCGCGATCCTCAGCCGCTATGCGGTGAACTTCTGGAATCAGGGGCTGCATCAGGGGGCGTCTGTCATGAGGGCAGCGGCTGTGACCGGGGCAGATACCGAAGAAAAGGTCAGCAACGTATTCTTCTATCCGTTGTTGATCTGCATTATTGGTTTTGTTTTGCTGTTCATCGCATTGGTGCTGTATCGCACAGGGACCGAGATTCGCGCACGTCGAATCAAGGCGCTGATGGCACGGGAAAGGGTGGGCGGATGATCCCCGATCTTGGAAAATACGCTGACTCGGTTCTGTCGTCTTATGCTGTGTCTGTCGGTCTTCTGGTGGTATTGGTTGCGTACAGTGTGATACGTGGGCGCAAAATGCGCCGAGACATGGAAAAGATCGAACAAAGGATGTCGCGCAATGGCTAAGATATCGCCCTTGATGATCGCTCCACCGCTGATTTTTGGCGCCTTTGCCGTATTGGCCGGAATCGGCATGTTCCGCGATGATCCAAATGCCCTGCCATCCGCGCGCGAGGGCCAGCCCGCCCCGCCTGTGGTCCTAAGCGAGTTTCCCGGCAAAACCCCGTTCGATGACGCGACCCTGCGCGACGGAGAGGTCAAGCTGGTTAACTATTGGGCCAGCTGGTGTGCGCCTTGTCGCGCTGAGCACCCCAATTTGGAAGCTTTGGCGAAAGAAGGCATCCCGGTCTATGGCATCAACTACAAAGATCAGTTGGCCAACGCAGATGCGTTCCTGACTGAGCTTGGCGATCCTTACACCGCGATGGGACGCGACGAACAAGGCCGCATGGCATTGGATTGGGGCCTCTACGGTGTTCCTGAAACCTATGTGATTGACGGCGATGGTAAAATTATCCTGCGCTTTGCAGGGCCTATCACGCAACGGGTGATTGAAAGCACGATCCGCCCTGCCTTGGAAAAGGCGGCAGGCGGTTAGACACCTGCATGCGGCTTTAGTAGGTTTTACAATCGATAGCCTCCGGTCACACCGAGGACTTCACCGGTTATGAAGCCCGCCGCATCAGAGGCCAGAAATCGAACGACCCGAGCGATATCCTCTGGCACGCCGACACGCCCAAGGGCGGTGTCTTTGACGAACAGTTTTGTCAGGTCATCCGGGCGCGGGGCTTCGGGGATGTTGATCGCACCAGGTGCAACCGCGTTGACGCGAATACCCTGCGGGCCCAGTTCTTTGGCCATGGCACGGGTCCACAGGTTGAGCGCGGCCTTGCTGGCCCCGTAAGTCGCGGCATCGCGCGGCGGAAGGGTCGCGTTCATGGATGAGATATTCACGACGCTGGATCCGCTTTGCAGATAGGGCAAAGCTGCTGTCAGCAAGGCTATGGGTGCGATCAAGTTAAGGTCCAGAATATCCCTGTGGTCCTGTGCGGCAAACATCTCTTTCGGAGTCGAACGCACAAGCCCCGCATTGTTCACGATGATGTCCAGCCGCCCATACCGTTCGATGACCTGTTCGACAACGCGCCCGGGCTGATCATCCTGTGTCAGGTCCGATCGGATGGCCAGAAAGCTGCGATCCAACACATCCAAATCCGGCGCGCTGTTCAACCATGTGAACGCAACTTGATGATCACGGCCGAGGTCTTCGACGATTGCCCGGCCAATCCCTCGGGCGCCGCCGGTTATCAATGCAACTTTGTCCATAGTCACACCAAATCTGCAAAGTGGATGCGTTACAACGCTAAATCTGATCGTTCTTGAACTGCGTCACCTGCGCAGCAGAATCCAGATCATCGCCGCGATGAACGCGAAGGTCACAAGGTTCATCAGCGTATCTGTGAGATCACCGATCAGCATTGCGCTGGCCCTCCTCTCTCAGGCCGCGGAACAAACAGACCATCAGCAGGACAGAAATAAAGACAAAGGGCAAAGCGCCAAGCGAGATGAGGATCTTGACCGAGTCCACTGACCCAGAAAGGATCATCGCAACGCTCAGCAGCCCCAGTAAGCCCCCCCAGATCAGGCGCACGCGTGGAGGGGGGTTCTCGTCGCCACCTGTCGAGAAGGTGCCCAGGACAAATGCAGCGCTTACGACGCTGGTCACAATGAACAGAAACGCGGCCAGTACCGTTGCGAGCGTTGTCACCAGGGACAGCGGCAGACGGTTAAGCAAGGCGAAGGTCACGCGTTCAATGTTTGTCTGCGTATAGGTCAACAGTTCCCCCGCCCCGTTGAGAGCCTCGAACAGGCCAATGCCGCCAAAAGCGCCGAACCAAAGGATCGAAAACAGCGTAGGGGCGAAGAGTACTCCGATCACGAATTCTCGTATTGTTCGACCGCGAGAGATGCGGGCAACGAAGACACCCACAAATGGGCCCCAGGCGATCCACCAGACCATATAGGTCAGAGTCCAGTCGCTGAACCATTTGGTGACGTCATCGCCGAAAAACGTGAAGGTCTGAAAACCCCTTGGAATGACATTGGTGACGTAATCGCCGAAACCCTGAACGACTGTATTCAAAAGATATTCCGTCGGGCCCAGGACCACCGTGTAGGCAACAAGGCTGATAGCAATCAGCATAGCCGCGTTGGACAGTCGCGCCATGCCTTGACCCAGATCGATCAAGAGTGCCGGGATATACGCAGCGACCATCGCCAGAAAGACAACGCCAATCAGTAGGGCTCCGACCGTTTCCCGGCCACCCAGAACAGCTATGCCATCTGCCACCTGAAACACGCCCATAGCCATGGAACCACCAACGCCGATGGCTATCGCGACGATCGCCATGAAGTCAGAGAACCATCCGACACGTTCGGCCCAGCGTTCGCCGGGAAACAGGCTTTTGATCGGCGCGCTGACCATCATCCCGGTGCCGCGGCGAAAACTGAAATAAGCGATGGTGAGCGCTGTTGAGCCGTAGATGGCCCAAGCGTGCAGACCCCAGTGAAAATTTGTCGCCAACATGGCTTGCTGCGCCGCGATAAATTCCGGCGCCATGCCTGAGATAAAGTTGAAATGGGTGAGTGGTTCTGCCACGGCCCAAAATAGCAGACCGACGCCCATCCCGGCAGAGAACAACATCGAAATCCATGTGGCGGTCGAGAACTCTGGTTCTTCGTCATCGCGACCAAGGCGAATTTTGCCATAAGGAGAAAATGCCAAAAACAGGCATCCGATCAACATGCCCGACGCGGCGAGCATCACGAACCAGCCGCGGCTGTGGAAGGTCTGTTGAACGATACCACTTGCCCAGGTCACCAAACTCTGGATGTCGACAACACCCCATATCCCGATCACAGCGATAACGCTAAGGGAGCAAACCATCAGGGCGTTGGGTTTCTGCATGACACATGATTTCCGTTGATGACCTCGCCCAACAGTTTCAGGTTTTCGAATGAATGACCAGAAAACAAAAAACCCCCGGCGCTTAGCCGGGGGTTAGAAACGCTTGCTTTGCTACCGGGTTACGATGCCTTCGCAAGATTGCGTAGCACGTAGTGCAACACACCACCGTTTTCGATGTACTCAATCTCTGGTGCGGTATCGATGCGGCACTTCAGGGTGATGGTCTTCTCGGATCCATCGCCATAGACGATCATGCAGGGTACCTCTTGCAGTGGCTCGACGCTGTCCAGACCGTGAATCGAGACGGTTTCGTCTCCCTTCAGACCCAGCGTTTTGCGCGTGTCACCGCCAGTGAACTCAAACGGAATGACGCCCATACCGACCAAGTTCGAGCGATGGATGCGCTCAAAGCTTTCGGCGATCACAGCCTTGACGCCCAGCAGCGCGGTCCCTTTGGCCGCCCAGTCCCGAGACGAACCCGCACCATATTGCTCGCCACCAAAGAGGACCAGTGGGGTGCCCTGTTCCTGATAGGCCATCGAGGCTTCATAGACTGAGGTCTGTTCGCCATCTGGGCCTTTGGTGTAACCACCTTCGACACCGTCCAACATTTCGTTCTTGACGCGGATATTGGCAAAGGTTCCGCGCATCATGACCTCGTGGTTGCCACGACGCGAGCCATACGAATTGAATTCGCGCGGTTGCACTTGGCGTTCAGTCAGATACCTGCCAGCGGGTGTGGTCGTGGCAAAAGACCCGGCGGGCGAGATGTGGTCGGTGGTGATCATGTCGCCCAGGATCAGCAGAACCTTGGCCCCGTCGATATTCGAGATCGTGCCTGGTTCAGCCCCCATACCCTGGAAATAAGGAGGGTTTTGAATATAGGTCGAGGTCGGCGGCCAGTCATAGGTTTCCTGTTGCGGAACCTCGACCTCTTGCCATTTTTCGTCACCTTTGAAGACATCGGCGTATTTCGACTGGAACGCCTCGCGGGTCACGGTGGCCTCCACCAGCTCCGCGATTTCGGCTTGGGTTGGCCAGAGGTCTTTCATATAGACGTCGTTGCCGTCCTTGTCTTGACCGATGGGCTCGGACGTCAGGTCGATATCCATTGTACCCGCCAACGCGTAGACGACTACCAGAGGCGGCGAGGCCAGATAGTTCGCGCGCACGTCTGGGGAAATACGGCCTTCGAAGTTGCGGTTGCCGGACAAGACCGAGGTGGCGACCAGATCGCCTTCGGCAATAGCTTCTGAAATCTCTCTCTGGATCGGGCCCGAGTTGCCGATACAGGTGGTGCAGCCATAACCCACAAGGTTGAATCCGATCTTGTCCAGATCCTCTTGCAGACCAGCCGCCTCAAGATAAGCAGATACGACCTGCGAACCCGGCGCCAGCGAGGTTTTGACCCAAGGTTTGCGATCCAGACCCAATGCTGCGGCCTTGCGGGCGACCAGACCTGCGCCGATCATGACGTACGGGTTTGACGTGTTGGTGCATGAAGTGATCGAAGCGATCACGACCTTGCCCGATTCCATGCCCCATTCTTCACCTTTGACTTCGATCTGTTTGCCCATCGGACGCTTGAACGTCTCTGCCATTTCCTTGGTAAAGGCCGCCTTGGCACCTGTTAGTGCAACATAGTCTTGCGGGCGTTTGGGGCCCGAGATCGCAGGAACGATGGTGCCCATGTCCAGCGACAGCGTGTCGGTGTAGATCGGGGCGTAGTTCTCATCGCGCCAGAGACCGTTTTCCTTGGCATAGGCTTCGACCAGTGCCAGACGATCCTCGTCGCGGCCGGTATTGCGCATGTAGCGAAGGGTCTCGCCGTCGATGGGGAAGAAGCCGCAGGTCGCGCCGTATTCGGGTGCCATGTTGGCGATGGTGGCACGGTCGGCCAACGGCAGACTGTCCAGACCTTTACCGTAGAACTCGACGAACTTACCGACCACGCCCTTTTTGCGCAGCATTTCCACGACCTTCAGGACAAGGTCAGTGCCGGTCGTGCCCTCGATCATCGAGCCGGTCAGTTCAAAACCAACAACCTCGGGGATCAGCATCGAGATCGGCTGACCCAGCATCGCGGCCTCGGCCTCGATCCCGCCGACGCCCCAACCCAGAACGGCCATGCCGTTCACCATCGTGGTATGGCTGTCGGTGCCAACCAGCGTATCAGGATAGGCAACCTCATCCCCGTTTTGATCCGTGTCAGTCCAGACGGTCTGGGCCAGGTATTCCAGATTTACCTGATGGCAGATGCCGGTGCCCGGGGGTACAACGCGGAAGTTGTTAAAGGCGTTCTGTCCCCATTTCAGGAATTGGTAGCGTTCCATGTTGCGTTCATATTCGCGGTCCACGTTCATCTGGAACGCGCGGGGATTGCCGAACTCGTCAATCATGACCGAATGGTCGATGACCAGATCAACCGGGTTCAGCGGGTTGATCTTTTGTGCGTCGCCACCCAGCGCCTTGATACCGTCGCGCATCGCTGCAAGGTCGACAACAGCCGGAACACCGGTGAAGTCCTGCATCAGCACTCGGGCAGGGCGGTAGGCAATCTCTCGCGGGTTCTTTCCGCCATTTGCGCCCCATTCGCTGAAGGCCTTGATGTCGTCGACCGAGACGGAAAAGCCGTCATCCTCGAACCGCAAAATATTTTCCAATACCACTTTCAGCGCGGCAGGCAGTTTCGAGAAATCACCCAAGCCGGCCGCTTGGGCGGCGGGGATTGAGTAATAAGAAATGGATTTACCGTTCACGCTCAGGCTGCGGCGTGTCTTGGCGGTGTCCTGTCCGACTTTGATGGGCATCAGTGGCCTCCCTCTCAAATGACTTGGAAAATGGGATTCGCTGTCTGTTATCTGTATCACCAAAGCCCTTGGTTCAAGGTTGAATAATAGCAAAGCTGTCTTTTTGGTATACTATTGTACACAAATTTGGAAAATCATGTATTCCTGCCTCAAGAAACCTTGATTGGTCGTTGAATGCCAAAGCGGTTATTGCTGATACCCGACCGACCAAACCGAGAGTTCTTATGTTCAGATTCGCCGCATTGACCGCCCTGATGTCCTGCCTTCTGGCTGCCTCTGTTGCGGCTGAGGATGATCCAGTGGTGGTTGAATTGTTTACGTCACAAGGATGCTCATCCTGCCCTCCGGCAGACCGCTTGATGCATGACCTGGCCAAACGCGACGACGTCATCGGCTTGGCGCTGCACGTGGACTATTGGGATTACATCGGTTGGAAGGATGAATACGCCGATCCGGACCACACCCTGCGGCAGCGTGCCTATGCTCGGGAAGGGGGGCGTTCGATGATCTATACGCCGCAGATGGTCATTAACGGGCAACATGACATTGTGGGCGCACAATCTCGCGAACTGGATCGTCTGATCAATGCTCATCTCAAGGCGACCCCTGAGGCATCGGTTACAGCAACCCGAGCAGCAGATGAAGTGACAGTGGATGTGACGCCCTTGAAACTGTCAGAGGGCGAGACCTATGACGTGCGTATCGTACAGTATTCGCCCATGCGCCATGCCTCGATCCGTCGCGGAGAACTGGCCGGGCACGAACTGGACTATGCCAATGTCGTTGAGACATGGCAGATTGCGGGGCAGTGGGATGGAAATGCCCAGGAATCGTTTTCAGCTCAGCTCAGCTCTGATCTGCCTGCCGTTGTGCTGGTGCAAAGGGCAAGTCACGGGCCGATTGTTGCGGCCACCCGGGTGAAGTGATTAGGGTGTTTCTTTGGGGTTTATCCCCAGCACGTTCAAGTTTTTCCAACGGCGATGAATCCAGAACCATTGCCCCATGTGCTGCCGCACCACCTTTTCCAAGTCATCATTGGTAAACTGGGTCATGGTTTTGGGGTCCGAATGCGGTACCGGATCATGCAGGATGATTTCAAAATCGATGCCATTGGGCTGCCGCACCGCATAACACGGAATGAGCTCGGCCTTGTACTTTATGGCCAGTTCTGCGTTCAAAATGGACGTTGAAGCAGGCTTGCCGAAGAACATAAGTTCCTCGCCGCCTAACGCATGAAGATCGGATACAATGGCTATGATCCCACCCTTTTTGAGCGAACGCACCATTTCGACCATCCCGCGCCGCCCTTGCTCGAACATCGGCGCGCCGGTTTTGTAGAAGGCTTCGACATAAGCGTCGTTGAAATAGGGGTTGGCCATTCGGCGATAGAGGCAGCCAATCGGTTGGCCGCTATGTTCCTGCAGGGCGATGCGCGCGGCCAGATAGTGCCCGAAATGCGCCGTGATCATCATGACCGGACGCCCTTCTGCGATCGCCTTGTCAAAGGCGGCAATGCCCGGACCGGAGATTTTTGCCGATTTTTGCCGCTCAGTGAATCCCTCGGGTGAAAAATGCTCCATGATAGCCCGGCCGGCATTATCCGGCACATCGCGGCAGATCTTTTTCACTTCGGCATCGGACAGGTCAGGGCAGGTGAGCTTCAGGTTCCGCCGGATACGTGTACGAAACCCGACAACCGGCGCCAAAGTACGCATGATCGCGCCCATGGTCGCGACTCGCCGCTCATATGGGGCAAGGCGCATTGCTCCGATGACCCCTTGAAGGAGCATATTGGCGACATAGTATTTTCCAAGCTCTAACCGGCTGAGCTCCGACTTTTCGACGGGCATGGAGGTGTCTCACCGCGTGTTGCGAAGTTGCTTTGCCAGACATACAGCCCGACGTAGGCAAGCTCAAGCGCTCAGAGAAGGGGAAAAATCCGGGTCTTCATGTATTGTCCAATTACCAGCCTCTGGCGTTGAGGATTTACTATGTTTCTTCGTCTTCGTCATTTTCAATCAGGGCGATTGTTCCGGTGTCGACCAGCATCCGAATGGCACCAACGACCTGAGTCATCGCGTCTTCGGCTTCGGATTGCCTAACGCGCCCGCGTTCACCCATTTCTTCGCGCAGGTTATCCGCCATTCGGGACGAGATATTGGACAACAGGAACTCGACCGACGCCTTGTCATCATCTGCTGCGGCACCAGCCAGCGCTGTGACCAGAACGGGTTGCTCCACTTCGCGCAGGATAACCGGAACGTCCCGAGGCGTTATACGTGTTGATACATGAGCGAAGGTAAAGATCGATCGGCGCACAAGGTCGGCGAAATCGGCGTCATCTTCGTCCAGCGCGCTCAACAAGTCGTCGCGTGTGGCAGCTGCAGATTGGTTCAAGATTGCGCCGACCCTTGCGCCGGGGCCATCATCGAATGCCTGCGCCGGGCGCTGATCAAGCTGCGCAGCCAGAGACCAGCCGATCCGCTCGACCGCTTCGGGGGTGACATTCGCGGTCTTCGAGACAGCAAAGGTGATCCGCCGTGCCACCGGCCCGGGCATGTGGCCCAGCATCTGAGCAGCCTGTGCGGTGTCCATCTTTGACAACATCACCGCAGCCACTTCGGTGCTTTCCGCCTGCGCCATGGCTGCAAGATCTTCGACGGGGATGTCGCGCAGTCTTTGCCACGGGTCACCGATCTGTCGTACCCCGGCCACTTTGCGGAGGCGGGCCGCTGTTTTAGGCGCGATCTTTCCGTTCACCGCATCCAACGCGCCGGCCAGGCCGTGAGGAAGTGCAAGGCCGATGTTGTCCAGAGCATCGCTGAACTCCTGCGCCACCGAATCGAGGGTCACGCGGTCCACCAGACCCATCTCACCCAGCTGATGGGTCAGTTTTTCTTGTAGATCGTCGGGGAGTTCCTCCAATGGGAGGTCAGCGCCTTCGTTCAGTAGAAACCGCACAACAACCGCTGCCTTTTGACGGTTGGTCAACGCCCGAGGGACAAGGCGCGGTGTGGTGTCATCCCCTTTGGCAAGCGGAGTGGGGCCCCCGGGTGCCGCGTTTATCAATGCGTTTGTTTCCTGCATCTGCCTGTGGTGCCAAAACTACTGAGCCACAGGCAGATTACAGAGAATCGGGTTAAATAACCTTGAAGTTTAGTAGTTATAGGTCAGCCCGGTGCGGATCGCTTCGCGCAGCGATGCCTCGGCCCAGGTTCCTTCCCCGCCACGCGTTTTGATTTCGCGCCATTGTTCGATGGCCAGATCGGTTCTGCCCTCGGTTACAAACCCTTGTGCCATATAGCTGCGGGCCAGAAAGTTGTCGGGGTTGGCGTTGATGGCATTCTGATAGAAAACGTTCGCCAGTTCCAATTCGCCCATCTTGCGGTAGGTGAAGCCCCAATAGGTCAGCACACGATCGTCGTTTTGGTCCATGATCCGCAGGATATCCTGAGCGTGTCCGTACTGCCCGTCATAGGCCAATTCGCGGACGGCATCATACAGTTGATCATCGGAAAGATTGGTCTTGTTGGGTTTGACGCATCGGCCTCTGGCCTCGTCGAAAACACGACCGAACAGACATTTCTTGGTCGTGTTCGTCGGTTTGGGTGGGCTGCTGCTGTCACCGCCTGCGGCATGGACCGCTGGGGCAAAGGCAAAGGCTTGCAAGGCAAGGGCCGAAGCTAACAAAAGGCGCATAATCCTACTCCGTTCTCTGGGCTGCTCATAAGATCATAGTGCGATCTACAAAAAAGCTAACAGTTGAACGATTGCATTTATTCATAAGTAGGACAGAAAATTGTCAGCTATTGACGGATTTCGCGCAGCTTTGAGTTTCTGAGTCCCAGGATGTGCCGGGTGCGCAGGATTGCGTCTGTTTGGTGTGTGCATTGCACGCAAGGCTTGCGGTTGCAAAAAGCGCAAGTGCTGCTGCGCTGGCAAGGGTTTTGACCATGGCGTTTTCCCTCCAAGGAATGCGCCGCAAGCATACCTTATTTTAGGCGCGCTGGCAAAAGAACAAGACCCGCTCTGCTTGCGGCAGAACGGGTCCCGAAATTCAACTTCAAAAAATGGTGTTATTCACCAAACACACGGGCAAAGATCGTGTCGACGTGTTTGGTGTGATAACCGAGGTCGAATTTCTCTTCGATCTCTTCGGGGCTGAGCGCGGCTGTGACATCGGCGTCTGCCAACAACTCTTCCTTAAAATCGGTACGGTGTTCCCAGACCTTCAGCGCATTGCGCTGTACCATGGCATAAGCGTCCTCGCGGCTGACACCGGCTTGGGTCAACGCAAGAAGAACGCGCTGACTCATGACAAGTCCGGGGAACTTGTTCATGTTCTCAAGCATGTTTTCGGGGAAGATCAGCATTTTGTCGATCACGCCTGTCAGTCGCGCCAGCGCGAAATCCAGTGTGATTGTGGCGTCGGGTCCGATCATGCGTTCTACCGAAGAATGCGAGATGTCGCGCTCGTGCCAGAGTGCCACGTTTTCCATCGCCGGGATCACGGCCGCGCGCACCATGCGGGCCAGCCCGGTCAGGTTCTCGGTTAGCACCGGGTTTTTCTTGTGCGGCATCGCCGAGGAGCCTTTCTGGCCCATCGAGAAAAACTCGGCCCCCTCAAGCACCTCGGTCCGCTGCATGTGGCGGATTTCGATGGCGATGTTTTCGATGCTGCTGGCGATCACGCCCAGAGTGGCAAAGAAGGCCGCGTGGCGGTCGCGCGGAATGACCTGAGTGCTGATCGGTTCAGGCACCAGCCCCATTTGGTCACAGACATGTTCCTCGACGCGCGGGTCGATATTGGCAAAAGTACCAACAGCACCGCTGATCGCGCCGGTGGCGATTTCCGCGCGGGCGTCGCGCATGCGCGACAGGTTGCGGTCCATCTCGGCATAGAAGCGCGCGAAGGTCAGGCCCATGGTGGTGGGTTCGGCGTGGATGCCGTGGCTGCGACCGATGCGGACGGTGTCTTTGTGTTCAATCGCGCGACGCTTGAGCGCGGCCAGCAGACCTTCGAGATCGGCGATCAACAGGTCTGCGGCACGGGTCAGCTGTACGTTCAAACAGGTGTCCAGCACGTCCGAACTGGTCATGCCCTGGTGCACAAAACGTGCCTCTTCGCTGCCGACATGTTCGGCCAGGTGGGTCAGGAAGGCGATGACGTCGTGCTTGGTGACGGCCTCAATCTCGTCAATGCGGGCCACGTCGAATTCCACGTCCTTGGCCTTCCATACGGCCTCGGCGTTTTCACGAGGGATCACGCCCAGATCGGCCATGGCGTCGCAGGCGTGTGCCTCGATCTCGTACCAGATGCGGAACTTGGTCTCGGGCGACCAGATAGCGACCATGTCAGGGCGGGAATAACGGGGAATCATTGGCGGCAGCACCTTTATGTGATTGGGATGAGGCGTTGGCGCGGGGTTTAGCCCTGTGCGCGCGAGGGAACAAGATGTGAGAGCAGGTATGAGACGGTTTGCCCTGATTTTGGTCTTTTGGCCGGGTGTTTTGGCCGCAGACGGCTTCCAGAAACTGTCGGGCGAGGAAATCCTCGCAGCTTTGACCGGCAAGAAACTGGAATATGGAAGAGGGGTCTGGCAAACATTCGAGGCCAGCATGATTACCCAGTACTTCTCGGGCGGGCCAAGCGCGGGGCGCTGGGCCGTGCAAGAGGATCAGTATTGCTCGACTTGGCCGCCGTCGGACCTGTGGGCCTGCTATGATGTCTTTCGGAATGAGGACACGATCCGCTTTGTAGATGATGCAGGTGGCCAGACCGATGGAGTCTATTCGCCATAGACGTCCCATGTTTCTATGGCGGTGTGGAATTTGGTTTTGGTAATCGGCAGTTGCGCCGCTTGGTGGTCAGTGAAGTACGAACGCGGCTTTTTCTGGTCTTTTCGACGCAATGCTGGACAAGGCGCGCCCTCACGGTTCAATCTGTGGGTACAGAAACTATCAGGTTATTGAAATATGCGTTTATTTTCAGGTCCGATACTTGCCGCCTGCGCCGCAGTCTGGCTGGGCGGGGCAGGTTCTGCGATGGCCGACACCCCTGCGACATATACCGAGGATGGTCGTGCGCTGTTTAGCTTTAACGTGCCCGATTTCTGGTTGCTGCGCACCGGTGGCCCACGTGAGATCGAAGACACCGAGTTGGGGGATCCGCGCGCCGTCGCGCGGGTCATGGGGCTGCGGCCTGTGACAGATGACACCGTCTGGATGGGCTTTGTCTCTCCGGCAGGGGTTGCGACCATTCAGGACGGTATCCGGTATCTTCAGGATATCGATAAGTTTCTGGTCAATGATCCGACTGTCACCAGCACCAGCGACACCCGTATCGGCGGATTGCCTGCCCGGGTTTTTCGAGGGACTGGGCGTCGGGACGGCACAGGGCTGAGCTTTACTGCCACAGTTATTGACCTGCCAAGCAACCGAGTTGCCATAGCTGTCGCGATCCTGCGTGACGGTGCAAATCCAGATTATGCAGATGACCTGAATGACGTCTTCGCGTCGTTCCGGTCGCGTCAGTGAGGGAGGGTGCGATGAGCCTGAGACTGTTCAAACGAATATCCCTCGCGCTGGGGCTGGGGGCTGCGACGTTAACTCTGTCGGCGTGTGATGGTGTTTCGGTAGGGGTCGGGTATGGGTATGACCCGTTTTATGACTCAATGCTCTGGAACGACTATTACCGCCGTGATGTCAATGTGGGTATCAATCCACCAGACCGGCCAAATCGCCCAGATCGGCCAACGCGCCCGGATCGCCCGAAACCGCCGGTTGCCAAACCGCCTGCGCGGCCAAAGCCCCCGACGGCACGGCCACCTGCGGCGCGCCCGCCGATACATCGGCCATCGCCGCGCCGCTGATAGCTTGAAGGCCGCCCTCGGGCGGCCTTTTTCACGGTAGAAGTTCGGTCGTGATATGGGCTGACCCTTCGAGTGTCCGGTGAACCGGGCACTTGTCCGCAATTTCCAGCAGACGTTGCTTTTGGGCTTGGTCCAGTGGTCCGGTCAATCGGATTTTGCGGCGGAATTGATCCACTTTACCTTCATTTGCGAGCCCGGCGTCCTGAGCGTGAACCTTGTCGTGACAGACATCCACACTCACGCTCGTCAGAGGCCAATTCTTTCGCCGCGCATACATCCGTATTGTCATGGATGTACAAGCGCCCAGACCGGATGAGACAAAGCCATAGGGCGACATGCCCTTGTCCGTACCGCCGTAAGAAGCTGGTTCATCCGCGACTGCGTGGTGATGTGGCCCGGCCTGAATGTCCTGCATGAAGCCGCTTGGGTCCGCTTCGGTGACGCGCACAACGCCTTCCGGGGCGCCCGGTGGCGGGGCGGGCGGGCACAGCTTCACATAGCGTGAAACCCATGCTGAAATCACATCGGCCGCATATTCGGCATCCGCTGCGCGCGTGATCAGGTGATCGGCATCATCGAGAGTGACAAAGCTTTTTGGGTGCTTGGCCGCCAGAAAGATGGTGCTCGCGTTGTCGATGCTGACCGTTTCATCCCGTGGCGCATGAAGGATCAGCAAAGCGGCTTTGAGGTCGGCGATCGCGGCGGTCAGGGCGGATTGGGCAATGTCATCCACAAAGGCTTTTCCGATGCGGAACGGGCGCCCGCCCAAAGAAACCTCAGCGCTTCCGTCCTGCTCGATCTGAGGCAGCGCGTCTTCAAAGTGATGCGAGACGTGACCGGGATCTGCCGGTGCGCCCAATGTCACAACGGCCTTTACCGTCGGAATACCAGCGCGCGCGCGCAAAACCGCCGCGCCGCCCAGCGAATGGCCGATCAACAGGGCAGGGGCCATATTGCGCCCGGCCAGATATTGCGCGGCTGAGATCAGATCCTCGACATTGGACGTAAACGTCGTATTGGCGAACTCGCCCTCGGAATGACCCAGCCCGGTAAAGTCAAAGCGCAGCATCGCGATTCCCATTGCCGCCAAGCGGGCCGAGATGCGCCGTGCTGCAGGGATGTCCTTGGAACAGGTAAAGCAATGGGCAAACAGGGCGGTTGCCAGAACCGGTCCGTCGGGCAGATCCAATCGCGCTGCCAGTTGGCTGCCGTCATGTCCGGCAAAAGTGATGCGTTCCGTGGGCATGTCGGCTCCTTGAGTGTGTTGGGGGAACACAGACAATACTGTGTTCATGCTGGTCTGGTCTCAACCCCTATGTCAGTCGCGTCACGTGAAGGTGAGGACATTGAGAACATTGTGCGTTTTTTTTCGCCTGAGCATCATCATTACACTGCGCATCAGGCTTTGAGGAACGTATCTGCCGCTCTGATTTAAATGCATCACGAAATGTGAGGTAAATTCGATCAAACATTCATTTCACTTATATCGCCCTCGCGCACATCTTTGGAACGAAGATGTTGACCAAGGAGATACCCATGTCACATGCAGAGTTCACCGCCCGCACCCGCGAGATGCGCCCGCTGTTGGTCATCGCGTTGCTACTGGCTGGCCTTAGCGGTTTTGTCATCGGCCAGTCTTGGCCCGCGAACTTGAGCGGGCCGAAGGAACAGGTACGTCCAGCCATCGAAGACTGGCACGGCAATGTCCGCCGTTCCTATTGGTCAGAGTGAGGCTTTGGCCTCACTCTAGTCCCATCAACCGAGCATCGAAGGGGTATTTTGTCAGGTTCTCGTACCCGTTTTCGGTAATGAGAACCTGATCTTCCAGCTTGATGCTGAAGTCGCCGCCGACCTCACCAACGCAAGCTTCAACACACAGAACCATTCCGGGTTCCAGCGGGTAATCATATGATCCTTCGACAGCCTTATCGGGATAAGCCACAAGCGGCCATTCATCGCACAGGCCGACGCCGTGCATCAGGCAGCCGTATTTCTGCGCTTGAAACTTCTCGTCCAGCCTATGGGCATTCGCTGTCAGTTCCGGGATCATCACGCCGGGTTTGAGCATCTCCATGTTGGTCATGATGTGTTCATGCGCGTGCTGCATGGCATAGATCATGTCCTCACGCGGCTTCTGATCGCCAATCCACCAGCTGCGGGAAATGTCGATGCAGATCCCGTAGGAACCAATCAAGTCGGTGTCGAAAGAGATGATCTCATTTTTCTGGGTGATCCGAGGGCCGCATTCCTGAAACCACGGGTTGGTGCGTTGGCCCGAAGCCAGAAGGCGCGTTTCGATCCACTCTCCACCGCGCTTGATATTCTCCGCATGCAGTACGGCCCAGATGTCGTCTTCTGAGGTTTTTCCATCCCCCACATTGGCACGCGCGAACTTTTCCATTTCAGCAACGGCTGTCTCACACGCGTGGCTGGCGCAACGCATGGCGAGGAGTTCGTCCGGTCCCTTGATGGCGCGGGTCTTTTCGGTCAGCTCTTCGCCTTCCATGATCTCGAACCCCTGCGCTTCAAGCGCACGCAACCCGTGCAGCATGATCTTGTCGACGGCCAAGCGCGTGTTGCCACCGCTGTGCTCTTCGATCAGCACCCGCACTTCATTCGAGAACACATCCGCGGCCACATCGACCTTGTCGCCCCGGTCGAAGTAAAACAGATCAGCGCCCGAACGCTGTTCCCGCACCAAAGGGTTGAAGGTGCTGAGGAAGGGTGAATTCTTGTAGTCCCAAATCACCATATAACCATCAGCGCACAGCAGAACCGCGCGGAACGGGTTATGTGTGTTCCACAGCTGCATGTTCGTGCTGTCGGTGGCATAGCGAATGTTCAACGGATCAAATATCAGCAAGCCGCCATACCCGCGGTCCACAATAGCCTGCGTCAGCCGCTTCCAGCGATGTTCGCGCATCCGTGCGAGATTGGGCAACTCAAGCCCTGCAGCGGCCCATTCGTCAAATGCCAGCTGCGTCGGTCCGATTTCAATCCGGTCATTGTCATTTGGGGTGCCATCCCCCAACGTAGCACCTCGGCTGGGGTCAATCTTGCGCGAATCTCGGTAGTGCTGGTTCATGACTGACCTCATTGTGTGTTCAAGCAAAGTTAGAGAGCCGCTCTTTTCCGTCTGAAAAAAATGCGACGGCGTGGTTGTCGTTTTTTGACCGAAACGTTGAGAAAGGCATGTTAAGTCTTTTCCATGCCACAGATTTTGCAAGAAACCATCCCTTATGATTTTGCCAACTTGCGTGCCTTACCGGGAATACAGCCGACGACTCTGGACCAGTGGCTGCATCAGGACGAAGCGTTTGTGGGACAGATGCAACGCCGCGAAGAGTTGCTGTCTGAACGTCGCGACGAGGTTCTGATGCTTGATCCACAGGCCGAGCCCGCGGCCCGCGAGCTGCTGGATCTGGTGTTGGCACAGGTCTACCCCTCGGCCGGGACAACTGCGGTCCGAACCGATGGCGTGACGGTTCCCGTCGATGAAGATCGACCGCTGGATACGTTGTGCAAACTGGTGCAGGAAGATTTCTGTATTCTTCAAAAACATGGGGAAGAGCATGTTCTGACCGGTGCGATCCTATGCTTTCCAGCCAGCTGGCGTTTGTCAGAAAAATTCATGCGGCCTCTGATTGGCATTCATGTGCCTGTCGAGAACTATGATGAAAATATCGCAAAGCGGGTGCAGCGGTTGTTTGACGGTATTCAACCCGTCCGTCCGTTGTGGCGTTTCAACGCACTCTGGTACGAGGACCCCGAGCTTTTCCAACCCCGTAGTATCCATGCGCCGCGTGAGATAAAGGATCGGCTGCAAGACTCATTTTTGCGCAGTGAGCGACAGACGCTGTTGCGCCTTCCGAAAACGGACGCGGTCGTGTTTTCGATCCACACCTATGTTTTAGCCGCAAACATGGTTGCAGAAATGGAAAACCCCGCCTGACGGCGGGGCCTCCAAGGAGGGTCTTGGGTAATTTGGTTACATGCCCAGTGCGTTTGCAACTCCGGCAAAGGCATCGCTGGCGTTCAGGGCAACAATGGCGAAGGTCAAGACAAGCACCTGGGTATTGAGGCGAAAGTCTTCACCACGGACCAGGTTAACCGCTGCCATCGACGCGGCGATCGGAGTGGAGACAGTGGCCAGAACGCCTGTCATGCACCAACTGCTGAGGCGGAGGGCATCGCTTGGCCGTTCATCGTCCTGCGCGTTTTCCATTTGCGGCTCTGCCTGATCGGATTGGGCCGCGTCTTCGCTGCGGAACGCGATGCTGAGCAGTTGCTCATCGGTCAATTGGATTGGTCGCGCCGACGGAGTGTGAAGGGCACTGATGCTTTCATCCGGTTCGGGTATGGACATGCTGGAAAACTGACCATTCAGCGCTTGAAAGATCTGCTTTCTATCCCGTGTTGCGCGGCTTGGGGTCAGGGTGTCAAAGGCGCTCATGAACTGCTCGACCGTCAGCACCGTTTTTGGCGAAAGCCATTCCACGCGCCGGGTCGAGCAAATATCGACCATGCGATACAGAATGACGACCAGCATCAGTTCGGAAATTTCTGCGTCATCCAGTAACGGTGATACTGGCGTAATCGACAACACAAGGCGGTTCTGAGGATGTGACACGCGGGGCTTTGTTATGGTTTTTAGCCCCGCGGCACGATCCATGCGCTCGTATCGGTCTTCCTGCTCGGGTTTGCCTGCATCCAGTGTCAACCGAACCAGATATTGGCTCGAGACAATACTGGCCTCGGACATGCTCAGCAGGGCCTTGCGCTCGACCAGATGACCGTAGTCCTCAAGCGTCGCTGCAACAATTGTGCCAAACCGCTCAATCGTGCCGCTTGCGTCGCCATCAAATTGCAGGCCGCCATGGTAGCTGTGCTTCCGAGCCACTGCTCTGTCCTTATTCAAGAAGTGTTCCAGGGGTACTCTAACAACTGTTCTGGGGCAGAATTTGGCGGAAAATGCAAAAAAATGATTTTTTCCCGTGATTGGTTACGCATTGGAAACCAAGAAATTAAAGGCTTTTCTTTGTCACTGTGGCGTAAATGTGGCGAAAGCTGGTGTGACCCGTGTTTTCCGCGAGGCGGGGCTATTGATCGATTCGGGCGGCCATGATGGCAATGGATTGTTGATATACAGAGGCCGCGTTCCACTGCTGCAAGATGCGAAAATTTGGTTCTCCTGGCTGATAGCCGCGCCCCGGTTTCCAGCCCTTCTTGCGAAGAAAATTCGCGGTTGAGGCCAGTGCGTCCGTCATATCGTAAAAGTCGACACGCCGATCGCCAGTGGCGTCGACCCCATAGGTCAGGGCATTGCCCGGTAGGAACTGCGTATGGCCCAACTCGCCATGTTTTGCCCCTTTTGTCGCCATTGTGATGCTACCCATGTCCACCAGTTTCAGTGCCCCAATTGCGTGAGGAACGAAGAACTCGGACCGGCGACAATCATAGGCCAGTGTTGTGATTGCGGAAACAACTTGACTATCACCCATGAAATTACCAAAGCCGGTTTCCATGCCATGAATGGCGATCAGAACGCCTGCAGGCACACCGTATTGCCGTTCAAAGGCTGCATAATAGTTTGGGTTGGCGGCTTTGCGTTTGCGCCCTTGTGCGACGATCGTATCAGCCCCTCGGACCCGCATGAATTTGTCCAGCGAGTATTTAAAGCTTTTCTGATTGCGGTCCGCCGAAATGGTGCGCGTCGCGTACTGTGTCTGGGACAGTGCTTGCAATCCTTTCTTTTTGACCCCGGCCTTGCGTGCCTGTTCGGCAAAATCTGCCTTCCACGCTTCAAAACCTGCACTGGTGTTCCCGCAGGGTGCAGCCAGAACAGGGGAAGTCAGGGAAAGAACAAGTATGGCGGCAAGGCGAAACATGGGCGTAATCCGATCGAGTTGAAATCTGGTCTAAGCCTAGCGTGAGCGTCGGTTCCGGCAAAGCGGTTAGTAAAGGTCCAACTCACCCTTTTCCTTGAGCGTTTCGAACCATTCTTCGGGAGTAGCCTTGATGCGCGCGTGCTTCACCATCATTGCGTTCATGTTTGGCAGATTGGCCGAATCCGGCCAGTCTTCTGGTTGCCACAAGTGCGAGCGGATCACGCATTTCGGACAATGTGCAAAAACGGTCTCGACATGGATCAGCAGCGCCAGTTTAGGCGCGTGCCCGTCTATGGCCATGCTTTCCAACAATTGGGGGTCGGCACAGATGCGGGCTGCGCCCCGGATGCGGAGCGTTTCCAACTTGCCGGGAACAAAGAAAATTACGCTGACGCGCGGGTCCTTCAGAACGTTGTGGAACGTGTCCACACGTTTGTTGCCCGGCCGATCCGGGATTGCGATCAGGGTATCGGACAGCACCTGAACAAAACCGGGCGGGTCGCCGCGGGGTGAAATATCCAGGTACCCGTCCGGGTTGGCCGAGGCGATCAGGCAGAACGGTGAGGTCGCGATGAAGTCGCGACACATCTGATCGAGTGAGGGCATTTCCTTGGCAATGATCTGAGGCAGCGGGTGACCGGAAATCTGTCTCAGTTCCTGTTCGGATGTCACGATGTTTGAGTATTCTGAAAAAGGTGAAGGACTATGAGGCATGCGGTTGTCTCCGACCGGAAGTTTCCGCACAAGTCTGTTGGATCAATGGTGGCGCGTCAAACCTAGTGCAAAGTAATGACAAGGGCGCCCTATTGGGCGCCCTTGCAAGTCGTTTCTGTATGCAGCTTAGCAGCTGTAATACATGCCGTACTCAACCGGGTGCGGCGTGTGCTCGTAGGTTTCGACCTCTTCCATTTTCAGTGCGATGTAGCCGTCGATCTGGTCTTTGGTGAACACGTCGCCCTGCAGCAGGAAGTCGTGATCCGACGCCAGAGCTTCCAGAGCCTCGCGCAGCGAGCCGCAGACGGTTGGAATGTCTGCCAGTTCTTCGGCAGGCAGATCGTACAGGTTCTTGTCCATCGCTTCGCCCGGATCGATCTTGTTCTTGATGCCGTCCAGACCGGCCATCAGCAGCGCGGCAAACGCCAGATAGGGGTTTGCGGCCGGATCGGGGAAACGGGCCTCGACGCGCTTGGCTTTCGGGCTTTCGGTCCACGGAATACGGACACAACCGGAACGGTTACGTGCCGAGTAAGCACGCAGAACGGGGGCTTCGAAACCGGGGATCAGACGCTTGTAGCTGTTGGTCGCCGGGTTGGTGAAGGCGTTCAGGGTCTTGGCGTGCTTCAGGATGCCGCCGATGAAGTACAGTGCTTCGTCCGAAAGGTCAGCGTATTTGTCACCCGCGAACAGAGGTTTGCCATCTTTCCAGATCGACATGTTCACGTGCATGCCGGTGCCGTTGTCGCCGGCGATGGGCTTCGGCATGAAGGTCGCCGATTTGCCGTAGGCATGTGCAACGTTGTGGATGATGTATTTGTACTTCTGCAGCTCGTCGGCCTGTTTGGTCAGGCTGTCAAAGATCAGACCCAGCTCGTGCTGGCACGAAGCAACCTCGTGGTGGTGCTTGTCGACCTTCATGCCCAGACGCTTCATGGTCGAAAGCATTTCCGAACGCAGGTCCTGGGATTCGTCGATCGGGTTCACCGGGAAGTAGCCGCCCTTGACACCCGGACGATGGCCCATGTTGCCCATTTCGTATTCGGTATCGGTGTTCCACGACGCGTCGGTTGCATCAACTTCGTAGGATACCTTGTTGATGCTGTTCGAGAAACGAACATCGTCAAACAGGAAGAATTCAGCTTCAGGGCCCATATAAGCCACGTCACCGATGCCGGATGCTTTCAGGTAGGCTTCAGCTTTCTGGGCGGTGCCGCGCGGGTCGCGCTCATAGGCTTCGCCAGTATCTGGCTCAACAACCGAGCAGTGCACACAGATGGTTTTTTCTGCATAGAACGGATCGACATAGGCGCTGTCGGTGTCGACCATCAGCTTCATGTCCGACGCTTCGATCGACTTCCAGCCCGCGATGGACGAACCGTCGAACATAAAGCCTTCTTCCAGAAAGTCTTCGTCGACCTGATCGGCCATCAGGGTCACGTGTTGCAGCTTGCCACGGGGGTCGGTGAAACGGACGTCGACATATTCGGCGCCCTCTTCCTTGATCAGCTGAAGAACTGCGTCCTTGCTCATTCTCTTGATTCCTCTGACTTGAAGATTGGTGTGTTACAGTGCGTCCGAACCGGTCTCGCCGGTGCGGATACGGATGGCTTGTTCAACGGGCGAGACAAAGATCTTGCCGTCGCCTATTTTGTCGGTCTTGGCGGCCGACACGATGGCTTCGATGGCGGCATCGACCTGATCATCGTCCAGCACGACCTCGACCTTCACCTTGGGCAGAAAGTCGACGACATATTCTGCACCGCGATACAGCTCGGTATGGCCTTTCTGACGACCGAAACCTTTGACCTCGATCACGCTGAGGCCCTGGACGCCCACGTCCTGCAATGCCTCTTTCACTTCGTCCAGTTTGAACGGCTTGATGATCGCTTCGATCTTTTTCATCCCGGCTCACCTTGAATGGTTGTCTCAGGGGCAGTGATCACGTCTAAGATCGGGCGGCAATGTGATTGCGATTTTGGGCAGTGTGGTATGCGTTGAAAACGGGCGCTGTGCTAATTTATGGGCGCGTTGCCTAAAAACTAATCAGAATTGAATCGCGCGAGGGTTTGGGATGACGGAATTGCTGACAGCGGCGCAGATGCAGGTCATCGAAAAGACAGCCATCGAGTCCGGTGAAGTGACAGGTCTCGAGTTAATGGAGCAGGCCGGGCAGGGCGTTGTTGATGCAATCTTCGAGGAGTGGCCAGCGTTGGACAGGCGAGGGGCCAGCCCCTCGCGCTCCCCGGGATACTTGGGGCCAGATGAAGGGGATCCGTTGCGCGCGGTGGTGCTGTGCGGACCGGGGAATAATGGTGGGGACGGATTTGTCGTGGCGCGGCTGTTGCGGGAACTGGGCTGGGCGGTTGAGGTCTTTTTGTACGGTGATCCGGAGAAACTGCCGCCGGATGCACGGGTAAACTATGAGAGGTGGGGAGAAGAAAACGAAGTTCGCGTATTCGCCGTCGACCCCGCCCCGTTAGAGGATGATTTTCTTCGGTTTCCGAATGAAATGGATCTGATTGTCGATGGGGTTTTCGGCACTGGTCTCACCCGGCCATTTGCAGGTGCGTTTTCCATGTTGGCCAACGCACCGGCCAGAACCCTGCTGCGAGATCAAGGCGCAAAGGTCGTAGCAATTGACACTCCAAGCGGCTTGTGCGCCGACAGCGGGCGTGTTCTTGGCCACGCAATTGCTGCGGACATGACGGTGACGTTTCACAGTAGAAAGTTAGGACATGTCTTGAGTGATGGTCCGGCGACCTGTGGGACATTGAAAATCAAGTCAATTGGGCTCGATCCAGCAGAAAACGATCAGGTCGTTCATGCGACCGATGCCGATAGGGTGAAGCTTTCGAAAGCTTCAGGCGGGCACAAGTATGCGCATGGCCACGCTCTGATTCTGTCCGGCGGCTCTGGCAAGACCGGTGCAGCGCGATTGGCGTCCCGGGGCGCTTTGCGGATTGGCGCGGGTTTGGTGACGCTGGGTGTGCCTCCGTCCGCACAAATGGAAGTGGCCAGTCAGATCACTGCTCTCATGTTGCAGCGTGTCGAGGGAAAAGATGGTTTGGCCGACGTTTTGACTGACACTCGCCTGAATGCCCTTTGCCTGGGGCCTGCGCTTGGGTTGGAGCGGGCACAGGTGCTGGTGCCGGTGGCCTTGGCGGCGCAGCGGGCGACGGTGTTGGATGCGGATGCTTTGTCTGCCTTTGCAGACGACCCCGGCGCATTGTTCGCGCAAATCCACGAAAACTGCGTGCTGACCCCTCATGGCGGCGAATTCGCACGGCTCTTCCCGGACATTGCCGAGAAGCTGAATGCGGTGCCTACCAATGGCCCTGCCTATTCCAAGGCCGACGCTGCGCGCGCGGCTGCAAGGCGGGCAGGGTGTGTGGTTGTGTTCAAAGGGCCGGATACGGTGATTGCGTCACCTGATGGGCGATGCTCGGTCAACTCAGCCTCATACGAAAGAGCAGCCCCTTGGTTGGCGACTGCCGGATCCGGTGATGTGCTGGCGGGATACATCACCGGTTTGCTGGCGCGCGGATTTGCACCTTTGCACGCTGCTGAAGCTGCGGCGTGGTTGCATGTGGAATGCGCACGCCAATTCGGCCCCGGGATGATCGCCGAGGACTTGCCAGAGCAGTTGCCAGATGTGTTTAGAAAGATGAATATTTGAGTATATTGGCGGGAGTTGGCTCAAAACTCACCGAGTCGGCGATATTTCGCCGTCAAGATCAACGTCAATGCAGACCGGATGTTTGCCAGACGCATAACTGGGGGTCACAATTCATTTGCGTGCCCTTACAGCAGATGTGCTATGTTTCATGTAAATATATGGAATATATTGTTAAATTGTAATAGTGATCGTGGCTTTTGTTGCGAAATTGCAATGCTTGCGCGGGATAGAATGCGGGCCACTGGAATGCTCGCGCTCAGTAACATTTGGGTAGTACCTGAAACCCGAACCTTTCATGGTGAGTGAAATGACCCCTTGTATCAAATACATGTCAGTTGCAGCCATTTTGACTGCGACAACTGCAATTCCGGCTGTTGCCGAGTTGAAGTATGAGAACAACTCTGGCGGCTATGTGCTGTTGTATGGACAGTTCAACCCGGCCTTGATTTCAGTTGATGACGGGCAGGATACTGAGACCCGTGTTCTCGACAACGATCTATCGAACAGCCGCGTCGGCCTGCGTCTTATGCAGCCTTACGGACAAAACGAATTCACGTTCCGATTTGAATCTGCGCTCGGATTGCCGAACTCGACCGAGTGGAACCAGAACGGTACAAATTTTAGTGGCTGGACTCGTGAAGATATTCGTCACGTGGATTTCGCCTTGAAGGGAAATTACGGTAAATTCTCGGCGGGTCAGGGCAGCATGGTGTCTGATGGTGCCGCAGAAACTGACCTCAGCTATGTTGGAACTGCGCTGTATTCGTTTACCAATGACGAAAACTCGGGCTTCTTCTATCGCGACACGACAGGTTTGCTGAGTGGTATTACGGTTGGCGACAGTTCCAGCAACTTTGACGGCGCGCGCCGCGGACGCGTGCGGTATGACACGGCGTCGTTCAATGGGTTCTCGGCCGGTTTTGCTTATGGTCAGAACATCCTGTCCAGCAGTGATGACGACGACTACTACGACGTCGGTTTGTTCTATGAAAACACCTTTGCCGGCGGTGTGGAATTCGCAGCATCCATTGCTTATGCGGTAAGAGATCGGGATGACAACTCGGGCGATCGCAAAGACACGATCGGCTCAGCGTCGGTCCTGCTGCCCAGCGGTCTGGGTTTTACGATCGCTGGTGGCACACGTGACGATGACCAGGCCGGTGCTACGGATCCGAACTACTGGTACGGCAAGATCTCGTACGAGGGTAACTGGGTGTCTTGGGGCAAGACGGGTGTCGGCATCGATTACTATGGCGGCTCGGACTTCGAAAGCAACGGTTCGGACACCAAAGCATGGGGTATCGCCGTGGTTCAGAAGGTCGAAGCGATCAACACAGACGTCTATCTGAAATATCGTAACCACGACTTTGATGACGGTTCATCCTTTGACAACAACGAAGCCTGGGTATTGGGCGCGCGTTGGAAGTTCTGATCGCACTGAAAAAATCAAACATGAACGCTCCGGTTTCCGGAGCGTTTTTTTGCGGTTTAAGCGATCAAATACTGTTGGATTCCGCCTTTGCCCCTTGCACGTAAGCTGCTGTCCAAATAGAAGGCGTCAAATTTGCCTGGCGCGCCCTTTTTGCGCGCCCCGAATCCTATGGGGACTACCATAATGCAGGTTACCGAGACGCTGAACGAAGGTCTGAAACGCGGCTACAACATCGTTGTGACCGCAGCCGAGCTGGACGCAAAGGTCAATGAAAAGCTGAACGAAGCGCAGCCGGAAATCGAAATGAAAGGTTTCCGCAAGGGCAAGGTGCCGATGGCGTTGCTGAAAAAGCAGTTTGGCCAGCGCCTGCTGGGCGAAGCGATGCAGGAGACCATCGACGGTGCCATGAACAAGCACTTTAAAGACAGCGGCGACCGCCCTGCGCTGCAGCCCGATGTCAAGATGACCAACGAGGACTGGAAAGAAGGCGACGACGTAGAAGTCGCGATGTCCTACGAAGCACTTCCCGCGATCCCCGAAGTCGACCTGAAATCGGTCGAGCTGGAGAAGCTGGTTGTCAAAGCCGATGACGCAGCCGTGGAAGAAGCGCTGAACAATCTGGCCGAAACTGCACAGGACTTCAAGGCGCGCCGCAAAGGCTCGAAAGCCAAAGACGGCGATCAGATCGTGTTCGACTTTGTCGGCAAGGTTGACGGAGAAGAGTTCGAAGGTGGTTCGGCCGAAGAGTACCCGCTGGTTCTAGGCTCCAACAGCTTCATCCCCGGTTTCGAAGAGCAGCTGGTTGATGTGAAAGCCGAAGAAGTCAAAGACGTCAACGTCACCTTCCCGGAAGAATACGGCGCAGAGCATCTGGCCGGTAAAGACGCTGTTTTCACCTGCACCATCAAAGAGGTGAAAGAGCCGGTTGCGGCTGAGGTCAACGACGATCTGGCCATGAAATTTGGTGCCGAAGATCTGGACGCCCTGAAAGCCCAGATTTCCGAGCGTCTGGAGGCGGAATACGCTGGTGCCTCGCGCGCTGTCATGAAACGCGCCCTGCTGGATGCACTTGACGAGAAAGTATCGTTCGACCTGCCGCCTTCGCTGGTGGAAGCCGAAGCCAAGCAGATCGCGCATCAGCTGTTCCACGAGGAAAACCCGGACGTGGAAGGCCACGACCACGGTGAGGTTGAGCCCACTGAAGAGCACACCAAACTGGCCGAGCGTCGTGTACGTCTGGGTCTGTTGCTGGCCGAGCTGGGCCAGAAGGCCGAGGTTGAAGTGACCGACGCGGAAATGACTCAGGCGATCATGAACCAGGCGCGTCAGTACCCCGGTCAAGAGCGTCAGTTCTTTGAGTTCGTTCAGCAGAACGCTCAGATGCAGCAGCAGCTGCGTGCGCCGATCTTTGAAGACAAGGTTGTGGACTACGTCTTCGAACTGGCTCAGGTCGCTGATAAAGACGTCAGCAAAGATGATCTGCAAAAAGCTGTCGAGGCATTGGAAGAGGAGTAATCCTCTTCCGCCCATCCCCAATGGGCACAAAAAAACGGAGCCGCCTGTTCATCAGACGGCTCCGCTTGGGTGGCTTTTGTACCTATGAGGTGAGGGGGTCATGCCTCATGAGCAAAAGCACGGGGGGTTTGTAGCAGAGCGGTTTTCTGCTCTGGTGTGAACGTGTTCGAGAGCGCTTCGATCAGCTTCAGCACATCTTGCCGTTCAGCTTCTGTCGTGGCTGCACTCATCTGTTCGACGAAATACTTCTCAAGATCCGTCAGTGGTTTGTGATCTTGATTTGCTGGCGCGCGCGCTGCGGCTTTCTTGGCGGCGAACAGAGCCAGTGCATCGTCTTCATCGATAAAGACATCGTTGCGAATGCCCGCGAATTCTCGCAAACCCGCGATGCGTTCGTCGGTGCAATCCAGCAGGGCGGCCAGTGCATGGACCTTGCCCATCGGAACTGTTTTACCGACATAGTCATATGGGGCGCAGTTCGACCGTTTCAGAACCCGGTCCATGACCGGATCGATAACAGTGATGATATCCTGGATACCAGCGTTCTTTGCATATTCCAAAGAACCGATCATCAACTCGCATGTTGCGTAGGAGACCGAGTTCTTGTCCTTGCCCCGAGTGAGACGTTGGGTGTCGACGCAGAAGCGGGTCGATTCCCACATGGTTGCGCTGCGCAAGGGAGCTTCCCCGCACAAGATCGCCGAGAAGACATCCGACAGCATGTGAGGGCCGGTGGTCTGGAGGGCACGCACGGCTGCGACGACATTCCCCTCATCGTCGAGTCCGATTACATATGCCGGGTCCAGATGATCGAACTCGTCGATTTCTTTTCCGTCCTGAATATTAACGTCCCATCCAAGACGTTCGCCAAAAACACGTGCTCTCAACTCGAACATTTCGTCAAGAACCTCGCTGAACATATGTCTGTTCAGGCCATCTACCACGATGATCATTTCTTCCCCCTTCGAGTGGTTGTTCGGTAATTTCGACGTTACCGCTCTCTGGGGATATTTCTATTGGGGGATTCCCGTATTTTGGCGAAATTTTGCGTTTTTTATGATTAGCCTGGGGTAATTAGACCAATCGCTATCGCCCGACCGACGGCTTGCGGCGTTGTCAGCGCACTAAGCTTTTCTCGGCTTGAACGCAAGTGAACTTCTACCGTCCGGTGTGAAATGGACAAAATATCGCCGATGTCCTGTTGGGATTTACCTGCAGCAACCCATTGCAGGATCTCTGCTTCTCTGGACGAAAGCGTCGGATGATACAGCGCATTCGTCAGTTCATCTGTCGAAACGACGTGGTCATGAATGTGGACCGCCATGGACTGCAGATCGCTGATCACATGAGTGTAGAGCTTGCGCCACTCTTCCTTGCTGCAGTTGCGCGTGGCGCTCAGCAGACCGATGTCCCCATAGGGGCCGCGCACGGGAATTGTAACGCCTTGATTGGACAGACCAAAATCACTTGCATCTCGGAACACGCGCTGGAAATCGGGGCTGCGCTCGAGGCGACTCCAGTCGACAGGAGCAATGCTGCGGCGGGCCATGTGGATGGTGGGATCCACCATGATCAAACCCTGGTTTTGGTAGTGCTCGGTCCACGCGTCATCATATGTAACGAAACCGGCAACCGTCCCAGCGGCTGGGTTCATGCCCGCATAAGCGGCATGGTCCATCTCATGCTTATCACAGATTTGCCTTAGAAATTCAGTGTAGCGAACTTCTGAATCCGGCAGAGTGCTCAGATCGACAATTTCCATGCGGCGCCTACCAACTGCGGCCCATCTTTGTGCTCGATGGTGTGGTCGAGCAAACGTATAAACAGAGTGGAACCCGATTACCTCACTCGAGCAGAACACCATATTTTCTTAAACGTGACAAGGCGAGGCATATATTGTCTGCGCAATTCAGGACATTGCGATGATCAATAGAACATTTTTGTCACTATATCGCCTGAAGTGCTAACCTTCAGGCGAAAACTGACGCCAAACACCGTCAAGATGCGGGTCTGAGCCCGGTTTCTACCAGCATTCCACGCGCTTTGGCTTCGGGGTAAAAACCCTTGGCGTAAAGGAAAATCGCCCTTTGCTGATCGCCATCAGAAATCAGCCAGGCCCCGCGCAGGTATTTTCCAGCGAACTCAAGGTTGGTATCTGCGTCCAGAAGGCCTTCGGCATTTCCTTTGTAACCCATCGAGCGGGCAGTGGCCGGGAGGATTTGAAGAAGGCCATAGTAAGGGCGGTTCACGGCCCAGGGGCGATGCGTGCTTTCGCGGATGGCCAGCTTGTGAACAAGCTCACGCGGGAGTTCGTAATGATCCGCCCATTTGTTGATCGACGCTCTGAGTTCAGGCGTTTCATTTGGATAGAGCGGCGGGTTGAACTGAGACGTGTCGGCTTTGGAGACCTCTCCACCGCTACATGCAATCAGTGGGATCGTGAGCAGAAAGGCAAGGGCGCTGCGGCGGGGATAAGCGGGCATCTAGAATCTCCGGGCGATTGAGGGGCAATGATATGAAACGTTGATACGGTCGCAAGACTAGCGTTAAATTTGGGCCGAAATTTGCTCGTGCACCAACGCCATGAAAAAAGGCCGCACGAAATTGTGCGGCCTTTCGATTGGTTAAAGCTTAAGCCTAATCAGGCTTTGGCTTCGTCTTCCTCAGCAGGGACAGCTTCGGCAGCCAGATCATCGTCTTCCGATGCGGCCGAGCCGATGTCGTCGAACAGTTCTGCGATCTCGAATTCAGCGGCTGCTTCTTCTTCAGCGGCCAGTTCCTGGATCGATTTGCCCGATGCCTGCAGTTCGGCTTCTTCTTCCGAACGTGCAACGTTCATCTTGATCTGGACTTCAACTTCGGGGTGCAGTCTGACTGCGACCGAGTGCAGGCCCAGTTCCTTGATCGGCGCGATCAAGATGACCTGTTTCTTGTCGACGGTGAAGCCTGCTTCGGTTGCAGCGTCTGCGGCGTCACGCGGAGTGACAGAGCCGTACAGAGCGCCAGCGTCCGACGCCGAGCGAATCACAATGAACTGCTGTCCGTCCAGCTTTTCAGCCAGCGCTTCAGCTTCTTTCTTGGTTTCCAGGTTGCGTGCTTCCAGCTGCGCTTTCTGGGCTTCGAACGACGCGATGTTGGCGTCCGACGCGCTCAGGGCTTTGCCCTGGGGCAGCAGGAAGTTGCGGGCATATCCGGACTTGACGTCAACGACATCGCCCATCTGACCCAGTTTCGCAACGCGTTCCAGCAGGATAACTTGCATGTCAGTCTCTCCTTACTTCACGGCGTAGGGCAGCAGGGCGAGGAAGCGCGCGCGCTTGATCGCACGGGCCAGTTCACGCTGCTTTTTCGCCGAAACGGCGGTGATGCGCGAAGGTACGATCTTGCCACGCTCAGAGATGTAACGCTGCAGCAGACGTGTGTCTTTGTAGTCGATCTTCGGCGCGTTCTCACCCGAGAACGGGCAGACCTTACGACGGCGGAAAAATGGTTTTGCGGCCATGGTTTAGTGTCCTTTCCTCAGGCGGTGATCAACGACGCTCGCGGCGGTCGCCACGTTCGTCACGCTTCTGCATCTGAACCGACGGGCCGTCTACGTGGCCGTCGACCTTGATGGTCAGAACGCGCATGACGTCATCATGCAGGCGCATCAGACGTTCCATTTCCTGAACCGCACCCGAGGGGGCGTCGGTCTTCAGGAAGGCGTAGTGGCCTTTGCGGTTCTTGTTGATCTTGTAGGCCATCGTCTTGACGCCCCAGTACTCGCTATCAACCAGCTTGCCGCCGTTGTCAGCCAGTACGGTGCCGAAATGTTCGACGAGGCTTTCCGCCTGCGCGTTGGACAGATCCTGACGCGCGATCATTACATGCTCATACAGTGGCATGTGCACTCCTGTTTATATCAAGGCGCATTTCATAGGCGGGGCCATTTGGTCCTTCGCGACCCTGCCACGAGAGGCTGCGCGATTCATATGACTGCGAAGGATGGCCCCGTATACACGTTTGAGCGGGCGGGGCAAGCCCTGCCACATATGCCTCTGAGAGGCCGCCCAATTTCCTTTGGGACGCCCAATTGCTGACGCTTTTCGGCTCAAAGTTGTTTTTCGTACCGGGCGTTACCCGGACCCAACCGAATTTCGACAGTAACCTGATAAAAGGTGAAATGGTATGACCGCGACAAACACAAACACATACCGGGAAGAGGCGACCAGTTCGCGCTTTGAAAATTCGGTACCGGTAATGATCACGTTCGCACCGAACTGGAAGGCCCGTTTGATTCTGGCGCGTATGGTCGGTGCATTCCTGATCGTTTCGGCATTCTCGATGTGGCTGATGCCTGGATCGATGATCAGCGCGGATGTTTGGCCGATCAAGATGGTGGCATCGATGCTGTTTCTGATCGTGGGTGTCAGCTTGCTAACGATCGATATCATGGACCCCCGGCCGGATGCCTATTTTGATCCCATTCGTCGTGAAGTTCGAGTGCTGCAGAAGAACGAAGGTGGGCGTCCGCAGACCGTTTTGCGCCGCAGCTACGACTCGCTGGGTGGTGCGCGTTTCGAAGAGAACGAAGTTCATCTTTTCGACGTGGACGGCAGCCTGTTGATGAAGCTGCCGCTTGAATCGGCGGATGTCAGCCGAGCTCTGAAAGGACAGTTGAGCAAAAGCGTAACAATTTTCGGCTGAATTCTATTCTGTTCAAAAAGGAACAGAAGTTGTGTCGGAATGAGGGTTGTGTGCCGCCAATAGGCGGCACATTTAGTTTGTGAGCAACCGTTACGGTTTGCATTCACAAAAAACGCGGAGATTGTTATGAAATCCACCCTTCTTGCTGCCGCACTGGCTGTATCAGCGACCACGGCATTTGCCAGCGCCGAGAAATACGTGTTGGACCCGAGCCACAGCCAGGTTGTCTTCAGCTATGACCACTTGGGCTTCTCGACCACAACTGGCATGTTTTCGGGCTTTGAAGGCGAGATCATGTTTGATCAGGAAGATCCGGCTGCGTCGAGCGTTAGCGTATCGATGCCGGTCTTGGAGATGTTCACAGGCTGGAAGCCGCGTGAAGATCATTTCATGACGGAAGATTTCTTTGGTGCGGTCGAGGGCGATCTGATTACCTTTACCTCGACAGGTATTGAGGTAACCGGAGAAAACACTGCCAATATCACTGGCGACCTGACCATGAACGGCGTGACTAAGTCTGTTGTTCTGGACGCCGAGTTGAACAAAGCTGACAACCACCCGATGGCAAACAAGCCTTGGGCCGGTTTCAGCGCGACCACAACTCTGGTCCGCAGCGATTTCGATCTGGGCCAATTTGCACCGTTCGTCGGCGACGAAGTGCAGGTTCAGATTTCGGTCGAAGCTCAAAAAGCTGAGTAAATACAGAGTTTCGAAAATCGAAGCCGCCGGTGATTGTTTCACCGGCGGTTTTTTTTAGCTTTATTGGTTGCGGCGGGCTGTGAGCTCGACGGTAGCGGATACAGCAAAGCCCAACGACTCTTCTGTGGGTTGTGAAGTACCGACGTTAAAGTCCAGCCGATTCAGTTCAACAGACCCTGCCATGCTGGCCGTATCGCCCTGAAGATCCAGCGAGAAGGGTAGAATGATATCCATCGTGCTATCGCGAATGGTCAGCGGGCCGCGAGCCTCGAATCCGGTTTCGGTTTTGAACAGATCCGCAGTGAATTGAGCCGTGGGGAACTGCGCTGAATCAAAGAAGTCTGCACCCATAGCCTGATCAGTGACCGAACCAAGGCTGAGCGAGCCAATGGCAATGGTAACATCCACCGATCCCGCAGGCCCGGCTTGCGCCGGATCGTCGAAGGTAATGGCCGCCGTCCAATCTGCAAAGGAACCGGTGACGGGGCTGCCCAGTTGCGAGATGGTTATTGACAGGGTGCCGGTCTGTACCTGCCAGTCGGATTGAACTTCGGCAAGTTCGATGTCTGCGTCGTCGGCTTCTTTCGCAAATTCCCCTGTGATCCAGCCGCCCGACAATACCATGGCCCAAACGGTCACAGCGGCAACCGCAGGAACCAGAGAATGATGTTGCTGCGGAGGCTCGGGCGAGTTTGCCTGGCCAGGCAACATTCTGCGCAGTGTACTGTCTTTATCAACGACATGGTGTTTCAGCGCGCCAGCGACGTGCAAGACAAGGGATCCAACCAAAACCCACATGAACAGCCAATGAAGCACGCCTGTTACTTCGGCCACTGCTTCGGATTTCGGGACAAATGGCAGGTTTTGCCCGAAAGGCCACAAGATCGGGGCAAAGCCTTCTGTTGCGGCGTGGTGGACCCAGCCGCTCAGAGGAACAAGGACCAGCGACCCGTACAGGAGCCAGTGCACGGTTTCTGCGGCAAAAGCTTCGGGTTTGTTGTCGGCATTCAAAAGGCCCGGTTTGGTCTGAGTTAAGGCCCACAGAATGCGCGCCAGGGCGACGAAGAATACAGTGATCCCGACCGTTTTATGTAATGAGAAGACACGCGCTGCGCGGGCGATCTCGGCCTCGGTCGGGGCGGTGTTGGCGTGAAGAACCGCATACGCCAGGTTGTCCGCGATCCAGCCGAGCGGCAGGGCCGTCAGGATCAGCAGGGCGGTGAGCCAGTGAAACGTTTTTGCAACGCTTCCGTAGCTGATAAAAGAATTGGTCGCGGCCATGTGTCGAGGACTCCGAGATTCTTGGTTTTGTCCAAAGTAAAGCCACGCGAGGCTTACACAAGTAAGCGCGGGTGCACAGTAATAGTGCCAGAATGCAGAACGCAGGCAGCGCTTGTGCCAGACGGTCAGTCAGTTTACACCCCGCCGCAACCTAACAATATGCATGAGGTTGGCATGACACTCGCGTTCGTTTTTCCGGGGCAGGGCGCCCAGACTATCGGTATGGGCAAAGCTCTGGCCGAGGCTTACCCGGCGGCTCAAGCCATCTTTGATGAGGTGGACGAAGCGCTGGGAGAGAAGCTGAGCAGCCTTATCTGGGAAGGCGACATCGCCGAGCTGACGCTGACACAAAACGCACAGCCCGCACTGATGGCAACATCGATGGCCGCTATGCGTGCCTTAGAGGCCGAAAGTGTTTCGATCAGCAAGGCGGCTTATGTGGCTGGTCACTCGCTTGGTGAATATTCCGCATTGGCTGCTGCTGGTGCTTTGTCGGTCGCCGACACCGCACGTCTTTTGCGCGCGCGTGGGCAAGCGATGCAAAGCGCCGTGCCCGTGGGCGAAGGAGCCATGGCTGCCATCCTCGGGTTGGATCTGGATACTGTACGTGCCGTGGCAGAAGAAGCCGCGCAGGGCGAGGTTTGTCAGGCTGCAAATGACAACGACCCAACCCAGGTAGTAGTATCAGGATCAAAAGCCGCCGTGGAGCGTGCTGCTGAAATCACCAAGGAAAAAGGCGCAAAACGTGCAGTAATGTTGCCTGTAAGTGCTCCATTTCACTGCAAGCTGATGCAACCGGCTGCAGATGTTATGGCAGAAGCGCTTGCTGCTGTAGAAATCAAGGCGCCTGCGGTGCCTTTGGTGGCCAATGTGCGCGCTGAAGCGGTCAGTGACCCGGATCTGATCCGTCAGTTGCTGGTCGAGCAGGTGACAGGTTCGGTACGCTGGCGGGAAAGTGTGCAGTTCATGGCGGCGCAGGGCGTGACAGAAACATGGGAAATCGGTGCTGGTAAAGCGCTGTCCGGCATGATCCGCAAGATTGATCGTGCCATCGCGGGCAAGGCTGTTGGCACCCCGGAAGATGTTCAAAAGGCCGTTCAGGCCGAATCGTAAGCTCAAAACGCGTCGTAGCCGACGCACAAAGAGGGAAACCGAATGTTTGATTTGACAGGTAAGAGCGCGCTGATCACCGGTGCATCTGGTGGCATCGGAGGTGATATTGCGCGTGCGCTGCACGGGGCGGGCGCAACGGTTGGATTATCCGGTACACGAGTCGAGCCACTGCAAGCTTTGGCAGATGAACTGGGCGAGCGCGCGCACGTACTGCCTTGCAACCTGAGTGATCCAGAGGCGGTCGACGCATTGCCGAAGCAAGCGGTCGAGGCGATGGGTTCGGTGGACATTCTGGTCAACAACGCCGGCATCACGCGGGACAACCTGTTCATGCGCATGTCCGACGAGGAATGGCAGAGCGTCATTGACGTGAATATGACCTCGACCGTGAAACTGTGCAAAGGTGTGATCCGGGGCATGATGAAGGCGCGCTGGGGCCGGATTGTGAATGTCTCGTCCGTAGTGGCCATGATCGGTAATCCGGGGCAGGCGAACTATGCCGCGTCTAAGGCCGGAATGATTGGCTTTTCCAAGGCTTTGGCCCACGAAGTTGCAACACGCGGAATTACCGTGAATGCCGTTGCACCAGGTTTTATCACGACCGCAATGACCGAGAAACTGACCGAGGAACAGAAAAAGGGTCTGTTGCTGAAGGTTCCGGCGGGCCGCATGGGCGATCCCGAAGAAATCGCGGCAGCCGTTCTGTACCTTGCAAGCCCCGAAGCAGGCTATGTTACTGGAAGCACCTTGCATGTGAACGGCGGTATGGCCATGTTGTGATCGCGTCAGGGGCGAACGCGAAAGCGTTTGCCTCTTGCGTCGACTATGCTATAGGCGGCGCATCTATGCGGGGCCGGTCTTTCAGGTCGGCCTTATACTTTCCCGTTTACACGGGACCCAAACCGCCCGAAACGGGCAAATCAAAGCCAACCCGTGCGGGCAAGGGCAGAATCGGGCAGACCGCCCTGTAAAGGAATGAGGAATAGACATGAGCGACGTCGCAGATCGCGTTAAGAAGATCGTTGTTGAGCACCTGGGTGTTGAAGAAGACAAAGTCGTGGAAAACGCGTCTTTCATCGACGATCTGGGCGCAGACAGCCTGGACACCGTTGAGCTGGTAATGGCCTTTGAAGAAGAGTTCGGCATCGAGATCCCTGATGATGCAGCCGAAACCATCCAGACCTTCGGCGACGCGGTCAAGTTCATCAGCGAAGCGTCCTAAGCGCTTCTTTCTGATCAAAAGCGGCGCTTCCGGGCAACGGAGGCGCCGTTTTTTTATGCCCGGTCAAAATTCGGTCTTGCACGGCTTTTTTACACTGCGCACTGTTTCCAATGAGGCAAAACTCGAAGTGGACAGGGCATGATAAGATCCACTCCAATGATAAATACCGCGCGTTTGACGCTCTGCGCCATGCGCCCCGAGGATTTTGAGCGGTTCGCGGAGATCTGGCGTGACCCTTGCGTCGTGCAGCATGTTGGCGGGACTCCGCGAACACGTGGCGAAGCGTGGGATTCATTTCTGCGCAATGCGGGACACTGGCAAATGGCCGGATTTGGCCAGTGGGGTGTGATGCAGCAATCAACGCGAACGCTGATTGGGCAGGCAGGGTTCTTTTACGGCAACCGTCGCATGGGCGAAGATTTTGATGGTTTCCCTGAGGCAGGTTGGATTCTGGCCACAGAAGCGCAGGGGCAGGGGCTGGGGTATGAGGCGGCGAAGGCCGCGCATGACTGGTTCGACCGCGTGATTCCCGGACCTTTGGTTGCGATGGTGAACGCGTCCAATCTGTCTTCGCAGAAACTGGCGAAAAAGCTGGGCTATGTTTTGATGCGGGAAGGGGTGTATAGTGAAACCCCGGTGCATTTGTTACGGCGCAACGGACCGCCCGCCCGCGCGTAATTCCGCCACTTTGCCTATATGCCGCAAAATGGCCAAACTGTGCCGATCCCGGTGAATCGGGTTTGGATTGCGCGATCTATGCTGCCGGGGACTTCAAAGCGATTGAGCGGAGGAACAAGCTCATGAGGATTTACCCCACGATGGAACTACAGAACGGCCGGTGTGTCACGCTGGACAAAGGCCGTCTGGATAATGCGATGATCTGGCACGTGAATCCGGTTGAAACCGCGCGGAGCTGGGCCGAGGCCGGTGCCGAATGGATGCATCTGACCGATTTCGATGCGATTGAAGGCAAAGACACCAACGCTGAGCTGATCGAGGAAATCATTCGGGGTGCCGAGATTCCCGTGCAATTGGCCGGTGGTATGCGCACCCGTGAACAGGTCGAATACTGGATCGACAAAGGGGTGGGGCGTGTCGTGATCGGCACTTTGGCCGCGCTCGAGCCGAATCTGGTCAAGGAACTGGCCAAGCTGTATCCGGATCAGATCGTGCTGTCTGTCGACGTCTGGCAGGGATATGTCATGACGGATGGCTGGCGCAACCAGAGCGCTTTCACCCCCGAAGCATTCATCGACGCGTTCGAGGGTGTACCGCTTGCCGCCATCGTCGTGACGGATATCGACAGTGACATGGAAGATGTCGACGCTCAGCTGGGTCTGATTTCTGGGTTGGCCGCGCATTCCCGTACCCCGGTAATTGCAAGCGGTGTCGTGCGTACGGCGGATGATATTTCCCGGTTGGCTTATATTCCCAACATCTCGGGCGCGATTGTCGGGCGCGCGCTGTTCCGCAAATCGCTGGATCTGGCCGAGGCGCTGGACACGGCGAAAGCGGCGCAAGAGCCGGTGGCACAGTTTCAATAACCCGTTCCGCCCTTTCTGACGTGTGCATGAAAGGGCGGGCACACCGTTTTTCCACAATTTGTACTTCTTTGGATGATCGGCGGCAGGATGCCTGCGCGGAAATCGCCCTTGCTCTTGCCCCCGCACCCCGGGCCGGGGTATGAGCGGTTCTCATAACAGGAAGCAGGCAAGAGGCATTTCATGCGCAGAGTCGTTGTAACCGGTCTTGGATTGGTCACTCCTTTGGCCAGCGGGGTCGAGGAAACATGGTCGCGGCTGCTGGACGGAGAATCCGGCGCGGGCCCCATCACGCATTTCGACGCCGAGGCAAGCGGGGTCACTACGACCTATGCCTGCGAAGTGCCCCGCGGTGACGGAACCGACGGCACGTTCAACCCTGATGACTGGATGCCGCCGAAAGAGCAGCGCAAGATCGAGGATTTCATCCTGTATTCGATTGCGGCTGCGGAAATGGCCTGCAAGGACGCGAACTGGTTGCCTGAAGATGAGGAAGACCGCCTGCGAACAGGTGTCCTGATTGGTTCGGGTATCGGTGGGCTGGGCTCGATTGCCAACACCGCCAATCTGATCCGCGACAAAGGCCCGCGCCGTGTATCGCCATTCTTTATTCCGGGCGCTCTGATCAATCTGGCTTCGGGTCAGGTATCGATCCGTCACGGATTCAAAGGGCCAAACCATTCGGTTGTGACAGCATGTTCTACCGGCGCCCACGCCATCGGCGATGCCAGTCGGATCATCCGGGCGGGCGACGCGGATGTCATGGTCGCGGGTGGCGGTGAAGGCTGTATCTGTGAAATTGGTATCGCGGGTTTCAACGCGTGCAAGGCGCTGTCGACCAAGTACGCTGATGACCCCAAGAAAGCCAGCCGCCCCTATGATGTCGACCGTGACGGGTTCGTCATGGGCGAGGGTGCGGGCATTGTGGTGCTTGAGGATTACGAACACGCCAAAGCGCGTGGTGCGAAGATCTATGCCGAGGTTCTGGGCTATGGCATGTCGGGTGATGCGTATCACATCACCGCACCGTCAGAGGATGGCGATGGGGCCGAACGCTCGATGAAAGCCGCGCTGCGTAGCGCTGGGCTGGAGCCGAAAGACCTGGACTATATTAACGCGCATGGCACCTCGACCATGGCGGATACGATCGAACTTGGCGCTGTTGAACGTTTGCTGGGGGATCACGCCGCAAGCGCCACAATGACCTCGACTAAATCGGCAACCGGACACCTGTTGGGGGCTGCGGGCGCGATTGAGGCGATCTTTTCGGTCCTGGCGATCCGCGATCAGGTTGCGCCACCTACGATCAACTTGGACAACCCGGCTGTCGAAACCCCGATTGATCTGGCGCCAAACGCAAAGCGCGAGCGTGAGATCAACGTGGCTCTGTCCAACTCGTTCGGGTTTGGCGGTACCAATGCCAGCGTAATCTTCGGAAAGGTCAGTTAAATGTGGCGGGCCATTGCTTCGAACGCGCTGACCATGTTGGTGGTCGGCCTGTTTCTGATGGGCGGTCTGATCCTTTGGGGACAGTCCCAGTACAAAGCGGAAGGCCCGCTTGAAACCGCAATCTGCCTGCAGGTCAGAAGCGGGTCGAATATGACGCGTGTCAGCCAGGAACTGGAAGAGCAAGGCGCGATCCGCAGCGCCACGATCTTTCGGATGGCTGCGGACTATACGGATCGGGCGCAACGTTTGAAAGCGGGTAGCTTTCTGGTGCGCGAAGGCGCGTCGATGGAGCAGATCATCGATGAGGTTACCAGCAGCGGCGCCAGCACCTGCGGGTCTGAGATCGAATATCGTATCGGCGTTACGCGGGCCCAGACTCGGGTGCGCGAACTGAACCCGGCAACCTTGGATTTTATCGAGATCGCTTCGTTCGATGCGGCTGAAGAAGAGACACCGGAAGCCTATACCGAGAAACGCAACGAGGCGGACACAAGGTATCGCGTGTCGTTGGCCGAAGGTGTGACCTCGTGGCAAGTGGTCGAGGCGTTGAAGTCCTTCGATGCCCTGTCAGGTGAGGTGACCGAGATCCCGGCGGAAGGAATGCTGGCACCCGACAGTTACGATGTCGTGGCGGGTCAGGATCGCAGTGCCATTTTGCAAGAAATGCAGGATAAGCAGCAGTTGCGGATCAATGCAGTTTGGGAAAACCGTCAGGACGGGCTACCGCTGGAGAGCCCCGAAGAGATGCTGATCCTTGCGTCGATCATCGAAAAAGAAACCGGTGTTTCGGAAGAGCGTGGGCAAGTGGCCAGCGTATTTGTGAACCGGCTGAATCAAGGGATGCGGCTGCAGACGGACCCGACTGTGATCTATGGTGTCACCAAAGGGCAGGGCACCTTGGGCCGTGGATTGCGGCGCAGCGAGTTGAACCGCCCGACGCCGTGGAACACCTATCAGATCGACGGGTTGCCACCGACGCCGATTGCCAACCCCGGTTTGGCAAGTCTTGAGGCCGCCGTTGCACCGGATGACACGAGCTTTGTGTTCTTTGTCGCGGATGGCACTGGTGGGCACGCGTTTGCCGAGACGTTACAAGAACACAATCGCAACGTCGCCAAATGGCGCGAGATTGAGGCAGAGCAGAGCTCGGGAAATTAATCTGAACGAAAAGCGTTTTTGTTCTTTGGATTTGCCAACGCCGGTTCTTGACCCGGCGTTGGCTTTTTTGTTGGTGCCGTTCCGGCCTTACGCCGCAGGGCGTTTGCCGCGGGGGCGACGCCGTTTGTTGGCAGCGGGTTTTCCATCCCCATTAGCAGGCTTGGGCTTGAACGCCCGACGGCGGTTGTTCGGGCGGCGCGCAGGCTTTTCTGCTACGGTTCCTTCAGGCAGGGTCCCACTAGCGACCGGGATCTCGATTTTCATCAGCTTTTGGATCTGACGGAGCAGATCAACTTCTTCGGCTGAACAGAATGCAATTGCCTCACCCTCTCGACCCGCGCGTGCAGTTCGACCGATGCGATGGACGTAGTTATCGGGAACCTCGGGCAGATCATAATTGATGACATAAGCCACGCCGGGGATGTCGATACCACGCGCGGCGACATCGGTAGCCACGAGAACGTTAACCTCGCCTGCGCGGAAGGCCTTGATCGCGCGGTCACGTTGCCCCTGGCTCTTGTTGCCATGGATCGAGGCGGCGTTAAAACCGTCGGCGACCAGTCCTTTCATCAGTTTTTCAGCGCCGTGCTTCGTGCGCGAGAATACCAACGTCAGAGCGTCCATATCCTTTGACAGAATCTCGCGTAGCTTGTGGGGTTTTCCCGGCTTGCTGACAAAATGGATCGATTGAGTGATCTTGTCGGCGGCTTTACCCGGGGGCGAGACCTGAACGCGCTGCGGATTGGTCAGGTAGGCACGGCTGAGCTCTTCCATCTGCTTTGGCATCGTGGCCGAGAACAGCATGGTCTGGCGAGGTGTGCCCAGTTCTGGCGCGATGCGGCGCAGGGCGTGGATGAACCCCATGTCAAGCATTTGGTCCGCCTCGTCCAGCACCAGGTGCCGGACCGAGCTTAGGTCGACCGCGCGGCGATCCATCAGGTCAATCAGGCGGCCCGGTGTGGCGACAAGGATGTCAGTGCCGCGCGACAGGAACATGATCTGTTTGTTGATCGATTGGCCCCCAACCACTGTGGCGACGCGCAGTTTGGTGTTCTTGCTAAGGCCGCGCAGGCTGTCGGCGATCTGGTTGACCAGCTCGCGGGTGGGCGCCAGGATCAATGATTTGGCCATTTTCGGCTCGGGTTTGCCAGGCTGCGCTAGAAGGTGATCGATCAGCGGCAGGCCGAAGGCCAGAGTCTTACCAGTGCCGGTCTGAGCAAGGCCGAGGATATCGTGCCCATTCAGCGCCAGCGGAATGGCCTGATTCTGAATCGGAGTGGGTTGTGTAAAATTGGCGCTTTTCAGCGCTTTGTTAAGTGCGGGGGCAAGGCCCAGCATATCGAAGTCGAACAAATAACTATCCTTTATGCCCGGAGCAATCGCCCACGGACAAGTCGTGACGGGTCGCACATGGCGACCTGCAGGGGTTGTGCGAGACCTCGGGACGGGCAGGCGCACCCTGCGCCATCCGGTCATCGCGTCAAGAACCCTGCGTGATGGGGAACTGTGATGTGGATCGGGCGCTGTAGGGCGGAAGAGGTCCGCGCAAGCTCACGCAGCAGCGCTTTGATTGAGTGCACATGAGGGTTGAGAGAGGGATTGTCAAGCTGGCATTTGAAATTGGAGCGAGGTGTTGGCAATGAAGTCGTCGCATTTCCGTCGTTTCTTCGCCCAACTCTGAATGACGTTCTGAAACGTGTTGGCCATACAAAACGGATTTTTCAGCGAGAGCCGTTTTCGCAAAACAGTTAAGCTGAGGAAGGAAATACTTATCGCATCGGACGGTCTGTGTTGCGTCTGTGTTGCGCAAATCATTGACTTTACGGGCTTAATGCCGTATAGGTTGTGTCATGCTAGAAGAAGTGCGCAATGGCCCCGGGGCGACCCGGTGGCCGTTTTTCGTTTCTCTCGTGCGGAGAAAACTCACGCATGAGGTCACAGGCAAACATGACTTTGATTACCCCGGAAGAGCGGATTTCCCAGACGGCTGACTTGTTGCAGTCGCTTGAGAGGTCCATTCGCGATCTGCGGCAAGCGGCGGAAGACCTGCGCAAACAGATCGGTGCCGGGGAGGATGCAGATCTTGCTGGTTCAGCCAGACAACTCGGGCAGTTAGAGGGGCTGATCCGAAGTTGTCAGAAAGTGGAGACAAGCTTTGTCGAACAACATCACAGACAAGCCGGAATTGCCCAAAGCGGGTACGCGTTTGACCTTGACCGAGCTCGGTTTGAGGTCGGGTGCAGGTTGGCTCGCCTCCGCACCTGTTGCGGTGCAGAACAGATTTCTGAGTGAGATCGGGGAGGGGGGGCTGTGTGCCCTCCCTTTCCTGTTTGAGTTCTGGGCGCTGCCGCATCAGCTGCCGCCCAAGAGCGACTGGCGGTCCTGGGTGATCATGGGCGGTCGCGGGGCAGGCAAAACGCGGGCTGGGGCCGAGTGGGTGCGGTCGATGGTTGAGGGGTCGAAAACGTTGGATAATGGGGAGGCCAGTCGCGTGGCACTGGTCGGTGAGACCTTTGATCAGGTGCGCGATGTGATGATCTTTGGCGATAGCGGGATATTGCAATGCTCGCCGCCAGATCGTCGACCTTCATGGAAGGCTTCTGAACGCAAGTTGATCTGGCCCAATGGGGCTGAGGCGCAGGCGTTTTCGGCGCATGATCCTGAGGGGCTGCGCGGCCCTCAGTTTGATGCGGCTTGGGTGGATGAGCTGACCAAGTGGAAGAAGGCCGGGGAAACCTGGGACATGCTGCAATTTGCGCTTCGATTGGGGGATCGGCCCCGGGTCTGTGTGACGACCACGCCGCGCAATGTGAAGGTTTTGAAGGAGTTGCTGGCGTCGCCGTCCACCGTGCAGACCCATGCGCCGACTGAGGCGAACCGGGCCAATCTGGCGGGCTCGTTTCTGGACGAGGTGCGCGCGCGCTATGCGGGTACGCGGTTGGGGCGGCAGGAGTTGGACAGGGTGCTGCTGTCGGATGCCGAGGGGGCACTGTGGACGGGGTCGATGCTGGAATCGGCGCGGTGCACGCAGGTGCCGGAGTTGCATCGGGTTGTCGTGGCGCTGGATCCGGCGGTAACGGCGGGGTCGGGTACAGATGCCTGCGGGCTTGTGGTTGTGGGCGCGCAGGTGCAAGGGCCGCCCGAGAGTTGGCGCGCCTATGTGCTGGCCGACCGGACGGTGCAGGGCGTTGGCCCGGCGGGCTGGGCGCAGGCGGCGATTGACGCAATGGATGAGTTCGGGGCCGAACGGCTGGTGGCCGAAGTCAATCAGGGCGGGCAATTGGTGGAAGAGGTCGTGCGGCAGGTGGACCCTCTGGTGCCTTATCGCGCGGTGCGGGCGTCGCGCGGCAAGGTCGCGCGGGCGGAACCTGTGGCAGCACTGTATGAACAGGGACGGGTGGCGCATGTCACCGGACTGGACGCGCTGGAGGAGCAGATGTGCCAGATGACCGCACGCGGGTTCGAGGGGCAGGGTTCGCCGGACCGGGTGGACGCTCTGGTCTGGGCGCTGCATGAGTTAGTGGTGGGGCCGGCGGGGACGTATCGGAGGCCGAGGGTGCGAAGTTTGTAAGCCCATTGCGGCAAGTGCATCAAGCGCTTTAGACAGGAGCCAGTTCATCTGGCCATCGTCTGGGAAGTTCAGAGATAATCAGCAGAACGTCTGCCCCGGCTAGAACGGCTTGAATATCGTGTATCAAGCGCAGGTTGAGGCGATCGACTTCGTGCGCGAGAATGGAACGATGTGGGTCGTAGTAAACCGTCACATAATAGGAACGGCCCAGTTTGGTGACAGACAGATCCCGAATTTTCCCGCCATCCTCGACCAGGGTTGCACGTAGGGCGCGGCGTGCGGTCGCGATGGTTGCGGGGCTGGCGCTTACGCCAGCAAGCTCGCCCAGTCCGCCTCTGAATTCACGGATATACGACCCGAGGGCCAGCAGACAAAGTAGCAAGACAACCACGGAATCCCCGATCGGTGCGAGCGCAGCAAGAGGGCCTTCCTTGAAGTAGTAGATGGCTGCCAAACCGATGCCTGCCGCAGCAGTGATCAGCCCGTCAAAAAGCGCCGCCTTGGCCTCCAGTCGCAGAATTGCGCTGTTTCGTCCGATGCGGTGCCAGGTGAAATGATGAAAGGCCCAGAGAAAGGTGCAGGTCACGCCAATCCCCGAGAAATAGAGGATCATGGGCGCAAAGCTTAGGGGTTCAGGGGGCAGGCCGATCAGATAGTTGTAGATGTTTTTGAGGGCACTGGTAATCGCAAACAGTACAAGACCCAAAAGAGATAGAGAGCGGAATGTTGAAAAGATCGCCTCGTCTGCGGCATAGCCGAAAGGCCTAAGCTTGTCGGGTCCTGCATCAATTCGTTGGCTGATCTTTCGGCCGAGAAAAGCCGAAGAAAAACCTATCAGTGAGAACAGACCGTCCATCATGATTGCGTTCGAGTTCGATAGAATGCTCGCTAGGATTCCAGCTGCACCCATAAAGAGGTTGCCGCACATGGCTACCACGAGTGCGCGACTTTCCATTCGTTTTCTGGTGGCCAAATCTGGCTGAGTCATCCGGTCGGTCCTGGATTGGTGTCAAGTGCTTCTACCAATAGCCATTCATTCGAAATTGGCCACCCCTTTGGCCAAGCCTGTTGCCCATCCTCCGTACGCCCCATTCCCGAGGCTTAAACTTCTTTCCGTCATAACTCTTTTCAACAAGCCGGGCAGAGCGGCGGCAGAAAGGAGCACAGATGGTATTCGATTTCTTGCGTCGTGGATCGGCTGGGGAAGCGCCCGAGGCAAAGGCGAGCGCGGCGGGGCCTGTGGTGGCTTGGCAAACGGGCGGGCGCGTGGCGTGGAGCCCTCGGGATGCGGTATCGCTGACGCGGACGGGGTTTTCGGGGAACCCGGTGGGGTTCCGTTCGGTCAAGCTGATTGCCGAGGCGGCGGCGGCTCTGCCTCTGGTTCTTCAGGATCAGGTGCAGCGATATGATGTGCATCCGATCCTGTCCCTGATGCGCCGTCCGAATGCGGCACAGGGGCAGGCGGAGTTGATGGAGGCGCTGTTCGGGCAGTTGCTGCTGTCGGGCAATGCCTATGTTGAGGCGGTGCAGGCTGACGAGAGCCTGCCGGTTGAGTTGCATCTCTTGCGCTCGGACCGGATGAGCGTGGTGCCTGGCGCGGATGGGTGGCCCAAGGCGTATGATTACGCGGTGGGTGGCAAGAAGCACCGGTTTGCGGCGGAAAACATCTGTCACATCAAGTCGTTCCACCCGCAGGATGATCACTATGGGTTCTCGCCAATGCAGGCGGCAGCGATGGCGATTGATGTGCATAACAGTGCGTCGCGGTGGTCGAAATCACTGCTGGATAATGCGGCGCGGCCTTCAGGGGCGCTGGTTTGGAAGGGCGGCGATGGCCATGGGGTGATGGCCGAGGATCAGTTCCGTCGTCTGAGCGATGAGATCGAACAGAACTATCGCGGGGCGCGCAATGCTGGCCGTCCGATGGTTCTGGAAGGGGGGCTGGATTGGAAGCCGATGGGGTTCTCGCCGTCCGATATGGAGTTTCAAAAGACTAAGGAAGCCGCCGCCCGCGAGATCGCGCTGGCCTTTGGGGTCCCGCCGATGCTGCTGGGGATTCAGGGCGATGCGACCTATTCGAACTATCAGGAGGCCAACCGGGCGTTCTATCGCCTGACCGTGCTGCCCCTGGTGACGCGGGTGGCGGCAGCTGTGTCGGAGTGGCTGGTGGGCTTTACCGGCGAGGAGTTGGTGATGAAGCCCGATTTGGACCAGGTGCCTGCGCTGTCGGCGGAGCGAGATGCGCAATGGGCGCGGGTCAACGGGGCCGATTTCCTGACGGATGCCGAGAAACGCGCTTTGTTGGGGCTGCCGGAGCGTGCCGATGGCTGAGGGGTATCCCCCATTCGAGTGCGCGCCGGGTCTGCGTCTGGCCGCGCATGAGCGGGTGGCCGAGATCCAGCACGCACATCTGTGTCGGCGTTTGGATCAGATCGAAGAGATGATGGAACGGCTGGAGCGGCGGTTGTGGCTGACGGTCTACGGCGTGGCGGCAGTAATCCTGGCACAGGCGTTTCAGTCATTCCTTGTGGTAACGCCATAAATTCAGTGAGTTACATGGAGAAGTTTGTGGATTTGGAACATAAATTCGCGCGGTTCGGAGACGGATTGTCGGTGTCTGATGATGCGGTGATCGAGGGTTATGCCAGTCTGTTCGGTCAGGTCGATCAAGGCAGTGACGTTGTGCAGCGTGGGGCGTATCGCGGCTCGCTTGAGGGGCTGGCCAAGGCGGGTCAGCGGGTCAAGATGCTATGGCAGCACGACCCGTCGCAACCCATCGGCGTCTGGGACGAAGTGCGTGAGGACGACAAGGGCCTGTGGGTCAAGGGGCGTCTTCTGGAAAGCACACAGAAAGGCCGTGAGGCGGCGGAGTTGATCCGGGCAGGTGCAATGGATGGCCTGTCGATTGGCTATCGCACCAAGCGGGCTGTGAAGAATGACAGGGGCCAGCGGGTCCTGACCGAACTGGAGCTGTGGGAGGTGTCCTTGGTGACCTTCCCGATGCTGCCCAGTGCGCGGGTGGCGGCGAAGGGAACGACCCCGGACGCCGAGGAAGCCCTGCGCAGTATTGCCGAGGTGTTCAACGATGCCCGGCAGGAGTTGGCGCGGACCTAGCGCGCCTCAAACCCATCCAAAAACAGGACATGCTGATGAGCAAGACCGAAACACCGGCTTTGACCGGAGAGGGTGCGCCCCTGGTTCAGGAGGTGAAGCAGGCGATGGCTGGCTTTGTGAATGAATTCAAGGGTCTCAAGGCTGAAGTTAAAACCAAACTGCAACAGACAGAAGAGCGACTGACCATGCTGGATCGTAAATCAACCATTGCGGCACGCCCGCATCTTGCGGCCTCGATTGAGGACGGTGCCCCACACCACAAGGCTTTTGACGCCTATGTGCGTTCGGGCGAGGATGACGGGCTGCGCGGTTTGGAAATGGAGGCAAAGTCTCTGTCAACTGCGGTCAATAGCGATGGCGGCTATCTGGTTGACCCACAGACCGCCGAGACGATCAAGTCGGTGCTGAACTCAACTGCTTCGATCCGTTCGATTGCGTCGGTGGTGATTGTGGAGGCGAACTCTTTCGACGTGTTGATCGATCACACCGATGTAGGTGCGGGCCGGGCGGACGAAAACGCGGCCGCGTCGGAAACCGGGACGCCGTCCATCGATCGTATCTCGATCCAGTTGCACGAACTGAGTGCGCTGCCGAAAGCCTCGCAACGTCTGCTGGATGACAGCGCGTTTGATGTTGAAGGCTGGCTAGCGGGTCGAATTGCCGACAAGTTCGCCCGTGCCGAGGCTGCGGCGTTCATCAACGGTGATGGTGTCGACAAGCCCAAGGGTCTGATGATCCATCGCGCAGTGCCGAATGACAGCTGGTCCTGGGGTAGTCTTGGTTACATTGCGACTGGTATTGACGGTGGTATCGACGCGGATGCGATTGTCGATGTGGTTTATGCGCTGGGCGCGCAGTACCGCGTCAACGGCACCTTTGTGATGAACTCGAAAACGGCAGGTCTGATCCGCAAGCTGAAAGACAGCGATGGCCGCTTCCTGTGGTCGGATGGTCTGGCAGCCGGTGAGCTTGCGCGTCTTATGGGTTATCCGGTGCTGATCGCTGAGGATATGCCGGACGCGGCGTCGGACAGTTTCTCGATTGCCTTCGGTGATTTCAAGGCTGGTTACACCATCGCTGAACGTCCCGATCTACGCGTGCTGCGCGACCCTTTCAGCGCCAAACCGCATGTCCTGTTCTACGCAACTAAGCGCGTGGGCGGCGACGTGAGCGACTTTGCTGCAATCAAGCTGCTGAAATTCGGCACTGCCTAAGCGGTGACGAATCCGGGGGGCCATCGGCCCCTCGGGCGGCGGGCGCGAGCCGGGGTGAGATCCCCCGCGTTGCCTCCGTCGCAGATGCATTTGGGGGCGGGTGATCTGGTGCGGTTGGCAGACGGTGAAACCAGCCCTATCTACCGCATCGACCGTCTGGAAACATCAGACTTGCAACTGGCGGAGGCGGTTCGGGTGGAACAGGGCGTCTATAAAGCATCGGACTTGCTGGACGAGGCACCGACAGTCAAACCCTATGCCGCGCCAACGCCTGTGCTGCCGGTTTTTCTGGACCTGCCTTTGTTCACAGGTGCAGAAATTCCACACGCACCTTATCTGGCCGTCACGGGTGATCCCTGGCCTGGGGCTGCAACAGTCTACACTTCGTCCAATGATGAGGGTTATGCTCTGGGCGATATCATCCCAAATCGGGCGATCATCGGTGCTACCGAGACGCCGCTGCGGCGTGCCAGCGCAGGGATCTGGGATGAAGGGCCTGCGTTGCGCGTCAAACTGATTTCAGGGCAGTTGGAGTCGCGCCCACGCAGCTCGATTCTGAGCGGCGTCAATCTGGCCGCGATCGGTGATGGAACACCCGGAAATTGGGAAGTGTTTCAATTCTCTGACGCGGTCCTCGAAGCACCGGGTGTCTATGCGTTGTCAGGGCGCCTTAGGGGGCAGTTGGGGTCGGATGCGTTAATGCCGGATGTCTGGCCGGACGGATCAATCTTTGTGCTGCTGAATGATCGGGTGCAACAGATCAACTTGCTGCGCACCGAGCGCCGGATTGCCAAGCATTACCGCATTGGCCCAGCAAGCCGCAGTTACGATGACGGGTCTTTCCAACATCTGATCGCCTCTTTCGACGGGAACGGATTACGCCCGTACGCCCCCGTACATCTGAAGGTGCAATCCAGCGATTCAGGGGATGACGTCACTTGGGTCCGACGGGCACGCCTGGACGCGGATGATTGGTCCGGGCTGGAGATTCCCTTGGGCGAAGAGCGTGAGTTTTATCTGGTGCGTATCCGCGCGAGTGGCACCTTGCTGCGTGAAGATCTGGTCGACGAGCCGAGATGGACCTATTCAGCGGCAATGAAAGTGGCGGATGGCCTGAGCGGCGCTTACGAGGTCGAAGTGGCACAGGTGTCCGCCATCTATGGTCCAGGTCTGGCTGCCCGTCATTTGGTTGGACAAATGATCTGATGCGGCCGGTTCTGCACGGAGATGTCAGCTCTGCAGCGCGTGCCTTGTTGGCCGTGCCGCAAATGGACCGGGCCCGTTTATGTGTTCGGATGATCCATGAGGCCGAACTGGCCGACCAGCATCTTGAACGCACAGGGCGGCTTCACCCCGTGTACGGCAACGGCTCGCTCATGGCCGTTGCCCGAAACAGACCCCTGGCGGATGAGCCGGGGTTCGACAATTTGCAATATTGTCAGTGTTTTGAAACGGTTCTGCACCATCTTTCGAAGTTTTTGGTCACCCGGCAGCACAGCTAACACATCTGCCGGCCGCAAGATCCAGTTTCAATCGACCATCCGGGATGCGTTCGCCGCAGTCTTCACAATACCCGTATTCTTCCTCGTCAAGTCGCACCAATGCGGCTTGAAGGCGGCTTCCTTCGATATCGCGATTGGCTTGTTGCGCCTTGGCCATGGCCTGATTTTGCAGCGCATCCATGCGACTCAGCCGACCAACGGCTTGCTGATCCAGCTCGACAACGGCCTGAGCCTTTCGCCCCGAGGCTGAAAGCTGTTCCAGTTCAACCAGTCGTTCGCGAATTCGTGTCTCAAAATATGCGCGTTTGGACTCATTCATTTTCGTTGCAATGCAGATCACGGGTTTGCGTTTGGCCTTTTTACCACTAAATGGCATTCTAGGCGCAGCAAAGGATCAAAGGCCATGTTTGAAAAGCGCAGCCACGTGACACCGGTCGATCCGGTGTGGACCCGCATCACCTCCGAGGCCCATGCGGCCGTTGAAGAAGAGCCCCTTATGGGCGGTCTTGTGCACGCTTGTATCCTGCATCACCGCAGCCTCGAGCGCGCGCTGTCATATCGGGTCGCAGCCAAGCTGTGTTCGAACGAGATGTCGATGATGGTCCTGCGTGAGATCGTGGATGAGGCATATGCCGATGATCCCGGTTTGATCGAATCGGCCCGGGCGGACTTGATGGCCGTGTATGAACGCGATCCCGCTTGCCACCGCCTGTTGCAGCCGATCCTGTACTTCAAGGGTTACCAGGCCATGCAGGCGTATCGCGTGGCGCATTGGCTATGGCAAAAGGGTCGTCATGATCTGGCGTATTTCTTCCAGATGCGCTCGTCCGAGATTTTCGGCATCGACATCCATCCCGCTGCCAAGATCGGCAAGGGGATCATGATCGACCATGCCCATTCCATCGTCATCGGTGAAACAGCTATTGTGGGTGACAATGTCTCGATGCTGCATTCGGTGACGCTGGGCGGGACTGGCAAGGAAGAAGAACAGCGTCATCCCAAGATCGGCAATGGCGTACTGATCGGAGCTGGTGCGAAAGTGCTGGGCAATATCGAAGTTGGCCATTGCAGCCGTATCGCTGCCGGTTCGGTGGTTCTGCAAGAGGTGCCCCCCTGCAAAACCGTAGCAGGCATTCCGGCCAAGATCGTCGGTGAGGCCGGGTGTGATCAGCCCTCGATCTCGATGGATCACATGCTGGGTAAAGACCAGTAAACGGTTTCAGTTCGAGCGGTTGCTGCGTCTTTCCAACCGCTCGCGCCGCCGTTCTTCCTTCTTTTCTTTGCGCAATTCCCTGCGGCGGCCTTGCTCGGCTTTTTGCTGAGCGATCACCGCAGGATCACTCGATTTGAACTTGGAATTCTCACCAGGGTAACTGTTGGGTTTTGCCATAGCTGCGTCAGGTGTTGTACCTGTCAGCAGGGCCAAAACGATCAGACTTTGAATGAGGGTTTTCGGGGACATCACGCACCTTCCTTCTGTCTGCGCCAGTAGTTAGAAGGTGGGAGGTCTTTTTGCGCAAAGCAATCGGAGCCCCGATCACACGGGCTCATATCAGTGCTATGGCCCTCGCCCTGAGTCTTTCGGGCGAGGGCCTTGAGACAAATCCTCAGGCCAGCATGACCATCGGGTTTTCCAAGTTTTCGACGATGGCCTTGAGCAGTTCCGCCCCCAACGCGCCGTCGATGACGCGGTGATCAACTGACATGGTGACAGACATCACAGTCGCCACGGTCAGCTCACCATCATCCCCGACAACAGGTTTTTTCACACCGGTTCCCACGGCCAGAATACCGGCATGAGGCGGGTTCACGATGGCGTCGAAGTTGTCGATGCCGAACATGCCAAGGTTCGAGATCGCAAAGGTTCCGCCCTGGTATTCATGCGGGGCCAATTTGCGTTCGCGGGCACGGGCCGCAAGGTCTTTCATTTCGGTTGACAGGGCGGACAGAGATTTCATGTCAGCGTCCTGAAGAACCGGGGTGAACAGACCGCCCTCAATAGCGACCGCGACGGCTACGTCCGAAGGTTTCAGTTGCAGCACACGGTCACCTGCCCAAACCGCATTGCAGGCCGGAACCTGTTGCAACGCATTGGCGACGGCTTTGATGATGAAATCATTGACGCTCAGCTTGATGCCGCGCCCTTCCAACTGCTTGTTCAACTGGCTGCGGAACTTCAGCAGCGCATCCAGCTTGATGTCGCGACGCAGGTAGAAATGCGGGATGGTCTGCTTGGCTTCACTCAGACGCGCAGCGATGGTTTTACGCATACCGTCGAGCTGAATCTCTTCATACTCGCGGCCCTCATACATCCGCGCGACCATGTCCGCGGACGGACCAGTGGGAGCAACTGGTGCTGCCGCTGGCGCCGCGGCAGCAGCCGCAGAAGTTGGTGCCGGTGCGGTGGCAGTTGCCCCTTCGACATCTGCTTTGACGATGCGGCCATGCGGGCCAGAGCCTGCGATCTGAGCCAGATCGAGGCCCTTCTGCGCGGCAATTCGGCGGGCCAGGGGAGAAGCAAAGATACGACCACCATCGGCTTTGACCGGAGCTGCCGGAGCAGGGGCGGACGCCTCGGGTGCCGCTGGCGCGGCAGCCTCGTTGCCCGCGGCGGCAGGGGCCGCCTCAGGCGCCTTGGCAGGCGTGGCAGCGATGTCATCAGCGCTTTCGCCATCTTCCAGCAGAACTGCGATGGCGGTGTTGACCTTGACCCCTTCAGAGCCTTCGGGGATCAGGATCTTGCCGATGGTGCCTTCGTCAACAGCCTCGAACTCCATCGTGGCCTTGTCGGTTTCGATCTCGGCCAGCAGATCGCCGGAGGAGACGGTGTCGCCTTCCTTGACCAGCCATTTGGCAAGCGTGCCTTCCTCCATGGTCGGTGAAAGGGCGGGCATCAGAATTTCAGTGGGCATCTGTCTGTCGCTCCTTACCGGTAGGTCACTTGTTTGACGGCTGCGATCACCTCATCGGTGGTGATCAGCGCCAGCTTTTCGAGGTTAGCGGCGTAGGGCATCGGGACGTCCTTGCCGGTGCAGTTGATGACCGGGGCGTCAAGGTAGTCGAACGCTTCCTGCATCACCACCGAACTGATGTAGCTGCCGACCGATCCTTGCGGCCAGCCTTCTTCCACTGTCACCAGACGATTGGTTTTCATTACCGAGTTGATGATTGCGCCGGTATCCATCGGGCGGATGGTGCGCAGGTCGATCACTTCGGCGCTGATGCCGTCTTCGGCCAGCTTGTCCGCAGCTTCCAGAGCATATTGCATACCGATGCCGAAGCTGACGATGGTCACGTCAGACCCTTCGCGCCAGATGCGCGCCTTGCCCAGCGGGATAGTCAGGTCATCCACCTGCGGCACGTCGAAGGTGCGACCGTAGAGGATTTCGTTTTCCAGGAAGACCACCGGGTTGGGGTCGCGGATAGCCGATTTCAGCAGGCCTTTGGCGTCAGCCGCCGAATAAGGCATCACCACCTTCAGACCAGGGATCTGCATGTACCAAGCAGCGTAATCCTGAGAGTGCTGAGCAGCCACGCGCGCCGCAGCACCGTTGGGGCCCCGAAACACGATGGGGCAACCCATCTGACCGCCGGACATATAAAGCGTCTTGGCGGCAGAGTTGATGATCTGGTCAATCGCCTGCATAGCGAAATTGAAGGTCATGAACTCGACAATCGGTTTCAGACCGCCAAAGGCCGAACCCACGGCGATACCGGCAAAACCATGTTCGGTGATAGGCGTGTCGATCACGCGCTTGGAGCCGAACTCATCCAGTAGACCTTGCGAGATCTTGTACGCGCCCTGATATTCGGCAACTTCCTCGCCCATCAGATAGACATCTTCGTCGCCGCGCATTTCCTCGGCCATCGCATCGCGCAGGGCTTCGCGCACAGTCTCCGATTTCATTTCGGCGTCGGCTGGCCAGTCGGGTGACATATCGACCACCGGGGCCGCGGGTGCCGCGGTCGGGGCGGGGGCCTCAACCGCCGCAGGGGTGGCCTCGGCGACCGCTGCGGCAGCAGGTGCGGCCGCGGGCAGGGCAGAGGCGTCTTCGCCTTCTTCGACCAGCACCGCGATGGGGGTGTTGACTTTGACCCCTTCGGTGCCTTCTGCGATCAGGATTCTTCCAACAATGCCTTCATCGACGGCTTCGAATTCCATCGTCGCCTTGTCGGTTTCAATCTCGGCCATAATATCACCCGAGGATACGGTGTCGCCTTCCTTGACCAGCCATTTGGCCAGCGTGCCCTCTTCCATCGTGGGCGAAAGGGCGGGCATGAGAATTTCGGTTGCCATGTCTTAATCGTCCTCTCAGGCGTAAATATCGGTCCAGAGCTCTTCGACGGAAGGCTCGGGACTTTCTTTCGAGAATTCGGCGGCTTGGTTGACGACCTCTTTGATCTCTTTGTCGATCGCTTTCAGGTCATCCTCGGTCGCGTGTTTTCCGGTCAGCAGCAGTTCGCGCACATGTTCGATCGGGTCGCTTTGCTCGCGGACCTTCTGAACTTCTTCGCGGGTGCGATACTTGGCCGGGTCGGACATCGAGTGACCGCGATAGCGGTAGGTCTTCACCTCTAGGATATAAGGGCCTTTGCCCGCTCGGCAGTGGGCCACAGCTTTTTCGCCGGCAGCCTTCACCGCCAACACATCCATCCCGTTGACGATCTCGCCGGGGATGCCAAACGCTTCGCCGCGCACATAGATATCAGGCGAAGACGTCGAGCGCGCCTGCGCGGTGCCCATGGCGTATTGGTTGTTCTCGATCACGAAAACCACCGGCAGATCCCAGAGAGCGGCCATGTTGAACGTCTCGTAGACCTGACCCTGGTTGGCCGCACCATCACCGAAATAGGTGAACGTCACGCCGCCGTTCTCTTTGTACTTGTCGGCGAAGGCCAAACCTGCACCCAAAGGCACCTGTGCGCCAACGATCCCGTGGCCGCCATAGAAATGCTTCTCTTTCGAGAACATGTGCATTGAGCCGCCTTTGCCCTTGGACAGGCCACCCTCGCGTCCGGTGAGTTCGGCCATCACGCCGCCCGGCTCCATGCCGCAGGCCAGCATATGGCCGTGGTCGCGATAAGAGGTGATGCGTTTGTCACCTTCCTGAGCTGCGGCTTCGAGGCCGACAACAACCGCTTCCTGTCCGATATAAAGGTGGCAGAAGCCGCCAATCAGACCCATACCATAAAGCTGACCCGCCTTTTCCTCGAATCGGCGGATCAATAGCATTTCGCGGTAGTACGTTTTGAGTTCTTCCGCTGAAACGTTTGGTTTCTTTGTGGTTTTTCGCGCAGCCATCGTGGCGATCTCCCCCTTTCGGACAGATAGTTTAGCGTTAAACTATTTCATAAAGCATTTAGGGCTTTCTGGCGAGTGTTAATGTGACGCAGCGTCGTGACACGCTTCGGAAAACCAGTCGACGAAGGGCAAACGACGGATTGTATGGGACTTTCTGACGAAAAATACAGGCTCGGATCAGCGGATCACGATTTCATCTGCACGGATCATGCCCAGCACCGAACGCGCCTGCTGATCCAGCAAGTCAAGATCCAGATACGTATCCGACAGGCGCCGGGTCAGGTTTTCCATCTCGGCAATTTCGACATTCAGGTTTTTCAGGTTGCGTGACAGGGCGTCCCGTTCCGCTGCAATTTCGACTCGCCGGAACAAGCCATAGTCGCCTTGCACGGCAGCAAAGGTGAAGTACACACCCAGCATGAAAGCCACCGAAAAGAAGACTACTGCGCCCAAACCGGGCCGATGGGAACGGGACACTCTGTTTACCGCCGTATGAAAACTTGCCTCAATAACGGGTCCTTTGCGAACCTCTGCCTGTACTATGTCACAGGTGATTCGGGTTGTGAATCCCCTGATTCGATTTTTTCGTCAGTATTTTGCGGGGGTTAAATTCAGATCATCGCCGGGGCACATGTGCCCGATTTCGTGCGCCTGTCTGCTACTTCATGCATGTCTGATAGGCCATCGAAGGCACGTTACCGAGTTCTCCCATAAGTTGTTTACCTTAGGTGGCACCCCGTGCCTTAAGCTTGATTGTTGACCTGCCAAGTGTTTCTAGGGAGGGTAGTTACCTCGTCAAAAAGTCTGGCTCACAATTGAGTCCTCAATCGTTTGAGCAAACTGTAGTACTCATCACAACTTACAATCAAAGGCTGATCTCAGAAGTCGTGGAAGGATGCATTCTTCTACCCAGTTACTAGTGAGGGCAGCTTTAGGTCGATGGCTTTTGTTAAAAAAGTGGTTCGCGAAATGCTCGCTTTTCTACGCCGCTGGTGTGCCGAAAAACACCCGTCGGCAAAGGTTGTGGAAAATCAAATGCAAAGAATGCGATAATTGAAACGATGTGCGTTGCTTTCCACATCATTTTGTCGATAAGAATCCGCTGTTAATGACGTCTGAGACTAGGTTTTACTTTGGGCACCACAAATGCGCGACCCGATATCTCATCTCCATTTGCGAACAAGTCTGCAGACGGATTGAGTTGAATGATAGAGAGTATCACCATGATGTGTCGGACAACAAAGATTTCGCCGCTGAGCTGAAGGCTGACCCTGTCGATTTCGTTTACTTCTCCAACGCGAAGATCAAAACAGTCAGACTGCTTGAAGGCGATTTTTAACGCTTTCACGTGGTGCGAGACCCCCGCGACATCATAGTTTCAGCGTATTTCTCTCACAAAACAGTCATGGCATCGATAAATGGCCTGAGTTGATGAACATTAGAGAAGAAATTGCGAAAATGTCGATCTCGGATGGTCTGATGTATGAGATTTATGCGATGGTCAACACAATTACCGATCTTACCGAATGGGATTACGATCAGAGCAACATCCTCGAACTCCAATACGAAGAGCTTATACAGGACCCTTACCGAGTTCTCTTGGACGTGTTCCTGCACTTGGGCCTTGTCAAAGAAATCCATGCACATAGGACAAATTAGATTGTGCGCCTGGTGGGCTCTCATATTCGAAACCGATTTCCCAGGAAGCGGGCCAGAGACTTTATTTATTTTTCGGAATTGATGCAAATCACTCAAGACAACAGCTTTTCTAAGAAATCAAAAGGCCGGAAGCGCGGTGAAGAGAATGCCGGACACCATTACAGAAAGGGTGTCGCTGGGGATTGGCGGAACTACTTTGAAGATCGGCATATCGACCTTTTCAAAGAGCGCTACAACGATTGTCTGCTAAAGCTGGGTTATGAAGAGGACGAAGATTGGCACTGAAGAGTTTGGAAGCGGTTCCATCACTCACTTTTGCCGTCCGTAAGGGTTTGAAAAGGCCGCAAGTTTAGACACTTCGGTCTTAACCGTTTCAAACAACAAGGGTGCACCGAGGAAAACGGTTTATTGCGTGCAGCAAGACGGTACTGTCAATAAGGACAGTACCGTGAATACAAGAACCGCTTGTCGGGCTTACTGTTCCAGCGCAGCCACGCCGGGCAGGGTTTTACCTTCCATCCATTCCAGAAACGCACCGCCTGCGGTGGAGATGTAAGAGAAATCATGCGCTGCGCCCGATGCGTTCAGCGCTGCAACAGTATCGCCGCCACCAGCAACCGATACCAATTGGCCCGAACGTGTCAAAGCAGCCGCCTTCAGGGCTGCTGCATTGGTGGCTTTATCAAAGGGTTCGAGCTCGAACGCACCCAGTGGACCGTTCCAGATCAGGGTTTGGCTTTTTGCAAAGATCTCGGTGATTGCGGTGACGCTTTCAGGGCCTGCATCCAGGATCAAACCATCTTCGGGGCATTGATCGGCGGGCAGGATCTGAGTTGGAGCGTTGGCTTCGAACTTTTCTGCCACAACAATGTCCGTCGGCAGGACGATGGTACAGCCCGAGCTTTCGGCTTTGGCCAAGATCTTGACGGCGGTGTCTTTCATGATCCGTTCAGCCAGCGATTTGCCCACGTTCAGACCTTTGGCCACCAGGAAGGTATTGGCCATGCCGCCGCCGATGATCAGGTAGTCCACCTTGTCTATCAGGTTGCCCAGCAACTCCAGCTTGGTCGACACTTTCGCACCGCCCACCACAGCAGTCACAGGACGTTTCGGAGCGCCCAGAGCACCTTCCAGCGCCTCAAGCTCAGCCTGCATCAGTCGGCCTGCGCAAGCGGGTAAAAGCCGCGCCAGAGCTTCGGTAGAACTGTGGGCGCGGTGCGCGGCCGAGAACGCGTCATTGCAATAGACATCACCCAGCTTGGCCATGCCTGCGGCCAGATCGGTGTCGTTCTTGGTTTCGGCTGCGTGAAAGCGCGTGTTTTCCAGCAGCAATACCTGACCCGGTTGCAGCGCATCGGCGGCCAGTTCAGCCTCGGTTCCGACGCAATCGGCTGCAAACAGGACCGGAGCACCAAAGGCGCTTTCCAGTGTCGGCACAAGTTGCTTGAGCGACAGGTTCTCGCGCCGCTCGCCACCCGGGCGTCCGAAATGAGCCAGAAGGATCGGCTTGCCACCAGCAGCCAGAATATCGCGCACGGTCGGCACGATCCGCTGAATTCGGGTGGCGTCGGTCACAACACCGTCAACGACAGGTACATTGATGTCCACGCGCACCAGCACGCGTTTGCCGTTCAGATCCATATCGTCCAGTGTGTTCCAGCCCATCGTGCATTCCTTCTCAGTGGCAACCGATTTAGGCGGTTCTTTTCCTGCATTTTGCCCTCAGGTCAATGCGTCACTTGGCATTCACGCGCTTGGGGCATAGGTATTTGCGCAAGACTAACGACAGGAGGGCCACATGGCCGAGATCAAAGATCCCGAAAACACAATCATCGTCGAGCTGAAGGGCGGTAACGTCGTCATCGAGCTGCTGCCGGATGTGGCACCTTTGCACAGCGCGCGGATGAAGGAACTGGCCCGTGGCGGAGAATATGACAACGTGGCCTTTCACCGTGTGATCGACGGCTTCATGGCGCAAACCGGCGACGTGCAGCATGGCGATATGGAAGACGGTTTCAACCTGCGCATGGCGGGTACTGGCGGGTCCTCGCTGCCGAACGTTCCGGCAGAGTTTTCCAAGCTGCCCCATGATCGCGGCACGTTGGGTGCTGCTCGGTCGCAGAACCCGGATTCGGCCAACTCGCAGTTCTTCATCAACTTCAATGACAACCATTTCCTGAACGGCCAGTACACCGTCTATGGCCGGGTCATCGATGGCATGGAGCATGTGGACGCGATCGTTCGGGGTGAGCCGCCTGCGAACCCGGATCGCATGATCAGCGTCAAGGTGGCCGCCGATGCATAAGCTGGCCGCAGCCTTTGCACTTCTGGCCAGCCCCGCGCTGGCCAGCGGTTTGCAGATCGACGTCGAAGGGGAAGGGGCCAATGGCACGATCTCGATCGACCTTTTCGAAGACGTTGCGCCCAAGCATGTGGAACAGATCACCGCTCTGGCTGCCAATGGCCAGTATGATGGCGTCGTGTTTCATCGCGTGATCGACGGCTTCATGGCGCAAACCGGAGATGTTCAATTCGGCGATTCCAGCGCTGGCGGATTCGACATGCGCAAAGCCGGGCGCGGCGGTTCCGACCGCCCGGATCTGCCAGCCGAGTTTTCCGATGTAACCTTTGATCGGGGCGTGGTCGGCATGGCCCGCTCGAACGACCCGGATTCAGCCAATTCGCAATTCTTCATCATGTTCGAACCGGGCCCGTTTCTGGATGGCCAATATACTGTTGTCGGTCAAGTAAGCGACGGTATGGATGTCGTTGATGCGATCAAACGAGGCGCAGGTCAGAACGGTGCGATTATCGGCGCACCGGACGTGATGAAAAAAGTCACCGTCACCGAATAAACCGAAAAGCCCGACGCTATTCAGAGCGTCGGGCCTTATCTTGTCACTGGTTGCGAGAACAAGCATCAATCGTCGGGTGACATCAACTTCCAGATCACTGCGCCGATCGCTCCACCGATCAGTGGGGCCACCCAAAACAGCCAGAGCTGCGCCAGGGCAGGGCCTTCGGCAAACAAGGCCACTCCGGTAGACCGTGCAGGATTGACCGAGGTATTGGTCACAGGGATCGATATCAAATGGATCAGGGTCAGTGCCAAGCCGATGGCGATGGGGGCGAATCCGGGGGGTGCCTTTTCCGATGTTGAACCCAAAATGATCAGAATGAAGAACGCGGTCAGGACTATCTCGATCACCAGCGCCGAGGTCAGCGAATACCCTTCGGGTGAAGCTTCACCATAACCGTTGGAGGCAAACCCTCCGACACCCGAAAAATCAGGTGCGCCGCTGACGATCAGATAGAGGACAACGGCGGCGACAATTGCGCCCAAAACCTGAGCGACCCAATAGGGCAGCAGGTCTTTGGCCGGAAATCTCCCGCCGATCATCAATCCCAAACTGACGGCCGGATTGAAGTGCCCGCCCGAGATGTGGCCCACCGTGTAGGCCATGGTCAGTACCGTCAGGCCAAAGGCGAAGGACACGCCAAGCCACCCGATGCCGACATCCGCAACACCGGCTGCCAATACGGCACTGCCGCACCCCCCAAGAACCAGCCAGAAAGTGCCGAAGAATTCGGCAAGTAATTTCGATGACATCAAAAATCCTCCACGATGTTATTAGGTTAAGTGTAATTCAAAAATTAACTTTTGTTAAATTATGGCGAACGGGGAATTTGCCGGGTGCCCTCTCATCTTGGGCAATAAGTGACTAGTGCCATCGTACGGGGTCCAGGTGAAACAGTTTTGACAACTGTTCATAGACCTCCGGATCAGAGGTGCGCAGCGCCTTGGGTCGTTCAAAAAACACTTCAACCGAAACGGCAAAAAATTCTTCATGCCCTTCTGCGCCGTAGGGATCAATCACAGTTGGTCGCCCCATTTCAACGGCCTGTACATGGGCGTCATAAGCCGTCAGAAACGCGGCCTCCCATTCTGAAAAGCTCTGGTTACCGCTGAGCACGGGTACACCATTGGCCGAACCTGTCAGATCGTCGATCTGATGGGCGAATTCGTGAAAGACCACATTTTGCCCGTCGTGATCGTTCATCGCGCCGCGCTGGCTATGCGCCCAGGACAGGATCACAGGGCCACGGTTCCAGCTTTCTCCGGTGCGTACGATCTCTTTTTCCGTGACGACATAACCGCTGTGGCGGCTTTGTCTGGATTTGAAAGCACTGGGATAGATCAGGATGGTGGTCAGGTTGTCATACCAAAGATCGGTGTTCACGACCAACAGACAGGCCTGTGCGGCGATGGACATTTGCATGTCTTCGGTAACGTCCAGACCGTCGCAGCCGATGAACTCAACCTGGTCCAGGAACAGGTTGATCTTGCCCTCAAGCTTTGCGCGCAAATCTTGCGGCAGTTTCCGCAAGATCGGCACCTGAGCGTCGATAAGGTGCCGTTGCTGATCGGTCAACGGCGCGGCCAACAAGGCGCGGCGCGCCTGCTGTTTCGACCAAAAGTAATAAGTCACACCTCCAGCGATCAGCGCGACAAGTGTCAGGAATATCAACATGGCCCGACCCTAGCGCGATCCCTGCGGGATCAAAACCAGTTTCCCGGGCAAGCAATTGCCCAAAAAAAATGACGCCGCTGGTTTCCCTGCGGCGTCTCGGTTCTGACTTGAGAGTCAGGATTATTGTTTGACGTCTGCTGCCGGGTTCGATCCGGCCTTGGCGCTGCGACCGGGGTTCAGCGGATCGTCCTGACGCTGCACGGAACCTTCGAAATGCGCGCCGCTTTCGATCGCGATAGTCTTGTGGATGATGTCGCCCTCGACGCGTGCGGTCGAAGTCAGGCGCACCTTCAGGCCACGTACGCGGCCCACGATACGTCCGTTGATGACGACGTCATCTGCGGTGACTTCACCTTTGATCGTCGCCGACTCACCAATGGTCAGCAGATGGGCACGAATGTCGCCCTCCACGGTGCCTTCCACCTGAATGTCACCAGAGGTCTTGATGTTGCCGGTGATGTGCAGGTCCGAGGACAGAACCGACGCAGGCGGCTTTGGCTTGGGTGCAGTGGCAGGTTTCGACTCTGTCGGTGCAGGTGCCGCTGGGGTCGCCGATGCGGCAGGTTTGGCCGCCTCAGGTGCCTTGGATGCGGGTTCGTTGATTTTGCTTTTAGAAAACATTTCTCGCAGCCTTAATGTAAGTCATTGGATTTCTTGGCACACCGTCGACGCGAACCTCATAGTGCAGATGCGTGCCGGTAGACCGTCCGGTGCTACCCATATCAGCAATATGATCCCCGCGCGAGACCCTTTGACCAACCTTCACGTTGATCTTGGTGTTATGAGCGTAAAGTGTCTCAACTCCAAACGCGTGTTTGATTTTCACAAGCCGTCCGAAACCCGATTGCCAGCCTGCATGAGTGACCACGCCATCCGCAGTTGCAAAGATATCAGTGCCATGCGCGCCAGCAAAATCCGCGCCGTTATGCATACGGCGACCGCCGGATTTGGGGTCGCGACGTGTGCCAAACCCGCTGGTGTATCGAACCGCGCTGTGGACCGGGCTGGCGAAGGGGGCCTTTTCCGCAGCAATCCGGTACAGGTTCAGCTGATCCATCTGTTGAAGCAAAATGTTCGCGCGGGCTTCTTCGGCGGACAGCTCGTCCTCCTCGCCACGCGTGCTAAGGGATAAAGGGGTCAGCGGACCGCCCATACCGCTATATCCGCGCCGGACCTCTTCAATGATGCGATCGGTGGGCATTCCCGCCTGGCGGAACATCTTGTCCAGTGGCTCGACCGAGATCACCATGGCTTCTTCCAACTGGCGGAAAATCTCGTCGCTGCGCTCTTGCATCAGACGGATTTCCAGTTCCAGTTCGTCCCTCTGAACCAATGCATCTTGCGCGTCCGAAGCGATTTGGTCGCGTTCTTCGGCAGTGCGGGCCAGTGCATCGGTCATGAAGGCCATTTGCACCGGGGCGGTGGAGGCCGTCATGTACATGTCGGTGTCACTGGTTTCCTGTTTCAGGTTTGCCAGTTCCGTCCGTGCCTCTTCCCGCTGCTTCATCGTGCTGCGCAGCGTCGTCTGGATGACTTCGATGCCGGTCTCAAGTTCGCGACGACGGTTTTCCGACGCCAGCAACTCGGACTGCATCGCGGAAATCTGTTCCAGTGCAGCGTTAAAGCGGTCTTGCGCCGCCAAAGCTTCTTGAGCGCGTGCGTCCCTTTCGGCTGACAGGATATTCAGGCGTTCCTGATAAGTAGCCTGATCGCGCTTGGCCTGTTCCCTGAAGTTGCCCGACCCGATGCTGTCCATCAGCAGAATGGCCGTCGCAATCACCGCCCAACCGACCATCACCGAAACACCAGCGACAGCTATCACCTGCGTTTCCGAGCTGAGCCGGATAAAACGCGTGTCTTTGTCGGATTTCAGAAAAACCCGGCGTTCCGGGAAGCGCCGTTCAAGCAGCGAGTGAAACTTTATTGCCAGACGTGTTCGCACGCGTCTTACCTCTCATCCCCAAGATCGGGACCGGTCATGAGTGCCTGCCGTCCCTTGGGCCGATTGCATAAACGGACGCTCGCGTTCGGGCAAGTTTGTTGACCTGTCTGCGTCAAACAGCGCAAGAATCCCCCGAAGATCGGCGGGAATTTGCCGAAAATGACAGAGAAGTGTCAGTTTGTGATTTCGCCGGGCGCGGGCAGGTCTTCGGTCAGTGGCCAATAGAAATCGGGGGGCAGGCCAGCCTCTGCACGTTTTTCCTCGTTAAAGGGCGGCTTCAGCACACCGTGAAAATAGCGCCGGACCAGCGCGTGAAACACATCTTTAGGATCGGCATTTTCGCGACCACACAGGAAATGGAACCACTTGGACCCATAGGCGACGTGACCGACTTCCTCTGCATAGATCACCTCTAGCGCCGCAATGGCTTGGTCTGCCTTGGCCTTGCGGAAGATCTCAATCATGCCGGGGGTAACATCCAGCCCGCGTGCTTCAAGCACCATTGGAACAACGGCCAGCCGCCCCATCAAATCTTCGGCTGTATCCTCGGCGGCCCGCCACATGCCGGCATGGGCGGGCAGGGCGCCGTAATGGCTGCCCATTTGCTCCAGGCAATCGCAGATCATTTCGAAATGGCGCGATTCCTCTTCGGCGCATTTCACCCAGTCATCGTAAAAGCCGATCGGCATGGGCACATGCCCGAACCGCGCGATGATGTCCCAGTGCAGATCAACCGCGTTCAATTCGATATGCGCCACAGCGTGCAAAAGGGCTATGCGCCCTGCCTCGGTCCCCGGTTTCCGCTTTGGCACTTCACGGGGTGACAGAAGCTCGGGCTTATCCGGGCGGGCGGGGTTCAGAGGCGGAGTAGCTGTGCCGATCTCGATTGGGTCGGCGTCGCTCTTGCGGGCTGCGAACCATGCGGCTGCGTGGGTCTTGGACAGGGCGGTCTTGGTCCGCCCGTCCGCTGCTGTCAGAACCTCTGTCGCCATCTGTGTCAGTGTCTTGGTCACGGGGGTCGCTCCGCCTCAGTCGTGTCGAGGCGGGTGATAAACCGGATGGCATGACAGGTCGAGGGGGGCTTACAAAGCTTTCACCGCCTCGAGCACCTCATCCACGTGACCGGGCACTTTGACCTTGCGCCAGATTTTGGCAATACGACCTTCTGCATCAATCACAAAGGTCGAGCGTTCGATGCCCATCGACTTTCGGCCATACATGTTCTTTTCCACCCATACACCGTAGTCCTCGCAAACGGTCGAGTTTTCATCCGACAGAAGCGGCGTGGTCAGCCCGTGTTTCGCAACAAATTTGTCATGCTTGGCGATGCTGTCGCGCGAGATGCCGAAAACTTGAGCGCCTGCATCCGCAAAGGCCTGAAGTTGCTCTGAGAAACCGATGGATTCCTTGGTGCAGCCCGGCGTATCATCGCGGGGATAGAAGAACAAAACCACAGTGCCACCGCGCTGTGCCGAAAGCGTCACCTCGCCGGCGCCGTCGCGCGGCAAAGTGAAGTCGGGGGCCATGTCTGAAATGTCGGGCATTGGAAACTCCGCTAAAGGTTTTTAAAGGCTGCCTGATATCATAGGGCAACACGTGCGGGTTGGAAGGCGTGGATAGCAAATTGAAGCAGCATGACGGCGACGAACTAAACGAACCGGATCAACCGGTGCGTCGTCGGTCGCGTCGGCGCGCAGCCGGTCTTTGGGCCATGCGTGGTGTCATCATACTGGTGCTGCTGGCGATGTTCACTGGCTTCATGGTGGTGGGGCAAAGGATGCACGCGCCTGCCTGGCTAAGGGACAGGGTCGAAGCCCGGCTGGAACAGGCGCTGGGGGGGCTGCAAATCCACTTTGGTGATGTCAGTTTCATCATTCACGAAGGCTGGCGGCCTCGGCTGCGCCTGACCGACGTTGCCATCAGCGACGCGGCGGGCCAGCAGATTGCGCAGGTCTCGGACATGCGCGCCAGCCTTGCCATGCGCCCGTTGTTGCGTGGGCATGTCCGCCCGAAACGCATCATCCTGAGCGGAGCGCAGATCGCCCTGACCCGAGACGCGGATGGCGCGCTGACCCTGACGGTGGGGTCGGACAGCGCACCGGTGCAAGAGGCACCGAACCTGGCAGAGTTGATCGAGGCATCCGATCAGGTGTTCCTGTCTCCGGCCCTGTCTGCACTGACTTCGATCGAACTGGATGCGATCACGCTGGATTACAGTGATTTGCGACAGGGGCGATCATGGGTGCTGGATGGTGGCCATATTCAGGCCAACCGCAGTGACAACGAAGTGCGACTGGCCACCGGGTTTTCGGTTCTTTCGGGGCGGGATTACGTCAGCGCCATCGAGGCCAATTACACCAGCGTCCTGGGCACCCCCGCCGCGAGTTTTGGTATCTCGGTCTCGGACCTGCCCGCCGAAGACATTGCTGGTCAAAGCCCTGTATTGGCATGGCTGCAGGTCTTGCGGGCGCCGATTTCGGGCGCGTTGCGGGGCAGTATCGATGATAGCGGTGCCATCGGAACGGGCTTTGCAACGCTCAATCTTGGGGCAGGGGTCGTGCAGCCCAACCCCAAAACGCGCCCAGTGCCGTTTGAATCTGCCCGCACTTATTTTACCTATGACCCAAAATCGCAGATGCTGGATTTTAACGACGTCTCGGTGGTTTCGGCCTGGGGCGAAGTGCAGGCGGACGGCCAGGCGTTCCTGCAAGGGGTGGAAGAAGGCGTTCTGGATAGTTTGACCGCGCAGATGCGCCTGTCCGGGATCAATGTGAACCCGGCCAACCTGTTTCCGGAACCAATTCAGCTGTCCCGCGCCAGCCTGGATTTCAAAATGGAATTGGACCCGTTCAGGTTGCAGCTTGGGCAGGTTACTGTCGAAGATCCAGATCACATCGTGCGCGCTTTTGGGGTGCTGAGCGGCAGGCCGGATGGCTGGGCCGTAGAGCTTGATGCCCATCTGGATCAGATGACCTCTGACAAGGTTCTCAGCTATTGGCCCGAGCTTTTGGCTCCGAAACCGCGCGAGTGGGTCACGAAGAACCTTTACGAAGGCGTTCTGTCTGACATGGATTTCGCCCTGCGGCTCGAGCCCCGATCGAAGCCCGATCTGTATTTGGACTTCGGATTCGAGAAAGCCAAGATCCAGTTCGTTAAAACCCTGCCGCCGATAGAAAGCGCCCAAGGGCAGGCCAGCCTGATTAATCGGCGCTTTACCGTCACCGCGCAAAAGGGAGTGGTGATCGCGGACGAAGGTGGGGCCGTGGATGCCGCGGGCACGTCTTTCATCATTCCCGATACGGATATCAAGAAATCCGCGCCTGGAATTGTGCGCATCCAGGCCAAGGGCAGTGTGACGGCTGCACTGTCCCTGTTGGACCGGCCCCCGCTTGAATTGCTGACCAAAGCGGGATTGCCCGTCGATGTTGCCAATGGAACGGCCTCGCTGGTCGGTACCCTGTCCTTGCCGTTGAAGAAGGGGCTGAAGTTTCAGGACACGACGTTTCACTTCGATGGCACGCTGGCCAACCTGTTCAGTGATCGCTTGGTGCCGGGGTTCACGGTCAGCGCTGCATTGCTGGACCTGTCCGGCAACCAGTCGGGTGTTCAGATACAGGGACAGGGGCAATTCGGAGATGTGCCGCTTGAGGCACTTTGGCGGCAACCGATTGATGGTGAAAATGCTCAGCGCAGCACGCTGACCGGCCAGATCGAACTGTCCCCACGCTTGATGGATGAAATCGGGGCGGGTTTGCCTCCGGGAATGCTGACCGGGTCTGGTGTTGCGAATCTCACTCTGGGTCTTGGTGCCGACCTTCCCCCCAAGTTGTCAGTGGAATCGAACCTTCAAGGCGTTTCGCTGGCGATCCCAGAATTGGGCTGGCGGAAGGGGGCTAACACGACGGGCTCGCTGACCGCGGAAGCGACGTTGGGCAAGCAACTGAAGGTCGACAGCCTGCGCATCGAGGGCGCTGGCCTACGTACAAGCGCATCGATGACCTTTCACGAGAATGGCGATTTCGACCGCATAAGGTTCAGCTCATTCGATCTTGGGAATTGGCTGGCAGTTCCGGCCGAGATGATCGGGCGCGGGAATGCCGTTCCGGACATTCGTGTTCTCGGCGGTGTGCTGGATATGGGAAAAGCAACGTTCGGCGAAAGCAGCGGTGGCGGTGCAGGGCCCAAACTGGACGTGGCACTTGATCGTCTGCAAGTGACCGAAACAGTTGCACTGACGGGTTTCAAGGGCACGTTTCAGACAACCGGCGGGGTGAACGGAGGGTTTACCGCTCAGGTCAATGGCGGGGCATCGGTTGCCGGCCAGGTGAGCCCACGCGGAAACCGTAGTGCGGTAACACTTTCGTCGAAAGATGCGGGGGCCGTGTTGCGCTCTGCCGGGGTGCTGACCCAAGCGCGCGGTGGTGACATGACCCTCAATCTCGAGCCGGTTGCCGGGCCCGGCAGCTACGACGTCATCCTGAAAATCGTCAATACACGCATCACCGATGCTCCGGCCATGGCGGCCTTGCTGAATGCGATCAGCCTTGTTGGCCTGCTGGACGAGATGGCAGGGCAGGGCATCTTTTTCTCGGCGATCGACAGCCGCATGAGGATTACGCCAACGGAAATCAAAGTTCTCAATGGCAGCGCCGTCGGGCCGTCAATGGGCCTGTCATTTGATGGCACCATCGACACGGTGAATGAGAGGCTGAACCTGCGTGGGGCTATATCGCCAATTTACCTGCTGAATGCTGTGGGCAGTGTTTTCACCCGAAAAGGCGAAGGGGTTATTGGTTTCAATTACACCCTCACAGGGCCGCTTGCGTCTCCGAAAGTCTCGGTCAACCCTCTGTCCGGTCTGGCTCCGCTTTTCCTGCGTGATCTGCTGCGCCCGCCCGCGCCAAAAGTGTCGGATGGCCCAAACGCAACGCCGCAATTACCGGATGAGCCCAAGCAGCCCTTTGGGTCACCCCCCAGCGACCGCTGACAGGATATGGCCGAATCTTTTGTGGGGATGTAAGGCGCGGGCATGAAACTCAGCGATTTTGATTTCCATCTGCCCGAAGACCTGATTGCCACGCGGCCAGCCAGCCCGCGTTCTTCTGCACGTTTGCTGGTGGCGCAGGGGAATGAGACGACGGACAGCCGTGTGTTCAGCTTGCCTGATTTTCTGCAACCAGGCGATCGGCTGGTTCTGAACGACACGCGCGTTATTCCGGCGCGGCTGAATGGCCGTCGCCACCGGGACAGCGCCCAAGGTCTGGTGTCTGCCGGGGTCGAAGCGACTTTGCTGGATCCGCAGGCTGACGGCACTTGGTCGGCACTGATCAAGCCCTTGAAAAAAGTGAAGATTGGGGAAGAAATTGTCTTCTCGGACGATTTGAGCGCTACGCTGGATCGGGTCGAGGACGGGCAGGCCCATCTGCGGTTTAACCTGAGTGGCGAAGATTTCGATGCCGCATTGGAGCAGGCCGGCGCGATGCCTCTGCCTCCTTACATCGCGGCCAAACGCCCGGCGGACGAGCAGGACAAAACCGATTATCAAACCGTCTGGGCGCGCAACTCCGGCGCCGTCGCGGCCCCGACCGCATCGTTGCATTTCGATGATGCGCTCATGCAGGCATTGGCCGAACGCGGCGTGAGTTTCACCCATGTGACACTGCATGTTGGTGCAGGGACCTTCCTGCCGGTCAAGGTCGAAGACGTGACGACCCACAAGATGCACGCGGAATGGGGGCACGTCAGCCCTACGGCAGCCGCCGAGATTCAGGCGACCAAAGATGCAGGTGGGCGTGTGATCCCGGTGGGCACCACGGCCTTGAGGTTGATCGAAAGTGCTGCGCGCTCCGGCAGGATTCAGCCATGGGAAGGGGGCACGGATATCTTCATCTATCCAGGCTTCCAATTCCACGTCACTGATGCGCTCGTGACCAATTTTCACCTGCCAAAATCAACGCTGTTGATGCTTGTCTCGGCACTGATGGGGCAAGATCGGATGCTGCGGGTTTATGATCACGCGATCGCACAGAGCTATCGTTTCTTTTCTTACGGCGACGCGTCGCTTTTGATCCCGTGAACGGCGTTGATTTGGTATCAATACCGCACGATGTCGTAGACAAGCGCGACAGTCGTAGGCATTGGTCGCACGAAGACTCGCAAGTTTCGGAAGCATAAGTCGGAGACCCCAATGATTCAGGTCCTTTCCAGCGCGTGGGCGTTGCTGCTCGGCATGGGGTTGCTGATGGTCGGAAACGGCCTTCAAGGCACGCTTCTGGGTGTCCGTGGCGAGATCGAAGGATTTTCGACTCTACAAATGTCCTTTGTGATGTCAGCCTACTTTGTCGGCTTTCTGGGCGGCTCACGTCTTGCGCCGGAAATGATCCGGCGCGTTGGGCATGTGCGGGTCTTCGCGGCGCTGGCGTCTTTTATTTCTGCTGTCATGATCATGTACCCGATGATGACTAACCCAATCGCTTGGGTTTTGGGGCGTGTGATCATCGGGTTTTGTTTCTCGGGTGTGTATGTCACCGCAGAAAGCTGGCTCAACAACGCGGCGAACAATGAAAATCGAGGACAGGCATTGTCCCTTTATATGATCGTTCAGATGTCAGGGATCATCGGCGCCCAAGCCCTATTCCTTGTGGGTGATCCGGCGGGTTATGAGACCTTCGTAATCGCCTCAATCCTCGTTTCTGTGTCTTTTGCCCCAATTTTGCTATCTATTTCGCCGACACCGGCCTTTGATACCACCAAACCTATGACCTTGCGCGAGTTGATGAACAAATCGCCGCTGGGATGTGTTGGCTTGTTCCTTCTGGGCGGGGTATTCTCTGCTCAATTCGGTATGTCGGCGGTATACGGCGCGCAGGCAGGGCTGAGCTTGGTTGAGATTTCGATCTTCGTTGCCGCGTTCTACATCGGCGCAGTTGTTTTGCAGTATCCGCTAGGTTGGTTTTCCGATCGTATGGATCGGCGTTTATTGATCCTTTTGGTATCGGCGTCAGGGGCAGTCGCATCCCTGTCGGGAATGCTCTACGGGGTAACATTTGAAATCCTGCTTGTATCGGCGTTTTTCATCGGGGGGATGTCCAACCCATTGTATTCATTGCTTATTGCGCACACCAATGACTTCCTTGATCATGAAGATATGGCGGCGGCATCCGGCGGTCTGGTTTTCATTAACGGGCTCGGTGCCATCGCTGGTCCACTGATCACCGGTTGGTTGATGGGAAAGGCTGTATTCGGCCCGCCAGGCTTTTTCCTCATCATTGCGGTGCTGCTTTTCTTTCTGGCCGTTTATGCCGCGTACCGGATGACGCAGCGTGCGGCGATCCCAGTAGACGAAACTGGCACCATGTCGCCCATGTACCCGACCGCCTCGCCTGTTGCTCTTGAGGTTGCGCAGGAGGTTGCGATCGAAGCAGCCGAGGCCGAAGTCGAAGAAGCCGCGCAAGAAACTGCTTAAGACACGGATTTATGTCGACTATGTTGCAATATGTTACTGTAACAGTTCTGTAAAACGGACTTAAATGACGTTACGTCCCGGATGTGGGCACAAGACGGAGTTTAAGGCAATGGCAACGCCTGAAGAAGTATTGAGTTTTTGGTTAGATAAAGTTGGCCCGAAGGGCTGGTATATTCAGGATGACGCGCTGGACGCAGAGATCCGCGAACGTTTCTTATCTACTTGGGAGGCTGCGGCCGAGGGAAAGTTTTCACTCTGGCTCACGTATCCCAGCGGTGCACTGGCTTATGTTATTCTGACAGACCAGTTTTCACGTAACATGTTCCGTGGTCAGGCGCGTGCTTTCGCGACGGACAAGGCGGCTTTGGCGGCAGCGAAATGCGCGGTCGACAAAGGTTGGGACAAAAAGATCGACGAACCGGCGCGGCAGTTCTTTTACCTGCCGATGATGCACTCGGAAAACCTGTGCGATCAGGAACGCTGTGTGCGGCTGATCTGTGAAAACCTCAGCCGTGACACAAGCAACCTGCTACACGCACGGGCCCATCGCGAAGTCATCCGCAAGTTTGGCCGGTTCCCCTATCGGAACGAAGCGCTGTCGCGCAATTCGACGCCGCACGAAGTCGAGTATGTCGATATGGGCGGATACGGTGCAACCGTGCGCGAGCTTCAGGCGGCTGTCTGAGCGTACCGAAACTGGTTGAGAGGCCGCGCGCAAATGGCGCGGCTCGGGCTTACGATCCCGGTTCACAACCTTTGAACTCCAAAATGCGCGCGGATACGACGTCCGCGCCGTTTTCGATTGTCTGAGCGATCAGAACCTGAGGCTCATCTGCCAGATTTATCAACCGTTCCTGTACTGCCTGCAGCTTTTTGTCCAAGCTGTTCAGCCGGGCCAGGGTTGACCTGATGTCCTGTGCAACTTGGCTATTTGCACCAGCAGGGGCTTCCAGTGACAGCGCTGACAAGTCTTCGCGCAATGCAGCAAGCTCTGTTCGAATGCCTTTCGTCTCGTCCCGGATCGGGGCAACGGCCTGCACGGTTTCGGAAAACTCTGCTGTAATGCTCTCAACCTTTGACGCAAGCTGCCAGCCCAGAAACAGGCACAGCGCCACAAGGATTAATGTAGCGTTGAGCAGAGCAAGCAGCAGATCTTTGAGTGTTTTCGCCATGGTCAGCCTCTTGAATGTCTTTTGATAAGAAATGCTCGAACGGTGTCGGCGGTTCTGTTCTAGCCAGAGCCGGGCCTTGGGTATAGGCTGAAATCCATGTCTTCAGATATTGCTTACCCTGCGTCGCATTTGTCGCGGGGAGGTCCTGTTGATGTGTTTCGAAAAGTAGTTTAATGGTAAACTAATTTCTCAACACCTGCGCCGAGAGGGACACATGGCTGCACAATCTTATGATCTGATCGTAATCGGGGCTGGCCCCGGCGGCTATGTCGCTGCAATCCGTGCCGCCCAGTTGGGTCTGAAAACCGTTGTTGTCGAACGCGAACATCTGGGTGGCATTTGCCTGAACTGGGGCTGTATCCCGACCAAGGCGCTATTGCGATCGTCCGAGGTGTTTCATCTGATGGAACGCGCCAAGGACTTTGGCTTGAAGGCTGATAAGATCGGCTACGATCTGGACGCGGTGGTCAAAAGATCGCGGGGCGTGGCCGGGCAACTCTCGGGCGGGATTGGCCATCTGCTGAAGAAGAACAAGGTCGCTGTTGTGATGGGCGAGGCCACAATTCCCGCCAAGGGCAAGGTAAACGTCAAGACCGACAAGGGCACCGAAGAACTCACCGCCAAGAACATCATCTTGGCGACCGGTGCCCGCGCACGAGAATTGCCGGGGCTTGAGGCGGATGGTGATCTGGTGTGGACCTATAAACATGCGCTGCAACCGCCGCGGATGCCGAAGAAACTGCTGGTCATCGGTTCAGGCGCGATCGGCATCGAATTTGCCAGCTTCTACAACACGCTGGGCGCAGATACGACCGTTGTCGAAGTGATGGACCGGGTGCTGCCCGTAGAAGATGCCGAGATCAGCGCATTGGCGAAAAAGGCGTTCACCAAGCAAGGCATGACCATCATGGAAAAAGCCATGGTCAAGCAACTGGACCGCGGCAAAGGCAAAGTGACGGCTCATATTGAGGTCAAGGGCAAGGTTGAGAAGCACGATTTTGACACCGTGATCTCGGCCGTTGGCATTGTCGGCAATGTCGAGAACCTTGGGCTCGAAGCTTTGGGGGTCAAGATCGATCGGACCCATGTTGTGACGGATGAATATTGCCGCACCGGGGTCGAAGGTTTGTATGCAATCGGTGACATCGCGGGCGCGCCCTGGCTGGCACACAAGGCCAGCCACGAAGGCGTCATGGTCGCGGACCTGATCGCGGGTCAACATGCGCATCCGGTCAAACCCGAAAGCATTGCTGGATGCACCTACTGCCAGCCTCAGGTTGCATCCGTGGGCTACACCGAAGCCAAGGCCAAAGAGCTGGGGTATGACATCAAGGTCGGTCGCTTCCCTTTCATCGGCAACGGCAAGGCGATTGCTCTGGGCGAGCCGGAAGGTCTGATCAAGACCGTCTTTGATGCCAAGACGGGAGAGCTGCTTGGAGCACATATGATTGGCGCGGAAGTGACGGAACTGATTCAGGGATATGTCGTAGGTCGCCAGTTGGAGACCACCGAGGAGGACCTGATGAACACCGTTTTCCCACACCCAACCTTGTCAGAGATGATGCATGAAAGCGTGCTTGATGCGTATGATCGCGTGATCCACATGTAAGGAAAGGGGGCTCTGCCCCCGCCGCGGCAAGCCGCGACTCCCCCGGGATATTTATAGCCAGATGAAGCAGGGGGTCCGTACTTCATCTGGCCGAAAATATCCCGGAGCGCGAGGCAGAGCCTCGCAAAAATCCCTCTATTTGTTCAAAGCATCCAGAATACGGGCCCAGGAGCGGATGCCCTTGTGGAAGCTTTTGACGTCATATTTCTCATTCGGAGAATGGATGGCATCATCGTCGTTTGCATAGCCAACCAGCATCGAATCAAGCCCCAGTACGGTGTTGAAATACCCGACGACAGGAATTGACCCGCCCATCCCGGTAAAGACGGCCTCGCGATCCCATTCGTCTGAAAGTGCGGCGCGCGCGGCTTCGAATTCAGGGCGGTTGATGTTCATGACCGAAGCGGGAGAGCCTTCTAGGTCGTTGTCCCAGACCACTTTGGCGTCCGGAGACAAGCGCTCCTCCACATGTTTGCGAATTTTTGTACGCAGTGCATCGGGGTCCATGTCCCCCACGAGGCGGCAGGTGATTTTACAATGCGCTTCCGATGGAATCACGGTTTTCGAGCCCGCTCCATTGTAGCCGCCCCACAGGCCGTTCACCTCGAGCGTTGGACGCGCCCATTGCTGTTCGAGTGTCGAATACCCCTTTTCGCCATGTGGTTGGGTATAACCGACCGAGTTCAGATAGTCTGCTTCGTCGAAACCGCAGTTTTGCCATTGTCGCAATTGGTCATCAGGCACTTCGTGGACGCCTTCGTAAAAACCCTCAACCGCAACGCGCCCGGTTTCATCATCGTAGAACGAGGCGACGATTTTTGACATCTCACGCAACGGGTTCAGGCCAGGACCGCCGTAATGGCCGGAATGCAGATCGATACGGGGCCCTGTGATGGTGAACTCATCCTTCAGCATTCCGCGAAGTTGGGCAGCAATGGATGGAACCCCGCGTGAGACCATCGAGGTGTCGCAGACCAGTGCGAGGTCCGCTTTGAGCTCGGCCGCGTTTTCCTCGAGGAACGGGACCAGTGACGGAGAGCCCGATTCCTCCTCGCCCTCAAAGAAGAAGGTGATGCGGCAGGGCAGGGATCCATGCACGGCCTTCCAGGCGCGACAGGCTTCGACAAAGGTCATCAGTTGCCCTTTGTCGTCAGATGCGCCGCGCCCGCGGATGACAGGTCCGTGCGCGGTGTCTTCGATGGCAGGATCGAAGGGCGCGCTGGTCCACAGGTTCAGCGGATCGACTGGCTGCACATCATAATGGCCGTAAAACAGGATATGCGGGGCGTCCGGGTCTCCTCCCACATGACCGACAACCATGGGGTGGCCCGGAGTTTCCCGTTTTTCCGCGTCAATTCCGATACTGCGCAGATCGGTGACCAGCCAATCTGCGGCGCGGCTGACCTCGTCTTTAAATGCGGGATCGGTCGAAATGGACTGGATCCGCAGCAACTCCATCAGGCGGTCGATAGAGGCGTTAAGATCATCGTCAATCCGGTTCAGCACGGTGTCTAGCGGCATAGGGGGCTCCTGCTTTTCTAGGTTTGGCGAACCCTAACAGCGTGATCAGCGCCGTCCAGAGTGGTTGCAGGGAAAACCAAAGCTATCGCGCGAAGTATTGTAACAAAGCGGTGCCTGCGTCGTTTCCACGCGTTCGATGGCCGTAACAATACTTGTCGTAGAAGGCGCAACCTTCTATTTGATGCAAATCAAAGTTGGGTTCACATGTTCGGCTGTAACCAGCTGTATAAAGGAACACAAAGCCGCCAAAGCAGGGTACACTGTATAAGTGGCAGACTATTTGCCCAGGGGAAACCGATATTGGGCGCTCAAGGAGGGTCCGTTGGACTATACTGCTCAGCTCGATTCAGCGATTGCCAGGCTGCATGATGAAGGACGTTATCGGACCTTTATCGACATCGAACGTCGCAATGGACATTTCCCACATGCGGTGCGCACGCGCCCGGATGGGTCGCAGCAGAACATCACTGTATGGTGCGGCAACGACTACTTGGGCATGGGGCAGCATCCGGTTGTTCTGAATGCCATGCACGAGGCCGTTGACGCCGCAGGCGCAGGCTCGGGCGGTACGCGCAACATCTCTGGCACCACGGTCTACCACAAAAGGCTTGAGGCCGAGCTGGCAGATCTGCACGGCAAAGAAGCCGCGCTGCTGTTCACCAGCGCGTATATTGCCAATGATGCGACGCTCAGCACGCTGCCCAAACTGTTTCCCGGCCTGATTATCTATTCCGACGCGCTGAACCATGCCTCGATGATCGAAGGTGTGCGCCGCAACGGCGGTGCCAAGCGTATCTTCCGGCACAATGACGTGGCGCATCTGCGCGAGCTGCTTGAAGCAGACGATCCGAAGGCGCCCAAGCTGATCGCTTTCGAGTCGGTCTATTCGATGGATGGGGATTTTGGCCCGATCGAAGAGATCTGCGATCTGGCGGATGAATTTGGCGCGCTGACCTACATCGACGAAGTGCACGCGGTCGGCATGTACGGCCCACGTGGTGGCGGCCTGACCGAGCGGGATCGTCTGGCCCATCGGATCGACATTATCAACGGCACTCTGGCCAAGGCGTACGGCGTGATGGGCGGCTATATCGCGGCCAGCGCCAAGATGTGTGACGCCGTGCGCTCTTACGCGCCGGGCTTCATCTTTACCACATCGCTACCGCCTGCTGTTGCAGCTGGGGCTGTTGCTTCGGTTGCGCATCTAAAGACCGCGCAGGATCTACGCGATCAGCATCAGACCCAGGCAAAGATCCTCAAGCTGCGGCTGAAGGGGATGGGTCTGCCATTGATCGATCACGGCAGTCACATCGTGCCCGTGATCGTTGGAAACCCTGTGCACACCAAAAAGCTCAGTGACATGCTGCTGGACGATTATGGAATTTACGTGCAACCGATCAATTTCCCGACCGTCCCGCGCGGAACCGAAAGGCTTCGTTTTACCCCTTCTCCGGTGCATGGACCCGACGAAATGAACCGTTTGGTGCAGGCGATGGACGAACTTTGGTCACATTGTGCGCTAAATCGCGCCGAACTTGCCGGATAACCTCACGCCAAAGTGTGCAACGAGTTTGCCGCGTGTTAAGCTTACGCTAACAAAATAAGCGGACGAATCATTGTTGAGATGATTCGCCGCTAACGCGAAATACGCGACAGGCAGAATGGGGCAGCAGGGATGATTGGGCGCAGATCACAGCGCAATTCCGAAGAGGACGTGGATGTCAGACCAAAAGGGTTTGACGATTACGAGATTCGTCTAGGCGACAAGATGCGCGGCGAACGCGCAACGATGGGCAAATCTCTTTTGGACGTTCAACGCGAGCTGCGGATCAAAGCCAACTACATTGCTGCAATTGAAAACGCCGATCCCGATGCGTTTGACACACCCGGCTTCATAGCCGGGTATGTGCGTTCTTATGCGCGGTATCTGGGTATGAACCCGGATGACACCTTTGCAACCTTCTGTATGGAAAGCGGGTTTGAGGTGGCGCACGGCATGTCGGCCGAGGCGTCCGTGGTTCGCAAGCCCACTGGCGGACTGCCAGCGCGTGGTCCGATGGGGCGCGATCCGTTTATCTCGCCCAACACGCCCTTCATTCCTGGCAAAGAACCCCTGGTCAGTCAGATTGAACCGCGCGCCATCGGCTCATCGCTGGTGTTGTTGGCGGTGATTGGCGGCATCGGCTATGGTGGCTGGGCTGTTTTGAACAAGATTCAGCAGGTTCAGGTCAGCCCAGTCGAACAGGCACCGGTGGTTCTGTCGGATCTCGATCCGCTTGATGCGGCGCGCAGCAGTGCCGCTGATGCCGAAGTGGAAACTGCGAGCACCGAAGCATTGGACCGTCTTTATCGTCCTCAAGCGCTGGACGTACCGGTTCTGGTGGCCCGTGATGCACCGATATCCACTCTTGATCCACGCGAGGTGGGTACCTTCCGTCCGCCGGAATTGCCAAAGTTCGAAGTGGCTGAGTTTCACACAGTTGAACGTCCGGCGCTGCCGCAGGTGGTCGAACAGATCGACACAATGCTCAAGATCGTGGCCGTTGACCCTGCTTGGATGCGTGTGACGGCTGCGGATGGCAGCGTCATTTTCGAAGGCACGCTGGGCACGGTTGAGCAGGGTAGCGTATTTGAAGTGCCGTTGACCGAAGAGCCGCCGTCATTGCGTGCGGGCGCATCCGGGTCGGTTTATTTCTCGATGAATGGCGAACATTACGGCCCAGCGGGCGCACCAGGCACCGTTGCCAAAGGGGTTGTCCTGTCGAAAGACGCGGTATCCGAGACCTATGCGGTGGCCGATCTTGAGGCAGAGCAGAACAGCGCGCTCAAGCAACTGGTGGCGGAACTCCAGACCGAGGCGACAGAAGCGCCCGCCGAGTGATCTAGCCATTGCGATAACCCGGTTGCCGAACTATCTACTGTCGCAACTCAGGCAGATGCGGATCCGTCCTTATGTCCCTCAATCACGTACGTCCCTGGCGCGACATATACCGTCGTAAATCCCGTCAAATCATGGTCGGAAATGTCCCTGTTGGGGGTGATGCGCCCATTGCGGTGCAGACCATGACCAACACGCTGACCACCGATGTAGCAGGCACCGTGGCGCAGGTTCAGGCGGCGGCTGAGGCGGGCGCGGATATCGTGCGCGTTTCGGTCCCGGATGAGGCATCGTCCAAAGCGCTGAAAGAGATCGTGCGCGAAAGTCCGGTGCCAATCGTGGCAGATATTCACTTTCACTACCGCCGTGGCATCGAAGCTGCTGAGGCGGGGGCAGCCTGCCTTCGCATCAATCCGGGCAATATCGGGGATGAAACCCGCGTGAAAGAGGTCATCCAGGCCGCGCGCGATCACAACTGTTCGATCCGTATCGGGGTCAACGCGGGGTCACTGGAAAAGCATCTGCTTGAGAAATACGGAGAGCCGTGCCCCGAGGCGATGGTCGAAAGCGGGCTGGAACATATCCGCATCTTGCAGGACAACGACTTTCACGAGTTCAAGATCAGCGTGAAAGCAAGCGACGTTTTCCTGTCCGCCGCTGCTTATCAGGGCATTGCCGAAGCTACCGACGCACCGATCCATCTGGGCATCACCGAAGCCGGAGGATTGGTCAGCGGCACCATCAAATCCGCCATCGGTCTGGGCAACCTGTTGTGGATGGGGATCGGTGACACGATCCGCGTCAGCCTGTCCGCAGATCCAGTGGAAGAGGTGAAGGTCGGGTTCGAAATCCTCAAGTCGCTAGGGCTTCGTCATCGCGGCGTGAACATAATCTCATGCCCGTCCTGCGCGCGGCAAGGCTTCGACGTCATAAAAACCGTCGAAGCGCTGGAGCATCGGCTGGAACACATCAAGACGCCCATGTCTCTGTCGATCATAGGTTGCGTCGTAAACGGTCCGGGTGAGGCGCTGATGACGGATGTTGGCTTTACCGGTGGCGGGGCAGGGTCCGGAATGGTTTATCTGGCGGGCAAAGCCAGCCACAAGATGTCGAACGATCAGATGATTGAACACATCGTTGAACAGGTTGAGAAGAAAGCAGCAGAACTGGACGCCGCACAGGAGGCGGCTGAGTAGATGTGTGTAGTCTGAATCATTTCATCAAAGGCATTTCTGCAAGGTCAACAAAAACGAACTGCCGGTCTTCACTGAATTGAACTGGCGGTACTCTTAGATTTTGGTGGTTGGGTCATCGCTGCGGCCATTTCGGTAAGGTCGCGACGCCACAGCACAACGGGTTTCCCATCAAAAAGAAGAGTTTTGGCATCACCGGGTTCCCAGTTTTTTGTCGGGACAGAGTGTGCGCTGGATTGATTTTCGGCTTTGACGTCAGCTGTAGGCTTCGTGCTGGAAGTTAGAAAAACAGTCCTACCACAACGGTCAGCAAGGCCCAACCTGCCGTTACATAGTAAACGAGAGGACCCCTGTTTTTCATTTGTTGTCTGCTCTGAATCGGTACAATTAATCGCGTTCAGGTAGAATAATTGTCTAAATGCATTCACCGCTGGAAGCGGTTTCGATCTACTGAGATGCATACAGCGTCAGAAAAGTAACCCGTGGTTTACTCCAATCAGATACTTCTAAAGCCTTGAATTAGAGGAACGACAAAACTCTGGCCTATGCGTGGTGTAGGGCGGCGATGCCGCCCCACTTCCTTAACCCTGTTCTGCGCGTACGCCGTCCGCAATTTGCTTCATCTGATCGGCGGGCAGGAAGCCGCGCAGCATTTCGGTGCCCAGAACAAAGGACGGCGTGCCCGAAATCTGCATTCGCTGCGCCAGCGCGCGGGTGCGGGTGATTTCGTCCGACACGCGGTCGCTGTCCATCGCGGCAATGATTGCATCGCTGTCCAGACCCAAACCGTCCGAGATGCGGCGCAGCGAGACTTCAGAAGGCTCGCCGGTGAACTCCAGCAGGGCGTCATGGACCTGCTTGTAGGCATCGTCGCCAGCCACGTGCTTGGTGGCGACGGCAAAGCGCGAAGACAGGACAGACGCGTCACCCAGAATCGGGAACTCCTTGATCACCAGACGGATGTTGCCGTCTTCGGCCAGCAGGCTGGCCACTTCGGGGACAGCACGGCGGCAATATCCACAGCGGTAATCCATGAATTCGACCAGAGTGATATCCCCGTCCGGATTGCCACCAACCCAGCTATAGCCATCGTTGAACAGCTCGTCCGCGTTGGCTGTGACCAGCTCTTTGTCTGCAACAGCTTCGGCAGCAGCGTTGCGTTGTTCGAGAATGTTGATCGCCTCGATGATCACTTCGGGGTTTTCCAGAAGGTATTCGCGCACCTGCGCGCCAAATTCGGCCTTTTCGGCATCGCTCAATGCGTTCAGGTCCAGCGCCTGCGCCGAGGTCGCCGCCATGGAAAGCCCCAGAAGGGCGGGTGCAGCATGTCTGAGGATCATTTCCGTTTCCTTTTGCTTTTCTTGAATCGTTCTGAGGCAATCAACACGTCTTGTGCCCTTTGCCAACCCGGTGAACCTTCGGGCAGTCGCGCTACGGCGCGTTTCGCGTGAATTCCGGCATCTTCCAACCGCCCTTGCAGCGCATACCGCTCTGCCGTCACGGTGGATGCCATACCGTTATTACCAACCTTTGAATAGGCCACGCCCAAATCCTGCATCAGGCGCGCGTTGCGAAAATCTCGGGAACGGGCCTGTTCCAGTGCCGTCAGGGCCTGATCGGTTTCGCCCTGCGCCAGCAGGGCGCGTCCATAACCTGCAAGGATCAGCGCGTTGTTCGGAGCCATTTCCACGGCGCTCTGAAACGCTTGCACTGCGTCGTTTATCTGCCTGTTTTCCAAAAGGATTTGACCTTTCAGATCGTAATAGAATGGGTCATTCGGGCGGATGGTCAACGCCTCATCTATGGCAGCACGGGCGCGGGACAAGTCGCGGTTCTGGTGATATGCCGATGCCTCGCGCATCAGCCGGATGTCACGGTCGGATTCTTCTTTGGCACGCCGCAAAGTCCAGCTTGGCGACCGCAGGAATGCTGACAGCTTGCCTTTGACGCGGGCGAACCAGTAATCGGCACTGGAATTGGGCGCGGCCCTGTCACCAAATTCGTCCAGAAAGGCTTCGGCGGCACGCAGGCGTTCGCGGCTTGTTGGGTGCGACCGCATGTAAGGGTCCTGATTGGCAACGCTCAGCAATTCCTGACCAGCGAACTTCCGGTGCAGCTCGACCATGCCGCTGGGAGAAATTTGGGCCCATCTCAGATAGCTGGCGGCACTTCGATCGGCCGAGGATTCTTCGGCTCGAGTGTGGCCCAGAAAACTGCGAAGGGCCGCGCCCTGAGTACCTGCGGCGATGCCGATGGCTGCTTCGCCACCACCAGCAGCCGCCGCCAGCAGGGCCAGCGCGGTGCCAAGGCCGGCATTGCGCCGTGCTGCCTTCAAGTTCTCGGCCCGTCGCGCCAGATGGCCATTGGCGATATGGGCGGCTTCGTGCGCGATCACGGCTTGCAGCATTTCAGGGCTCTCGACGCTCAGAATCAGGCCGTAATTCACATAGATCGCGTTGTAGTCGATGACGAAAGCGTTGAACGTGTTGTCATTGACCACCAGAATCTGAACGCGATTGGTGTTTAACCCGGCAGCGCGCAGCACAGGAAAGGCCAGTTCACGCAGCCCATATTCGATATCAGGATCACGGATCAGGCTTTGCGCATGGGCTTGCGCCGCTGCCACGAGCCAGACGACAGCTGCAAGCATCAGAGCCGGGATTGACGCCAGCCTGGATACGCGTTCAAAAGCCATGGCTGCAACATGGGAGATGGGCATGAGAAACTCAACCCGGTCCGGGGTCGATCCGTTTATTGTGATGGACGTGATGGAGGCCGCGCGCAAGGCGGAAGAGGCCGGACGCCACATCATCCACATGGAAGTGGGGCAGCCCGGAACTGGTGCTCCTCAAGGGGCAACCGAAGCCCTGGCAAAGGCAATGGAACAGGGTCCTTTGGGTTACACGGTGGCTTTGGGGCTGCCCGCGCTCAGGCAACGGATCGCGCGGCTTTATGGCGAATGGTATGATGTTGACCTGAACCCGGATCGAGTGGTGATCACCCCCGGATCCTCAGGCGGGTTTCTGCTGGCCTTCACGGCGTTGTTCGACAGCGGGGACCGTGTTGGCATCGGCGCGCCCGGTTATCCGTCCTACCGCCAGATCCTCAAAGCGCTGGGGCTGGTGCCCGTCGATCTGCCAACCGCGCCGGAAAACAGGTTGCAGCCCGTAGCCAAGGATATTCAAGGGATGGACCTGAAAGGTCTAATGGTTGCCTCGCCTGCAAATCCGACCGGCACAATGCTGGATCATGCAGCTATGGGCGCGCTGATTGAAGCCGCGCGTGGGCAAGGGGCGTCGTTCATCAGCGATGAAATCTATCACGGGCTGGAATACGAAGCCAAAGCCGTGTCCGCGCTGGAGCTGACGGATGAGTGTTATGTGATCAACTCATTCTCAAAGTACTTTTCGATGACCGGCTGGCGCGTTGGATGGATGGTCGTGCCCGAGGATCAGGTGCGTGTGGTCGAACGGATAGCCCAAAACATGTTCATTTGCGCCCCCCATGCCAGCCAGGTCGCGGCATTGGCCGCGATGGATTGCGAAGACGAATTGCAGGCCAATCTGGACGTCTATCGCCAAAATCGTGCACTGATGCTTGCGGGGCTGCCCAAGGCCGGGTTCGCAAACATCGCTCCGCCTGATGGTGCGTTCTACGTCTATGCCGATGTGTCTGACCTGACCAATGACAGCCGCGCCTTTGCGGCAGAGATTCTGGAAATGGCAGGTGTCGCGGTCACGCCGGGGTTGGATTTCGACCCGCAAAGGGGTCATACGACACTGCGCTTTTCCTACGCCCGTGCGACGGGTGATATCAAGGAAGGTCTTGCCCGTTTGCAGCGTTTTATGGCGGACCGAAAGGCCGTTGGCGCACAGGTTTGAACCGTTCACAAAGTTCCCCGTGTGGTGTAGGGTTCGATCCAAACGATCTCGGGAAAACTTGAGGCTATGAGCAGGATCTTCTTTTGCATCGCCCTGATCTGGGCGCTGGCGAGTGGCGCGGTCGCGCAGGATTTCAGCGCTCTGGCGCGTATTCAGCCGGACCAAAGCCGCATAACAGACGTCGGGCGCACTGGCGTGCGGGTGGATATGGGCCTCAGCCAGGGGGTGCCGTACCGGATTTTCACCTTGCAGGATCCCTACCGGATGGTTTTGGATTTTAACGAGGTCGACTGGACCGGGTTGAAGCCCAGGGACTTCCTGCAATCGGATCGTATCAGCGGTGTTCAGTTCGGGGCCTACGTTCCGGGTTGGTCGCGTCTGGTGCTGGAACTGGGCGCGCCCATGGCGGTCGAGACAGCGCAGTTGACTGTCGCCGAAGACTCTGGCGCGGCTTTGTTGACCCTTAACCTCAAAGGCACGGATTTCGACACGTTCAACGCAACTGCGGGCGCGCCACGTAATCCGGGATGGGACCTGCCTGAACCCGCCAACCTGCCGCAAACAGCACCCCGCAGTGCTGACCAGCCCCTTCGCGTCATGCTGGACCCGGGGCATGGCGGTATAGATCCAGGGGCCGAGGTTGGTGGGGTCGATGAGAAAACCCTGATGCTGACCTTCGCACGCGAGCTGCGCGAAGTTCTTTTACGTTCAGGCGGATATGAGGTGGTCTTGACGCGGGTCGAAGATCAGTTTGTCTCGCTTGAGCGTCGGATTGCCTTGGCTCATCGGGCCGGGGCGGACCTGTTCATCTCGCTGCACGCTGATTCCCTGTCCGAGGGACAGGCACATGGCGCGGCGGTTTATACGTTGTCCGAGGACGCCTCGGACGTGGCGAGTTCAAAGCTGGCGGAACGGCACGATCGCGGAGATTTGCTGTCTGGTGTTGACCTCAGCGGCTCGGATGATCAGGTGGCTGATATCTTGCTGGACCTCGCGCGGCAAGAGACCAGGCCACGCACACGGTCCTTGGCCACAGCGATTGCCAACGGTATGGCGCAGCAGGGCGGCCCGATGAACCGCAAACCGCTGCGCACGGCGTCTTTTTCGGTGCTCAAGGCCGCAGATATCCCTTCGGTTCTGGTCGAACTTGGGTTTCTGTCCAGTCCCAGAGATTTAAAAAACCTCAACGATCAGGCATGGCGGGCAAAAATGACGCTGGGAATTTATCAGGGGCTTGAGGATTGGCGCCAACAGGATGTGATCCGCAAATCCCTGATTGGCCAGTGACCTTACGGCGCAAAACAGCTAGAATACGCTTGGTGTTTTGACCCTTGGGCGGTGCGACACTATATAGGCACCACCGCGAGAAAAAGGCAGTAACGTGATCCGGTTCATACTTTCGATTTTCGGGGCGATCTTCAGTATCGTCACCTTGGGTATCTTCATGGTCGCACTGGTAATCGGTGCGGTGTTCTGGATGTATGGCCGCGACCTGCCAAGCCATGAATCGCTGGCCCAATACAAGCCGCCAACCATCAGCCGGATTTATTCGGGCGAAGGGCAGTTGATCGACGAATTCGCGCAGGAACGTCGCCTGTTCACCCCGTCCGAAGACATCCCCGATCTGGTAAAGCAGGCTTTCATTTCTGCGGAAGACAAGAACTTTTATACCCATCAGGGGTATGACCCGCGCGGCATTATTGCTGCCGGAGTTGAGGCCGTACGCACCAAGGGCGAAACCGTGCGCGGGGCGTCGACCATCACCCAGCAGGTGATGAAGAACTTCCTTTTGTCGGGCGACCGTCGGGCTGAACGCAAGATCAAGGAAATCATCCTCGCCACCCGGCTTGAGGATACCTTGGACAAGGAACAGATCCTCGAACTTTACATGAACGAGATCTTTCTGGGCCAAAACTCCTATGGCGTGACCGCTGCCGCGCAGACCTATTTCAACAAGACGTTGCAGGAACTGGCCCCGCATGAGGCCGCAATGCTGGCGGCCATGCCCAAGGCACCGTCCGACTATCACCCGGTTCGTCAAAAGGAGCGCCTGCTGGCCCGCCGCAACTATGTTCTGCGTGAGATGAATCAGAACGGATATATCGATCAGGCGACCTACCAGACCGAGGTCGAATTGCCGTTGCGATCGGTCCAGAACGGTGATTTTGAAAGCTTCCGCACCGCTTTGCCGCCGCGCGACTACTTTACCGACGAAATCCGCCGCCAGCTGAGTGTGGATTTCGGTGAAGGTGAATTCTTCACTGGCGGTTTCACGGTCCGTGCGTCTGTAGACGAAGAGATGCAGGTCGAAGCGGCGCGTGCCCTGCGCGAGGCGTTACAAAAATACGACCGCTCACGCGGCAAATGGCGCGGCACGGGCGAAGTCATTGCAGAAGAACAGTTGACCGACGAAGGGCAATGGCGCGAAGCGCTTGCGATCATGGAAATCCCGCGTGACGTGGTTCTGCCAACGCGCTGGCATCCAGCGGTGGTTCTGGACGTGGCGGACCAGCAATTGACGGTTGGTATCGAGGACGGCCCCGCCGATGGCGCCGTCCCGCGCTCGGACATCAAATGGATGCAGGGTGATTTTGCTGCAAACTTCAAACGCGGCGACGTGATCCTTGTGATGGCCGGGGAAGAGGGGCAATGGTCCGCCCGGCAGGTGCCCGAAGTGCAGGGCGGCTTTGTTGCGATGGATGTGAACTCGGGCCGCGTTTTGGCCATGCAGGGCGGGTTCTCGTATCAGGACACTGTGTTCAACCGCGCCACGCAGGCGCAGCGTCAGCCGGGCTCATCCTTTAAGCCTTTCGTCTATGCCGCTGCGCTGGACAGTGGCTATAGCCCGGCCACCATCGTTGTGGATGCACCGATTGAGGTGAACACCCCGCAGGGACTGTGGCGTCCCAAAAACTCGTCAAACAAATTCTACGGACCGACGCCGTTGCGCACCGGGATCGAGCAGTCGCGGAACCTGATGACCATCCGTCTGGCTCAAGAAGTCACGATGCCGGTTGTTGCGGGATATGCGGAACGTTTTGGCGTCTACGACCGGATGGGGGCTTTCCTTGCGAACTCGCTGGGATCCGAGGAAACGACGCTGTACAAGATGGTGGCCGCCTATGCCATGTTTGCAAATGGTGGTGAGCGGGTCGAACCCACGCTGGTTGACCGTATTCAGGACCGGTTTGGCAAAACCATCTATCGCCACGATGATCGTCAGTGTCTGGATTGCGATTCCACATGGATGGCGCCCGACGAATCTCCGACCCTCGTGACAGATCGCGCGCAGGTCATGGACGCCATCACGGCCTATCAGCTGACGTCGATGATGAAAGGCGTGGTGGATCGCGGAACGGCATCGCGCGTTGTGAACCTGCCGGTTCCGACAGCGGGCAAGACCGGAACCACCAACGAATCCAAGGATGCGTGGTTCATCGGGTTTACCTCGAACATCGTGGCGGGCTGCTACATCGGGTATGACCGCCCGCGCCCGATGGGACGAGGGGCTTATGGTGGCACGATGTGTGGTCCTGTGTTCCAGAGCTTCATGGAAAAAGCTGTCGAAAAATACGGTGGCGGTCCGTTCGAAGTGCCGGAAGGTGGGCACTTCATCAAGATCGACCGGTTCAGTGGCGCGCGACTGCCTGACGATGCCAGTGGTGACTATGTCGTTGCTGAATTCTTCCGTGACGGCGTCGATGGCTTTATCGACCGCGTCTACGATGGCGGTTTTGCGATCGGTTCGGACCTGCCGTTGTTCGAGGAAGTGCAGCGCGCAGGCGTACAGGTGCAGACCTCGACAGGTCAGACGGTGACTGTTGGGCCCAAAGCCACGCAGGGCGACCTGAGCACAGGCGGTCTTTATTGATCGGCGTGACGCAGCAGAAATTGAAGCAAGTCGGCCTCTGCATCCTGTGTGATTGGGCCGCGTGATCTCCAATAGATCGACAAGGCACATTTTGCGGCGGCCCATTGGGCCAGCCGGAGCCGTGGTACGTTCATGGCGCGGGCATACAGCGAAAGACAATACTCAATTTGCGTGGGTTGTCGCACCAGGTCGGGCATCCCTTTGGGGTGTCGCAAGGCATTCGCCAGCTCAAAAGCCGGGTCGCCAAAGTAGCCTTTGGCGTCAATGATCTTGGGGCCGTCAGGCGTTACAATGATGTTGTCGGGGTGAAAGTCGCCGTGCAGAGCGGTGTGATGGGGCTGTTCATCTAGCAGGGCTTGGGCAAGGGTGGTCGCTTTTTCAATGTCCCGTCTCAGTGACCTTGAGCAGTTGGTGGTATATTGAACAGTGAACAGAGGTGCGAAGACCCTTTCTAATGGCTTCAGCCCCTGCACACTGATTTGCGGTGGTTTATGCAAGCCCTGTGCGGCCCGGGCCAAAAGCTTTACCGCGCGATCCGGATTACCGTTGCGGGCAATGTCCCCCAGGGATGGACCTTCCAACCACTCCATCAGCACAGCACTTGCCGTTTCGTTCACGATCCGAACGGCCCCGCGACCTTGCCAGGCTGCCATCAGGTGTGCGCCGGGGGCCTCATTCCCCCGATCTATACGTCGATAGACTTTTAAAGCCCGGTCAACACCAGCCTGAGCCCTTACCTTCCACACCCAAGCGTGCGCGGTTTCGGATACCTGTGAGATTGGGGTCAAACCCCATCTTTCCAAAATCTCGGCCGGTGCAGCCTGCATTCCCGTTCTGCCTGTCTTGTGGTGTCTCGCACCTCTTGCTATCACGCAGGCCTGATTGAGCAAGTTGGGACAAGACCATGCGCGCCGAAACCCAGAACATCGTGACTGAAATCGAAAAGTCGCTAGAGCTGCTGGCGCAGCGTATGGACTATGAAACCGCGCCACATCGCCTTGAGGAATTCAACGCGCGTGTCGAAGATCCCAACCTGTGGGACAACCCCGAGAACGCGCAGAAGCTGATGCGCGAACGGCAGATGCTGGTCGACGCGATCGAGACCTATGAAACCATCAAGACCGATCTCGGCGACAATATCGAGCTGATCGAATTGGGCGAAATGGAAGAGGACGAAGAGGTCGTTCAGGACGCCGAAGCCGCGATCAAGGCGCTGCATGGCAAAGCCGCCAAGAAAGAGCTTGAGGCACTGCTGGACGGCGAGGCTGACAGCAATGACACGTTTCTCGAAATCAACTCGGGTGCCGGTGGCACCGAAAGCTGCGACTGGGCCTCGATGCTGGCGCGGATGTATGTGCGCTGGGCCGAGAAGAAGGGCTATACCGTCGAGCTGCAATCGGAAACGGGCGGTGAAGAGGCAGGGATCAAGTCCGCCGCTTACAAGATTTCCGGCCACAACGCTTATGGCTGGCTGAAATCTGAAAGCGGAGTGCATCGTCTGGTGCGGATTTCGCCGTTCGATTCTGCGGCCAAGCGGCATACCTCGTTCAGTTCGGTCTGGGTCTATCCGGTGGTCGACGACAATATCGAGATCGAGGTGAACCCAGCCGATATTCGGATCGACACGTACCGATCCTCGGGTGCGGGTGGTCAGCACGTGAACACAACCGACTCGGCAGTACGGATCACGCACATCCCAACCGGGATTGTTGTGACCTCGTCCGAGAAGTCGCAGCACCAGAACCGTGACATTGCCATGAAGGCCCTGAAATCGCGCCTCTATCAACAGGAACTGGACCGCCGGAATGCCGATATCAACGCCGCGCATGAGGCCAAAGGCGATGCAGGCTGGGGCAACCAGATCCGGTCGTACGTGTTGCAGCCGTACCAGATGGTGAAGGATCTGCGCACCAATCACGAAACCTCGGACACCAAGGGTGTGCTGGATGGTGATCTGGACGGGTTCATGGCGGCGACGCTGGCCCTGAACGTTGCAGGCAAAAGCCGGTCCGAGGCGCAGGGCGACAGCTAAGGTGCAAGGCCAGAGCGCTTTCCTGAACCTGCTGAAAGGGCACTGGCAGCTTATTCTGATCACTGGTTCGGTCTTTCTTCTTTGGAACACATCGGTTGTGATTCCACTGAAGATTTTGACCGTCTTCCTGCATGAGCTGTCCCACGCCGTGACGATTCTTTTGACCGGTGGATCTGTCGAGAGCTTTTCGATCTCACCACAGCAGGGTGGAATGGTGATCGGCAGGGGCGGCAACCGGTTTCTCAGCCTGTCCGCCGGATATCTTGGATCGCTTGTGCTGGGTATGGTTCTGCTGATCCTTGCTTTGCAGACAAAGGCCGACCGCGCCGTTCTGGCGGTTTTCGGCGGCGTCATGTGTCTGGTGGCCGTGTTGTACATCCGTGATCTGTTTGCACTTGTTTTCTGCGTAGGAACCGGGGCGGCGATGATCGCCACGGCCTGGTATCTGCGCCGCGAGGTCAGCGACCTTGTGCTGCGTGTGATCGGGCTGACCAGCGTGATCTACGTGCCGTTCGATATCTTTGACGATACGATCCGGCGCTCTGGGATGCGGTCAGACGCGTTCATGTTGGCCGAGGAGTTCGGCGGAACCACGATGATGTGGGGCGGGGTATGGTTGGTGTTGAGTGGCATCGCGATCTACTTGTGCCTGCGCTACTGCCTTGGACCCGACAGCAACCTGCATTTTGGTCAGGCAACAAGGTGAAGCTGTCCAGTGGTGCAGTCAGGAAAAGATACATTTAGACAGTGGGTTTAAATGAGCTGAACCGCTCGCTAGGTTGTTGAAGACCAACAACAGAATGGCGTTTTATGGACCTGACCCGGATATCGGCCAAAGAGCTTTTGAAACAGCTGGCAACCCGTCAGGTTTCAGCCACGGATGTGATGCGCGCCACCCTGGATCGCATCGCCAAAGTGAATGGCGAAGTGAACGCTATTGTAGCGCTACGGGAACAGAGCGCGTTGATGGCCGAGGCACAGAAGCGCGACAGCGGCCCAGTCACCGGCCCGCTGCACGGTCTACCTATTGCGGTCAAGGATTTGGTCAATGTAGCAGGTGTGGTCTCGTCTCACGGATCGCCTTTGTTCAAGGGCGTCGTGCCGGACAGTGACGATCTGATTGCCGCCCGGATGCGGAACGCGGGGGCCATTCTGATCGGTAAGACCAACTCGCCGGAATTTGGATTGGGCTCTCACACGTTCAACCCGGTTTATGGCGCGACGCGCAACCCCTATGACGCGGATCATACCTGCGGAGGCTCGTCCGGTGGCGCGGCGGTTGCCTTGGCCACGGGTATGGTAGCGCTGGCAGACGGATCCGACATGATGGGCAGCTTGCGCAATCCGGCGGCCTGGAACAACGTCTATGGCTTTCGCCCAAGCTGGGGCAGGGTGCCATCTGACCCTGTTGGCGATAACTTTCTGCATCAACTGTCCACACTTGGTCCCATGGCGCGCAACCCCGAGGATCTGGGCATCTTGCTCGACGTAATCTCGGGGCCAGACCCGCGCCTGCCTTTGGTCTCTGAAAGTGCTCCGGTGTCTCCGGTGGCTGCGGCGGATATGAAGGGGCTGCGGATCGGTTGGCTTGGGGATTGGGGCGGGGCGTTCCCGACCGAGCCAGGCATTCTCGACCTGTGCAAAGATGCTTTGAACGTGTTTGAAGGGCTTGGTGCTGATGTGCAGGACGTGGATCCGCCCTTCGATGCTGAACAGCTTTGGACCAGTTGGATCACGTTGCGATCCTTCAGCGTTGCGGCAGGGCTGGAGCCTTTGGCCTCACAAAAGGACCATCTGAAAGACACGGCGCAGTGGGAGCTGGATCGCGGTTTGGCGATGCGTGCGATGGAGGTGCAGCACGCCAGTTTAATTCGATCGGACTGGTTCCGGCGCGCAGTGGACCTGTTCAAACAGTTTGACGCATTGGTCCTGCCGTCCACACAGGTCTGGCCCTTCGGGGTCGAGACGCCGTACCCGACCAGTATCGCGGGCCGGGCCATGGATACTTATCACCGATGGATGCACGTCACAGTTCCGGTCAGTCTGATCGGTTTGCCCTGTCTGGCAGCACCTGCGGGGTTCGGTTCAAACGGTCTGCCGATGGGTTTCCAGCTGTTTGGGCCACGGGGCACGGATCAGAAACTACTGTCGGTTGGGGCGGCCTATCACGCCGAAACCAATTGGCCAAACAAGAGACCGGCGATGTCATAACGTCGGACAGGGAGGAGGAGACTACATGGATAAGCCTTTTGGTGTGCCGGAAATGCGACCGGTCGATACAGCCATGCTGCGTACTGCATTGCAGCGCGCGTGGGCTGATTTCCGCCGCGCACCGCTTTTCGGGCTGATCTTTGCGGGCTTTTACGTGCTGGCCGGTTGGGCCATGGCGTGGGTGACTGTGCAGACCGGAACAACCTTCTGGCTGGTGCTGGCGGCCATTGGGTTTCCTTTGATCGGACCCTTCGCAGCGGTCGGGCTTTACGAGGTCTCGCACCGGATTGAGCAGGGTAAGCCCTTGGATATTGGTGCGATCTTTGGGGTGGTGCTGCAGCAAAGCCGCAGGCAGTTACCCTCAATCTGCGCAATCATCGTTGTGATGTTCCTGTTCTGGTTCTTTTTGGGGCACATGATCTTTGCCCTGTTCCTGGGGCTGGCCACGATGACAAATATTTCGACGTCGACCGAAGTGTTCCTGACGCTGAACGGTCTGACCATGCTGGCCGTAGGCACGGCGGTTGGGGCGGTTTTTGCAACCGTCCTTTACATGATCACTGTTCTCTCGATCCCATTGCTGTTGGATCGCGAATTGGATTTTGTCACCGCCATGATCACAAGCTTTTCCTATGTAAAGGAAAACCTGTTCGTGATGCTTGGGTGGGGGGCGCTTATCGCGATTTTGACATTCGTGGCGATGGTGCCCTGGTTTCTGGGGCTGTTCGTGGTTTTGCCTTTGTTGGGCCACGCAAGTTGGCATCTCTACCGGCAGATCACGCAGGGCGATAATCCGCAGACATCCGCAACTGCGACAGGTTAGACCTGCTGTGCAAGATTGTTCGTGGACAGGCGCGCAGCGGCAAATATGGCAGCGGAATCGTGCCCGAGGTACTTGAGAACAACAGGTTCCGGAGAGGACGCCTCGGCTGTATTGATGACCGACCCACGCCATTGAACCGCTGTACCAGTCGGGTCCGGTGAGATCAGATAGACCCGGCTGTTGTGACCGGCCCGCTGGGAGGTCAGCATATAAACGGTGTCGCCGCTACCGGCTGCAATCCCTTGTATCTCACGGGCTTGCGGCGTTGCTTCGGGCATCGCCGCGCGGGACAAATATCCACGTATCAAGGTGCATTGGGGCAATGGTCGGGCGTGCAATAACGTCATGCGATGCTCGTCCGAAGTGCTTTCGATCACCGCATAAAACCCTGGTAAAAAAGCGGATTTTTCAATCGCGTCAGACCCGGACCCCAAAAACTTAGTCAGCGTGGAGGTGGCGGGGTGGTCTTCTAGTTTTTCGATCTCATCCAGTGGTTTCAGAAGGATGCGGGCGTCCACATCGAAAAAACGACAAATCCGATCCAGAACATCTGGCCGGGGAACGCTTTCGCCGGAAAGATACCGATTGAACTGCGTCCGGTTCACGCCAAGCTGACGACACAGGGCCGAGACCGAGCGATGCTGCCGCGCCAAATGACGAAGGTTCGCGCTGAACATATCGCGAAGTTCTTCAGGACTGCGGGTGTCTTCGGTCATGGGCGCCCATGGTTAGTTGTTTTTCCAGATGAAACCATCCGAGCACCACGGCCGAAGCTGGATGCGCGTCGATAAATCGTACAGAATGACCCCAAGCAACGTATCCCCACGTCGCGTTGCGGCACTAAGGTTAATACCCAAAAGCGCAAACGCAATAGGGTTTATCCCATTTTGCGTGATCTTTATCTGGAAAAACTGACCCTATGGTAAAATTAGCGCATAGAGATCGTATGAGTTGAATGCGTGGTGCTATCAACTTCAAGGATGTTCCCGCCTTGGATAAAGGAAAAGCTCCAAGGCGGGAAACGTATTTAATCGCCGCGCAGAAGGGCCGCTACACCGGTCCGTGCCACCTCGACCAGACCCAGCGGGCGCATGAGGTCGGCAAAGGCATCGATCTTGTCGGGCGCGCCGGTGATCTCGAAGATGAACGAGTTCAATGTGCTGTCGACGACGTTGGCGCGGAAGATGTCTGCCAGCCGCAACGCCTCGACCCGTTTGTCGCCTTCTCCCACAACCTTGATGATAGCCAGCTCCCGCTCGACCGAGGGGCCTTCGACGGTCAGGTCATGCACGTCATGCACGGTCACGATCCGGCCCAGCTGAGCTTTGATCTGTTCGATCACCTGCGGTGTCCCGGTGGTGACGATGGTAATGCGGCTCAGGTGTCCGGTGTGGTCAACCTCGGCCACGGTCAGGCTTTCGATGTTGTAGCCGCGGCCAGAGAACAAGCCGATCACACGAGCCAGAACGCCCGGTTCGTTCTCGACCAGAACGGCAATAGTGTGCCGTTCCTGAACGTCCGAAAAGGTAGGCCTTAGATTATAGGCCGAATGGCGGGTTGAGCCCTTTACGATATTTAGCGGTGTCATGGGAAAACCTCATCATGAGCAGAGAGTTCGGATGGTCTTCGCAACTCTGAAATCAAAGCACGAAGGCAGACTAGGCAAGCGAGTATCAGAATGGGGAAGAACAACAGGCGAAGAGAAAAAACCGTGCTGTCTCGAAAGGCATCAAACAGGAAGGCAGGCGTGACGCCGATCCACATAGCTGCCGCCAGAAGGATACCCCACGGTCGCTGTGTCAGGACGCCGGCCCTCAGCAAAAACAGGGCCGCCATTGCAAGCAAAGCCGCTTCGTAGTGCCAAAGATATGGTGTCGACAACAAGATACCCAGAATGAGTACGGCAACCCGCAGATCAAAGCCAACTTTAATGCTGCGCCATGCCAAGAAGACGGCGATTGCAGCCAGAGCAGTTATCAGCCACTGCAGGATCAATGCGAATAACTCGCCGAAACCAAGGCTTGCCAATAAAGAGTATGGGCTCACCATATAAGGGTTCGAACCGATACCGTCCCTGATTTTGTCGGCATGTACGGACATCATTTCCCGCAATTCCAACCAATATTCGGCGCCGAAAACCAGTGTTGCAAAGACGGATATCGCAATGGTCGTGATGACGGCTGAAGCAATTGTTCTCCAGGCTCCGCAAGCAATCAAAGCAACGGGGATCAGCAATCCCAACTGCGGTTTAAGCGTTAGCAAGCCAATGAAAATGCCAGCAAGAACATAGCGATGATCGCGAAGCGCAGCCAGCGCCGCCAAGAGCCCGGCTGTCCAAAGCGCAGCTGTTTGCCCCAAATACAGACTTGGAAGAAGAGCTGGCGGCAGGGCAAAGGCAAACCATACCGGTAGGATGCCACCGGAAAAGGGGCGGACGGCCAGAACCAGCGCCAGAATGGAGATGGCAGAGAAAACCGCCCAGGCTTGGGAAAAAGTCAGAGCGCCCAGCGGTTGCATGGCCAGCAGAAAAGCTGGTGGGTACAACCAGGGACCCCACTCGCCTTCCTTGTACGCCTGGTGGACATCGATCAATCGTTCGACATCAAATGCGGCCAGGGGCTCGCCCAGGTAAGCAAGCCGCCCGGCGGACCAGAAAACTTTGAAATCAAAGTTCAACGCCTGTTTCCCCTCAAGCGACAGCTGGTACCAAGCGGACCCTAGAAAGAACACAAACAAAGCCAGCACAAATGCGGGTGCCAGCGTGCCGACTTGCCAACCACGTTGACCGTTAAAAACAGCCAAGTTCTCCTCTGCGCTCGAGGCACTTGAGGGTATAGACGTGTTTCGGTCACGCATGTTTGTTTCCTTTCGGACTGCGCGCGGCAACGTCAGCGGGGCCAAAAATCGATCTACAGATCGCTTCGACAAACGCCGCCACGAGAACGGTCAAACCAGCACGGCGCCGCCAGCCTGAATCACGCCCTGCGTTTCCGCTTCACCCAGCAGCATCTCGTTATGCGCCTTGCCTGACGGGATCATGGGGAAGCAGTTCTCGTGCTTTTCAACCAGACAATCGAAGATCACCGGACCGTCATAGTTGATCATCTCCATGATCGCATCGTCCAGATCGGCGGGGTCGTTGCACAGGATGCCCTTGGCACCAAAGGCCTCAGCCAGCTTGACGAAATCGGGCAGGGCTTCGGACCAGGAATGCGAATACCGCTCGCCATGCAGCAATTCCTGCCACTGACGCACCATGCCCAGGCGTTCGTTGTTCAGGATGAACTGTTTGACAGGCAGGCGGTACTGAATGGCGGTGCCCATTTCCTGCATGTTCATCAGCCACGACGCCTCACCGGCCACGTTGATGACCAGCGCGTCCGGATGTGCCATCTGCACACCGATAGAGGCCGGGAAGCCATAGCCCATAGTACCCAGACCGCCCGAAGTCATCCAGCGGTTGGGGTCTTCGAAGCCAAGATATTGCGCGGCCCACATCTGGTGCTGACCGACCTCGGTGGTGATGTAACGGTCGTGCTTTTTCGTCAGTTCTTCAAGACGTTGCAGGGCGTATTGCGGTTTGATGGACTTTTCACTGTTGGTGAAGGCCAGACAGTTGATCTTGCGCCATTCCCCAATCTGCGCCTGCCATTGCTTGATGGCCGCCGCATCGGTTTTTCGCCCGCGCGCTTTCCAGACCTTCAGGATGTCTTCCAGCACATGGGCCACGTCACCAACAATCGGGATGTCCACGCGGATCACCTTGTTGATGGACGAGGGATCAATGTCGATATGCGCTTTCTTCGAATTCGGCGAGAATGCATCGATGCGACCGGTGATCCGGTCATCAAACCGTGCGCCGATATTGATCATCAAGTCGCAGTCATGCATCGCCAGGTTGGCCTCATACAGACCATGCATCCCCAGCATCCCCAGCCAGTTCTCACCCGATGCCGGATAGGCGCCCAGGCCCATTAGGGTTGAGGTGATCGGAAAGCCGGTGCCATCCACCAGTTCACGCAGTAACTGGCTGGCCGCAGGGCCCGAATTGATGACGCCGCCGCCGGTGTAGAATACCGGCTTCTTGGCGGTTTCCATCGCGGCGACCAGTTCGGTGATCACTTCCAGATCGCCTTTGACCACGGGCTGATAATGCGACGTCGACGGCTTTGGCGAGGTATACTCGCCATTGGCGAACTGTACGTCCTTGGGGATATCGATCAGCACCGGGCCGGGCCGGCCCGAGGTGGCGACGTGGAAGGCTTCGTGCATGGTTTCGGCCAGCGAATCCGTGTCTTTCACCAGCCAGTTATGCTTGGTGCAGGGTCGGGTGATGCCAACTGTGTCAGCTTCCTGAAACGCGTCCGAACCGATCATGAAGGTCGGAACCTGACCCGTCAGAACAACCAGCGGGATCGAGTCCAGCAGCGCATCGGTCAGGCCGGTGACGGCGTTGGTTGCCCCGGGGCCTGATGTAACAAGTGCTACGCCGGGTTTTCCGGTCGAACGGGCATAGCCCTCGGCAGCATGGATCGCGCCCTGTTCGTGACGCACCAGAATGTGGCGAATGTCATTCTGCAGAAAGATCTCATCATAGATCGGTAGGACGGCGCCACCGGGGTATCCGAATACCGTGTCCACGCCCTGATCCTTGAGGGCCTGAACCACCATCTTTGCGCCGGTCATCTCACGTGTCATCTGCTTTGCTCCGTTCGCGACATGTGTCTTGCGTTCTGCCAAAAAAAAGCCCCCGAGATTTTCGGAGGCGCATGGGTTCGATTATGGTTTTCCGTTACCGGCCCATGCGCGTTTTTCCTACGATTACGACTAGCGTTTTCATCGCCAGAGGCTCCTTCTTTGCGTGCAGGGACATTATGATCGAGGGGAAGGGTCGTCAACAGGCAAAATCGCAAATTTCCTGTCTTGGCGGCGGTATTTTGCGACATTTTATTGCGCAGATTGCCGCATGTTGGGAACTTCTGGGAAAACGCGGTTCGATTTTCTGGTTTTGAGGTTGCGTTTGGGGGTCTGAAAGCGTCAAGGCGATGTCTGAAACTGGCATGATCCACGCAAGTGACTGCGCCACGCTGACCCTGAGGGAACACACGAGGGAGGCGGAAAATGCTGCAAGATTTGTTAGATCTTGGACGTTACCCGATCGATTGCCCAGGCTCGCCAGCTTATGACCGATTGATCGAGGAACTGAGGCAGGAGTTGGAACAAGATGGATGCGCGGTTCTGCCGGGGTTCGTGCATGAAAAAGGCATTGATCTTTTGGTTGAAGAGGCGAACGCAGTCGCGTCCAAGGCACACCGCTCGTTCAGCCGCACAAACGCGTATTTTACCAAGGACGACACGAGGTTTGGCATCGGTCATCCGATCCGCCGGTTCTATGAGCGCTCGAACGCTTTTGTGCCAGCGGACAGTTTCCCCAAGTCCGGCCCCTTGCGGCGGATTTACGAGTTCGAGGATTTTCTGCCTTTTATTCGGGATGCTCTGGATGAGCCTGCGGACCGTTTTTACCGTTACGATGATCCGCTGGCAGATGTGATCGTCAACGTGGTGGAAGAAGGGCAGGGCTTTCCCTGGCATTTCGACACCAACAACTACACGGTGACACTGGCTATTCAGAATGGTGAGGAAGGTGGCGCGTTCGAATACGTTCCCAATCTTCGCACCGCAGAGGATGAGAATTTTGCTCAGGTCGCCTCTGTCTTGGACGGGAACATGACACGCGTTCACCAGTTGAAGCTTCAACCCGGAGATTTGCAGATCTTCAAGGGGCGGTATTCACTCCATCGGGTCGCGCCGGTAACAGGGCAGCGCCGGCGCTATGTCGGGATATTCTCGTTTGTCGAGGCCGAGGGCATGTGTGGCGGAGTCGAGCGAACGCAGCAACTGTATGGGCGGGTGCTGCCGCACCATCATGAACGTGCAGGTCTGCGCAATGACCAATTGCTGGACTAAGAGACCATCGCGGGTAATCTGAAGCTGTTTCCAGTTCGGAGCTTCAGATGCCTGAGATCTTGCAACTCACCCCTTTCGTGCTGTGTTCATCCTTGCAGAACCAGATCGATTTCTACTGTAACCGCTTGGGATTCACCTGTGGATTCAGACAGGACAATTACGCGTTTTTGTCGCTTGGGCCGGTGGCCATACGCTTGTTGGAATGCCCGCCGCGAGAGGATGGAAGGGCGTTGGGCGATGACCAGTCGTTTTACATTGATGTAGACGATATAGACGGCCTTTTTGAAAGCCTGCGGGCCGGGCTGGCCGATTTGCCCGAGGGGCGCGTAAGGCCCCCGTTTGACCAACCTTATTTGCAGCGTGAGTTTCACGTTCTGGATGAAGACGGAACACTTGTGTTCTTTGGTCAGGGTATCAGACCCCGGGCGTGAACACTCCCGCCCATTGTCGCCACGCCTGTGGCGCGTCTCCCCTGGTTGGGCCAGGCAGCGCCACGCGCTGCGTGTGCGCGCAGATCAGAAGCCGACGCCGGTGCCTTGCAGAACGCCGTGTTCCAGCGCATAGCGCGTCAGACCGGCTGTCGAGGAAATGCCCAGTTTGCGCTTGATATTCTTGCGGTGGGTTTCGACCGTACGCACCGAAATCTCAAGTGCCTGAGCGACCTCTTTGTTGGACTTGCCCTGTGCAAGTTCAAGCAGGATCGTCTGTTCGCGCCCGGTGAGTGCCTCGCGCGCGCTATCCCCTTTGGGTTTAAGCGATCCGCTGGCACCAGTGCACAGATATTGCTCACCCCGCATGACGGCGTCGATGGCCTGTTTAATCTCGTCCGTAGGCACATCCTTGAGAACATAGCCTTTTGCGCCGTGGCTGAGAGCCGTAGAAATATATTCCGGACTGTCATGCATCGACAGGATCAGAATGCATGTTGCGGGAAGGCGTTCCAGAATAATCTCCGTTGCGCTGAGACCGCCAAGGCCGGGCATGTTCAGATCCATCAGGATCACGTCGGGGGCCAGATTGACGGCCTGGTCCACTGCAGCCTGACCACTGCCGAGGGTTCCGACCACGTTAATGTCGTCATAACTTTCAAGGATCGACTGAATGCCCTCGGCCACCATCGGGTGGTCGTCAACGATAAGAACTCGGGTTCTGTCGGCGCTCATGTGCCGGCCTTTCGGTTCGGAGTTGCATCTTCCTGCGGCGGAAGAAGGTGGCTCAGTGGCAGGCTGGCCTCGATAACCGTACCGCCACGCGGTCCGCGTGTTGACAGAATCCGTAGGGACCCGTCAAGCTGTTCGATACGTTCCTGCATATTGCGCAGACCGATGCCCGTGGTGGTGGTGCCGGACTCGGTGCGCAACCCACGGCCATTGTCGGTGATCCGCATGGTCGCACCTTTCTTATGCCCGCGCAGGTCTATGATAACATGCGTGGCCCCTGAATGGCGTTCGATATTGGTCAGGGCTTCTTGTGCAATTCGGTAAAGGGCGATCTTGCTGTCCTGATCCAACCTGTTGCGGAACACCACGGTCGAGAATTCTGTCTCGATCCCGGTGCGGTCGCGGAAATCGTCGGTCAGAGCCTTCAGGGCGGGACCAAGACCCAGATCGTCCAGAACGCCGGGGCGCAAGTCGCGGCTGATGCGGCGAACCTCGGTAATGGCGGTGCCAAGGTGATCGATGCCTTTGTCCAGCGGATCGCGCGCGCCTGCACCATCGCCGCGCGACACGCGGCGGCGCGCATTGTCCAACGCATAGCGTACCCCGACCAGGATCTGGCTGATCCCGTCATGCAATTCGCGTGCAACCCGGCCGCGCTCTTCTTCCTGCGCATCAAACACCCGCTGGGTCAGTTCCTTCAGCTTGGCATCGGCCAGCCTGCGTTCGCGAATATTCAGCAACATGCCCGAGGCAAAAACAATGAGTACAGCGGCGACAACGATAGCGCCGATATACATGAAGGTTCGTCGCACACGGGCTTCGACCTCAGCCCGCGCGTTAGCAACCGTTGCGACAATATCGTCGATGAAGACACCAGTGCCCACGACCCAGCGCCAGTCTTGCAGCCCGACGACATAGGCAATCATCTGCGCCTCTTCCCCTGTCGAAGGTTTTTGCCACATGAAACTGTGCCAACCCGCCCCCTGACGGGCGAGGCGGATAAATTCGTCAACGATGGGCGTGCCTTCGCTGTCGGTCAGACCCTCCCAATTCTGGTTGATGAACTGCGTCTGGCGTGGGCTGACCAAGTTGGTGCCGTCATAGTCGTAGACAAAGAAGAACCCATCCTGACCATAGATCATCGCCGAAAGAATCTGGGTGACGAGGTTTTTGGCCACTTCATCATTTGGCTCAGCCCGGCCGTAGATATACGCAAACCCGTTACGCGCCTGCGTGACGTAGTTTCGCAATTCTTCCTTCTTGGCCTCGATCAAGCTGCGTTCCAAAGCCTCGATTTCGCTTTCGGCGGTTTCGCGCGCCTCGTAAGCCACCACCACAGCGATTGCAGCCACGGTGAAGACAAGCGGGATTGCGGCCACCAGCGACAGTTTCTGTGCATAGGTCAGCGAGACCAGATGACGGAGTCTTTGCATAATCGAATCGATACGCAAGCAGCGGCGAAAATGCAAAAGGAATGGCCCGGATCAGGAAAATACCCTGATAGCAGTGGCGTTCGACAGGATATTGCCCAATTTTCTGCGGCTATCCGTAAAAGAATGCGCTTCTCTACGTAGTAGTAGGTATTTCCTTTCACATCTCTGTCATTACGCTGGCCCGCACTGAATGCGACAGGTCCGGCTGTGCCGGATTGTGACTATGAAGGGGAGGAATACTCATATGGATCGTCGTTCATTTCTGAAAAAATCCGCGTTGGGCGGCTCGGCAGCGGCAGCAACCGCTCTGGCGGCACCGGCTTATGCGCAGGGCCAGCGTACCCTGACCATGGTGACCTCATGGGGTCGCGGAGCTGCGGGCGTGTTCGACAGCGCACAGCGTTGTGCCGACAGCATCAATGCCATGTCGGATGGCAGCCTGAATGTCGATATCAAAGCCGCCGGCGAACTGGTTGGCGCGTTCGAAGTATTTGACGCGGTTTCGTCGGGTCAGGCCGACATGTATCACGCGGCTGACTATTACTTTGTGGGTCAGCACCCGGGCTATGCGTTCTTCACCGCTGTACCTTTCGGTATGACTGCGCAGGAGCAGGTGAACTGGTACTACCATGACGGCGGTATGGAACTGCATGATGAACTGGGCGAAATCTTTGGCCTGAAGTCCTTCCTGGCCGGTAACACTGGTGCACAGGCGGGCGGCTGGTTCTCGAAGGAAATCAACGGCCCCGAAGACTTCCAGGGTCTGAAGTTCCGTATGCCGGGTCTCGGTGGTCAGGCGTTGGGTAAACTGGGCGCATCGGTTCAGAACATTCCAGGTTCGGAAGTGTATCAGGCGCTGTCGTCCGGCGCGATCGACGGGACCGAATGGATTGGTCCGTGGGCGGACGAGAAGATGGGCTTCCAGGAAATCACCAAGACGTTCTACACAGCAGGTTTCCACGAACCGGCAGCGGGTCTGTCCCTGGCGACCAACCGCGACGTGTTTGACGAGCTGTCGCCGGCACAGCAGAAGATCATCGAGATCGCAGCTGCCGAAGCGCATCAGTGGAACCTGGCGCAATTCCTTGCCAACAACGGTGCCGCTCTGCAGCGTCTGCAGTCGGGTGGCGTCAAGGTTCTGGAATTCCCGGACAGCGTCTGGGATGCCTTCGGCCAAGCCAGCCAGGAAGTTCTGGACGAAAACATGAGCGATGAGCTGTTCAAGAAAATCCACGACAGCGCTATGTCCTCTATGGCTGCGTCGTCGGCGTGGCTGAACAAATCGTCGGGCGCTTACACCACTCAGCGTGACCGTGTTCGCGGCTAAGCCTTTCTGATCCAAGGAAAACCGGTTCCCCCGCGCGGCGGGGGAACCTTTCCCGTTGCGCTAAGGGGTATGGGCAAGCAACACTAATCCCACGTGCAACTGAGACGACCTGGGGACAAAATGCAGGACGAAAACGGTATCTCGTTCTTCGGCGCCCTGTGGAATGGACTGGTTTGGTTCATTCAGAACATTGCCGAAGCCTTCTATAATTTCGGATACGCCATCACGCATCCGCAGCTCTGGTTGGACTGGTCCGACAAGGCGTCGATCATGCGCTTTGTCTATTACGGCGGTTCGGTCGAGTTCTTCTTTGTGGTGTTCACCTTCTTTCTGGTTCTGACCGCCATCGGGGTCTATTACCGGAACTTCATGTGGGCCATCGTGCGGGGCCTTGAGGGCTTCGCCAACACGACCGGGCGCTTCTTTGCCTGGGCGGGGCTGTTGATGGTGATCCAGCAGATCATCATCGTTTTCATGCAGCGTATCTTCACACGAGCCGACATGGCGTTCGGGTTTGGTATTCCGCTCAGCAAAGACATCAGTTGGTATTCCGAGGAACTGAAGCTTTACAACGCCATGGTCGTTTGTCTGTGCTGCACTTACACATTCGTGCAGGGCGGCCATGTGCGCGTTGACCTTATCTATGCCGGTGTCAGCCATCGCGCCAAACGCGTGATCGACATGCTTGGCGCGGTACTGTTCATGATGCCCATGGCGGTTCTGACCTGGATGTATGGCTGGTACTTCATGTGGCGGCACCTGATCGTGCCAAAACCGTCGGCCAGTGACTCGCTGGATCGACTGGTGACCAAGTCCCGCGCGTTGCGCTGGAACGTGGAAACCATCGGGTTCAGCCCCAATGGCTTTAACGCCTACTTCCTGTTCAAGATCCTTCTGGTGGCCTTTGCGGCCATGGTGTTCCTGCACGCCATTGCTTTCCTGTACCGGTCGTATCTGGAATATGTGGAAGGGCCTGAAAGCACTGGAAAATACCTCGACAAGGACAGCCTTGGTGAGGGTGAAGAAGCCTACGAAGGCGCGCATTAGGGACGGAGAACCAGACAATGCTATTCGGACTTGATGGCGTCGAGATAGGCCTCATTATCGTGTTTTTCTGCCTTTTCGGAGGCATTCTTTCCGGGTTCCCGGTGGCTTTTGCCATCGGTGGGGCCGGGGTCATTTCCTTCGGGATCATCGCAGCGCTCGACAGTGCCGGGCTGTTGATCCATCAGGCAATCGACACCGGGTCGCAAGCCTATAGGGATCTGGTGAATTCAGGTGTCAAAGGGGATGTCATATCCGTGTTCCGATACCCGGACTTGCCAAGGATCGCCGAGCCGGTGTTTGTCTCGGGCTGGGAAACGGCACTGGACCGCAACGTTTCGTTCATCGTGAACCGCATGAACGAGCGCGTACTGGCGGGGCAGTCTATCGAGACACTGCTGGCCGTGCTGATGTTCGTGCTGATGGGTATCACGCTGGAACGCTCGAAGATTGCCAACGATCTGCTGACGACGATGGCGCGCGTGTTTGGACCGCTGCCGGGTGGTCTGGCTGTGTCGATCGTGGTTGTGGGGGCGTTTCTTGCGGCTTCAACCGGTATCGTTGGTGCGACCGTTGTGACCATGGGCCTGTTGGCTCTGCCAACCATGTTGCGGAACAATTATTCGCCAGAACTCGCAACTGGCGTGATCGCGGCTTCGGGCACGCTGGGACAGATCATTCCACCGTCGATCGTGATCGTTCTGCTGGGTACGCTGGCGGGCGATCTGTACTCGACAGCGCAGGAGACGCGGGCTGTTGAGGCAGGGTGTACCGACGCGCTGACCTATCTGGGGGAGCCTGCGGTTGTGTCGGTCGGGACGTTGTTCCAGGCGGCGCTTTTGCCGGGGATCCTGTTGGCGCTGCTCTATGCTCTTTATGCGTTTGGATATGCGCTCCTGAATCCGGACAAGGCGCCTGCCGTTGCAATGTCGGGTGGGTCTGGTGAGCCAATCACCCGGTCTGAAGGTCTGACCTGGCTGCTGGGCGCACCGGTTGCGTTGATTGTCGGAGCCGTTCTGCTGGGAAATGTCGGTGTTATCGGCAGCCAGAATGTCTCGGTCTCGGCCTTCTCGGAAATCGGGCAGGGTGCGTCCCTGCGCACCAACGTGTCGGAAGAATGCAAAGTAGCAATGATCGATCTGCACGGTCAGTCCGCGTGGGATCAGGCCGTGGCCGAGCAGGAAGCCATTGACGCGGCAGGTGGCGCAGCTGAATCGCAGCGCTTGACCGAGGAAGAACTGACCGCAGCCCAGCAGGAAAGGATCGCAGAAGCAGCACCGATTGGAACAGGTGTGGCCGTTGTCGTCCTACTGTTGGGTCTGACCCTGGTTCTGGGCCGTGGGATCGCGCCGTCGCGCGCGCCGCAGCCGTTGATCCTGGGTGCGATTGGTTTGCTGCTGATGTTGCTGGTCGATATCCTGATGATCTCGCCCACCACATCTTCTGGTGCGACATTCGTGTTGCTCGCCTTGCCGTTCGCGTTGGCCATTTATGGCTGTAAGGAAGCTGCCGCACGATGTGCGACCAATGATCTGATCCGAGTGGTTTTTCCGCCGCTGGTTCTGATCATCGCGGTGCTGGGGTCGATCCTGGGCGGCGTGACCAACCCGACACCGGCGGCTGCGTTGGGTGCGGGTGGTGCGATCATGCTGGCGGCGTATCGCAAGCTGCAGGATCAGGGCCGGTCTGGCAAAGTGATTATCTGGTCGACCTTTGCCGTGATGATTGCATTGCTGATGGGGGTCAACTTCGATCTGCGCATCAGTCAGGGCAATGTGCCGTTTGAAACCTGGATCGCCTTCATCATCGCATATGCGTCATACCTGTATGCCCTGTTCGGGCTGCTGTTCGGGTGTTGGGTGCTCTATTCCAGCGGAGTTCTGACTCCGGTGGTGCGTGAGACGGCCAAGGTGACCTCGATGGTGTTCACCATCCTGATCGGGTCGCAGTTGCTGAACCTGGTGGTGATTTCCTTCGGAGGGGAGCACTATATCCAGCAGTTCCTGAAAAGCTTTGACAATGAGTTCACGGTCTTCCTGATCGTGATGCTGGTGCTGTTCATTCTGGGCTTTGTGCTGGATTTCCTCGAGATCATATACATCGTGATTCCCATCGTGGGCCCGGTGATCTATGGCGGATCTTTTGATCCGAAATGGGTGACGATTATGGTGGCGGTGAATCTGCAGACGTCGTTCCTGACGCCACCCTTCGGGTTTGCGCTGTTCTATCTGAGGGGGGTGGCGCCAAAAGAGGTCACGACCGGGCATATCTATCGAGGGATCATACCATTTGTGTTGATCCAGGTGGTCGGCATTGCGATCTTGTGGTTCTTCCCCTCGATTGTCACCATAGTGCCGGATCTGATCCCGAATTGATCCCGGTAAATAAAATGCAAAGGGGGCCGGGTGGCCACCTTTTCTTTTTTGTGTTGGGAAAGGGGCCAGCCCCTTCTTGGCCTGCGGCCAATTCATCGCCGGGATATTTCTGGCCAGATGAATCGGCGGATCAGGTGAATTGGATCAGGTCCCACCGATTGCCGAAGGGGTCGCGCCAGACTGCGACGTTGCCATAGGGCTCAGAGCGGGAGTCTTCTTCGAATGTGACACCCTGCGCCAGCATGTTGGCATGGTCGCGGTGGAAATTATCGGTTTGTAGGAAGAACCCGACGCGGCCACCGGTCTGGTTGCCAATAGCGGCCTCTTGCTCGGGGCCGTCGGCCTTGGCCAGAAGAATGGCGCTGCCCTTCGATCCGGGCGGGGCGACCAGCACCCAGCGTTTGCCGGCGCCCAGGTCGATGTCTTGCAGGAGCTGGAACTTGAGCGTTTCGGTGTAAAATGTGATCGCGGCGTCGTAGTCGGGCACCACAAGGGCAACCGCGTGCAGGTTCTGCTTCATGGCATTGTCAGCCTTTGGTCGGATGGCGGTCGGGCAGCTGGATATTGGCCACTTGTTCGGCAATGGGCGCTGCGGACAACGGGTGATGCGCAGCGTCGGAAAAGGCACTGGGATTGTTGATCTTCTGCCATTGACCTTGAATATAGGCTTCAAGCCCAGAGAACTTAGCTTTGTAGCCCATTTTGGGGCTGCCAGGGACCCAGTAGCCCAGATAGATATAGGGCAGGCCGGCCTCGCGTGCGATGTCGATATGATCCAGGATCATATAGGTGCCCAGCGAGTTCTGGGGCTGGTTCGGGTCATAGAAGGAATAAACCATGCTCAGCCCGTCATCGAGCACATCGGTTAGGCTGACAGCGATCAGGTCGCCTGTTTCCGGGTCTGCATATTCCACCACGCGGCTGCGGATCGGGGTTTCTTCGACCATGGCGGCAAATTCGAACACGTCCATGTCCGCCATACCCCCGTCGGCGTGCCGGGTATCGAGATAACGGCGGAACAGCTCGTATTGTTCGTCCGTGGCCCAGGGCGATGTTGCGCGGCGTAGCAGATACCCGTTGCGCCTGGCCGCGCGCTTCTGGCTTTTGGTGGCGCGGAAGGCCGAGACATCTATTCGGGCGGACAGACAGGCGGCGCAGTCCGTGCAGGAGGGTCGGTAGAGCACATTCTGAGATCGACGAAACCCCTGTTGAGACAGTGAATTGTTCAGCTGTTCCGCGCCTTCGCCTTGAAGGGCTGTGAACAGTTTACGCTCCATCCTGCCGTCGAGATAAGGGCAGGGTTGCGGGGCGGTTACATAAAACTGTGGCGCTATTGGCAGCGTGTGTCGCATGAAGTTCCCATTTAGCCTCGGGACGGATGATAACAATCGTTCCCGAGACCGCCAAGTGATTCACGCAGCTGGTTGTCACGCCCTTTGGTTGATCATGACCGTGCCCAGGAAACTGTCGGTCAGCCCCTGACCGCGGGCGCTGGTCAACATCATGATGATCGAAATGATCTGGATTACAGCAACGGCCATGCTGACGAAGTAGCCAGCAGTGTGCGCGATGGCCTTGCCCATATCCATACGCTCGCCAAATGCATCACGAAGCTCGATCCCCATGAACCGCATTCCAAGCGTGGCGGAGCCGTTGGCGATGGTCACGACGCGGTAGACGAAGCTGGCAACCGCGTAAATCAGAGCCAGAAAGAACAGGCCCAAACCTGCGGTGAGAAGGATTGCGACCGTACAGAGCAGCGAGATGAACGCGACATCGAACAGCCACGCGACAAATCGCTTGGTCGCGACCGAGCTGTAGAATTCGGGTTGGGTCTCCGGGTCAGGCAGGTGGTTCATTCTTCATGTCCGAAATAGGGGTTGAGGCACCCTGACCCGAAACACCGGGTCAGGGCAAGGCTCATCAAGCAGGCGCGCCGTTGCCGTCGTCTTCGTGGTTTTCGCGTGCGCGATCGTCCATGAACTGGTCGAACTCGGCCTTATCCTTGGCTTCGCGCAGGCGGCGCAGGAAAGCCTCGAAATCCTGTTGTTCGCGTTCCAGACGGGCCAGGGTATCGGTCTTGTAGGCGTCAAACGCGCTGTTTCCCGAAGGCTTCATTGCGCTCATGTGGCTGTGCCAGGATTTGCGGCGGCTGCAGGATTTGCTGAACATGCGTTTGCTCCAGATCATGTAGGCCAGAAGGGCAAGGCCAACGGGCCAGAAGAATATGAAACCAAGGACCATGGCGGCGATCCAGGCCCCTTTGCCTTTGTCGTCCAGCCAGGCTTCAATTCGGTAAAGCCATCCCGGATTTGCGGGGACGGCGGGGTCGGAAAGTGCAGTCATGAAAGCTCTCCAGGGTTGATGTAAACTGTTTTCACATTGTCTAGATGGGGGTGCTTTCGGGTGATGCAAGGGGTAATGTGAAAAAGATTTACATTCCGCCATTCGGTTGACGCAGAACATCTCGGATCGCAGGGCGCGGATGTATTGTAGCGCGCCACGGTTTCTTGCAAATTTTGACACGGAAGTTTGCAGCAACTCTAAACTCAGGCTGAAGTGAGCCCACTGCTGCCATTAATCGTGCTTTGGGACTTTGCTCATGCAGCAGGTCGCTAACAGCTGTTACCCGGACACTCGAAAAACAATCTGCCAATGCGCGAAGTGCGATTGATCCTACGGCTCAGGCGCGCGCCCCACCCGTATTACGCCTTCTTCTGTGTTTCGGACGAAATACTGAACCAAATTGCCACTTGGACCAAATAGTATTGCTTTGTCTCCAAAGAGACTTGAGCCGCCAAATCTGGCTTTGACAGTTTTTGTTTGTGGTCCCGGAATATCATTTGCCTCCGCACGGTTCCCGCCGGCATCACAGCTCACAAAGGAAATCAAAGCACGGCCAGATGAATCGACGGGAATATCCAGCTTTGTCGGTGTTACAAAAGACTTGTCAAAATCCGGCCCGCGCACAGTGCATTTTGCTGCAACCGATGCTCCGTTGACTTCTGCGCTGAAAGCAATGGCTCGTGTTTCTACGGCAGTAGGCGATGACAAAGAATCCTCGGGTTTAGGCTCAGGAGAATTTGAAACTGTTGTGGTGTTACACGCGGCCAGTACGACGCAGCCCAAAAAAAAAGGAACGCATTGTGATATCCCGTATCCGATATTTTAGAGGTACTTACATACGGGGCATGTCCGGAGTGCAAGGTTGTTTTCATCCGCCCCCGAAACTGTTCGAAATCAGGACTAGCAACGACTGATACAAACTGAATCAGGGGTGCCAGGGATTGATCCAGCCATCATTAGCTGGATGCGCCGACTAGATGATAAGAGCCCAAAGTAGCAGTTACTGTCAGTACTGCACTCAAGAGAAATAAATTTGCTCTGGCGGCCAAAGTTTCTGTTTTTGCTTTACGGATCAACCCAATTCAAAGTTGTATTGGCTGTAGACTAACAATCGAAATGAATGAGAGCTGGGATATGGATAGAACGATGTCGATGTTGCCAAGATTAATCACCGCGTTAAGCACGTTGGTCATTGTGTCCTTGCTTGCACTGCCGGTTGCGTCAGAAACAGTCGTCAAATCCGTCAAAGGAAAACAGTCGCCCAGAGATGTTATTGTCAGCGGCTTTCGAGGACTAGAACGAGAAAAATGGACGAACGAAAAAACTTACGGGATGCAAATTGTGAAAGACCCTCCCGGAGGAGGGTATAAAAAGGCTGTTCGTATGGAATTGCGCTACGGCGACTGTGGACAGGTTAAAGACTGGGACGACTGCAAGCAAAGAAACCAACGAGTAGAACTGACTAAGGAAAATGCCTTTAAAGCTGGTCAGACAAAAAAATATGCTTGGTCCATGTACTTACCAAAATCGTTTTCGACAGCAGGTTCAGAACAAATTGTTTTGACACAGTTTTCTATGATGGGAGGTAAGTATCACCCCTTTCAATTTTATACTAAAAATGGGGGCTTGATGGCGCGTAAGCGGGTTGAAAGCGCAGACTGGAACTATGAAAGTTTGGTCAAAACAATCGTTCCAAGTTCACGTCTTCGAGGCCGCTGGCACAGAATTGAAGTCGATGCAAAATGGTCACTCAAGCCTGACGGAATTTTCCAAGTTAGAGTTGACGGAAAACTTGTGTACGATTGGAAGGGTGCAACTTTATCCGAACCGAAGCCGGGCAAGATAAAATTGGGCATGTATCGAATAAAGTTGAACTCGAAGGCGCCGCCAGTCGTGGCCTATTTCGCAGGTTTAATTGAAAAGTAATTTGCACGGCTGTCCTATTGAATTTAGTTGGTTGTAATTATTATTCCGGACGCTGACCGAAGGCAGTATGAATGTCGGTTTCGTCCGCATAGCTGCTGTCCAAGGCTCAAAAACACTGCATCTTTGATTAAAGTCCGCTTCCTGTGCATTGCCGCTGTCGCTGAGGCCTAGTTCTTCGCTAGCAGCGAACGGCAGCTCTGTGGCCAAGATGACAACGTTCTTGCCGCCCTCAATCGTTTGCAGCCTCTATCAAATTGCCATACCCGGTATGAAACACAGTAGCGCAGGTGGAAGAAAACCGCGTGCAAGATCACGTCTTTCGGAAAATGCGCACCCTTAAATGAGAGCGTCACGGTATGCTCCTGTTATGTTCTAGTGCGCGCCACCAGAAATGCAGTCAACCTGACAGGTAGGGACAAAGTTTGCGACAGAACCTTGTCAAAGACCGCGATGTGGTCGAATGGGGTAACATAGTCATCGGATCTGAGGTCGGCGGCGTTTTAAGCAACCGAGATGATCCGCTCCTTGCTGTCTGTTTCATTCCAGGAGGCTTTGACGGTGTAGACGCCTCCGGGCCTGACATTCATCGTAACACGATAAGTGATTCCCAATCGGCTCATTGGCTGCGTTCAGGTGCAAGAATCGTAACGAGGGACGGAGCGAGATTCTCGGCTCGACGAGTTTAGAGGCAAACTGTAATTGCGCCGGTGCTGTGTCTGAACCACTGCACCGCGAGGTGATCGAAACGACATGTTTTGGCCGCGCCCATTGGTGAGCTTATCCGCATATCACCTTGAATTCGTTTATCGGCTGCCACCAGCCTTGGCCGCAGGCGCGGCAAAAGCATCGAAGAGTGGCGGTTTCGCACAGGCACGAATCCGAAATGACCGGTTGCCGGGCGCCATCTTCGGGCACCAGCTTTCGTGACAAATGCCCGTTATTGGTGTATGGTTGAGAGTTATTAAGATGTCGGAAACAGATCGAAATCTCGATCCATATGTTACGGCATTTGACGGGATTTTTTCGTGGAGAATGAATTTAGATACGCACCTGCAGCGGTGACGGTTGATGGGCTATTTGCAGTCCCGGTCAAAATTGAATCGGTCACAGCAACCTACGCGATTGATGCTGCTGCAAAGACCGCCTCCGCAACAGCAGAGATGGCGTTCACCTTGGGGTTGCATGACGGCTTTCCGGTCTTTGATCTCAGGCAGACGATTGCGTCCGCAACGCTCGACGGCGTAACAATTAGCCCTTCGGATATGGCGCATCACGACTTCGGCGGTGGCGTCAACGCCGAGATGCGCATTCTCGAACATTGGCTGATCGCAGGCACATCGCACCTGCTGAGCCTGGACTATGCGTTGCAGCAACCGGCGTCACCCAACTCCCGGGGCCTTGTCTGGGAGGCCGGATCGTCGCGCCTGTCATTCGATTTCTTCCTCAGTGATCTGAACCCGGCACGGTATCTGGAAAGCTGGCTGCCTTCGTCCATGCTGTGGGGGGCGTTTCCCGTCACGCTGGACATCTCGATGTCGGGCGCGCCCGCGCATGTGCTGATGTCGAACGGTGCCGTTTCCGAGTTGGGGACAAATCACTGGTCGATCGAATTTCCAGCCGATTTCGCACCCTGTTCGCATTTTTTGGTGATCGAGGCTGCGGACAGGATCACGACGCAAACGCAGAACACCATCCTGCCTGGTGGGCAGGCGGTTTCGATCGAGGTGGCAAGACGCACCAGCGTTAGCGTCGATCTGGCATCCGGCGCCGCAAGCATCGCCGCGGATCTTGTAACCAATACCTCGCAAATCGGCCCCTACCGTCACGGCGGGCGTTACGTCGCCCTTCTGACGGATCCCGGCTATCACAACATGGAATATGACGGGGCCACCACGACCAGCACCGGGGCGCTCTCGCACGAAGTTTTCCACAGTTGGTGGGCCCGCGGTCTGGTCCCGGCGCAGGGTCAGGACGGGTGGCTGGACGAGGCATGGACGAGTTACAACACTGGGGCGGGCGGGCCATCCGCGACTCCGCTGGATTTGGCGGACCCGCCGGTCACGCTGTGGCCGGGGAACCCTTGGGCGCGGACCACGCCGGGGGCGTCCTACGGGCATGGCGCCAGCGTCTTTTCGGGTATCGCCGCTGACATCGGGATCAATGCGCTGCAAAGTCATATGTCCGCGATCTATCAATCCGCGCAGCGACGCCACTACAACACCCCGGGGATCGAAGCTGAACTGATCCGCAGATCCGGGCATATGCCCATCGCGGACTACTTTGAGCGTTTTGTCTATGGCGGCGATACCGCCCAGCCTGGTGCAGCCAATCTGCACCTGCGCGATGCGTCTGATGATACCGGTACCGAGCCTTATTCGGGGACCTTCTGGCTGTCGCCTGACGTGTGGGTGCGACAGGCCGAAGATGGCGGCACCAGCCCGCAAAGCCCGGAATTCGGTCAGGACAACTGGCTTTATGCCCGGGTGAGAAATCGCGGTTCCGCAACCGCCCGGTCCTTCGTCGTGGGCTTCAAGCTGCAGGTCTGGGCGGGAACCGAGTTCGTCTATCCGGGCGACTGGTTTCCACTGACCGGTGTGGCCGTCGGGTTCGATCTGGCACCGGGGGCGTCACAGATCGTGCACACCCGTTGGCCTGCGGGCGACATTCCGGCCGAAGGCACTCATGGCTGCCTGCTGGCCATGGCATGGTGTCTGGACGATCGGCCGGTTCCCGGACGGCATGTCTGGGAAGAGGACACGCTGGCGCAGCGCAACATGACGGTTGTCGATCTGGCCCCCAATGAATGGGAACACTATGCCCTGCGCATCGGCAGCCGCTACCGGAAATTTGCGGAATTTCACCGGCTGGAACTGCTGCGTTCACGCACCGCGCGCGCCGTCGAGGTGCAGCTCACCCATCGCGATCCTGCGCGGGTCGAGGCCTTGTTCCGCAGCGCCGAACGGCTGAAGACCGCCGATGCGCCGCACGCCGCAAAAGCGAAGAGTGCCATCCTGGATCCCGGACCCTTTCTGCTGGCCGGCGGATCTGCAACCCTGCGCCCGGCACCGGGATCAAGCCTTGCCTTCGTGAAGAAATCGCAGCTTTGGCCTGTGGGCGGCGCGCAGGGCGCGCGCCTGGTGAAATCCCGCGAGGGCGGGCTGGCCATCGCGTTCGATCCCGGGCCAAGGGCTGGCCTACTCATCGGGCTGTTGCCGGGGCAGGAGCATCACTTCCAGCTCTGTCTGCGCGCGCCAAAGACCCCCCCGAAAGGCGGTCGTATCGACCTCGTCCAAAGCGATCGCGAAGGCCGGGCAGTGGGTGGCGTGTCCTACGGCCTGGGAAACCCTGAAGAAATGGAGCCGCGGCAATGACACCTCCCGTTCTGTATTTCGACCTGGGCAACACCCTGGTTCACGGGCCATCCGACAACCGGGTGCCGCTGCCCGACGCGGTCGCCACGATCGAGACGCTCTGGCAACGCGGCTACCGGATCGGGATTCTGTCCAACCAGCCGGTCGGGATGACGCAAGCGCTGATGATCGACAAGCTCAATGACTACGGGCTGGACGCCGCAAAATTCGACGCGATCACGTTTTCCTCGGAATTTGATCCGCCCAAGAGCAAGCCGGACCCGGAAATCTTTGACCACGCGCTGAGCAAGGTTGGGTACACGGCGGGCAGCATACGCACGGTTTTCATCACCGAAACACTGAACCATATCGAGGCGGCGCGCAATCTTGGCTGGCGGGCGATCCACACCCCCTACAACGCCACCTGTACAACTGCCTCGGGGGAATGCGTCGAGGCACTGGACGATCTTCTCGACCTGTTTCCCCCGCTTGAGATCGACGTCTATATGCGGGACAATTCAGGCGATGACGGAGACGAGCCGTCGAGCGGCAGTTTCTGGAATTCGCCGGACCTGTGGATTCGCAATCAGAACGATGGCGGCACCGCGCATCAGAACCCGGAAGCCGGGACCGACAACTGGTTTCATACGCGGTTGCACAATCGCGGAGAAGGCATCGCACGTCTCGTGCTGGTCACGCACGCTGTTCAGGAATGGGCCGGAACGCAATTCGTGCACCCGAACGATTTCGTCCCGCATACCGCAATGATCGGGATACTCAATCTAGTGCCGGACGAGCCGCAGATCGCGGTCGTCAAGTGGGAAGCGGACAATGTCCCGCCCGAGGGCACCCATGCCTGCTGGCTGTCCGCCGCCTATTTCACCGGGGACGCAATCGCCACAGGATCTCATGTCTGGGACTCCAACAACCTCGGGCAGAAAAATCTCTCGGTTGTCGAGATGGCGCCGGGCGAGACTGCGGAAATGGCCTTTGTGATCGGCAATCGCGCCGTGCTCACCTCCCGCCGCGTGGTTCTCGAGCTCTGGCAATCCGTCAAGGGCCCCATGCTGTCGGCCGCGATCCGCAGTCAAAGCGCCCCGGCGCTGGGCCGGGCGGTGCGGCGCAGCGGCATCTTCGCGCGTGTCGCACGATCCGCGCCGCCCAGGAAAAACGTCGGCCTGCGCTTTCTGACCGAAGCACGTGTGGAACTGACCGAACTGCTGGACGCGAGCAATGACACCGCCGTATTCGACCTCGCTCCGGGGTCCGAGATGACATTTCCGCCCGGAAAAACCGCTGAGAAGAAGCCGCGCGTATGGCCCGATATGCAGCTGACGGCGCGCCTGCGTAAGGATGCGAAAGGCAACGAAGAGGTTGTTTTTGATCGCGCCGCGTCCAGTGGCATCGCGCTTGGGCTGCGCGAGTGCGAACTGTTGCCGGCCACATTGCGGCTGACCGCCCCGAAAGATGCCAGCGAGGGCGACCGGATCCGCGTCGATCTGGTCCAGCGCGATGATGATGGCACCGTGATCGGCGGCATCTCGGTCTCGGTCGTCATCAGGGCCCGCAAATCCCGCAAATCCCCCGCGAAGAGACGCTCCAAGACTGCCCGCAAGAAGTCGTAACAAACAGACTATGGGAGACATTTATCATGAAAGAATTTTATCGTTCCGACCTGAAAGCGCATGTCCGCACCGATGACGGCAACCATGTCCGCAAGATCCGCCATAGCCAGCAATACTGGGAAAGTCCGGTTGGCGGCGGCGGGCTGGCGACGGCGACACGCTATCTGCGGGATCTGGCAAGCGTCTACGAAATCGCGACGCCACGCCTCGACAATCTTGAAACGAAGGTCACGTATCTCGATCCGAAGAAAGCCCCGGAAGACTACCGGCTGTCCGACGAAAAGGGGCGGTTCGACGGGCGCGTCTACGGGTTCTTCCAGACTTATCTCAACGTGCCGGTCTGGCGCGCCGGACTGCGTGTCACCATCAAGCAGGGACCCAACCGCGTCATCGCCTCGGAGGACACGACAGTGCCGGGCGTCGATGCCAAGCTGCCGTCGCGCAAGACCATAGACCGGTGGCGATCGGTGTTTGTGAACGCGAATACCGTCACGACCCAGACCCATGCGCTGCGCGCGAACGCCGACCTGCGCACGACCACCTTCGGGCCTGCCGCGGGCGAGGCCGGAGGAGATGGCGAGCAGCCGGGCAGCGACCTGATCCGCAAGGCGCTTACCTTCCAGGAAAGCGGCGAGGATCAGCGGGTCACTAGCCGTTTGATCCAGGGGCGGTTCTGGATCTACCGTTTTGATCCCGACCTGCGCCTCGATCCGCATCACCGGCACGATCCGAACCCGGTCATCCAGGAGGACGACGCGCCAGCCCGCCGCCGGAGCAAACGCAGCGGGGGTGAGGTGTTCGATCACGGAATGCCGCAGCCCTTCGATCTGCCGGCCGTCCCCGACCGGATCAAGGATGGGTCGGATTACATGGTGGCCGAGGTCAATTTCGAGCTGACGGTCGGTGCGGATAAACGGGTCTGGCGCATGCTGGTCGAGCTGGAAAGCAACGCCGTTCTATACCTGCGCTCGCTTTCGGGCTGCGTCGACGGGCTGGTGTTCGAAGACGACCCGATCACCAAGACCGGCAACACCGCGCTGAACAGCGCGTCGAACAACGCAACGCTCAATCCCCAGAGGGACGACGTGACACTGCAAAACCTCGATCCGCCCTCGGGCGGCACGCAGTCGCTGATCGGCACTTATGCGGAAGTGACGCAGGTTGCCGGCCTCGATCCCGGAGAACCCACCGAAACCACAGGCACCGATTTCGACTATGATGCCCGGACGCATGATTTCGCGTCCGTGAGTGGCTATTTCCATGTCGACCGGATCTTCCGGACGATGGAGGATTTGGGCTTTACCGTGATCGGCGATTACATGGCGAATACGAGCTTTCCGATCCCCGTCGATATCCGGTACTGGTCGAACAATACGATCAACGCGCTCTGCAACGGCAACGGGTCGGGCGGCATCGGGTCCGTGGGCTACGGCCTGATGGATACCACCGATACCACGAATCCGCTGGGCCGCGCCGCCGACCCCCGCGTGCACCTGCACGAAGTGCTGGGCCACGGCATCCTCTATGAAGGGGTCGACTTCGCCAATTTCGGCTTTTGTCACAGCGCCGGTGACGTTCTGTCGATGATCTATTTCGACCCGGACTCGAACTGCTGGGGCGTCGATGGCACCGCGGTCAACAAGCCGGGTGATCTCCGGTTCACCTATGTGCCATGGCATCCGTCCCTGAACCGCCGGGCAGACCGGGACATCGCGGATGGCTGGGCCTGGAACGGCTCGCGCGATACCGGCGGCTATCCGTCCGAAGAGATACTGTCGACGACGCTGTTCCGGTTCTATCGCGCCATTGGTGGTGATCATCCCAATCTGGGCCGCCGACAGTTTGCCTCGCGCATGTCGATGTATCTGATCATGCGCGCGATCGGGGACCTCACCTCGGGCACCAATCCCGCCTATGCGCGTGATTTCTGCGATCAACTGATGAGCACCGACGCGCTCAACTGGACCAGCGAGGGCGTCTTTGGTGGTGCCTATCACAAGGTGCTGCGCTGGTGTTTCGAACAGCAGGGCGAATATCAGACTCCGCTGGTGGTCGATGGCATCGCTCCGGACGGGACGATAACGACTGCAGGTGATCCGCCCGATACCGATGTCTATATCGATGACGGGCGCGCCGGAGGGTATGACTTTCAGCATGTCCACTGGAACACCACGACGATTTGGAACCGGCGCATGGCGGACGGGATCGAGGCCCACCAGGAACCGGCCCTGAACGAAGTGAATTACGCCTATGTGAAGATCAAGAACCGGGGCACGGCGCAGGCGCAGAACGTGGTTGTCTACGGCTATCACACGAAACCCGGGGCCGGGCTCAACTGGCCCGCTGATTTCGAGGCTTTCAGCACGCCGTCAGTCAATGCCGGCACGCTGGACGCGAACGATTCCGAAGAAAAGATCATCGGACCGTTCGATTGGACGCCGAACATCAACGCCTACGGTCATGATTGCATGCTGATAGTCGTGACCGCCGATGGCGATGCGTCGAATATCGACAATTTCACCGCCGGTGAAACCATCCCCGAATGGCGTCTTGTCCCCAACGACAACAATGTGGGTCAGCGAAACGTCAATCCGGTTCCGGGCGGAGGCGGCGAGCAGGGCCTGATGGCCGGGCTCGACAATGTGAGTTTCTGGGCGGGCAATCCCAACCCGGAACGCGGTCAGATGACCTTCGACATCCATCTGCCCAGACTTCTGCGTGATCGTGGCTGGCGGCTGGAGCTCGTCGGTGTGGGCGCGGGCTTTTCGCTGGCCTCGGGGGCCAAGCGCGAGGTGTTCATCAAACTGCATCCCGGACAGTCCTTCACGCGCGACTCGGTCGAAACGGCCTCGGACCGGGATATCCGCATTGATGTTCTGGCCAATGATGGGCTCGTCGGCGGCATGACCTATCGGCTCGACCCGGATATCAAACGGCCCTACAACGCCGACAAGCCCAAAGACAAGGATTGCCTTGACGAGGCGCAGCGCCTTGCGAAATGCCTCGGTATCGATCAGGACATCAGCAAGGTCTGCGTCAAGGAGATCGTGCTGGGTCTGAAGGTCAAGTCGGACGATTGCTGCTAGCATCTGTATTTCTCAGACGTTCAGAGTGGACCGTTTTTGCTGAGATTTGAGGAGAGGGTGTTGTCACGTTAATTTCCGGTCGACCAAGCAATGCTGATGCTTAGGTTTCAAGCTGCTCGGGTGGCTGCATTCCAGACGCCATATGCCTCGAGACGGTGGTATCGAAGTGTTGAGGCGGAGAGGCGGCGAGCAGGAACGCTGATGCAATTTCAGATGGTTGAATGGGTCGCCACGAACCTCCGAAGTCCGCCTGGAAACCGATTCCCTTGTATCGCTCACTCTCGCTTTCGGAACGGCAAGTGGCTGTTTTCAGCGCGGTTGTTTAGGCCCTTGTGCGACCAATGATCCAGGCCCGGGGCGACCTCTCGCTTGGCAGCACTATACGACCTTGGCTTGTCGGTGATGATACGTTTGGGAATGAAGCCGCGGCTCTTCATCAAACGCCGCAACAACCGATTTGCTGCCCGTTTGTCCCGTTTCGGTTGGAGGATTTCGTTCAGCACGACGCCATGCTGATCGACCGCACGCCATAGCCAATACTTGCAACCTGAAATTCTCACGGCAACTTCATCCAGATGCCGGATATCAGGCAAAAGGCCCGCGTTGCGTCAGCGCGTCTTTGGTCGTGGCGACGAAGAACTTCCAATCGCAGCGGGCGCGGACTTCGCCCAGCATGTCCGTCGCCTTCGCGTCGATTGTAAGGGTGGCCGGGTCGAAGTCGCCAGACCGGTCATCGACCACAAAACGGCCCATCGACACCAGATTGCCGGTAAAGCCCATTGCCATCTCCAGCGCCGCGCCGGTCGGGGGCAGGGCCAACTGAAAGTCATGGTTGTCCACGCGGAACTCTGCGGTGTCAGACTTGGACCCGGCTTTGTCAGTGATCGTCATACTGATCAGACGATCCTGAAATGATGCCGTGACATCGGTGCCGTCTGCGAGGATACGAAAGTCGATTTCCATGCCTCAACCCCAAAGCCGTTTTGGTGTCCTGACCGGATCTTGCTGAACAACCGGGAGGGTGATCACCAGCCCCTTCGGCAGGACCGGCCCCATTGCTGCCAGGCCGGGGTTGGCTTCGTAGACGACAATGGCGAAATCCTCGCGGCCGTAATGAGCCTTGCAGATTTCATCTACCATGCCGCCGTCGATGGTTCGGTACGTTGTCACAGAATACCCCCGATCAAACCTGTGAGGCCCTGTGCATCCGGGCCATAGGATTTTGACGTCAGAAAGAATTCGATCTGGCGCGGGGCCCCGTCAGGCATGAAGTAGCTTTTGCGTTCCTCGACCTGAACAATCACCCAGCGCTTTCAGACCCCACCCAACCTGTCGACCATCATCAACAGCATCTTCAAAGCTGCCTGCGCCCGCATCAACTCTACCTGCCGCAAACCACCTTTGAAATGCACGTAAATGACCCCTTCAATGGTGATTTGCTGAGCGCGTTGGCCCAAGTATTGCAGGGCGGCTTCCCGCCCGATCCGGTTGACCTCGGTCCAGCGATGCCCGGCACTTCGGGCCATCTTTTGATAGGCCCCGTTTGACATGTCAAACCGGAAAACACCGAGCGCCATCATCACACCGCCAAACTGCATCAGTAATCCACTCGGTCATGTAGATCCGCGTTCCGCTTTTGTTTGAGGCGCTCAATCTGGTCTCGCACCATGCGCGCTATCTCTGCCGGATCGGTACCTGGCGGTGGTGCGATCGTGATGGTGATCGTGTCGCCACCACGCACGCCCTGGAGCCCACCAGACAGAGTTGAGATCGGTGGTCGGCTGTCGATCATACCCGACAGCTCGCTTTCCCGACCGAGTTAAACCAACAAATCCATCATCGGCACGAGTGACAAGTGCGCCTCATACGGCTTGTTTAATTAGGTATTGCGGCACTCAAGAGGGATTGCAGTATTTGGTGTCACAATTTTTTGAGCCGAAGCGTAGTCGCCCATTTTAACGGTTTTTGAAAACCATTATGGTTCAAGAAACTTTTAGGGAGGTGCTTGGCGATGAGCCCTATTTTACAACGCCCTTCCGGCTTCTTCCGGTTTCCCGCAATAACAAGTGTCACACAACAATGAATATGACTGAAATCAAAACGGCGCCTGCGCTGAATGATATCCTGGATCTGGAAAAACAGGTATGGATGGCGCTGGTGGAAGGAAATGCAAACTCGGACCGGGCTTTGCTGAGTGCGGATTTTTTGGGAGTTTATCCCACCGGGTTTGCCAATCGAGACGATCATGTCGGTCAATTTGCGGACGCGCCGACGATGGCGGAGTTTGACCTGAGCGATGCGCGGTTGCGCGTTTTGACGCCTGACATTGTGCTGTTGTCCTATCGGGCAGAATATCTGCGACCGGGTGCAACACGGCGTGACACGATGCTGATTTCCTCGCTCTGGGAAAGAAGAAACGATGTCTGGGTCAACAGCTTCAGTCAGGACACACCTCTTCAGGAGATCTGATCAGAATGCCCCATTGACGATCACACACGGCGATGCGCAGTTTGCGGGCATGACTGACGCTCTTGCTATTACCCGACTTCCACGTGCTTTTGATCCGTCTTTAGGCGACGAGGCACGGGCTTTGATCCCAGGATTGACTAAGGGGTTAGGGGATTTGGTTGCGGGAACCGCCGGGTCCAGCCCTTATCTGAAAGGTCTGATCGAGCGGGAGAAGGATTGGCTGCCAGAGGCCCTGATGCAACCGGATCAAGCGCTGGCGGAGGTCATGACCGCTGCACGCGACCTGCCGCCAGACCAGTTGAAGCCCGGCTTGCGGCAAGCCAAGCGGCGAATGGCTCTGCTCACGGCATTGGCCGATATTGCAGGTGCTTGGTCTTTGGAGAAGGTCACGGCAGTACTGACCGATTTCGGAGCTCTGGCAGCGGATATTGCAGCCAAGGCCGAGATTGCAGCATTGATCCGGCGCAAAAAGCTGCCGGGCATGACCGAGGATGATGTCGAAACTGCAGCCGGTTTGGTCATCCTGGCGATGGGCAAGATGGGCGCGCATGAGCTGAACTACAGCTCGGATATCGATCTGATCGTTCTGTTTGACGAGACGCGATTTGACCCAGATGACTTTTATGAGGCCCGGCATGGTATGGTCCGGGCAACGCGGAATTTCTGCGCAACGCTCAGCGACAAGACGGCTGACGGGTATGTGTTTCGAACCGATCTGAGGCTGCGCCCCGATCCCGCCGTGACACCGGTTTGCATGGCGATGGAGGCGGCTGAACGGTACTATGAAAGCCTTGGCCGTACCTGGGAGCGCGCGGCTTACATCAAGGCGCGGCCCTGTGCCGGGGATCTGGCCGCGGGTCAACGATTTCTGGACAGCCTGCGCCCCTTTGTATGGCGGCGCCATCTGGACTTTGCCGCCATTCAGGACGCCCACGATATGCGTCTGCGTATCCGGGAAAACAAAGGAACAGGTGGGTCTTTGTCGATTCCCGGCCACGACATGAAGCTGGGGCAGGGCGGTATCCGAGAGATCGAGTTCTTTACCCAGACCCGTCAACTGATCGCGGGTGGCCGCGACGCGGACCTGCGGGTGAGGGGGACTGTTCCGGGGCTGGCGGCGCTGGCCTCGAAGGACTGGGTGCCGCAGGACGTGGCCGAGAAACTGACCGATCATTACCGGGCGCATCGCGAGGTCGAGCACCGCATTCAGATGATTCACGACGCTCAGACCCATAAAGTGCCAAATTCGCCGGATGGGATAGAACGCGTCGCTTGCCTGATGGGGATCAGCAGCGCCGAGTTGACACAAGACCTAACCCGCCGACTGACTGAGGTGCATGAGCTGACCGAGGGGTTCTTCGCTCCGGGCCACTCACCGGCCCCCGCGCTGGTTCAGGACGTGGAGTTCGACAAAAACATACTGGCCCGTTGGACGACGTATCCGGCCTTGCGATCCCAGCGCGGCGCTCGGATTTTCGAACGCCTGAGGCCCGAATTGCTTTCACGCCTTGCCAAGACGGCCAAACCGGACGAGGCGCTTATGGCCTTGGACGGGTTTCTGGCCGGTCTGCCCGCCGGGGTTCAGCTGTTTTCACTGTTCGAAGCAAACCCGCATCTGATTGACCTTTTGGTCGATATTGTTGGCACATCCCATGCGCTTGCCTCGCATCTGTCGCGCAACGCGTCTGTGTTTGATGCGGTGATCGGGGGCAGTTTCTTTACCGATTGGCCGGGGCAAGAGGCGCTGCAGATCGAACTGGTACAGGCTCTGTCGGAAGAAACGGACTATGAAACCCAGCTTGATCTGGCGCGGCGCTGGTGCAAGGAATGGCATTTTCGCATCGGCGTGCATCATCTGCGGGGCCTGATCGATGGGGCACAGGCCGGTCAGCAATATGCAGAGCTTGCTCAGTCGGTGATCGCTGCCATACTCCCTCATGTCACGGACAACTTCGCCCGCAAACATGGTCCCGCGCCAGGGCGAGGAGCCGCCATTCTGGGCATGGGGTCGCTTGGGGCAGGGCGCATCAACTCGCAATCCGATTTGGACATGATCGTGATCTATGACCCCCTGGACCAAGAGATGTCGGATGGCCCGCGCCCACTGGCGACGCGGACTTATTACGCCCGGTTTACACAGGCGCTGATCACTGCACTCTCGGCCCCCATGTCCCAAGGGCGCTTGTATGAGGTCGATATGCGGCTGCGTCCCTCAGGCAACCAGGGGCCGGTGGCAACAAGCTGGGCCAGCTTTACCAACTATCAGCAAAATGATGCCTGGGTGTGGGAGCATCTGGCCCTGACCCGTGCGCATGTCGTTGCGGGTGACGCGGGGTTGGCTGAGGACATTGAAACCTTCCGGACCGATTTCCTGTCACGCCTAAGGGATCAGGATAAAGTCCTTCGCGAAGTGGCCGAGATGCGTGCGCGTCTGGCCGCCGCCAAGGCGCCTGCGGGCATCTGGGATGCCAAGAACGGTCCCGGTCGTTTGATGGATATTGAGCTGATGGCGGAAACTGGCGCCTTGTTGGCCGGGTCTCAACAGCGCGATGTATCGTCCGGTTTGGATGGGACCGTCGCTACCGGGTTGCTGGATGTCGCGCAAGCGCAATCCTTGAAAGATTGCTATAACTTATGTTGGTCTGTGCAATGCGCGGCGCGGCTGCTTTCTGGTAAGGTCATCGAAGCCGATAAGATCGGCGAGGGCGGTGCGGCCTTTTTGTGCCGGGCGACCGGGTTCGAACAGGTCGAGGCCCTACAGGCGGCATTGCAAGAGAGCTATAAGACCGCAGCCGATCTGATCGGTGGCGTAATTAAAGGGGGCGAAGATGGCGCGCAGCACTGATCCCAACGACCACAAGGGCTTGATCCGCGAAGCCTATCGCATCGAAGGCATCACCCTGCCGGAATGCCGCAGCATCTTTCTGGACTGGGCGCTCAGCCTGCCCGCTGATCGCGATCAGAATACGGCGCTGGCAGAATTGCACGCGGGCTACGTAGATCAGAACCCAGATCATCCCATGACACAGGTGCTGAGCGAGGGCCTTCAAGCGGCTCAGGCCCCCAAACGCCGGGGTGGATGGAGATCTCGTAACCGCTAGGGCTTTTCCACCGGCGCGTTCACGACTATGAGGGCGCCATGACCCAATCTGCCGACCGCCCCCGTATCCGCCTGAAACCCAAAGCCAATGCGCGCGGCCTGCGTCATGGTTTCCCCTGGGTCTATGCCAATGACATCGTCACCGACCGCCGCACGCGCAAGATCCCGGCGGGCGCTTTGGCCGTGCTTGAGGATGACAAACGCGCGCCCATCGCGCTGGTGGCGGTCAACCCCGAGTCCAAGATCATGTGCCGGGTGCTGGACCGTGATATTGACGCGCAGCTTGACGCCGTGTGGTTCGAAACCCGCCTGCAACGCGCCCTTGAAATGCGCGAAAGTCTATTTGACGCCCCATATTATCGCCTGATCCATGCCGAAGCGGACGGCTTTCCTGGCGTGATCATCGATCGCTTTGGCGAGGCCTGCGTCATCCAGCCGAATGCGGCCTGGGCCGAAGCGCATCTGGACGTGCTGACCGCTGCTTTGATCAAGGTCACAGGCGTGACCACTGTGCTGAAGAACGCCTCGGGTCGCACACGCGGGCTGGAAGGGCTGGACGACACCAATCAAACTCTGCACGGCACTGCACCTGATGCACCGCTACCGGTGCCGATGAATGGCGCGACCTATATGGCTGATCTGACCGGTGGGCAAAAAACCGGCCTGTTCTATGATCAGCGCCCCAACCATGCCTTCGCTGCGCGGCTTGTGCATCCGGGCGCGCAGGTGCTGGACGTCTTCAGCCATGTGGGCGGCTTTGGTCTTGCCATGCTTGCAGGCGGTGCAGAACAAGCGCTGTCCGTCGATGGCTCCGCCGCCGCACTGGCACTGGCTGCAAGTGGGGCCGAAGCTTCAGGTTTTTCTGACAAGTTTCAAACCCGGCAAGGCGATGCGTTTGACGTGCTGACCCAACTGGGGGAAGAGGGGGCGCAGTTCGATGTGGTGATCTGCGACCCGCCCGCTTTTGCGCCTTCGAGACAGGCGCTGGATGCGGGTCTGCGCGCTTATGAACGGATCGCCCGACTGGCCGCAGCTCTGGTCAAACCCGGTGGTTATCTGGGGCTGTGCTCATGCTCGCATGCCGCTGATTTGGGCCGTTTTCGCGATGCCTCGTCCCGCGGGATCGGTCGCGCCGGACGGCAGGCGCAACTGATCCATACCGGGTTTGCAGGAGCGGATCACCCGCAATTGCCGCAACTTGCGGAAAGCGGCTATCTCAAAGCGGTGTTCTACCGACTATGAAAGCCGTGCTCGACACCTGCGTCATCTACCCCACGGTGATGCGCGAGATGCTGTTGGGTGCAGCACGTCTTGGTCACTTTACCCCGATCTGGTCCGCACGCATCCTCGAAGAATGGGCCCGGGCGGCCCGCAAACTGGGCCCCACGGGTGAGGCACAAGCGCGTGCTGAAATCGCGCTGACACAAGCCAACTGGCCAAATGCAGAGCACGCATCGAATGAAGGTCTGCAAAACCGACTTTGGCTGCCGGATGCCGATGACATACATGTACTGGCGACGGCAGTTGCGGCCTCTGCCGATATGATTGTCACAGTGAACGCCAAGGATTTCCCGCGAAATATCCTGTCCGAAGAGGGGCTTGAGCGTCGCGATCCCGACACTCTGCTGCATGGGTTTTGGCAGTCGGACCCGGAAGGCTTGAACGCGCTCGGCATTCAGATCCTTGCCGAGGCCAACCGTCTCTCGGGCGACAAATGGACCCTGCGCGCACTAATGAAGAAAGCCCGCCTGCCACGCCTTGGCAAAGCCCTCAGCAGCTAAACGGGGTCCACCTTCATCTGGCTAAAAATATCCCGGAGAGCGCGAGAGGCTGGCCTCTCGCTGCACACCCTCATCCACGGTCCCAACGCTGCTCAAGAGCTTCCAACGCTGCAATCCGCTCGTCCGTCTTGGGGTGACTCATCAACCACGCCGGAACGACACCGGCGCGCTGCTGCGTCAGGTCCTCCAACTTGTGAAACAGCGACTTCTGCGGTCCTATGCCGATACCGGCCTTGGTCAGCAATGCGGCAGCATATTCATCCGCCTCATATTCATCCCCACGTGACAGGCGTGAGGCTAAAAGGGCGGTCAACGCGTTGGCAATCATCGCGCCGATGAACGGGATGAACCGGTTCAGTACCAATATCAATGCCGTCCTCATCGCATTCTGACCGGAAAAATCAATCATCCGCCGCCGCGCATGTCCAAGGGCCACATGCCCTAGCTCATGCGCGATGACACTGGCCATTTCCTCGGCCGATACCTCGCCGTTGCGAAACTTCCGATAAAACCCGCGCGTAATGAAAATCCGCCCGTCCGGAGCGGCCAGCCCGTTCACCGGGTCGATCTCGTAGATATAGACCGGCACCCGATCGATACCCAGGGCGGCGGCCAGCCGGTCCGTCATGCGTTTCAGCGCTGGGTCGGCCAGTTCCGTTGATTTCGCATCCAGTTCTCGATGGGTACGCCAGACGGAAATCCGGTACATGGCAAGACCGTAAAGGAGGGCCAGAAGGATCGGGGTGAGTTTGATCATAAGTCAGATATGGGGCAGTGGCGTAGAACTGGCAAGAGGGACACACGGGCGCCAAGTAGAGCCATCCCGACAAACCCATGATCGCCGCAACAGACGTTGAGTGGGCCAGGGACAGCATTGTGTAGCCCGTTTTCAGACCCGCGCGGGATATGTTTGACCAGCAAGTAACACGGGGCAGATGAGAATTTTGCGAAATTGCAGTATAATCCATCCGATTTTACCGGAGGAAGTGTTGTGTCCGACCCCTATGCCGATCTCGCCTCTCAGGATAAAGAACTTCAGAAACGTATTGCCGACGCGATAGATATCCGCAGCCAGGATTTGGCGCAGAAAGAGATCAGACAAGCTTATCTTGCGGATATTAAGTTGCCCCCGAATGCCTCGGCCGTCGAATTGGGCTCGGGGACGGGGTATGTGACGCAGGACCTGATCAGCATGGCCGGAGCCAAAACTGCGCTGGGGGTGGAACCTTCGCCTGTTATGGTGGAACGCGCCAACCTGCATTTCGCGGATATACCAAACTTGAGCTTTGTGATTGGCGACGCAAGGCAGACCGGTCTGCCGGATGACGCATTCGATATCGTCCTGATGCACACATTACTGTGCCATGTCCCCGGTCCTGAAAAAGCAATCCACGAGGCCTATCGGATTTTGAAACCCGGCGGCGTATTGGCGATTTGCGATGGGGACTACAGCACCGCAACCGCTCGGATCGCCGATTTCGATCCGCTGGATCAGCTTGTGCGTTTCATGATCAACCAGAACGTCACCAACCTGTGGATCATGCGCCAGATTTCAGGTTTGCTGACCCGAAACGGATTTGCATTGGGCGCATTTAAAGGCCACGGTTACGTCGCTGAAGGGCAGGCGGAGTATTTTCTGACCGTGATAGACCGGGGCGCGGATCGCCTGGTTGAAGAAGGTGTTCTACAGCCCGACACCGGAGAGGCCCTGAAGCAAGAAGCACGCGACCGCGTCGCGCAGAACACGTTCTTTGGCTACATGTCCTACGTCAGTCAAATCGCCTACAAGCAATAGGCCCCTGGCCGATCTTGGTCACGCGCATTATCGCGTAAGGTCCCGCATTCCCTGTTCCAGCCCCGCGAGTGTCATGGGAACCATGCGGTTCTCAAAAATCTCGCGGATCATACCGATCGAGTGAGTGTATTCCCAATATTTCTCGGGCACCGGGTTGATCCAAAGATTTGACGCCCATTGCTCACGCGCGCGTTCTAACCAAACCTGACCGGCTTCCTGGTTCCAATGTTCATTGGCGCCACCGGGATAGGCGATTTCGTAGGGACTCATCGAGGCGTCGCCGACAAAGATGCACTTGTAATCACCGCCATAGGTACGCAGCACCTCATGCGTGGGCGTCTGTTGATCCCAACGACGGTGGTTGTCGCGCCATACGCCTTCATAAAGACAATTGTGGAAATAGTAGTATTCCAGATGCTTGAACTCGGTGCGGGCAGCCGAGAAAAGCTCCTCGACCACTTTGATATGCGGATCCATCGAGCCGCCGACATCCAGAAACAACAGAACCTTGACCGCGTTGTGACGCTCGGGGCGGGTCTTGACGTCGAGATAGCCGTGTTCAGCCGTGGCCCGGATGGTGCCGTCCAGATCCAACTCTTCAGCCGCACCTTCACGGGCCCAGCGGCGTAAACGTTTCAGAGCGACCTTGATGTTGCGGGTGCCCAGTTCAACTGTGTCGTCTAAGTTCTTGAATTCCCGTTTGTCCCAGACTTTGATGGCGCGCTGATGGCGGCTTTCCTTTTGGCCAATGCGAATACCTTCGGGGTTATACCCATAGGCGCCAAACGGAGAGGTCCCGGCCGTGCCGATCCACTTGTTGCCGCCTTGATGGCGACCCTGTTGATCTTTCAACCGCTCGCGCAGGGTTTCCATCAGCTTGTCAAAACCGCCAAGCGCTTCGATCTCGGCTTTTTCCTCGTCCGACAGGTGTTTTTCGGCCATCTTGGCCAGCCATTCGGCAGGGATATCCACGGCTTCCAGAACCTGATCGAAACTGATCTCGTTCAGCCCATCGAAACTGGCTGCAAAAGCGCGGTCGAACTTGTCGATGTTGCGTTCGTCCTTCACCATCGACACGCGGGCGAGGTAATAGAACGCTTCGACATCATAGGTGGCGAGGCCCTTTTTCATGCCCTCCAGAAAGGTCAGGTATTCGCGTAAGGAAACGGGAATACCAGCTTTGCGGAGGTTTTCGAAAAAGGGCAGAAACATAGCGTTAGCCCACCAAACGGACCAGAACCAGTGAGATCACCAGCCCGATCAGCGCAAACGCGATCCCGTAACCGGCTGCATATTGCGCCATATCGGCCCCGTTGCCGTTGCGTTTCTTCGCGGTCAAAGCGCCCAGGATTGCTCCCAGTATCGCCATTCCCAGAACTACCACCATGTGTGTTTCATCCGTCTGTCGTGCTGCCCGAGGCCCGTTGACCCGCGCTTTCAACCAAAGACCGGGCCACCAGATCCGAGCCAAAGCCGTATCGCGCCCAACCCAGACTGTCCAGCCTGACCGAACGGGCCTGTTGAACCTGTCCGGCCTGTTTCAGCGCCTCGGATTTCAACAGCAGCAACGTGGCCAGGATCGAGGCGTTCTCGGCGCGGGTCATCACGTCGATGGCGTTGTTCAGTTCGGGTAAAGCGCGGGGTCCCTGATCTTGAGCCAGCGCAAAGGCAGTGGTCTGAGTGGTGACATAGGCCCTGTGGACCTCGGTTCCAGGCGTCGCCTTCAGAAATTGCTGCGCGATCTGGAACTGTCTCAGCGCTTCGTTCGGGTCGCGGAATTGCTCCATCCGCCCCATAAGGTAGTGCGGGTAGGCACGGCGGTGATCCGTCCACCCCAATTGTTGGCCAATGCGGGCCGCTTTTCTGGCAGCCCTCATTTGCCGGGGCGATCCTGGCCCGGGGCCCACCGATTTCTGAATGGCTTCGACCCATTCGCGAGGCGTTTCGGTCGCGGGTTGCACAGCCAATCTGTCCCCGCGCGGGTTCAGGCGGCTCAGCACTCCGGGGATCACGGCCTCGACCTGTTCCCGGCTCATTCCCGTTCGCAGCTCAGGCGCATAGGCGGCGCGCAGGATCAGCATGTCAAACCCGGTCAGAACGGTGTGAATGTTGTCGTCGTTGAACACTGAATCCGGCAGATGATAGAGGTCATTCAGCGGCCCCAGAGCCTGAGCCAGCTCTTCATGCAGACAATCGCGTATTTCCTGTGGGCTGACATCATAAGGAATGAAAATGCCAAGCCGTTCACGTTGGCGTAGCTCGGTCCAACTGCTTTTGGCTTTCCGGCGGTCACGGCGATACTCGTCCAGGCTTGAGGCATTTGGGACCACGAAACAGGCCGCATTGGGCAGAATGCGCAGGATGTCTTCCTGACTGACCGCCTCGATCGTGATATTGGCCTGACCCTCACGGATCTGCCGGATATTGATCCCGGCTTCGCGTTTCAGACGGTTCAGCAGGCGCGTCAGGTCCTGCTGCATACTGGCGGTCGGCGACCCGGTCAGCCGCACCGTGACCGGCGTTTCAAACCGGGTGAACACGGGCAGGGCGGCCCCGCTTTCCAACGCGAAATGCAACGACACAAAGTCAGCGGCGATGTTCTTGTTGGACCGCGCGGGTGGCCATGGACGAGGAGAGCCGAACGACTTGGTTGGAGGAAGCGCCACTTCGACCGAGGTCACTTTTTCGGACAGTTCGATTGTTTGAACCGATGTGCAGCCCGTCACAAACAGTGCCAGCACCAAAGCGGACCAACGCATCATGAGCGGGCGTACTTGATGAACGGTGAGAGCGTTCCGATGCGATCATACAGCTGCCGCGCGGTGTGGTTGAACTCCTGCGTCAGCCAGTAGACCGACGGGGCACCTTGCCGGTCGGCCTCGTCATAAACCGCCTGGATCAGCGCACGTCCGACGCCCTTTCCACGGGTTTCGGGTCTGGCGAACAGGTCTTGCAGATAGCACACCTTTTCCACCTTCCATGCATGTCGATGAAACAGGTAATGCGTCAGCCCGACCAGAGCGCCATCCTGTTCCGCGACAAAACACGAGAAGTCCTGAGGGTCTTCACCCAAAAGTCTGGAGAATGTTGTCTCGTATATCTCAGGAGGCAGGGTGGTTTCGTAAAATGCCAGATAGTCCTGCCACATATCAGCCCACTGGTTCTTGTCCTCGGCGCGAAGTGGGCGGATATTCAGTGCATTCGCCAAGCGGTGTATCCAATTCTGTGGGTTTGAACTTGTTACTGTCGCGATGCTGGCATTCGGGGTGCCGCAACGCAACCCAAGATCACCGATTGTTCAGGTGTTGGCTATCGTTTGCCACGCGCCATAAAGGCCAGACGTTCGAACAAATGCACATCCTGCTCATTTTTTAGCAACGCCCCGTGCAATTTGGGCAGGGCGTTGGCCCCGTCGCGCTTGAGGTCTTCGGCGCTCAGATCTTCGGCCAGCAGCAGTTTCAGCCAGTCCAGAACCTCTGAGGTCGATGGCTTTTTCTTCAACCCCTGCGTCTCGCGGATTTCATAGAACTGGGTCAGCGCAGTAGTCAGAAGTGCGTCTTTTATGCCCGGGTGATGCACCTCGACGATGCGGCGCATCGTGGCCTCGTCGGGGAAGCGGATGTAGTGAAAGAAACACCGGCGCAGAAACGCGTCGGGCAGTTCCTTTTCATTGTTCGATGTGATGATGACGATGGGACGGTTCTTGGCCCGGATCGTTTCGGCGGTCTCGTAGACATGGAACTCCATCTTGTCGAGTTCTTGCAAAAGGTCGTTGGGAAACTCGATGTCCGCCTTGTCGATTTCGTCGATCAGCAGAACGACCTTTTCATCGGCCTCGAACGCCTGCCAAAGCTTACCCTTGCGGATATAATTCGACACGTCATGCACACGCTCTTCACCCAGCTGACTGTCGCGCAGTCGGCTGACCGCATCGTATTCATACAGGCCCTGTTGCGCACGCGTGGTGGATTTCACGTTCCACTCGATCATTCGCAACCCCAACGCCCCGGCCACCTGTTTGGCCAATTCGGTCTTGCCGGTGCCGGGTTCACCCTTGACCAGCAGAGGGCGTTCGAGTGTGACGGCAGCGTTCACGGCAATGGTCAGATCGTCCGTGGCGACATATTCGGCAGTGCCTTGAAAACGTGCGGTCATGAGCCTCTCGTGTGGTTTTATGGCATGGATGGGTGAATTGTGTTTTCCGGGTTACAGAGAGGCAAGGATTTTGACAACCCGCGTCCCTGCGTCGGTCAACAGGATTTTTACTGCATCTCCAACCCCTTTTGCTTGATTCGCGCGCTGCCAAAGCTTGGCATCGTGCGGTTCGCCCTAAAAATGCCTGCTGAATTTCACAGAAAAACAAGGTTTTGTTGATGTTTGTCTCATAGTTAGACAAATCCACGCGGGCACATGTGGAAGCAACGTTTGTGTAGTGACATTCCACCGCCCGTCGGCTAAACGCTGCGCAGAAGGGAGAGCCAAATGTCAGGTGAAACAGCCGCGACCGACGTTTCTGGCCATACCGAGGGAGCAAATATGAAGCAGGAAGTTTTTCTGCCGGAAGATTACCGTCCGGCCGAAGATGAACCTTTCATGAATGATCGTCAGCTTGAGTATTTTCGCCGCAAGCTGCTGGATTGGAAGACAGAGCTATTGGCAGGCAGCCGCGACACGATCGAAGGGCTGCAGGACAACACTCGTAACATTCCGGACGTCGCAGACCGCGCCAGCGAAGAAACAGATCGCGCGCTTGAACTGCGCACCCGGGATCGTCAGCGCAAACTGGTCGCCAAGATCGACTCGGCCCTGCGCCGTATCGAAGAAGGCGAATACGGATACTGCGAAAAGACTGGCGACCCGATTTCGCTGAAACGTCTGGATGCGCGTCCGATTGCCACCATGACGCTTGAGGCACAGGAACGTCACGAGCGCCGGGAAAAGGTCCACCGCGACGATTGATCGCCGGGCTCAGGGTAAAAAATTTAAGCGCCGGGGCCTGTGGCCCCGGCGTTTTTGCGTTAAGGCGGGGCATGAATATCAACAGTCTGAAATTCTGTGTCATTGGCGGCGGCATCGGTGGTCTGGCGGCTGCGCTTGCGTTGCGTGTCAGGGGCGCACAGGTCACTGTGTTCGAACAAGCCAGCGAACTGACCGAAGTCGGAGCGGGCCTGCAAATCAGCGCCAACGGCATGTCTGTCCTGCGGGCCCTTGGCGTTGCAGATGACAAACCTGCCTTTGGGCAGAAATCATTTGGTACTGTGCTGCGCGACTATCGCAAAGGACGGGTCATCAGTCGCGTACCCAGTCCCGCTGCAGGACCGACCTATTACTTCCATCGCGCCGACCTGCTTGACTTACTGCACAAAGCCGCGTTGCGCGCCGGAGTAGAGATATGCTTTGGGTCTCGCGTGACTGAAGTGCGGAAACACCCCGGAGAGGCCGAGATTGTTCTGGAAAGCGGCGAAAGGCTGCGCGCCGAATGTGCTATTGCAGCAGATGGCGGGCGCAGCGTGATCCGGCCGATCCTCAACGGCCCTGAAACTCCCGCCTTCACCCATCAAGTTGCATGGCGTGCCACGATCCCGTGGAGCCATCCCGACCAGACGCCGCGTGCCGCGCTGACCATGGGGCCCGGGCGTCACGTGGTGACGTATCCTCTGCGCGATCAGAGCCTGATGAATGTCGTGGCGATCGAAGAACGGTCGGACTGGCGCGAGGAAGGATGGTGGCAGGAGGGACACCCAGAGGACTTGCGCGCGCGCTTTGCCGATTTCGGTGGTGAGGTGGGTGATATTCTTGCGCAGGTCGAGCAGGTCAACATTTGGGCTTTGTTCTTGCGCCCGGTTGCCGCGAAATGGCAAAACGGCCGCCTCGCCCTGCTAGGGGATGCAGCACATCCTACGTTGCCGTTCATGGCGCAAGGGGCCTGTTTGGCGTTGGAGGATGCGTGGTGCCTTGCCCGCGCCTTCGAGGCGCAGTCGGGTGTCGTGAAGGCGTTGGCCGCCTATGAGAGCGTCCGGAAATCACGCGCGCAAAAAGTCGTCGCGACCGCAGGATCAAACGCGCGAAACTTTCACCTGAGCGGCCCAATGCGTCTGGCCGCTCAAGCTGCTTTGATGGCGCTTGGTCCAAGGTTGGCGCAGCGATACGATTGGATCTACAGCTACGATCCGACCGGGTGAGGAATTACAGGTCCAGATCAACCCAAACCGGCACATGGTCCGAGGGCTTTTCATGCCCCCGAATCTCAAAATCGATCCGGCAATCACGCATCAAGTCCGCAGCCTGTGGTGTCAGCAGGAAATGGTCGATCCGAATGCCGTCATTCCGGTTCCATGCACCCGCCTGATAATCCCAGAATGAATAGTGCCCATGGCCTTGGGTTGTGGCCCGGAATGCTTCAGTAAACCCAAGGTTCAGAATCTTGCGAAACGCCGCGCGGCTTTCGGGCCGGAACAGGGCGTCCTCCCGCCAGGCTTCAGGACGTTTGGCATCTTCGGCCTGCGGAATGATATTGTAGTCGCCCGCCATCAGGGCCGGTTCTTCACTGTCCAGAAGATCACGCGCGCGCTGATACAGCCGTTCCATCCAGGCCAGTTTATAGTCGTATTTCGGGCCGGGTACCGGGTTGCCATTGGGCAGGTACAAACCGCAGATTCGAAGCGCCTTTTTGCCGATGACGGTCGCTTCGATCCAGCGCGCTTGTTCATCTTGATTATCCCCCGGCAGGCCGCGCGAGACGTCTTCCAAAGGCAGCTTCGACAGGATTGCCACGCCATTGAAACTCTTTTGCCCGTGGGTTTCCACGTTATACCCACGCTCTTCAAGCATTTCGCGGGGGAAGTTCTCGTCGATGGATTTGATCTCTTGCAAGAGAACGACATCAGGTTGTGCGTCATCTAGCCACCGCGGAAGGGCTTCGGCCCGCGCTTTGATTCCGTTGATATTGAACGTGGCGATTTTCATGCGCAATCCTCCGAAGCACTGTCGCACCTATCGCTCAGAACGAGCCCAACGGCAAGTCGGAGAGCGAGTATGCGAGGCTCTGCCTCGCGCTCCGGGATATTTTAAGCCAGATGAAGAAACGGATCTTTAACCAATTTTTCTCAAATTGAAGTGGCGGTACAGGCGGGGACGCCGATGGCCGCGCCAGGTGAAGCTCTCTGGTCGTTGGGTCAGAGAGCGGATCCCTGCTTCATCTGGCTAAAAATATCCTGGGGGTGTGGGGGCAAGGCCCCCATCGCGCTCACATCGAAAAGGACGTGCCGCAACCGCAGGAAGAGGTGGCGTTGGGGTTGTCGATCACAAATCGCGCGCCAATCAGTTCTTGAGTAAAGTCGATAACTGCGTTTTCCAGAAAAGGCAGCGAGATCGCATCAACGATGACTTTCTGACCTCTGCCCTCAAGGACCAGGTCATCCTCTTTTGGGGCGTCCAGCGCGATTTCGTATTGAAAGCCTGAGCAACCGCCGCCTTCCACTGCAACACGCAGGGCTTGACCCTGGTCTGCGGCGCCGATCTCGGCCAGACGTTCAAAAGCGCGTTCAGTGACTGTCGGGGGCAGATTCATGCCGCTCTCCAAAGGTTTATTTCCTTAGCATCCTACAATATATGGAACCCAAGGACAGGCGACAAGGACTAGACCTTTGGTCAGAGCGAGTTTTGCCTCGGATCCGGCGCGCGCAAGAGGGCGGCTGGTACCTGAGGAGGAGAGCAGTTTCCGGTCATGTTTTCAGCGTGACCGGGACAGGATTATTCATGCCAGCGCCTTTCGGCGGCTCAAGCACAAGACGCAAGTGTTTGTCGAGCATGAAGGCGACAGCTATCGCACCCGTTTGACCCATTCCATAGAAGTGGCTCAGGTGGCGCGCACCATTGCCGGGGCGTTGGGCCTGAACCCGGAGCTGACGGAAGCCGTGGCGCTGGCTCATGACCTGGGACATACGCCTTTTGGCCACACCGGTGAGGACGCTTTGCATGCGTTGATGGAGCCCTTTGGCGGTTTTGATCACAACGCACAGGCCATTCGGATCGTCACAAAGTTAGAGCGCCACTACGCGGAATTTGATGGTTGTAACCTGACCTGGGAATGTCTGGAGGGTATCGCAAAGCACAATGGTCCGGTCAAAGGTGATCTGCCCTGGGCGCTGGCCGAGTGCAATCAGGGTTTCGATCTGGAATTGCACACCCATGCCAGCGCGGAAGCGCAGGTTGCAGCGCTGTCTGACGATATTGCCTACAACAACCACGATCTTCTGGACGGTCTGCGCGCAGGGTTGTTCGCAGATGATGATTTGCGAGACCTGCCAATCGTTGGGGCTTGTTATGCTGAGGTAGATTCGAAATACCCAGCGCTGGATGACTATCGCAGGCGTCACGAGGCGTTACGGCGGGTGTTCGGTGTGATGGTGTCAGACGTCATCAACACGTCCCGTGACTTGATCGAGAGCTCGGGGGCGCAGTCGGTCGAGGACATCCGCCATCTGAGACATCCTGTTATTCAGTTCTCTGATGGGGTTTGGGCGCAGCTTCGCGAAATCCGGGCGTTTCTGTTTACCCGGATGTATCGCGCACCCAGCGTGATGAAAGTTCGGGCGGAGGTCGCAAAGATAGTGGAAGACCTATTTCCGATCTATCTCAACGACCCCAGGCAAATGCCGGCACGCTGGCACGATGACATTGAAGCAGCCAGAGACGAGACGGCATTGGCACGTATTGTATCGGACTATATCGCAGGTATGACCGACCGCTTTGCCTTGCAGGATCATGAGCGGCTGACCGGCTGATCACTCTACAGCGATATAGGCGATGGCCCAGACTTGCTGACCTGCCTGTTTTGCGGATTGGTCGGCATCATCGGAGGGCGGGAACACGATCATCGTGGGGCCGTACCCGCCGATCCCCAACGGGGTGCCATCGGCGTGCGTGGCAACGATTGGTTTGTTTGTTGCGATGCTGTCCCACTCGATTTCGGCCTGATATCCATCCAGCGCCATGGGCAGGGCCTTTTTCCCTTCGGCTCCGGCCATGATCATGACCTCGGAAAGGAGAGGACCTGAGAACGCATAGTCTCGTTGATTGTCCGGTGGGCCGTAGGGAATTTTGATCTCAAACTGCTCCAGCGCATCCAGCATGGCCGCATCAAATCCGGCTGCGCCGTCATGTGTGACTTCCAGATAGCCCAGCAAACCGCCGTCGTTCTCGCCTCGCGCAGGCAAGTTGGTTTCGCTGACAGCGCCGCCAAGCGTCAGCAGCACGTGGCCCTGTGGTTGAGGCATTTCAGCCTGAGCGGGCAGGGCGATCGTCAAAAGCAGGGCAAGAGGCAGGGTGCAGCGCATGCGGGTCTCCGAGTGTTGAATTCAGGCTGAGATTAACGTGCTACACCTCGAAACCAAGCTTAAACATTAGGCTTCCATTGACCTTGCTGTGTTGCGTGGTAAACCGCCGGGCAAGCAAAAGGACATCCGAAATGAACCTGTTTTCCGAGATCCGCGGCCTTGTACTGGACGCGCTGGCACAGATGCAGTCCGAGGGCGCTCTGCCGGAAGGGCTGAGCTTTGACAACGTGGCGGTCGAACCTCCGCGAGATTCAGCGCATGGTGACATGGCGACCAACGCCGCGATGGTTTTGGCGAAACCGGCCAAGTTGAAGCCGCGTGATATTGCCGATGTGCTGGCTGGGAAACTGGCAGCCGATGACCGGATCACCAGCGCCGAGGTTGCCGGGCCGGGCTTTCTGAACCTGCGTCTCGCGCCGTCCGTCTGGCAGGGCGTACTGGCGGCGGTGCTGGATAAGGGCGCCAACTATGGACGATCGACCATGGGGCAGGGGCAAAAGGTCAACGTCGAATATGTTTCAGCCAACCCGACTGGTCCACTGCATGTGGGGCATACACGGGGCGCGGTGTTCGGGGACGCGTTGGCCAGTTTGCTAGCCTATTCGGGTCACGATGTGACCCGCGAATACTACATAAACGATGGCGGCGCGCAGGTGGATGTGTTGGCGCGCTCCGCGTATGAGCGGTATCGCGAGGCCAACGGGCTAAGCCCCGAGATTGCCGAGGGTCTTTATCCAGGCGATTATCTGATCCCGATCGGTGAGGCGTTGAAGGAAAAGTACGGCGATAGCCTGATCGATAAGCCGGAAAGCGAATGGCTTGAAGAGCTGCGCGAGTTTTCGACCGAAGCGATGATGGATTTGATCCGCGCTGACCTGAAGGCACTGGGTGTCGAGATGGATGTGTTTTTCTCAGAGAAATCACTCTATGGCACAGGCCGGATCGAGGCGGCGTTGAAATCGCTGACCGACAAAGGCCTGATCTATGAAGGCGTGCTGGAACCGCCCAAGGGCAAGAAGCCCGAGGATTGGGAGCCGCGCGAGCAAACCTTGTTCAAATCGACCGAGCATGGCGATGACGTGGACCGTCCGGTCAAGAAATCGGATGGCAGCTGGACCTATTTCGCCCCCGATATCGCGTATCACTATGATAAGGTGAGCCGTGGCTTTGACGCGCTTATCGATGTGTTTGGGGCGGATCATGGCGGTTACGTCAAGCGGATGAAAGCGGCTGTTTCGGCTCTGTCCGACGGCAAGGTGCCGCTGGATATCAAGCTGACCCAGCTGGTGAAGCTGTGGAAGAATGGCGAGCCATTCAAGATGTCCAAGCGGGCAGGGAACTTTGTCACCTTGCGTGATGTGGTCGATCAGGTTGGTCCGGACGTGACCCGGTTTGTCATGCTGACCCGCAAGAACGACGCGCCATTGGACTTCGACTTCGACAAGGTGCTGGAACAGAGCCGCGAGAACCCCGTATTCTATGTGCAATATGCCCATGCCCGCGTGATGAGCGTTCTGCGCCGCGCCGCTGAGGCTGGAATTGCGGCTGATGACGCAGCACTTGCCGGGGCCGATTTACGCAAGAACGATCACGCTTCGGAACTGACCGTCGCCAAGAAACTGGCCGAATGGCCACGTCTGGTGGAAATCGCCGCGCGCACCAACGAGCCGCACCGTGTTGCCTTCTATCTGTATGAACTTGCAGGGGATTTCCACGCGCTGTGGAACAAGGGAAATGAAGAAACCCAGTTGCGCTTCATTCAGGATGGCGATGTTGCCACAAGCCAGTCAAAAATCGCACTGGCCCGGGCCGTTTCTGTTGTGATTTCAGCGGGCTTGGGTATTCTTGGCGTTACCCCGGCGCAGGAGATGCGGTAACAAATATCGCCCGAACCGCCGGTACGAGGTAGGCAAGAAATGACCCGCGCGCCTTAATTTCAGGCGCTAAACGGGCAGTGAGGCGGACATGGCGAGTTACGATTACTCGGGGCACCAAAGCCCCGGGCAGATTCATTACCCGAATCAGGCGCATCCTGAGGATGCGTATGAGTATCCCGAGGATATGCAGGACTATGACGCGCCGCGCGGCACGTTTGGACTGGGCCAGATGGTTAACGTTCTTGGGGCTGTTGCATCCTTGGCGTTGGTCGCTGGTGTCGGCTTTTGGGGGTATCAACTGGTCATGCGGGATGTAAGTGGCGTGCCCGTTGTGCGCGCAGCCGAAGGGCCGATGCGCGTGCAGCCGGAAAACCCGGGCGGCACACCTGCAGATCACCAGGGGTTGGCCGTGAATGCCGTTGCGGCCGAAGGCACCGCCGCCGCCCCGGCGGATCGTCTGATCCTTGCGCCGCGCCCGGTATCGCTGACTGCAGAAGACTTGCCCGGTGGTGATCTGAAGCCAACCCCGGCGCTGCATGTGGTGGAAGAGCCGATCTCAACCCAGGAAGCCGCGCGACTCCGCCAGAATGCAGTAGACGCGCTGGTGGCGGAACTGGCAGGTGAGGCGGCCAAAACCCAACAAGAGTTTGAAGAGGGTGTGCAGGTTGCATCGCTGTCCACGCCCGAGGAAGAACCGGCAATCGATCCTGCCGATTTTGCTGCGGCCTTGCCGGACCCGGCTATTGCCGAATTGCCGGGGGTCCGCAGGTCGTTGCGCCCGGCTAAACGCCCGGCACGCAGTCAAGTTTCGCCCAGCGAAGCGTCTGAGGGCGCCATCAACGCCGCCGTCAAGGCTGCGGTTGGGTTGGATGTCGATCCCGATACGCTGACCAAAGGCACACGCCTTGCGCAGCTTGGGGCCTATGACAGTACTCAGGTGGCCCAGGCCGAGTGGGATCGTCTGAGTGGTCGGTTCGGTGAATATATGGATGGAAAGCAACGCGTTATTCAGAAAACTTCAAGCGGCGGCCGAACCTTCTATCGCCTGCGCGTTCTGGGTTTCGAAAACCTGAGTGACTCGCGCCAGTTCTGTGCTGCGCTGGTCGCTCAAGGGGCCGATTGCATCCCGGTAGCCGTGCGGTGAAATTTGGTGCCACGATCACCGACGCCGAAGGCCTGCGCCTGACGCAGGAGGAAAGAGACCTGTTTCGCCAGATGAACCCGTTTGGGTTCATCCTGTTTGCCCGCAACATCGAAAGCGCCGATCAGGTGCGTGCCTTGTGCGATGATTTCCGCGAGGCGGTTGGTCGTAATTGCCCTATCACCATTGATCAGGAAGGCGGGCGCGTACAGCGCCTGCGCGCACCTCTGGCCCGCGAATGGCTGCCACCGCTGGATCACGTGACGCGTTCAGGCGATCAGGCCGAGCGGGCCATGTATCTACGCTATCGCCTGATTGCTGACGAACTGTTCAGCTTGGGTATCGACAGCAACTGTGCCCCCATGGTTGATGTGGCGCGGTCGGATACGCACGCTTTTCTGAAGAACCGGTGCTATGCTTCTGATCCCGATAAGATTTCCCAGATCGGTAAGGCCGTGGCAGAAGGGCACTTGGACGGGGGCGTTCTGCCAGTAATCAAACATATGCCCGGTCATGGTCGTGCTACGCTGGACAGCCACTATGACCTGCCGCATGTTGATCTGCCGATGGACACGTTGGACAGCAGCGATTTCGCACCCTTCCGCGCCCTGAACGATTTGCCGATGGGAATGACCGCGCATCTGGTATACGATCAGATCGACCCGCAACCAGCTACGATTTCTAAGACCATGATGGATGTGATCCGTGAAAAGATCGGGTTCAACGGGCTGATCATGACCGACGATATCGGGATGAAAGCGCTGAGCGGTACGCCGGCCGATGTGTCACGTCAGGCCATTCAGGCAGGCTGCGATGTTGTTCTGCATTGCAACGGCAGTTTTACGGACCGTGCCGAAGTGATGGAATCCGCCGGAGAGATGACGGATCAGGCACAAGCCCGCGCAGTACAGGCGCTGGCAATGCGCAAACCTCCTCAGGAACTTGACATCCCTGCCGCCGAGGCTGAACTATCTGCCCTAATGGGCGGGCAGGTATATGAACGATAACCTTTTCAGCGAAGACCCTGTTTCGGTCGCGGATCGTCTTGCGGCCGAAGCGCTGATTGTTGATGTCGACGGGTTCGAAGGTCCGCTGGATGTTCTGCTGACCCTGTCACGTACGCAAAAGGTTGATCTGAGGAAAATCTCGGTTCTGGCACTTGCGCAGCAGTACCTGACCTTTGTCGAAAAGGCGCGGGCGCTGAGGATCGAACTGGCCGCCGACTATCTGGTCATGGCGGCCTGGCTGGCCTTCTTGAAATCTCGCTTGCTGCTGCCACCTGATCCCGATGACGAAGGGCCGTCGGGCGAGGAACTGGCAGCGCATCTTGCGTTTCAGTTGGAGCGCCTTCAGGCCATGCGCGACGCTGCCGCGCGTTTGATGGCGCGCGATCAGTTGGGTCGCGATTTCTTTAGGCGCGGGCAGGGCGAAGATATCACCCGCATCCGAACCGTAACCTATTCCGCCACGCTGCTGGATCTGATGCAGGGCTATGCCCGTATCCGCACCCGTGATGAGTTCCGCCCCTTTGTGATGGATCGCGATGCTGTATTCACAATGGAGCAGGCGCTGGAACGGATGCGCCCGTTGATCGGGTTTGCCGGCACGTGGACCGACATGGAGACCTATCTGCCTGACGGCTGGGATGCCGACCCAGTACGCCGCAGGTCAGCAACAGCGGCGACCTTTGCGGCCTCGTTGGAGCTGGTGAAAGAAGGACATATGGAGATGAAGCAGAGCGAGACATTTGCTCCGATCCATCTGCGCAAGAGGACCGAAACACGTGACTGACGCCCCTGAAGAAACCGGCACACTGTTCGAAGCACCTCCGCTGGCGGAACAAGAGCGTATGGTCGAGGCCGTGTTGTTCGCCAGCTCTGAGCCGGTGACAATCGCGGATCTGGAAGCCCGGATGCCCCATGGCAGCGATGCGGCGCAAGCCGTTGAATTGCTTCAAAAACGCTATGAAGGACGCGGCGTGCGTGTGGTGCGTGTCGGTGATGCCTGGGCCATCCGCACGGCCCCTGATTTGGGTTTTCTGATGCAGAAGGAAACGGTCGAGACCCGCAAGCTCAGCCGCGCCGCGATCGAAACGCTGGCCATCGTCGCTTATCATCAGCCCTGCACGCGGGCCGAGATCGAGGAAATCCGGGGCGTGTCGGTTTCACGCGGAACCATCGACCAGTTGCTCGAGATGGAGTGGATCAAACTGGGCCGCCGCCGCATGACCCCGGGCCGTCCAGTGACCTTTGTGGTTACGCCCGAATTCTTGGACCACTTTGGCTTGGAAAATGCGCGTGACTTGCCGGGGCTGAAAGAATTAAGGGCCGCGGGGCTTCTGGAGAACCGGCCTCCACCGGGTGCTATTCCGTTGGGTGAAGGGTCCGAGGACGAGGTCGACGAAGACCAGACCGAACTGTTCGAGGAAGAGTGATCGCGCAGCCCTTTTATTGCCGCATAAACCGCATATCTTTGAGCGAGAAGACACGGAGTTGAGCGATGAATGCAAACCGGATCATCGATATGATTGTGCGTCAGGTCATGCGCCGTCTGGTCAATAAGGGTGTGAACAAGGGCATCGACATGGCCAGCCGAACGGGCGACAGATCGGGCACGTCGAAAGGGCCCGGGCAAGTCAGCGCGCCACGCCATGCGCAGAGCCTGAGGCAAGCACAGCGTGTGACCCGGCAAATGCGCCGGTTTATGAAGTTTTAAGGTTTAGCTTACAGCTTTGAAGTGCTTCGACAGTTTCAAACCCTGACCCTGATAGTTCGAGGCGATGCCTGCGCCGTACAACTGCGTGGGCATTTCGGTCATTTTCTCGTAGACCAGACGCCCGACAACCTGCCCATGCTCCAGCACGAACGGTGCTTCGTGGCAGCGTACCTCAAGCACACCTCGGGATCCGGCCCCACCGGCAGCGGCATGGCCAAAACCGGGGTCAAAGAACCCGGCATAGTGCACTCGGAATTCACCAACCATCGCCAGATAGGGTGCCATTTCAGCGGCGTACATTGGTGGAATGTGCACCGCCTCACGGCTGACAAGGATATAGAACGCGCCGGGGTCCAGGATGATGCAGCCATCCTTGGTGCGCACTTCTTCCCAGTAGTCCTGCGGGTCGTATTCGCCGATACGATCCAGATCGATCACGCCGGTGTGTGGCTTGGCGCGGTAGCCAACCAGATCGGTATCGGGAAGTTGCAGATCAACGGAAAAGCCCAAACCGTCCTGAATGACGGCAGGACCATCCACCAGTGGCGACTCGACGTGCAAAGCCGTCAACTCGGCATCCGAGAGCACGGCCTGACCCTGACGGAAACGAATCTGGTTCAAGCGCATACCGGGCCGCACCAAAACCGAGAAGGAACGCGGGCAGATTTCCGCATAGAGCGGTCCCGTATATCCCGCAGGCACCCGGTCAAATTCGGAGCCGCCATCGGTGATGGTCCGGGTCAAAAGGTCCAGCCGCCCGGTCGAGCTTTTGGCATTTGCCACGGCACTGACATCCTCGGGCAGGGCGAGCGATTCCATCAGGGGCACCAGATAGACGCAGCCTTTTTCCAGAACAGCACCAGCCAAAATATCGATGCGGTGCATCTCGAACTCGGTTAAACGATCGGCGACGGTCCGCCCTTCGCCTGCAAGAAACGAAGCACGGACTCGGTAAGCGACTGTTCCCAGACGTAAATCAAGGCTAGCGGGTTGAATCTGTGCAGACAGAACGTCCGGGCTGGCGGTGATTTCGCTGCGCGCGATCATCGCCTCAATCTGTTGGTTCGGGCAAACACCTGTCATCTCGATCCCCTCTGGTGCCAGAGCGGGATCTGGCCTGTGTGCCATAAACGTCGGTGTGATTTGGTCGGGCTAGCAGGACTCGAACCTGCGACCTTCCGTCCCCCAGACGGACGCGCTACCAGGCTGCGCCATAGCCCGACGTTGGGGTGTTCATAAAGATTTTCCCGGCAGGGGCAAGAGGAAAACACTGCCTTTTTTCCTAACCCGCCGCCTGTGTTTCCACACGGTCCAGCCAGTAACGCAGGTCTTTTGCGATCGGCGCGATGCGGCGCAGCAGGTCGTCGTCAAACTCGGCCCGGTTCCACGCCAAGGATGCGATTCCCCCCATCAAAGGGGCGGTATCAAGTTCAGGTTCCGAATCTGGCTTCTGAATGGCAGATGAGACTGGGTCGACCCGAGCTTCTTCTTTCACCGATGGTGCAGAGGGCTCACCCAGATCCATATGGATCTGTTCAGTGGAGGCCGCGGGTTTCGGTTCAAAGAGCACCACGGTGTCTTCAACAGGTAAAGCCGGGTCAGGGGAGTGTTCGTCCAAAGACGGGGACAGCGATACGACATGTGCCACGCCTTGCTCACGCAGGATGCGCTGAACGCCTTTGATGGTGATTCCGTCTTCGTGGAGCAGTTTTTTGATCCCGCCCAAAAGTCGCATGTCATTGGGGCGATAATACCGGCGTCCACCCGCGCGTTTGACCGGTTTCACCTGCGTGAACCGGCTTTCCCAGAAACGCAGAACATGGGCTTGAACACCAAGCCAATCCGCAACTTCGCTGATGGTGCGAAACGCGTCGGGAGACTTGCTCATATCCGCGAGACCTCGGGGTTACTTGCGATTCCCGGCAGCGACGCGATCCTTCATCAGATGCGACGGGCGGAACGTCAGCACGCGGCGCGGCTGAATCGGGACTTCTTCACCGGTTTTGGGGTTGCGACCAACGCGGGCGGTCTTGTCGCGTACACTGAAGGTGCCGAAGGACGAGATTTTGACCTGCTCACCACGAACCAGAGCGTCAGACATGTGGCTCAAGACGCTTTCCACCAGCTGCGCGCTTTCGTTTCGTGACAGTCCAACTTCACGAAAGACGGCTTCGCTCAGATCCATTCGAGTCAGTGTTTTGTCGCCCATGCCATTTCCCCTTGTTGATATCAGAGCATATGGCTATGGCAAATTCGCTGTCAATATCAATGAATTGCAAGAGGCTGTGTAAGCCGGTTTGCGCCGGTTACCAGCGCAGAACCACGGCGCCCCATGCCAGCCCACCACCAATGGCTTCGGTTACGATCAGGTCACCTTGCTTGATCTGGCCGCGCTGTTTGCCGACTGATAGCGCCAAAGGAATAGACGCAGCCGAGGTGTTACCGTGATCCTGAACCGTGACCACAACACTCTCCATCGGCAGGCCCATTTTCTTGGCGGTGCCCTGAATGATCCGTATATTGGCCTGATGCGGAACGATCCAGTCCACATCCGCACTGCTGAGGCCCGCACGATCCAAAGCCGTTTCCGCAGTTTTCGTAAGTTTTTCAACGGCATGGCGGAACACCTGGTTGCCTTGCATACGTAGGTGCCCAGTGGATTGGGTTGATACGCCCCCATCCACATAAAGAAGATCCTTGTAACGGCCGTCCGAATTCAGGTCGGTTGCCAGAATGCCGCGATCTGCGGCGGTGCCTTCGCCCTCTTGCGCTTCCAGCACCAAAGCTCCCGCGCCGTCGCCGAAGAGGACACAGGTGGATCGATCGGTCCAGTCCATGATCCGAGAGAACGTCTCGGCGCCGATCACCAGCACACGCTTGGCCTGACCGGAAACAATCAGCGCATTTGCGTTGGAAAGTGCAAAAACGAATCCTGCGCAAACCGCCTGAATGTCAAAGGCGAAGCCATTGGTCATGCCAAGCTGCGCCTGAACCATGGTCGCGGCGGAGGGAAAGGTCAGATCAGCGGTTGAAGTCGCAACAATGATGGCGTCAATATCGTCCGCGCTCAAGCTGGCGTCTTCCAAAGCGGCCTCTGCCGCCTTTGTCGCCAGATCCGAGGTGGTCTCATCCTCGGCGGCAAAGTGGCGGCGCTCAATGCCCGACCGGGTGCGGATCCATTCGTCGGTTGTGTCCAGCGTTCTCTCAAACTCGGAATTGGGAACGATGCGTTCCGGCAAATAATGCCCGACACCTACTACAACTGAACGGCCTGCCATTTTGGGGTACTGCCTTTTTTTGGTTATTTATCGGTCTGCGGCGCTGATTGCGCGGCATCTTGTGCAAGCTGGGCCGTGGATGCAACCCGCGCGGCCAATTTTTCGGAAAAGCCCGATTGCGCCAGAGTAAAGGCCAGCTTGATCGCCGCCGATACGCCAGTCGCATCTGCGCCGCCATGGGATTTCACTACGGTGCCGTTCAGGCCCAGAAACACACCGCCGTTCACGCGCCGCGGGTCGATACGCTTTTTCAAGCGATTCAGCGAGGTGATCGCAAGGATCGATGCCAATCGGGACAACGGAGAATACTTGAAGGCCTGGCGCAACAGATCACCGATCAAGCTGGCCGTCCCTTCGCCGGTTTTGATTGCAACATTTCCGGTAAACCCATCCGTGACAATGACATCTGCCCTGTCACCGGGAATGTCGCTGCCTTCGACAAAGCCCACAAATTCGAAATTCGCCTGGTCCGCGAATTCCGCGATCATCGCGTGGGCTTCTTTCAGTTCGGCGCGCCCTTTGTGTTCTTCGGTGCCGACATTCAGCAAGCCGATCCGGGGCCGCTTCAATGCCATGCCGTTGCGCGCGTATGAGGCACCCATCAGGGCATATTGCAGCAAATCCTTGGAGTCGGCACGGACATCTGCGCCCACGTCAAGCATCACATTGAAGCCTTGTGGGTTGCGTGAAGGCCACAGAATCGCGATGGCCGGGCGGTTCACACCCGGCAGTTTGCGCAAGCGCATCATCGACAACGCCATCAGCGCGCCCGTATTGCCGCAGGACACCGCCCCATGCGCTTCGCCTTGGCGTACAGCCTCAAGCGTGGACCACATCGAGGTTTGCTTACCGTTGCGCACAACCTGGCTGGGCTTGTCCTCCATCGTGACCACATCGGGGCAATCACGAAAAACGACGCGTCCTTCAAGGACACGCCGTTTGGCGACAAGCTTACGTAAAACCTGTTCGGGCCCGTGCAACAAAAACCCGATATCCGGGTTCTTGTCGGCTGATTTTGCCAGACCTGCAACAACCACTGCGGGACCTGCGTCCCCGCCCATAGCGTCGACCGAGATGGTGATCCGTCCGGCGTGCGTGGGCTGTTCAGTCATGCCTCGGTCTGCGCTCAATCAGGCTTAGGCTGCGTCTTCGTCCAGATCGATTTCGTCGGCTTGTGCGACGACTTCACGATCATCATAGTGGCCGCAGGATGCGCAAACGTGGTGCGGGCGCTTCAGCTCGCCACAGTTCGCGCATTCGTTCGGGTTTGCAGCAACCAGAGCGTCGTGTGCGCGGCGGTTGTTGCGACGCGACTTGGAAACTTTGTTCTGTTGGACGGCCATGGTCTCAACCTTTGTCTACTGTGGGTCAGCAGATTCGCCGCCGACCGGGTTTCATACTTCGTTTTATCGTGGTTTGACGCGCGTTTAGGGGACCAGCCCCGCAATGTCCAACCCAAATTTCCGATGAGCGCGCGAAAATACTGCGATTCTCGACATGTTCAAGCGATTTTTCTGACCGCCTGCTATGACAGGAAATCAGACTGCTGTCACTCGTCTTTTTTCAGCACATCGCGCAATCCTGCCAATCCTGCAAAGGGCTTGGCATCTTCGTCGGTCATGGGTTTTTTGCCTGGTTCTGTATAGTCTACCTGACCCAGTTCGACGCCGTCCTTGCGCGGATATTGGGGCAGAGCCAGCGACAGCGCCTCGACCATCACCAAAGCCGGGTCAATCTCGGGGCCCAACTGTTCGGATTCGTCATCTTCGGGAATTTCGAACTCTGGCTCGTCAGGGTTGGCCCAATCCGCCAGAAACGTCCGTTGCACGGGAATGTCGATTCGTGTGGTTACGGGATCAAGTGTCACGACACAGGGCTGAACAACGGTTGCACCCAGTTTACCGTTCAGAACCCAGTCACGTTTGCCCTGGGCACGGACCTCTCCGACAAAGCTGAGCTTGCGCAGACCCAGCAGGCCCAGATCCTGCCGAATCCCGTCAAGAGCCGCAGCAGCAGGGCGCAGATCGAAGGGCGTGGGGGCATTCTGGGGCAGGTCAGCCACACGAAGTGATGTAAGGTTGCTCATTTGTGAGCCTTTCTATGTGTTGAACCGTGGCAGCGGTTTCTGTAATCGGATAGAAGCCGCAAGAGGCCAAGGCAAGAGGGTGCGCATGTTGAAGGTAGTGAACCGGTTGAAACCAGCGACGAAATCGCTTGTGTTTGTTGCCTGTCTGGCTGCGATTGGCGCCTGTACGCCGATCTTCAAGAATCACGGCTATGTACCGCCGGCCGAAGATCTGGCCGAAATCAAAGTGGGCGTCGACACGCGCGACAGTGTGGAAGAGGCCATCGGCGCGCCGGGTGCGTCAGGTGTCGTGCGGGATTCCGGTTACTATTACGTGCGCTCGCGGGTGCGCCATTACGGCCCGAAACGGCCCGAAGTTGTATCGCGCGAACTGGTGGCCATCAGCTTCGACCAGCGTGGTGTCGTCAGCAATATCGAACGCTTTGGTCTGGAAGACGGCATCGTGATTCCGCTGGAACGCCGTGTGACCGATTCCAACGTCCAGGACAAAGGCTTCCTGCGTCAGCTGCTTGGCAATATCGGCAACTTCAACCCGGCCAATATCCCGGGCGTGAACAACTAATACGGCCTGCCACCTTGTGAGAGTCACAAGACAGTCACATGTCTTGTGTTAACGAGGCCGTAACGGCAACAATGGGTTTGCAACCGTGGAGGATGCGACCGTGGCGACTGCAGTTTTGCTCAGCAAAGGGCGCTATCGCGCGCGACTTGCACAGTCGGCCGAGGATATCGAGGCTGCACAACGGTTGCGGACGTTGGCCTTCGGCACGCGGCAACTGGACCGCGACGATTTCGACGCACGATGCAGCCATATTCTGGTCGAAGATATGCGTTCAGCGGGCCAACTGGTCTGTTGTTTCCGGATGCTGACCATGGATCATGGTGGCGAAATCGGGCGCAGCTATTCGGCCCAGTTCTACGACCTGAGCTCGCTGGAGGGTTTCAGTGGCCGCATGGTCGAGATGGGACGGTTTTGCATTCATCCTGATCACAGCGATCCCGACATCCTGCGCGTGGCGTGGGGTGCAATGACAGCCTATGTAGATCAGAACGGTGTTGAGATGCTGTTTGGATGCTCGTCCTTTGCCGGTACCGAGACTGAGCAGTATCTAGACGCGTTTGCGATGCTCAAGCATCGTCATCTGGCACCGAAACGATGGCTGCCACGGGTAAAAGCCCCGAATGTTTTTCGCTTTGCTGCGCGTCTGCGGCGCAAGCCAGATGCCAAAAAGGCAATGTTGCGGATGCCACCTTTGTTGCGCACCTATCTGATGATGGGCGGTTGGGTCAGTGATCATGCGGTTGTAGATCGTCACATGAACACACTTCATGTGTTCACCGGGCTGGAAATCGGAGCGATTCCCCCGGCGCGCAAACGTCTGTTGCGGACGGTGGTCGGGTAGATTGAGTATTTCCGAAAAGGTGAAGCAGAGGCGTTGACGCATTGTGTCAGCCGGTTTAGCTGGCGGTCATGGCGAGAATTCCTTTATTGCAGATGTCCGGCATTTCCCTGACTTTCGGGGGCGATCCGGTGTTTTCCGAACTTGATCTGGTAGTCCAACTTGGTGACCGCGTGGCGCTGGTCGGGCGCAACGGGTCGGGTAAGTCTACCTTGATGAAGGTGATGGCCGGATTGGTTGAGGCCGATCGGGGTGAGATTGTCATCCCGCCCGGAAAATCCGTGGGATATATGGAGCAGGACCCAACGATGCAGGGGTTTGCGACACTGGGTGACTATGCTTCCAGCGGGTTGGAGCCAGGCGAGCTCTACAAGGTTGAACGTGCAGGTGAAGGGTTAAAGTTTGACCCGTCCCGCCCCGTTGACACGGCATCGGGTGGCGAGCGGCGGCGGGCAGCGCTGGCCAAGCTGATGGCCGAGGCACCGGATCTGATGTTGTTGGACGAGCCCACAAACCACTTGGATATCGAAGCCATTGCGTGGCTGGAGCGCGAACTTGGGTCAACCCGTGCGGCTTTTGTACTGATCTCGCACGACCGTGCGTTTTTGCGCGCGTTGACGCGGGCGACACTCTGGATTGATCGGGGCGCTGTTCGACGGCATGAGCAAGGTTTTGAAGCGTTTGAGACCTGGCGGGACAAGGTGTGGGAAGAGGAAGACCAGCAGCGGCACAAGCTGAACCGCCTGATCAAGTCCGAAGCGAAATGGGCGGTTGAGGGCATCAGCGCCCGACGCAAGCGCAACCAAGGCCGGGTGCGGGCCTTGCAGTCTCTGCGAGCCGAAAAAGCAGCGCAGATCAAACGGCAGGGCTCGGCTGCCATGACGTTGGAATCGGGGCCAAAGTCGGGCCGTAAGGTGATCGAGGCCAAGGGCTTGGCCAAAGGGTTTGGCGACAAGCAGATTGTTCGGAGTTTTGACCTGCTGGTGCAGCGCGGCGATCGCGTGGCATTTGTCGGGCCCAACGGGGTGGGTAAGACCACGCTGCTGAAAATGTTGCTGGATCAGGTTGAACCGGATGAGGGCTCGGTGTCGTTGGGCACGAATCTTGAGATCGCGGTGTTCGACCAGACACGCGCGCAGTTGGATCCCGAGATGTCCCTTTGGGACAGCCTTACCGGCGACCCCGAGATGCGGGTGTCAGGAAAGGCCGATCAGGTGATGGTTGGCGGGCAACCCAAGCATGTGGTGGGGTATCTTAAGGAATTCCTGTTTGACGAAGGCCAGGCAAGAGCGGCCGTTAAGTCCTTGTCAGGTGGGGAAAAAGCAAGGTTGTTGCTGGCCAAGCTGATGGCGAAACCCTCGAACCTTCTGGTATTGGACGAACCGACCAACGATCTGGATGTTGAGACGCTGGATCTGTTGCAGGAGCTTTTGGACGATTACGACGGAACGGTTCTGTTGGTCAGTCACGATCGGGATTTTCTGGACCGGGTGGCAACGACGACGATTGCGATGGAAGGGAATGGTCGCGCAACGGTCTATGCCGGAGGGTGGTCGGACTACATCGCGCAACGTGGCGATGTCGCTGGGAAAAAAGAAGAAAAAGCAAAAGCTTCAAAGCCAAAGGTCAAGCAAGAGGCGAAGCCGAAACCGGGTCTGTCTTTTTCGGAAAAGCACAGGTTGGAGAAGCTGCCTGCCGAAATCGCGCGCCTTGAGGCCGAGATCGCCAAGCTGGAAGAGCTGATGTCCGACCCAGAGTTGTTCACCCGCGAGCCGGTCAAGTTCCAGAAAGCCACCGACGCGCTGGTCGAACGTCAGGAAAAGCTGTCGGCGGCCGAAGAGGAGTGGCTGGTGCTGGAAGAAAAAGCCGAAGGCGCCTGAGCGCCATCGGCGGAGCGAACCGAGTTTAGTCGATTTTCGTCATCTCGCTCAGCGTGAATTCTGCAACCGCGCCGTCTGTCGCCTGCATATAAGCGGCAAGATGGGGTGCATTCATGTGGGTTTGCCACAGTTCCCGCGTTTCCCAGTTTTCGTAAAAGACAAAAAAACCAGGAGTCGAGGTATCCACATGCAGGTCGTACTGGATGCAACCTTCTTCAGCACGGGTGATGGGGATGAGCTTTTCAAGCTCGGTGCGGACAAGCTCTTCTTTGCCTGGATTGGCGGTGATTTGCGCGAGAATGGTCAGGGCCATGATGTCTCCTTACAGGGCTCGGTTGCGATGAACCGAGATATGTGTGACACCAACAAATCACGCAAGTACGCACTATTTGTGCGGGTAGGTACCATTTGTATACTGTCTGTGGCAGGAGGTCGGGGTGGATCGATTTGAAAGATACGACTGCAGCGGAGGTTGCCCGGTCGAAGCCGGGCTGGAGCAGATATCGGGCAAGTGGAAGGGCTTGGTGATCTATCATCTTCTTGGTGGCACGATGCGCTTTAACGCGTTGTCCCGCGCATTGGGCACGGTGACCCAGCGCAGCCTGACCAAGCAGCTACGTGAGCTAGAGGCAGATGGAATCGTGCATCGCCAAGTTTATGCAGAGGTGCCGCCCAGAGTGGAGTACAGCCTGACTGAAAAGGGGCAGGCGCTGCGCCCGGTGATCGAGGCGCTGGCGGATTGGGGGCAGAATAAGGTTATGGGTGGGACCGGATAGGCCGGGCAGGGTTTCCGGCAACGGTTTCGCCGGGCTGGACATCCTTTGTCACGACACTCCCGGCACCAATCGTGGCATTGTCGCCGACAGTGATGCCGGGTAGCAGAATCGCGCCTCCGCCCACCCAGACATGCCTGCCAATTGTGACCGGCAAGCCGATTTCCAGTCCTTTTGCCCGATCCGCCGGGTCTTTGGCGTGGTGGGCGCAGTAGACCTGGACATTGGGGCCGAACATCGTGTCGTCTCCGATCCGCATTGGGGCCGTGTCCAGCACGACACAACCGGCGTTGAAATAGACCCGGTTGCCCAGATGGATGTTCATCCCATAAGCACAATGGAACGGAGCTTCGAGGAAGCAGGCCTCGCCGACATGGCCCAGCAGTGCATGCAACTCGGGCGCCATCGCTCCGCGTGTGTCCGGCGGGCAGGTGTTGTGCGCGTGAACTGCGCGCCTTGCCTGCGCACGCAGAGCATCCAGTTCCGAATCCAGACAGCAATACCACTGTCCGGACTGCATTTTTTCACGTTCAGACATGCGACAGATTTAGCGCATCCGCAATGCACCGTCGATGCGGATAACTTCTCCGTTCAGATAACCCATCTCGACGATGAAGCCGGCCAATCGCCCGTATTCCATCGGATCGCCCAAGCGAGCAGGGCTCGGGACGTCAGCGGCCAGCTGTTGCTGTACCTCTTCGGGCAGACCGGCCAGCATCGGGGTCATGAAAATGCCCGGCGCGATGGTCATGACCCGAATGCCGGTCGAGGCCAGATCACGGGCCATCGGCAGCGTCATGCCAACAACACCACCTTTCGAAGCGGCATAAGCCGCCTGACCCTTTTGCCCGTCATATGCAGCGATGGAGGCGGTGTTGATGATCACACCACGTGCACCGTCTGCTTCGGGTTCATTCTTTGCCATCTCGGCAGAGGCCAGACGCGAAACGTTGAAGGTACCGACGAGGTTGATATCAATTGTGCGCTGGAAGGCGTCCAGAGGGTGGGGGCCATCCTTGCCAACCGTCTTGATGCCATAAGCGATGCCCGCGCAATTCACGGTTGCGGTGATCTTGCCCATCTTGTCCATGCCCAAGCGCACGGCAGCTGCCACCGAATCCTCATCAGTGACATCGGTCTGCGCAAAATGCCCGCCGATTTCACCGGCAACCTGAATGCCGCGATCTGCGTCCCGGTCCAGAATGGTGACCTGCGCACCTTGGGCGGCAAAATGACGGGCCGTGGCTTCGCCCAGACCGGACGCGCCGCCGGTGACAAGGGCGGCTGTGGTGGACAGGTGCATGGTGAACTCCTCCCAGAGATATGAACGATTGTTCAATAACCGGTTCGCGGGTGCGGTGTCCACAGTTTTGACGAAATGGATGGCCCGGTGACCTGCGTCGCCAAACCAGAACCAAAAAAACGTTCCTGAAGACAAGTTAATCCGGTCCTCACGAAAACGCGCCTGTTTGTGAGTGAAGACTTCAAGGCCGTCATGTGTTTTTTCGCCAGGAGGTCCTGATATGGTTATGAGTAAGAAACAAACGCTGGGTGCTGTACTTGTCGCGCCTGTTTTTGGATTGGTGATGATTGGCAGTGCATCTGCTGCACCGGAAACCTGCACGGGGAAAACGGCCCGCAGCCTGGCCAATGCCGGGGATTACGCGGGGTTGTGTGATTGCGTTCAGGTGACCCCAAGTTTTCTGGAGAGGCTTCAGAAACGTTCGGATTTGGAGACAACGTTGGAAGTGACCGGGGCACAGTGCCCGGGTCTCGCCGCGCTACTGACGGATTTGCCGACGGCAAGCCTGTCGGGTTCAAACGAAAACCGTGGAGAAAGCCGAGGGTCTGAGCCGCAAGGCGAGGCGTTTGCAGAGGCGGCAAGTCCGGGGTCGCCGGGCGGCGGCCAAACCGGTGGTGGCGGTGAACCTGGTGGCGGCGGTGAACCCGGTGGTGGCGGTGAAGCCGGCGGTGGCGGCGAACCCGGTGGCGGTGGTGAACCCGGCGGTGGTGGTGAACCCGGTGGCGGTGGTGAACCCGGCGGTGGTGGTGAACCCGGCGGTGGTGGTGAACCCGGCGGTGGTGGTGAACCCGGCGATGGTGGCGAACCCGGTGATGGCGACGGAAAAGGTGGCAAAGGCGGCGGCAAAGGCGAAGGTAAAGGGAAAGGCGGCAAAGGCGGCGACGGAAAAGGTAAAAATGGCGACGGCAGAGGTGAAGGCAAAGGTAAAGGCGGTAAGGGTGGCAGCAAAGGTAACAACGGCGGTGGGAATGGCGGAGAAGGCAGCAGCCCGGGCCGTGGCAACAACGCCAACAACGACGAAGGCGGCAATGACCGAAACGGTCGTGGCGGCGGTCGAAGTGGTGGAAAAGGCCTTAGGTAATCTCCCGTCTTATGAAGCAGTACGGCCACCCGATCGGGTGGCCGTTATCCTGTTCGGTCTCTTCAGATTGAGATCGTATCAGCCGAGTTGAACCAGTGCGTGGCGCTTTTTGCCTGCGCTTAGCTTGATCGGCGATGACAGGGCGCCTGCGTCGATCATCATCCCGGCATCGGTCAGCGGTGCGTCATCCAGCTTGGCGCCGTTCTCGGCGATCAGGCGCTTGGCTTCTTTGCCGGACTTGGCCAACCCAGATTTGACGATCAGTTGCACGACAGAGATCGGCAGGTCCGCGGCATTGAGGGTCAGTGTCGGAAGGTCGTCGCCTACGCCACCTTTTTCGAACACTTCGCGCGCGGTGGCTTCGGCATTGGCCGCAGCTTGTGCACCGTGCAGCAGGGTTGTGACCTCATTGGCCAGACGGATCTTGGCCTCGTTGATCTCGGACCCGGCAAGCGCGCCCAGACGATCGCACTCATCCACCGGCAATTCAGTGTAAAGCTTCAGGAACCGGCCCACATCCGCGTCGGTGGTATTGCGCCAAAACTGCCAAAACTCGTAAGGCGAGCGCATCTCGGCGTTCAGCCAGACTGCACCGTCCTGCGACTTGCCCATTTTCTTGCCGTCACTGGTGGTCAGCAGAGGCGAGGTCAGGCCATAGATCTCGTGATCCAGCACGCGGCGAGTCAGGTCGATCCCGTTGACGATATTGCCCCATTGGTCTGATCCACCCATCTGCAGAACACAGCCGTAACGGCGGTTCAGTTCCAGGAAGTCATAGGCCTGAAGGATCATGTAGTTGAATTCGAGAAATGACAGCGATTGCTCACGGTCCAATCGGGACTTCACCGATTCAAACGACAGCATCCGGTTGACCGAGAAATGTCGCCCGATGTCGCGCAGGAAATCGAGGTAGTTCAGGTCATCCAGCCATTCGGCATTGTTCAGCATCAGCGCCTTGTTCTCGGCGTCTGTGTCATAGTCGATATAGGCTGCGAACACCTTTTTGATGCCCGCGATGTTTTCGTCGATCTGTTCGGGGTCCAGCAAGGGGCGCTCGTCCGCGCGGAACGAAGGATCACCGACTTTGGTCGTGCCGCCACCCATCAGCGTGATCGGCTGGTGACCGGTCTTCTGGAACCAACGCAGCATCATGATCTGGATCAGGCTGCCCACATGCAACGACTGTGCCGTTGCATCAAAGCCGATATAGGCCGGTTTGCACCCACTGATCAGCGCGTCGTCAAGGCCCTGATAATCGGTGCAGTCGGCGAGAAAGCCGCGCTCGATCATCGTGGCGATGAAATCCGATTTGGGGTGGTAGGTCATATCGTGCCCTTTGGGTTAATGTTGCGGGGCACTGTATAGGCGGCAGCGCCTAGGAGGAAAAGCCACCTTTTTTCCTTGGAGCCGGGTGTCGATCCGGCCACGCGGTTCGCGAAAAATAAGAGGCGCCGTATCAGAACGCTTGCGTTTTTGTGCAAACAAAAGGCAGTTTGACCAGGCTGCAACCCAGAGGTGAACCCAAGGACCCGGATGTGGCGAAGAAGACAGCCAGTTCAGGAGGCAGGCGTGGGCCAGACCATCAGCAAACACGGGGTGATCCGGGCACTGGGCGCAATGTCGGGCACCTCGATGGACGGCGTGGATGCCGCGATCGTCGAGACCGACGGGCACCGGATCATGGGCTTTGGGCAAAGCGGCTATCGTGCCTACTCGGACGCTGAACGCGACGTGTTGCGGGCGGCAATGGGACAGTGGCATGGGCCCGATGTCGATGCGGCTGCCGAGATGGTCACATTCGCCCATGCCGAGGCGTTGTCTGAATTCGAAGAAGTCGACGTGATCGGTTTTCACGGTCAGACCCTGGCGCATGAGCCGCACGGGCGTGGAACCTTGCAGGTGGGCGATGGTCTGGGGTTGGCGCAGGCGTTGGGTCGCCCGGTGGTTTGGGACTTCCGCAGTGATGATGTGGCAATGGGGGGCGAGGGTGCGCCGCTGGCACCGTTCTTTCATTTTGCCTGCGCCAAGTGGTTCGGCGCGGATCGGCCCCTGTGTTTCCTGAATCTGGGTGGCGTTGGCAATCTGACGTATGTTGATCCGTCCTTTGACGGCCCCGAAGTGCCGGGTGCCTTGCTGGCCTTTGATACCGGACCCGCCAATGCGCCCATTGACGATCTGATGCAAGCCCGGTTGGGGTTGCCCATGGATCGGGACGGGGCGCTTGCGCGCGATGGCACCGTCGAAATGGGGGCGCTGGAGCTGTTTTTGGCCGAACCGTTTTTTGCCCGAATGCCACCGAAGTCATTGGACCGAAATGATTTTGCGGAAATGATAGGTCTTGTACAGGAGTTGAGTGATGCGGACGCCGTGGCGACCCTGACCGGGATGTGTGCCGCGGGCGTTGTGCAGGGGATGGAGCACTGCCCGAAACCTCCGTCTTGTGTGCTGGTCACCGGGGGCGGGCGTCATAATCCGGTTTTGATGGAGATGCTGCGCGTGTCGTTGGACTGCCCGGTCGAACCGGTCGAGGCGGTGGGGTTGGATGGCGACATGCTTGAGGCGCAGGCCTTTGCCTATCTGGCGGTGCGCGTGGCGCGCGGCCTGCCGACCTCTTGCCCCGGAACGACCGGCGTACAGGCGCTGGTTGGGGGCGGGGTTGTCAGTTCAGTTTCAATGGACGCTGTAGGCTAACGCCAGCTGGAAAACAGTTCAAAATAACAACTTGTTGTGCGACGGTGGCCCCGGACCCATGAATTGAGGGCAAGGCATAATGGCGACAAAAGCAGAGCTTGAAACGGAGTTAGAGCAATTACGGGAGCGAAACGCGACGTTGGAGGCGCGGGTCGAACAAGACCCGGCCCCCAAGGAAAAGCCCGAACGTACCAAGTCATCCGATGAAATCCGGAAACTGTTGGAAGAGCACGGGATCGACCTGAGCCAAGCGCAGTCACTGGGAGAGGATGTGGTCGAGGAATTCGGTCGCTTGCAGAAGGACTATCCGATCACAGCGCTGCTGATTGCGTTTTCGCTTGGCTATGTTGTCGGGCGCGCAGGGTTAGGAGGAGCCTCATGAGCAGATTAAGCAGAAATCTGGTAGCGATCTACCGAACAGAACGTCTGATCGCACGCCGCCGTTTGGCCGTGGTTCAGCAGCAGACGATACTGATGGGGATTGCAGGCATCGCCGCTTTTTCGGCCCTGGTGCTTTTGAATGTCTCGCTGTTCTTTGCCCTTCAGAACACGATGTCACCAGCTTCGGCCGCGGCTTGGCTGGCCCTTGGAAATCTGGTGGTTGCCGGGGTGCTGGTTCTGATCGCGCGGCGGAGCAGCATTGAAGATGAGGTCGCACCAGCAGTTGAAGTCCGCGACATGGCGATCGCGGACATCGAAGACGAGCTCGAAGAGATGGCGACAGAAGCGCGGGAGGTCGTGCAGGCCGTCAAGAGCATTGGGTCGAATCCTGTGGGGTCTCTGACGACGGTATTGGTGCCCCTGATCAGCATGTTGATCAAAAGCCGCAGTGGGGATTAGGGGGCTCTGCCCCCGTCGCGCAAGCGCGACTCCCCCGGGATATTTTTAGCCAGATGAAGAGCGGATTCTAAAAGCTCGGGAGGCTGTTGAACGCGAGGCAAAACAGGCCAAGCTCGGATACAATCCGCAGGTCTAACGGCAAACGGGCGCACCTTTGCGCTGGGCTGTGTCAAAGTGGAAATGCCCGGCGTGATAGCGATCTGCATCCGGGCCGAGCACGGTGCTGAAGACCCCACAAGCCCCGGTGTGCAACTGACGCAGAACCGCGCTTTGGGTGCTGTCATTCCATCCGTCCTGAACGGTGATCTGGGTGCCATCCTGAAGAACAAAGGTCGAGATATCGATGGCCCGACCGCGTGCGTGTTGCGATAGGCGCGCTCGCGGCTGGTTGTTCTGGGTTTTGCAGGCATAATGCCCAACAACCCGCATCCCCTTGAGCCCGCCACCCAAATCGGCAAAGGCGGGTTTGGCGGTGTTTTCGATCCATGTTTTCAGCGTAACCGCCGTCTGACAGTCCATCAGTGAAAACTGACTGAGCGCAACATCCGAAATCCGGTACACCCGAACCGGGTTCGCGATGCCGCAGCCCCGGGCTTTGCTTGTCAGGGCTTTGCGTGTTTCCCCCAATATGGTCCAGTCGCCACATACGGCCCCGCGTTCGCGCATCCGGTCACGCCCCTGTTCCAGTTGCAGGGTTGCGCAAGGGGGAAGATCTTCGGGGGTCTGCGCTGCGGGGGCGGCGTCGGTTGTTGTACCTGGCAGTGACACTTCGAGCGCTTCGCCAGAATCAGCGCAGTCAGGACTGGCATTTGCATTCCCTGCATTAAGGCAGAGAAACAGAATTGTCAGACAGACCTGCTTCATACTCACTCGATACTCCGTCACACGCGGTTACGGGTACAGGATGGGCAACGCAGGGCCGTCTGTAAACTCAACTTTTCAGAGACTTTTGATGGTTGGGCTATTCCCGTGGGATGTCAAAGTCCGGTGCGGCCAGTTCAAATCCTTCGAAATCAAAGCCGGGGGAAACCGTGCAACTGACCAGAGTGTATTCTCCTGTACTGTGTGCAGCCTGCCAATGGCCTTCAGGAACGATCAGCTGAGGCGCACCTTTTGACAGGTCAGGAGTCAGCAGATGATCGGCAGCAGGCCCTGCATCCGTCGCGCTCAGCGACAGGACCAGCGGCGCACCGGCGTGGTAGAGCCAAATTTCGGTCGCATCGACCCGGTGCCAGTGGCTGCTTTCGCCCGCCTGCAACAGGAAATAGATGCAGGTTCCTGTGGGGCGGCCTGCGTTTTCGGCGCGCCAGGTTTCGGCATACCACCCCCCTTCGGGATGACGTTGGAGGTTCAGGTGGTCGATTATGTCTTGTGCGGTCATGAGTGCCCTCTTGGTTCGGCGCGATTATGCACGGGCACGCACGATCCGCTATGGTATTCGTGAGCCTGAGGAATATGTATTGCAACATGACCCTGACGATCCCGTTTGATAACACCTATGCCCGTTTGCCAAATGCGTTTTTTGCGCGGCAGGCACCCGTTCCTGTGCGTGCGCCGCAGATGATAGCGTTTAACGATGATTTGGCGAAGTTGCTGCAAATTGCCCCCGGCGATGTGAAGGACATGGCCGAGGCTTTTGCGGGCAATCGTCTGCCTGAAGGTGCCGAACCTATTGCACAGCTGTATTCGGGGCACCAATTTGGACAGTACAACCCTCAGCTGGGGGATGGGCGCGCGGTGTTGCTGGGCGAGACTGTGGGCATCGATGGGGTGCGCCGGGATATACAGTTGAAAGGCTCGGGCCCTACGCCGTTTTCGCGCCGCGGCGATGGCCGGGCGTGGCTGGGTCCGGTTCTGCGTGAATATGTGGTATCCGAAGCGGTGCACGCGCTTGGCATCCCGACCACGCGTGCTCTGGCGGCTGTGGAAACGGGCGAGACGGTGTTTCGCGAAGGTCCGATGCCGGGCGCGGTGTTGACGCGTGTGGCCAGCAGCCATCTGCGGGTGGGCACGTTTCAGGTTTTTGCCGCACGGGGGCAGTTGGACAGCTTGCGCCGACTGACGGAATACGCCATCGCGCGTCACTATCCCGAGGCTGAGGGGCCTATGGGATTGTTGCGGGCCGTGCGGGATGCGCAGGCCCGGTTGATCGCGCAGTGGATGAGCGTAGGTTTCATTCACGGGGTGATGAACACTGACAATTGCTCGATCGCGGGCGAGACGATTGATTACGGTCCCTGCGCGTTCATGGACACGTATCACCCCAACACGGTCTACAGTTCAATTGATCGCATGGGGCGCTATGCTTATTCCAGCCAGCCCGATATCGCAGTGTGGAATTTGGCGCAGTTGGCGACGGCCTTGATCCAACAGATGGACGACAAAGAGGCCGCTGTCGAAGAAGCGACCGAGATTGTCCATGCCATGCCGGAGTTGTTGCAAGACAATTGGTTGACTCGCTTCCGGGCCAAGCTTGGATTGACGCGCGCTGAGGATGGCGATCTTGAATTGATCACCGACCTTCTGAAACGCATGGCCGAAGGACAGGCGGATTTCACCAACACGTTTCGGGCGCTGGGCAGTGATTCTGTTCGGGATCAGTTCCTGGACCCTGCGACCTATGATAGTTGGGCCGAAGGCTGGCGCGGACGGATTGCCCGTGAATCGGACCCGCAGGAGGTGATGGCCGCCGCAAACCCGGCGTTTATTCCGCGCAACCACCGTGTCGAACAGATGATTCAGGCGGCGGTGCAGGGGGACTATGCGCCGTTCCATCGACTGAATGCCGTCCTCGCTCGGCCCTATGTTGATCAGGATGGTGCCGCAGACCTAAAACGGCCACCGGCCAAGAACGAAGTGGTGCACGCAACCTTTTGTGGGACGTAACCCACAGGGTGGCGTTACTTTCGAACAATCTCCAACACTGCGGCGCTGACGATCAGCGTGGCGCCCAGAAACTCGCGCAGACCAAAGGGTTCTCCGGACAGCACGGCGGCAGAGGCGATGCCGACGACAACTTCGCTCATAAGCAACAGGCCAACCCGTGACGGGGAAAGCTTCGTTGCAGGCCAGATCGTCATGTAGACCATGGGCAGGATGTAGAATACCGACAGAAGGGCCAGCAGCAGAATGCGGATCGTCTCATTTGGTGCGATGGAGGGTAGGGCCTGCTCAGGCAGTACAAGGAGGCTGAGCAAGGACAGAATCAGCGCGCCGAAAACAAAGGCAAAGACCTGTCCTGAAATCGAGATACGGCTGGCACGGTATAGGCCCAGCGTGCCCAAGGCCCAGCACATACCCGAAGCCAGCGCCAGCCAGTCGCCTATGTTTTGAGGCCAGGGCACAAAACCCGAACCACCCAGAACAACGAACAGCCCTCCCAACCCGCAGAAAAGACCTGCCAAGCGCATAAGGCTGAGACGCTCACCCAGAAACATAACGCCCAACAGCGTTCCCCAAATCGGGGTGAGGTAGAATAGCAGGATCGACCGCACAACCTCGGTATAAACAAGGCTTATGGAATATAAGCTGAACGCGGCCCCCGTGAACATGCCGCTGAGCATCAGGTTACGCCACTCCCGAACAAGTGTGTGTCGGTCGATCCATATCAAGGGGGCCAGAGCCATCAGGGCAGCGCAGTACATGGCAATTCCGGGCCATGGGCCGGTCAATCCTTGATCGAGAAAGAACCGAACCGGGATCCAATAGAGTCCCCATAGCGCGCCGCCCATGACCAGAACCAGGCTGGCGCGGGTGCTGTTGTTCGGCTGTGTCTGATGCAGTTCCATTCAGCCCCTTGTGTCGCAGCGGTGTGACCGTTCCACCGCAACCGGATAGAGCAGGGGGTCCAAAGGAACAATCCTTTGGTGATCGGTTGCACGTCGTTTGCCATTAAATCGTGCAATATGCGTTGTTTCCGTGCGAGGTTTTCGTTCTGTAACAGAACTGAGGGGTTGCGCACCGCGCCAGACGTGGCACTTTGGGCGCCAGCCCATTGGTCAAGCCCTTATGAAACCATCTTCAACCCTACGTATCGCCAGCTACAACATTCAAAAATGCCTCGGGCTGGATCTTCGGCGTCAACCGCAGCGTATACTGCAGGTCATCGAGCACATGCAGGCCGACGTCGTTGTGTTGCAAGAGGCGGACAAACGCCTGCCGCCCCGCCCGGCAGCCCTGCCGCATTTCATGTTGGACGAAGCCGGTTGGCAGATCGTCGATCTGGGCGGGGCCGGAAGCCTTGGGTGGCACGGTAATGCAGTCATCTGGCGCGGGGATGGTATTTCAGTCCGGCAGACAGGGCATCATGAGTTGCCGGGGCTGGAGCCGCGCGGGGCGGTCCGGGTCGAGTTCGATACCCAAATCGGGCCGCTGCGGGTGATGGGGATGCATCTGGGGCTGTTGCCTGCATCCCGACGGCAGCAGATTTCGCATATCCGGCGCTGTGATGATGATCTGCACGAGATGCCAACCGTCTGGGCCGGAGATTTCAACGAATGGTCGCGGCAACCGGTTCTGGACCATCTGGCCCCCGAGATGCGCTTTCTACCGCCCCGGCCCAGCTTTCCCGCAGCTCAACCGCTTGGCGCGCTGGACCGGATCGCGCTGGGCGCGGGGGTAAAGGCCACCGCGCATGGGGTTCACAACGCGCGCCCGGCGCATATCGCATCGGATCACCTGCCCGTATGGGCCGATCTGACACGTGCCGCGTAAGATCAGCGGAAAAGCAGAAATCGCTGTAGCGCAAACTGCGCAGACATACTAAGACAGATACCCGAGCAAGTCTGAGGGGCATCATGTCGGAAACGATTATTGGGCGTTGTGAGGCCAAAGGCCTGCGCATGACCGGTCAAAGAAGGATCATCGCGCAGGTGCTAGAGCAAAGCGACGACCATCCGGATGTCGAAGAACTCTATTCACGTGCCTCCGCTGTCGACAAAGGCATCTCGATCGCGACGGTCTACCGGACGGTCAAGCTGTTCGAAGAGGCCGGGATTCTGGAACGTCTGGAATTTGGCGATGGCCGCGCACGGTATGAGGATGCCGAGCGTGATCATCATGACCACCTGATCGATATGCAATCGGGTGAGGTTATCGAATTCGTCGACCCCGAGATCGAAGCCCTTCAGGAAAAAATCGCGGCAAAGCTGGGGTATAAGCTGAAAGGCCATCGGCTGGAGTTGTACGGCGTGCCGCTGGAACAGGACTGATCCATCACAAAACGCGATTGTTCCCCTCACGTTAATTCATAAGCAGTGGCGGGAATTACCTTGCCAGATGACGTTGGTTGAGGTTGTTGTGCGAACAGGCACCCGAAGTGCCCTTTTCCTGTGGACGCGCAAATGAACAACATAAACGGCATTCTGCTGCTCATCGGATCGATGGCGGCCTTTGCACTTGAGGACATGTTCATCAAGGTTCTGTCGGTTTCCGTGCCGACAGGACAGATCATGGTGTTCCTCGGTCTGGTGTGTGCGCTTGTCTTTGCATGCCTGTCGGTGGTCACGCGCAAACGCATCTTTGATCCGGTGGCGTGGAGCCTGCTGCCGATGGTGCGGGCGATAACCGAAGGGTTCGGGGCGGTGACCTTTGTTACGGCGCTGTCCCTGATCGACCTGTCCACGGTCGCCGCTGTGTTTCAGGCCATGCCGCTTGCTGTCACCATGGGGGCGGCCCTGTTCTTGGGCGAACAAGTTGGCTGGCGGCGCTGGAGCGCTATTGGTGTTGGTTTTATCGGCGTTTTGATGATTATCCGCCCCGGTTTGGACGGGTTTCAGCCAGAGTCCCTGTTTGTGGTTTTGACCGTTATTGCGATTGCCGCGCGTGATCTGATCACGCGCAAGCTTGATGTGCGGGTGGCCTCGACGGTTGTGGCAATGCAAGCTTACGTCGCGGTGGCGTTGGCCGGGGGGCTGTTGATGGCAGTTTCCGGCGCGTCTTTTGTACCGCTTCAGGACGGGCAATCCCTGCCGTATCTGGGGGCCATGGGGTTTGGTGTGATTGGATATTACGGCATTGTCACCGCGATGCGGGTCGGCGAAGCCTCGGCTCTGATGCCGTTCCGGTATACACGTCTGGTGTTTTCGATCCTCGCTGGGATGCTGATGTTTGGTGAGCGGCCAGATGCGCTGACAATGGCAGGTGCAACCCTTATCATCGGGTCCGGTCTTTACACCTTTGTCCGCGAAAGGCGCCTGGCCCGCGAACTGTCCCTGGCCTGACCCTGTTGGCGCAAACAGTAAGCTGTTAGCCCTAAAGGTCCGGAAATATGCGTGTTAGCGATAACGGAAGCGGTTTACTTTTGGGTGGTTGCTGCTATGACGCGTGCAACCGACTGCAGCCATAGGAACGGGCCTCATGAGCACCATTATCGACATCCACGCACGCGAAATTCTGGACAGCCGGGGCAACCCGACGGTCGAAGTCGACGTGATTCTGGAAGACGGCACCATGGGCCGCGCGGCGGTTCCGTCGGGTGCATCCACAGGCGCGCATGAGGCCGTTGAAAAGCGTGACGGCGACAAGGCGCGTTACATGGGCAAGGGCGTTCTGGAAGCCGTTGCAGCCGTGAACGGCGAGATCGCCGAAGAACTGGTTGGCTTTGACGCGACCGAGCAGGTGGCCATCGATCAGGCGATGATCGAGCTGGACGGAACCGAGAACAAGGGCCGTCTGGGTGCAAATGCCATTCTGGGTGTTTCTCTGGCGACGGCCAAGGCGGCGGCGGATTTCACCACGCAGCCGCTGTATCGCTATGTCGGCGGCACCTCGGCCCGCGTTCTGCCGGTTCCGATGATGAACATCATCAACGGGGGCGAGCATGCCGACAATCCGATCGACATTCAGGAATTCATGATCATGCCGACCTCGGCCGCGAATATCCGCGAGGCCGTGCGCATGGGGTCCGAAGTGTTCCATACACTCAAGAAGGAACTGTCGGCAGCCGGTTTGGCCACTGGTGTAGGGGATGAGGGTGGTTTCGCCCCCAACATCGCCAGCACGCGTGAAGCGCTGGATTTCATCCTGAAGTCCATCGAAAAGGCAGGGTACAAACCAGGTGAGGAAATCCACCTGGCGCTGGATTGCGCGGCGACCGAATATTTCAAAGACGGCAAGTACGTTTTGGCGGGTGAGGGCACGACCCTGACCTCGGAAGAAAACGCCGCCTATCTGGCAGCGCTGGTCAATGACTATCCGATTATCTCGATCGAGGACGGCATGTCCGAAGATGACTGGGATGGTTGGAAAGCCCTGACCGACGCCATCGGGGACAAGGTGCAGCTGGTGGGGGACGACCTGTTTGTCACCAACCCCGCGCGTCTGGCCGAAGGGATCGAACGCGGCTGTGCCAACTCGATGCTGGTCAAGGTAAACCAGATTGGTTCGCTGACGGAAACCTTGCGTGCCGTCGACATGGCGCATCGCGCGCGTTACACCAACGTAATGTCCCACCGCTCGGGCGAAACCGAAGATGCCACCATCGCCGATCTGGCTGTAGCGACGAATTGTGGCCAGATCAAAACCGGATCGCTGGCGCGGTCGGACCGGTTGGCCAAATACAACCAGCTGATCCGTATCGAGGAATCGCTGGGCGAGGTCGCGGAATACGCGGGCGCGTCGATCCTTCGCAAATAAAGCATCTGGTGCTAGGCTGACCCTCGGACACAATCTGGGGGTCACATCTTGCTAAACATCATCGAACCAGAAGCGCCGGACCAGCTGAACGCGGTTCGGCGTTTGTGTTGGGATTACAGGGATTTCCTGCTGACCCTGGATAAGCAATCCGTTCAGATCGTTCAGACCTTTTATCCCAGGGAAAAATACGCCCGTTTGATGGACGCCATCGAGGTGGATCACGCGCCACCAAGCGGTGGGATCAAGTTGGCTGTTGTAGGTGACGAACCGATTGGTTGCGGCATGTTTCACACAATTGAGCCGGGCGTGGCCGAGATCAAGCGGGTGTATGTGACAGACGCGGCAAGAGGCACTGGCGCGGGCCGTGCAATTATGCTGTCGCTGATCGAAACCTGCAGGGATCTCGGCTTTGACCATATCCGAATGGATACAGGGAAACCTCTGGAGGCGGCGACTCGATTATACCTGTCTTTGGGGTTTCATCTGCGCGATGCATACTCTGAGATTCCAGAAATCGCACGGGATCACCTGCTTTTTTTCGAAATGTCTCTTTCGCAAATCAAAAAAACTAAAAATACTAATAAATGAATTTAATCAATATTTTATTGCCCGTGATTACTCTGATCAGGTCGCAAAATCCCTGCTTTAGTAAAGTTATGTGTGAACTTGTTACTAACCAAGTTCACTCTGAATGCCGTATTCTCGGTTCATCGTAGAAAGGGGAGTACGATGTCTGTATCAAAATTCCTTCTGATAGTCACCGCAGCGTCCATTTCAGTTCTGTCCGCTTGCTCGGAGCCGGGGACGTATCCAATTACCGGCGAACCAGTTTCGTCGAACGATCCGGTACAAGACATGAACCCGGCCAATATTTTCCGGGGCGAGTCGCGCTAAAGCACCTTGCTCATCAGCATGTACTTTTCTCGGGGTCTGAACCCGGTACGCAGGTACAGTTTCTGAGCGGCCTCATTGGTACGGTCGACTTCCAGGTGAAGTGCCGTCAATCCAGCTCCAGCCAGAGCTTTGGGCAGGTCCAGCAAAACCTCGGTCGCGATGCCGCGACCGCGAACGGCGGGACGGATATAGATTTCGTCCACAAAGCCATCCATGCCACCAAATTCGACCGACCAGCCGAATGTCAGGATGATATAGCCCAACGGCGCTCGTCCCGGTCCGATCAGATAGACGCAGCCGTGGGGGATGCCTTCCAGCAAAGGGACCAGCGCGTTTCTGGTCTTATCTGCGTCCTGTTCGATCCGTGCTTCGACATGAAACGCAGTGACCAGCGCCATCAGGCGGTCAAGATCTTCGGGGCGCGCAAGGCGCAGAGCGGCGCTCATAGTCGGGCCAGCCTTTCTGTCAGTAGTGCAAAGAAGCCGTCCGCGTCGAGATCGCCGATAAACAGCGCGTTTGGAGCGCGGTCTGTAACGCCCCACCAGTCGGCCACGGTCATGCCCATAGTCAGTTCTGACAGGGTCTCAACCTCGACATTCACGTGACGGCCCGAGAACAGTTCTGGTTTGATCAGGTAAGCGGTTACGCAGGGGTCATGCAGGGGGGCACCAGCGCTGCCGTATTTTTCCTTATCGAAGCGTTCAAAGAAGTCGGTCATTTCCGCCACGGCGATGCCGACCCTGGTTCCCAATGCCCGGAACGCGTCATTGCGGGGTTTGGTAACAAGCGCCTTGTGTGTGACGTCCAGCGGCATGACCACGATGGGTCTACCGGATCCGAAAACGATATCAGCAGCTTCGGGGTCGACATGGATGTTGAATTCGGCTGTGGGGGTGATGTTGCCCACTTCAAAATAGGCGCCACCCATCAATATGATTTCCTGCACCCGATCGACGATGTCGGGGGCCTTGCGAAACGCCATTGCGATATTGGTCAGCGGCCCCAACGGGCAAAGAGTTACGGTCCCCGAAGCCTCGGCGCGCAGGCTTTGAATGATAAAGTCCACCGCGTGCCCGTCAGCCAGCGGCATCTGCGGGTCGGGCAGGTCCGGGCCGTCCAGCCCGGTCTTTCCATGCACATGTTCCGCTGTGACCAGACTGCGGATCAGCGGGCGGTCGCAGCCCGCATAGACCGGAATATCGGTCCGGCCCGCCAGTTCGCAGACGATGCGCGCGTTCTTGGCGGTCAGCGACAGCGGCACATTCCCGGCGACGGCGGTGATGCCCAGAACCTCGATCTCATCCGGGCTGGCCAGGGCCAACAGGATGGCTACGGCGTCGTCCTGTCCGGGATCGGTGTCGATAATGATTTTGCGGGGCATGGTCTTCTCCGGGCGGCGTAAGGGTCGGACACTCGCAAGTGTCGCGCTACTTGTCTAGCCGATTTACAGATCGGCTGCGGCATCCACCGGCGGGAGTTTGCCGTTGGCGCGATGCTCCTCGGTTTTGACCTCATCCCAGAGCGCATCCATCTCAGCAAGATCGCTTTGCGCAGGGGTTTTGCCCCGCTCGGACAGCCGGGCCTCGACCTGTTCAAAGCGGCGGGTGAACTTGGCATTGGTGCGGCGCAGTGCGGCTTCGGGTTCGATGCCCAGATGGCGACCCAGATTGACCATCACAAACAGCAGATCGCCGAATTCGTCCTCAAGCGCGTCGGCGTCCATCTTGTCGCGCGCTTCCTCCAGTTCTGCCGCTTCTTCGGTGATCTTGGCCAGCACATGGCTCGCATCGGGCCAGTCAAAGCCCACGCGGGCGGCTCGTTTTTGCAGTTTGTGCGCGCGCAGCAAGGCAGGAAGGTTTCCAGCGACCCCGTCCAGCGCGCCTTTCTGTTCCTTGCCTGCACGCTCGGCGGCCTTGATCGCTTCCCAGTCTCTGGTCTGCTGATCGGCTGATTTATCGCGGGATTCGTCGCCAAATACGTGGGGATGACGGCTTACCATCTTGTCCGACATGGTACGGACCACGTCCTGAAAGGTGAAATGACCTGCCTCTTCGGCCATTTGCGCATGAAAGACGGATTGGAACAGCAGATCGCCCAGTTCCCCCTTCAACTCGTCATAGGCCTTGCGCTCGATCGCATCGGCGACCTCATACGCCTCTTCGATAGTGTAGGGGGCTATGGTGGCGAAATCCTGTTCGATATCCCATGGGCAGCCGGTTTGCGGGTCGCGCAGGCGGCGCATGATTTCCAGCAGACGCTCGATCCCGGCGTCGCTGTCATGGATCAGAGGATTTTCGGCCATTGCGAACCCTTTCGTTCCGGTGTCAGATGCATCCATTCCGCAGTCAGGATCAGGAGTCCACCCCAGATGCCCGTCGTCAACCGAATTGCCGAATTTTCAGCCGATATGGCCAAGTGGCGCCGGCACTTGCACACGATCCCTGAACTGGAGTTCGAGTGCTATGAGACCGCCGCTTTCGTGGCCGAGCGTCTGCGTGAGTTCGGGGTGGATGAGCTGCATGAAGGCATCGCAAGGACCGGAATGGTTGCGATCATCAACGGGCAGGGGGATGGGCCGACCATCGGCCTGCGTGCCGACATGGATGCCTTGCCGATATCGGAAGAAACGGGTGTCGACTATGCCTCGACAAATCCGGGCAGGATGCACGCGTGCGGTCATGACGGTCACACCACGATGTTGCTAGGTGCGGCGCGCTATCTGGCCGAAACGCGAAACTTCGCCGGTCGCGTGGCGCTGATCTTTCAACCTGCCGAGGAAGAAGGTGGCGGCGCGGGCGTGATGGTTGAAGAGGGGATCATGGACCGGTTCGACATTTCTCAGGTCTATGGAATACACAACGATCCGGGAAATCCGGAAGGCGCCTTCTATACCACGCCGGGCCCGATCATGGCGGCGGTGGATTCGTTCGAGATTCATATACAGGGTGTCGGAGGGCACGGGGCGATGCCCCATCAGACCAAAGATCCCGTAATGACAGCCTGCGGCATTGCACAAGCGATCCAGACAATTGTCAGCCGAAACCACTATGCAGTGGATGATCTGGTCGTATCGGTCACACAGATCCACGCAGGAACGGTTAACAACGTGATCCCGGACACTGCTTATTTGAACGGCACTGTGCGCACCTTTGACCCATCTGTTCAGAAGATGGTGATGGAGCGGATGGCGCAGATCGTTCAGGGGCAGGCGACGTCATACGGGGTAGAGGCGCGGCTGGATTATCAGGTAGGTTATCCAGCCACGATCAATGATGTTGAAAAAACCGCTTTTGCCGCCGATGTCGCGCGCGAAGTCTCCGGACCCGAGCGCGTGGTCGACACTATGGGGCGCGATATGGGGGCCGAGGATTTTTCGTACATGCTGCAGGCGCGACCAGGGGCGTATCTGTTCCTGGGGCAGGGCGAAGGCGCAGGGTTGCATCATCCGAAATACAACTTCAACGACGATATCGCGCCGGTAGGGGCTTCGTTCTTCGCGCGGATCGTGGAAAAGGCGCAGCCTTTGGGCTGATGGGGTAAAGAAATGGCACTGGAAGACGCAAAGAACCAAGTGGATGAGGCGTTCACCAACCCGGACCTGAAGGGGTTGTCTTATGAGAACACTTTTGGCGGGGCGACCTCGTTCCTGCGGCGGCTATACACCAAAGACCTAAGTGGCGTGGATATTGCGGTGACGGGTGTGCCCTTTGATCAGGCCGTCACCAACCGTCCCGGCACCCGGCTAGGCCCGCGTGCGATCCGCGAAGCCAGCGCGCTGCAATCGCCTGACGCGCCTTATGGATGGCCTTATGATCCGCTGAGCGAACTGGCGATCGTCGATTACGGCGATATGGCCTATGACTATGCCAATATTCCGGCCTTTCCCGATACGTTGATCGATCATATCCGCACCATTCTGGCGGCAGATGTGGCCTCGGTCACTCTGGGCGGCGACCACTATATCAGCTTCCCGATCCTGAAGGCCTATGCGGAAAAATACGGGCCCATGTCACTGCTGCAATTTGATGCGCATACAGACACTTGGGCCGATGATGACATGTCCCGTGTCGATCACGGAACGATGTTCTACAAGGCGGTGAAATCGGGGATTGTGGACCCGAAACGCTCTGTCCAGGTCGGCATACGCACCCACAATGAGGACACGCTGGGCGTCAACATCATCGATGCGCGCGAGGTCTATGAATCCGGCCCCACCGCAGTTGCAAAGAAGATCAAGAGTATTCTGGGCGACAACCCCGTTTACCTGAGCTTTGACATCGACGGGCTGGACCCGGCCTTTGCGCCCGGCACAGGCACGCCGGTCTGGGGCGGGCTGAGTTCGATTCAGGCGCAGATTATCCTGCGCGACATTGCCGGGATCAATATCAAAGGCGGAGACGTGGTCGAGGTCTCTCCGCCCTTCGACACCTCGGGCGCGACGGCGATTGCCGGGGCCCATGTCGCGACACAGATCATCTGTTTGCTGGGATGGGATAAGCTGGCAAAGACAAAAGAGTAAACCGGTTGGGCACACGTTAACTTCTGGTTAGCCATACCTCCGGTATGTGCTGGAAGAGGTAATTTAAAAGGATGGGGCGGCACGCGCATGACAGAATTCAACCAACCGATCAGCGGCAATGATCTGGCGCGATTTTCGGGGCCGAACACATTTATGCGCCTCCCGCAGGCCGCGTCGTTGGCGGGGCTGGACGTGGCGGTACTTGGGATTCCGATGGATATCGGCACCTCGTGGCGCTCGGGCACACGGTTTGGCCCGAAACAGATCCGCAGTGAAAGCGCGATGATCCGACCTTATAACATGGCCACGTCAGCAGCCCCGTTCGATAGTTTGCAGATCGCCGATATTGGGGATCTTGCGATCAACATCTTCTCGCTGGCCGACAGTCTGAGGATCATCAAGGAAAGCTACGATGCGATTCTGGCAAAGAATGTGATTCCGGTGGCAATAGGGGGTGATCATTCGATCACCTTGCCGATCCTGCGGGCCATTGCGGCAAAGCACGGGCCGGTGGCCCTGGTGCATGTGGATGCCCATGCGGATGTGAATGACGAGATGTTCGGTGAAAGGGAAACCCACGGCACCGTCTTTCGCCGTGCATACGAAGAGGGGCTGATCGTTCCCGACAAGACCTTTCAGATCGGCATTCGCGGCTCGGGTTATGCGGCCTCGGATTTTACCGAGGCCAAGGATTGGGGTTTTCGCCAGTTCCCGGCCTGGGAATTATGGCAGCAGAACCTGACTCAGATCGGGTCGCAGATCCGCAAGACGATTGGCGAGCATCCGGTCTATATCACTTACGATGTCGACAGCCTGGACCCGGCATTTGCACCGGGCACCGGCACGCCAGAGATTGCCGGGCTGACGACACCACAAGCGCTGCAACTGATCCATGCGTTGCAGGGTGTGAATGTGGTGGGCTGTGACCTGGTCGAGGTCTCGCCGCCCTATGATCCTTCGGGCAACACGGCGCTGACGGCGGCGAACCTGATCTATGAGATGCTGTGCATCCTGCCGGGGTGACGTCGCGGTAATCCGGTTCGGAGCAACTTGTCCCGGCGTTTGATCCGCATAGGGTTTCTCGAAGAGGATAATGCGGGATGAAAAAGATGGTTCTTTGGGCAGTGTTCGCGCTTGTGATCGGGCTGGGCGCATATATCCGGCTCGCCCCGTCGGACCCCGCCCAATGGAACGTTGCGCCCGTCGCACCGGTGGATCAGGACCTGCCGGGGGGCGTGGTGCGGGTTGTCGAAACCGGTCCAGACGGATTGCACAGGCTTGACCAGATCATCCGTGCCACGCCGCGCACTTCGATTCTGGCCGGGTCCGTGGACGCGGGCATGATCACCTATATCACTCGCACAAAGTGGATCGGCTTTCCCGACTACACCACGGTTCAGCAGGACGGAAACACCCTGCGTATCAACAGTCGTCTGCGGTTCGGTCGCAAGGATTTCGGGGTCAACAAAGCCCGGGTTGATGGGTGGTTGGAGCAGATGTGACCGTTCCTCTGAGGTTTAAGACGCCTCGTCCTGAACGGCGTCACCAACAGGTTTACTCTGCAACCCCGATGACAGGCACCCTTCCTGAACTTCGCGCCACATGGGAACGTTCAGCGACATCTGACATTGCGCGGTGAACATACGGCCATCGACCTGCAGGCAAATCATTTCGCCCAGTTCGATGCGTGACCCGGATGTGTCGGTGCAATAGCAATCGCGGGTCTTGCCGTCTGGGCCGATGTAATCGGCGAAAACCGGCGTGGATGTCAGCAGCATAACAAGCAAAATCCGTTTCATGACAGCAAGCTTAGCATGACGTTGCCCTTGACCAAAGCCCCCGGATGATAGACACCGCCGGGATGATCCCCGAAGAACGTCTTGAACAGATCACCCAGCGCTTTCAATACCTCGAAGCAGCCATGGCCGATGGCGCGTCGGGGGGCGATATTGCGACGCTGGCCAAGGAATATTCCGACCTCAAACCGGTGGTCGATCAGATCATGGCCTGGCGTCAGCTGGTCGCTGATCTGGCCGAGGCCGAGGCGATGCTGGCTGACCCGGAAATGAAAGAGCTGGCCGAGGAAGAAATCCCTCAGTTACAGGCCGGCATTCCTGTGGCGGCACACGCGCTGCAACTGGCCTTGTTGCCAAAAGACGCGGCAGATGCGCGTCCGGCGATGTTGGAAATCCGCCCCGGAACCGGAGGAGATGAGGCCGCTTTGTTCGCAGGCGATCTGCTACGTATGTATCAGCGCTATGCCGAGGCACGGGGCTGGAAGTTTGAAATCATCGAGGAACAGGCATCGGATCTGGGCGGGATCAAAGAGGTCGTGGCCCATATCAAGGGCGACAATGTCTTTGCCCGGATGAAATACGAATCCGGCGTGCATCGGGTTCAGCGCGTACCGGAGACCGAAAGCGGCGGGCGGATTCATACCTCGGCTGCGACAGTGGCGGTTCTGCCCGAGGCCGAGGATGTGGACATCCAGATCGACGCAAATGACATTCGCATCGACACCATGCGCAGCTCGGGTGCGGGTGGGCAGCACGTGAACACCACCGACTCGGCGGTGCGGATTACGCACCTTCCCACGGGGTTGGTGGTCACGAGTTCCGAGAAATCCCAACATCGCAACCGCGAGATCGCTATGCAGGTGCTGAAGACGCGGCTCTATGATCTGGAGCGGCAACGGATCGACAGCGAACGCTCGGCGGACCGGGCCAGTCAGGTGGGCTCGGGCGACCGCTCGGAACGTATTCGCACTTACAATTTCCCGCAGGGGCGCATGACCGATCACCGGATCAACTTGACGCTTTATAAGCTGGATCAGGTGATGCAGGGCGATCTAGACGAGGTTATCGACGCGCTGACCGCTGACGATCAGGCGCGACTATTGGCCGAGATGGCGCAATGACGGGTCTGCAAACAGCGGCACAGGCCATGGTAGCGGCAACGGCACGTCTGCGGGCGGCTGGCGTGGACGATCCGGCACGGGATGCGCGCGTGCTTCTGGCCCATGCGGCGCGCATAGAGGCCAGTCGGGTGACGCTGATCGCACCAGAAGAGTTGCAGCCCGAGATTGCCGAGCGCTATGACCAGTTGATCTCTCTACGCGCTATTCGGGTGCCAGTGTCACATTTGCTGGGCGAACGCGAGTTCTATGGGCGCAGATTTCGGGTAAGCCGAGATGTGCTGGACCCACGCCCCGAAACCGAAACCCTAATCGAAGCAGCCCTGAGCGCACCGTTTGATCACGTTCTGGACCTTGGTGTGGGTTCGGGTTGCATCCTGATCACTTTGTTGGCCGAACGCACCAGCGCCTCGGGTCTCGGGGTCGACCTGAGCGAGGCGGCTTGCCTGCAAGCCAGTGCCAATGTGGTTGAGCATAAGGTACAGGGGCGGGTTGAAATTGTACGCTCGGATTGGTTCGAGAACATTGATGGCCAATTCGATCTTATTGTTTCCAATCCACCCTATATCTCAGTGGATGAGATCGCAGAGCTGTCACCAGAGGTGAAAGAGCACGAACCGCGTATGGCTCTGACCGATGAAGGCGACGGGTTGGGGGCATATCGGCGGATCGCTGCGTCGGCCCCGGACTTTCTGTTGCCGGGCGGGCGGATTTTTGTGGAAATAGGCCCTACGCAGGCAAAAAAGGTTGGCGCTTTGTTCGACGCGGCGGGGCTTGTAGATGTCTGTGTGATCCCCGATCTGGACGGGCGCGACCGCGTGGTTGGCGCAAAAATGCCGGGTTGATCGGCAGGATTGCGACCAAAAAGCGCTGCCCCGACTAAAAAAGCTGGTGAAAACCCGAGATTCCTCTTGTCTGCGCGCTCAGGACATGTTTACTCAGGATTAGTCGGCGAGGTTGACGCTGTTGCAGCGCACCCCTGACGCCAAGCCCAAAATAGTCGAGATCCCGTCACGGCAAACGCCTCAGAGCAGTGCAAGACACGGGTGGTTCGACAGCGAATTGATAAGGCTGACGTAAAGAAAGATGAGATCTTCCAAATCCCGCTCGCGGGCCAAGAATAACCGCAATCGTCCTTCCGGCGGCAACGTCGTAAACCGTGTTTTTGACAGCTCGGGCCCCGAGGGCAAGGTGCGTGGCACGCCGCAGCAGATCATTGACAAATACAACCAGCTGGCCCGTGACGCGCAACTGTCCAATGACCGTGTGGCCGCCGAAAACTTTCAGCAGCACGCCGAGCATTATCTGCGTATGCTGAGTGAAGCGCAGCGCGAAATGGACGCCCGCCGGGAAGAGCAGGAGCGGCAGAACCGCGAACGCCAGGCTGAACGTGATCGCGAACGCGCTGAACGTCAGGAACGCGAAGCCGCCCGTCAGGCCGATCCGGCCGAGGTGCCACAGCCGGATGTGATGGATTTCGCACCCCCCGAGGCTGCGCCGGAAAGCGGCTTAGTTGAAACACCAGAAAGCAAAGGGGTCGAGACCCCGGCGCCTGAGAAAAAAGAAAAACCTGCGCGCAAACCACGGGCGCGTAAGCCCAAACCTGCGCCAGCTGCGGAAGATGCGCCCAAAACCGATGGGGACGCGCCGGAAGCGGCTGAATAAGCTAAGAAGCAGTTCGAACAAAAGCCCCGGTAGATCCGGGGCTTTTGTGTTTTCAGGTCTTTTGAACTTCGCGTGCCAATTTGCAGAATGCCTCAAGCGGGACCTGCTCGGCGCGTTCCGTGGGCTGGATACCGGCTGCCAGCAGGCGGTCTTCGATATCCGGGGCGACGCTTTTCAATGAGGCACGCAGCATCTTGCGGCGTTGATTGAAAGCGGCAGCGACGACCCGTGACAATGTGGCTGCGTCAGCAGGATATCGGGGTTCGGGCAGGGCGGTCAGGTGAACCACGGCGCTTGAAACCTTGGGCGGTGGGGTGAAAGCTCCGGGCGGCAATGACATGGCGATGCGCGCCTCGGCCCGCCATTGGGCAAGGATGGCGAGACGGCCGAAAGCTTTGCTGCCTGGTTGGGCGACGATGCGTTCGGCCACTTCGCGTTGGAACATCAGCGTCAGGCTTTGCCAGAAGGGCGGCCATTGAGGTGGGGTCAGCCAACGGACCAGCAGTTCGGTGCCCACGTTATAGGGCAGGTTGGCCGCGATGCGGACCGGCGGTGTCAGGTGGTCAAGTGGATTGATTTCCAGCGCGTCGCCGTTGATGACCTCAAGCCGTCCGGGATAGGCGGCGGCGATGTCGTTCAGGGCAGCGATGCAGCGTGTGTCCTTTTCCACCGCCACGACTTTGCGCGCGCCTTCGGACAACAGCCCACGGGTCAGGCCGCCGGGGCCAGGACCGATTTCAAGCACATCACATTCGGTGAGATCCCCGGCCTGACGGGCGATCTTGGCGGTCAGGTTGAGGTCCAGCAGGAAATTCTGACCCAGTGACTTGCGCGCCGAGAGCTGATGGGTTGCGATAACCTCGCGCAGAGGGGGGAGTGTGTCGATTGCGCTCATGATCCGATTACCGTGGCGCAGACTGCAGAGGCAGCGCCAGAGATTTTTTGCCTCCGGCGGGGATATTTTCAGCCAGGTGAAGGATCAAGAGCGTTGTGCCATGCGTTGGGCGAGTTTCAGGGCCTCGATCAGGCTGGTGGGCGCGGCGATGCCTTTCCCCGCGATATCCATTGCGGTGCCGTGATCCGGCGAGGTGCGAATGAAGGGCAGGCCGAGGGTCACGTTCACACCCCGGTCGAAGTCCAGCGTTTTGATCGGAATCAGCGCTTGATCGTGATACATCGCGATGGCCGCATCATAGCGGGCGCGTGCGGCGGCATGGAACAGAGTGTCCGCTGGGTGAGGGCCCGTAAGGGTTGCACCATCCGAGTTCAATTCTGCGATAAGCGAGGCAATCCAATCGCCTTCCTCGGCGCCCATTTTACCCCCTTCGCCCGCATGGGGGTTAAGACCCGCAATGGCGATGCGCGGGGTGTCGATGCCGAACTGGTCGCGCAGGCCGCGCGCGGTGATCTCGATCGTGTCACGCAGAAGGTCCGGGGTCAGGGCCGCCGGAACTTGCGACAAGGCAATATGTATTGTGGCAGGCACGACGCGCAACTGGTCGCTTGCCAGCATCATGACAACCCGACGGGTGCCAGAGAGGGCGGCGAGAAACTCGGTATGGCCGGGATAGCCGAACCCAGCGCCATCCATCAGGGCCTTTTTGTGGATGGGCGCCGTGCACAGTGCTGCGGCAACACCGGATTTTACCAGCTCGACACCCGTTTCGATGGCACCGATCACCGAGGGCGCATTGGCAGGGTCGGGCTGACTGGGCACGTTGGGGGCAGGAAAATCCAGTTGCAGGACGGGCAGCGCCTTCTCACAGACGGTGACAGCCTGCGACGGGTGTTCAATCTGCGCGACAGGCGTGTCGGCAGGCAGGTGGCTGGCGTCACCGATATAGAAGAACGGGCAAGTGTCACGCAGTTCGGCCCAGGCTTTGGCGGCGATTTCCGGGCCGATCCCGGCCGGTTCACCACAGCTAAGCGCAATCGGGCGGGTCATTCCTGAATGATCACGGCATCAGCCCGCAGTTGTTCCACCAGGCTTTCGGCAAACGCCTGAAGGCGCTGCTGTGCCAAAGCATTGGCCACATCCGCGCGTGAGGTGTTTTCACCCAGATTGCGCGTGCGGTTGCACAACATCAGGAACATCAGCGTCTGGCCGTTGTTGCGAGTCAGGTTTGTCGACACCTCGTTACGGTCCAGCTTGGCCAATTCGACCGCTACGTCGCGCGGGACTTCGGACGGGACAGCGTCGATGCGTTCCAGTACCTCGGGGGGCTGATCCTTGGCGATACCATAAAGGTCATCGCAAGTGTCGATCTCTTCCTTGAGACGTGCGGCCTGTGACAAGGCATCAGAACTGCGCCCGCCGGAAATATAGTAGATCGCGTAGTCCAGTTTTGAGATTGGCGCCGCAGAGGTCGCAACCTCGCGCAATCCGCGCATCTGAAACAGGGCAACGGCGTTGGGAAGCGTGATGGGTTGGGTAATTTGGCTGGTCTTCAGGCCCAGAATGACCGGTTGAAGGGCCGGAGGCAGGTCGGTGATGTTCAGCCAATCCAGGCGCCCACCTTGGTCGCGTGTGGCCGCAGCGGAATACTGTGCCGCAGCGGCTGAAAACGCATCTTGACCTTCCAGGTTCGAGATTTCCTGAGCCAGAAGTTCCGTCTGTGCAAGGGTTTGCTGGTTTACCGGAATGATGATCTCGGACAACAGCACCTGCAAACCACCACCGCCGGACTGTCCCAGGGCGCGGTCAATCTCGTCTTCGGTCGGGCGCGCCTGCGACAGGTAGCGAGAGCTGATGTAATCGCGCCAGGCCAGCTGATCCGCCACATAATCGCGAACGGTTTCCTTATCGACACCAGCGTCGCCCAAGAGCGACAGGAATTGTTCCGAAGACAACTGCCCACGCGCCGCAAATTCGTCGATGCCCAACTGAACGGCTTCGGAAGTTGCCTCGACCCCGGCTTCGCGCATCACCTGCTGGCGCAGTTTTGCGTCGATCAAGGCGTCCCGGACATCTGCTTCGCTGCCACCGGGCAGGCCCAGAACATTCAGGAATTGCAGACGCTGTTCCAGCTCGTACCAGGTGACAATGTCCTGATTGACGCGGATCGCCGGGGAAAACAGGCTTTGCGCCCCGACCTGCGAACCGGCAACAGCAAACACTGCGGCGGCCAGTACCGGCGCGACCGGTTTTAGCCAACCGGAACGAAGAAACCTGGAGAAACCTGATATCAACTGCATGTTCTCTTGTATGTCTTGCCACCGCCTTCGACGGAGTATCCTGTCAGAGACAGGGTAAAGCCGAATTCTGTCGAAGGCTCAATAGTGGATGTTGAAGTAAAGCGTCGACTTACGGACATGTTAACCTGAACACATTCGTTCCGGTACGTCACGCCCAGCCCAAGACGGATGGGTTCTGACTGGCCCAGATCATAGCGGGCTTCGGCATTTGTCAGCCAGTTCCGGTCCACCTGATACCGGCCCAGAAGCCAGATTTCCGAGATCTCGTCGACGATGTTTTCCGCCGGGTCCGGTTCCTGCCAGACATAGCTGCCCGAGAGCCCGGCGACCTCGTTCGCCCAGGCGCCGCGAAGTTCCGCTTTGACAAAGCTGAAATCGCTGTCGATCAGGCCACGCCCGCCCAGCGACCAACCGTTGGCGGTTCTGATCTGCCCAGCCACCAGCAGATCCGACGTGGTACCTTGAAGCCCTGAGGTCAGCGTAAAGTTCGGATCGGCGTCGGCCCTGAACACCTGACCCACGGTGGCAAGAGCCTGCCAACCACCCGCGCCATAACGGGCCCAGTTAAGCCCGATCACCCCGGTCGTACCGTTTTCGCGCTGATCTTCGGCCGGAAAACGGGACAGGGCCAGCAGGTTGCCCTGATCGAATTCCTGAAAGGTGCTTTCGTCATTTGGAACGTTGGTGTCGGACACATGCGTCCATCCGATCTGGGCGATCGGTTCCAGGAACTGAACCGCCCCAGACTGTTCGCGTCGGGTCATGGGATAGCGCAGTGTCAGTGCGGCCCTCGGGGTCGATCGGGTGATCTGCGAGGGGAAATTGCTGTCGTGCCGCACGTTGAACGTATCGACCGACGCCCCCAGTGTTGCATCCGCCCGCAAGCCCGAGGCAAAGGTCCAGCTGCGCAACCATTCAGCGTCGAACGTGGCGCGGGCAATATCTCGGCCTATGACATCGGCGTCGCTGGTCCGTTCATGGGCGTGGCTGACAAAGGCCAGTCGAACTTCGCCGCCCACCGTATTGGGAAAGAACCTTTTTTCGTAGTTCAGGTCAAAGACGCGCGAGGGGATTTCATTCTGGTTTTCGCTGTCGCGCAGCGTTTTGTAATGGATCAGGCTTGTCTTGAAGGCTGTATCACGTTTGATCCTCTCCAACGCGACTTCGCTGCGCAAACGGTCCAGATCCGGCAGGCCGTAGTCAACAAGATAGGCATCGTCCGAGGTGGTCTGAAGGTTGAACGTCAGTCGGAAGTCATTCTTGAGGTTGAACCAACCGTTGGCGAAAACGTAGCCACGATCCTGATCTGGCTGAACGTCATCGCGCGTATACGCGCCTTCTACCTGAATGCGACCGTTCACAAAGGCTTGACGATATCTATACCCCAACGTCGTCGTCTTGGACGAAAGGTAAGGCGTCAGCGTCAGGTCCTTGTGGTCCCCAAGCTTGAAGAAATACGGAACCTGCACCCCGGTCCCCAACTGCGAGGTGCTTCGGATCGAGGGCACCAGAAAGCCGGTCGCGCGGTCCAGGGTCGGATCGGGCAGGCGCAGATAAGGAAAGTAGAAAACCGGGTAGTCCCGTACGCGAAGCTGCGCGCCTTCGAAGTACAGCTGTCGCTCCAGTTTGTCATGGATGACGCGGCGGGCCCGAATCTGCCAAAGCGGCGGTTTGCCATTGGCACAGACATGGCACGACGTGGCCGAAACTTTGCTGAACTGCGTATAACGGCCCGCTGCCCGCTTTGCCTGAACCGAGGCGATCTGTACCTGCTGTTCAAAGACCATCCGCGCGCCGATCAGCAAACCGTTCTGAATACCGCTGTCGAGCTGTCCTGAATCCGCCAGCAGGGTGGTCTGACCGCCCTGGTCGATACGGATCGGGCCATCCAGCGTCAGCTCACCGGTTTCACGATCATAGATGATACGTTGCGCAGAAAGCTTGATATCACCTTGAAAAGCCTCGACATTGCCTTCGGCCACCAATTTGCGTTCTGGTGTGATGAATACCTTGTCGGCCACCAGCAGGGCGGGTTCTTTTTGCTCTTGCGCGCCTTGCTGCTGGGCCGGCGTAGACTGGGCCACAAGGGTCGCCGGGGCAGACAAGGCCAGCGCGCTGCTCAGCAAAAGGGGAACGATGCGCCGCATCAGCCGTCCTCCGCATGAAGCAGCAGGCCGAGAGCGAGCAAAATGGCGGCAAAGGGCGGTGCCCAGGCAGCGATATAGGTGGGCAATTGTCCGTTTTCCCCAAGGATTTGCGCAAAGTTGCGGACGAAATATATGGAAAAGCCAAGCAGAACTGCCGTCAGAACAGCTATCCCGGTGCCACCGAAGCGGACGTGGCGCATGGTGAAGGCGGCCCCGATCAGCACCATCGAGACCAGAAAGAAAGGCCGTGCCAGCTGTACCTGAAGCCAGACCTCATATTGTTTGGTCGAAAAACCTGCCTCGCGCAGGTCCGCGATCAGTTGGGGCAGGTCATAGACTGAAACGGAATCCTGCTGCCCCAGCGTGTCCAGAATGCGCTGACGAGTCAGCGAAGTGGGCAGTTCCAGGCGTTCATGCTCAACCGCAGAGGCTTCAGGATTCTGCCCGTCCTGCATAGGCCAGATTTTGGCGTTGGACAGGATCCACCTGCCATCCTCCAGCTCGGCCCGGTCAGCGATGATTTGCTGGGTTGGTTTGCCGTCGCGGGCAAAGGTAATGACGGTCACATCGTCCAGTCCCAGCGTGTCGCCGTTTGAAGTACCGCGCGCGTGAATCACGGCCTGGCCGTTTTCTGCAGACTGGCGCAGCCACAGCCCCTCGCTGCTGATCGACAAGGCTGAACTGCCGTTGTTCTTGTAGGAATCGGACAACCGCTGGAACTCTTCCGAAGTGGCGGCGGAGATTGGGTTCAGCAGGGCGACGGCCAGCGTACCTATGGCCAGCGCCAGCAGCACAGGCGCGACCAGTGCGCGGATGCCCGAGCGGCCAATGGCGCGGGTCACCACCAGTTCCGAAGTACGCGCAAGCCCGACAAACAGCGCAATGGTGGACAGGATGACCAACAGCGGAAGCATTTCGCTGATCGCGGCGGGTGTGTTCAGAAGCGTCAGGTGCAGCAATTGCCCAAACGACAGGTCGTAATCATCAAACCGGCGAATCTGTTCGATCAGATCGATGAGAATCATCAGGGTCAGAAAGATGCCGCCAATGACCAGAAAACTCTGCATGAACCGGCGGGCGAAATAGCGGTCGAGGATCACGGGCACGCCCCCGCTGGGCTTGCAGTACGGGCGATCGGGCCGATAGCGCGTACGCAGAATGTCATGCGCAACGGCGTATGCCTGCCCTTTCGTGCCACGTCTTTCTCCCCCGAGCCTGCCGGTTATTTTTGCGGGACCTTAATGCAATTGATGGGCGGGGAAAACTGCTATCTGGTCAAGTCGTGCAGCGCGGGCTAGGTCTTGGGGAACAGAATTTGAGGAGTTTGCAATGAGCAGTCTGGTACCGATCCGCTTTCAGGAGTTTGACTTGGATGCGATGGCGCAGGCCGAAGGGCAGGTGGCCATCATCATTCCATCTGATGGTAAGATGAACCCTGCGGCCCGTCGGGCCAACCGCCTGACGAAAGGTGCGGTAGCACGGCTGGTCGAAAGTGAGTCATTTGAGAAAGTAAAAACGGGTGACGTGATCTCGCTGGCATGGCCTTCCGGGATGGCGGCCGAGGCGCTGTACATTCTGGTGCTGCCGCGCCGCCCCGAGGCGGACGAGGCGCGCAAGGCAGGGGCGGCGCTGGCCAAGCGTGCGGGCGGCAAGGACGTGCTTGTGATGGCCGGTAATCAGGCGCGCACCGAAGAGCTGGCTTTGGGCATCGCGTTGCGCAGTTATGACTTTGACGTGCACAAAAGCAAGGAAAGCGAAGGCACCGGAACCGTCACGATCAGCCATTTGAAACCTGACGAGGCTGAGGCGGAATTTGCGCCGCTTTATGCAATCGCGGATGGCGTTCGTATGACCCGCGACCTGACCAACGAGCCCGCAAATGTCTTGACCACCACGGACTTCGCCGATCGTCTGGTCGAGATGCAGGAGTTGGGTCTTGAGGTTGAAGTTCTGGACGAGGACAAACTGGCCGAGTTGGGGATGCGTACATTGCTGTGTGTCGGGCAGGGCTCGGACAGCCCGTCCAAGGTGGTCGTCATGCATTGGAAAGGCGGAGAGAACGGCGATGCGCCGCTGGCTTTGGTCGGAAAAGGTGTGGTTTTTGACACCGGGGGCATCTCGCTGAAACCTGCGGGCGGCATGGAAGAGATGACCATGGATATGGGCGGCGCAGGTGTTGTCGCCGGTACCATGCGCGCGCTTGCCAAGCGCAAGGCCAAGGCCAATGTCGTAGGTCTGGTTGGGTTGGTCGAGAACATGCCATCAGGAAATGCCACGCGCCCCGGCGATGTGGTCAAGTCGATGAAGGGCGACACGGTCGAGATCATCAACACCGATGCCGAGGGTCGTTTGGTTCTGTGTGACGTGATGTGGTACGCGCAGGAACGGTTCAAGCCCGTGGGCATGATCGATCTGGCGACCCTGACCGGTGCAATCATCATCGGGCTGGGGCATGAGAATGCGGGCGTGTTTTCGAACAACGATACGTTCTGTGATGCTTTCCTGAAATCGGCCAAGGCCGAGGATGAAGGCGCGTGGCGGATGCCGTTGGGCGATGCTTATGACAAGATGCTGAAATCGCGCATCGCGGATATGAAGAACGTGGGTGGTCGGCCTGCGGGTTCGATTACCGCCGCGCAATTCCTGCAGCGTTTTGTCAAAGAAGAGACCCCCTGGATTCACCTGGACATCGCGGGTGTAGCCTCGGTTTCGTCCGAGACATCTTATGCGCCCAAAGGCGCCACCGGCTGGGGCGTGCGCGCGCTGAGCCGGTTTGTGCAGGACAATTTTGAGTAAGCAGATGGGCGCTGTCTATTTCTACCACCTGACCCGCCAACCGCTGGAGCACACCTTGCCGGTGCTGCTGGACAAGGCACGGCAGGCCAGGTGGAAGATCGCCGTGCGGGGCACTGACCCTGCGCGGTTGGACTGGCTGGATGAGAGACTGTGGCTGGGGTCCGAAGACGGGTTCCTGCCGCATGGCCGCGACGGTGGCCCCCATGACGCTGACCAGCCCATACTGTTGACCACTGGCTCTGACGCTGCCAATGGCGCGACTTGTGTGATGATCGTGGATGGCGCGCTGGTTGAGGCGGAGGAAGTCGCCACGCTGGAGCGAGTGTGCATTCTGTTCGATGGCAATGACGACATGGCCGTTCAGCACGCGCGCGGGCAGTGGAAAGCGCTGACCGCTGCGGGATGTGCGGCACAATACTGGTCGGAAGAATCCGGGCGGTGGGAAAAGAAGGCCGAAGCCTGACGGGCAACGCCATTTTCAGGAGAGTTGATGATGCAGATGAAGCCCTTGGGCCGTACCGGAATTATGGTGAGCGACCTGTGCCTTGGGACAATGACCTTCGGCACTCAGACATCCCAGGCGGATGCGCACAGACAGATGGACATTGCTTTGGAAGCCGGGATCAACTTTGTGGATGCAGCCGAGATGTATCCGGTGAACCCGGTCTCGAAAGAAACGATCGGGCGCACCGAAGAAATTCTGGGCAACTGGAACGCGGCCAATGCAGCGCGGCGAGGGGATTACATTCTGGCGACCAAGCATTCCGGCGAGGGGTTGTCCTATGTGCGTGATGGTGCGCCGATAACAGGCAAGACGATCCCCGAAGCGATTGAAGGGTCGCTGAAGCGGTTGCAGACCGAGTGCATTGATCTCTATCAGTTCCATTGGCCGAACCGCGGCAGTTACATGTTCCGTCAGAACTGGGACTTTGCTCCATCCGGGCACAATACAGACGACGTTCTGGAGAATATGCAGGACTGTCTGGAGGCGCTGCAGGCACAGGTCGACAAAGGCAACATTCGAGCGTTTGGTTTGTCTAACGAAAGCGCCTGGGGCACGGCGCAATGGGTGCGTTTGGCCGAAAAGACGGGCGCGCCGCGCGTGGCGTCGGTTCAGAACGAGTATTCGCTGCTCTGCCGTCTGTTTGACACGGACATGGCCGAACTGTGTGTGCATGAAGATGTCGGCCTTATGGCGTTCTCGCCTTTGGGCACAGGGCTGCTGACAGGCAAGTATCAGCGTGGGGCGGTGCCCGACGGCTCGCGTATGTCGCTTTCGCCTGAATTGGGTGGGCGCAAGTCTGATCGGGTGTTTGATGCCGTCGCAGCCTATCTGGAAGTGGCCGCGCGACATGGATTGGATCCGACGCATATGGCCTTGGCCTGGTGTCGCACCCGGCCATTCATGATGTCGTCCATTTTTGGCGCGACCACGATTGAGCAACTTGAACATGTTTTGGCCGGTGCGGATTTGACGTTGTCAAAGGAAGTGCTGGCTGAGCTGGATGGAGCCCACAAGGCGCATCCGATGCCGTACTGAGGGAAGGGGGCTCTGCCCCCGTCGTGCTGCGCACGCCTCCCCCGGGATATTTTTGGCCAGATGAAGTTGGATCCCGTCAGTGATGGGTGGGATGCGCGCGCTCTTGTCTGAGATCGCGGGCTGACAGGCCGTGTGTGGTGCGGAAGGCGCGGGCGAAGCTGGATTGTGATGCGAAACCAGTGGCCAGCGCGACATCCATCAGGGGCATGTCTGTATCGGTGACCAGACGGCGCGCCTCGGCCAGGCGGAGTTGCAGATAATGATCCTGCGGCGTGGTGTTCAGGCGCAGGCGGAACTGTTGCTGCAAGGTGCGTGAGCTGGTGCCCAGTCGGTCTGCGATATAGGCAAGCGGCAAGGGGTCATCCAAAGATTCCTGCATCAGTGAGTTGGCCTTGGCGGTCAAAGCCGTGTGGCGGTGCGGCGCGCCAGTGCGGCTTTGCGGTTTGGCAGGGTCCGGCGCACCCTCATAGAGGAACAGGCCCGATACGCGTGCGGCGAAACCTGCGCCGTGACGGGCGGCGATGATGTGCAGCATCATCTCGACCGCCGGGATCGCTCCGCCCGATGTCAGCCGGGCGTCCGAGACAGTGAAGCGGTCGGGGCGTACATCCACTTCCGGGAAGCGGTCGGCGAAGTTTTCCAAGTCTTCCCAATGAGTGGTGGCAGCGTGAGCGTCGAGCAGGCCAGCCTCGGCCAGCAGCCAGGGGCCGCCATCGATGCCAGCCATCGTTGCGCCGGTGCCTGCAATGCGGCGCAGACCGGCCAGCAGGCTGGGGGTGGCGTGGCGGGCCAGTTGGAAGCCTGCGACAACGATCATCAGATCACAGTTTTGCAGCCGCGCCAGCGGAATGCCGGGCACTTGCAGGGCGCTGGTCAGCATCGCGGGTTCTGGTGTGGCGGTTACATAGTCCCAGTCAAAGGCCGGGCGGTCGGCAAGACGGTTGGCTGCACGCATCGGGTCGACGGCCGAGGCAAAGCTGAGCGTGTTGCAGTCATCAAGCACCAGCACCGCCGTTTTCAGGGCGCGATGTTCGGGTTGCAGTATGTTTTTTGCGGATTGCATCAAGTTCGATTCGCATTTTGCCAAGTTGTTTCCCCAAAGCTGCGCCAGAGTCGGGTACGAACGCAAATCGGAATCCGGGGAAAAGCCTGGGGAAAACTCAGGTCGAAACCGGGTATAACTTGGGGAAAACACCATGCCTCTGGAAATGAACCGCGACGTCTTCATCACCTGCGCCGTGACCGGCTCGGGTGGTACTCAGGATCGTAGCCCTCATGTGCCACGCTCGCCGCAGCAGATTGCCGACAGCGCGATAGCTGCCGCCAAGGCCGGGGCCGCGGTCGTACATTGCCATGTACGCGACCCCGAGACCGGCGCGCCAAGCCGCCGGTTGGATTTGTATCGCGAGGTGACGGACCGGATTCGCGACGCCGATGTGGATGTTGTTCTGAACCTGACGGCTGGAATGGGCGGGGACATTGTCTTTGGCGGCGTCGAAAGCCCATTCCCGGTGAACGAGGCCGGAACCGACATGATCGGCGCGTCGGAGCGTGTGGCGCATATTGCCGAATGTCTGCCCGAGATCTGCACACTGGATTGCGGCACCATGAACTTTGCCGAGGCCGACTATGTCATGACCAACACCCCCGGTGCGCTGCGCGCCATGGGACAGATGATGACGGATATGGGTGTTAAGCCCGAGATCGAAGCCTTTGACACCGGGCATCTGTGGTTTGCCAAGCAATTGGTGAAAGAAGGGATTTTGGAACCCAATGCTCTGGTCCAGCTGTGCATGGGCGTACCGTGGGGCGCGCCGGACGATCTGAATACCTTCATGGCGATGGTCAACAATGTGCCTGACGATTGGACGTTCAGCGCATTCGCGCTGGGTCGCAACCAGATGGCCTATGTGGGGGCATCGGTGCTGGCGGGCGGCAACGTGCGTGTCGGGCTCGAAGACAACCTGTGGCTGGGCAAGGGCGAATTGGCCGAGAACTGGCAACTGGTCGAACGGGCGGGGACCATCATTGAGAATATGGGCGCGCGAGTCATAGGGCCGCAAGAGGTGCGCGAGAAACTGGGGCTGGTGAAACGCGCGCCAAAGGGCTGATCTGCTTGCGTCGGGTGACAAAATCGGAAAGCTCAGGGGTGTCAGCAGAAGGATGATAACCATGCGGGCGGTTGTTGTAACATGCGCGGCCATTATGGCGGTATGCCTGCCCCGAGAAGGGGCGGCACAACCCACAGAGGACGCCTCAGCCCGTCAGGAGTGCGAAGCCAAGGGGGGACGCTATGAGGTAGGCGGGCGGATCCAGCAGTTTATCTGCTTTGAACCCTTGCCCGACGCCGGAGCGTCCTGCGAAAAAGCCTCCGATTGTGCAGGGTTCTGCCTATCGGACACCAAACAATGCAGTGCCATCACGCCAAAATTCGGATGCACCGCGCATCTGGACGAGGCGGGTCAGGCGCAAGTGATCTGTATCGATTAGAGGACGACATGACAAAGACGGCAGCAATCATCGGGGGTGGGGTTATCGGCGGCGGATGGGCCGCGCGGTTCCTGCTGAATGGCTGGGACGTACGGGTGTTCGACCCGGACCCAGAAGCAGAACGCAAAATCGGTGAAGTCCTGGATAATGCGCGGCGGTCTCTGCCGGGCCTGAGCGACGTGCCGTTGCCGCCCGAAGGCGCGCTGAGCTTTCACGACGACATGGCCGACGCGGTACAGGGTGCAACGTGGATTCAGGAAAGTGTGCCCGAGCGGCTGGATCTTAAGGTGAAGGTCTACAAGGGCTTGCAGGAGGCTTGTGATCCGGGCGCAATTATCGGGTCCTCAACCAGCGGTTTCAAGCCGTCCGAGTTGCAGGAGGGCGCGCTGCGGCCTGAACAGATCGTTGTGACGCATCCGTTCAATCCGGTCTACCTGTTGCCACTGATCGAGCTGGTTCCAACCGACAAGAACGCGCCCGAGATGGTCGAGCTGGCGCAGGAACTGCTTAAATCGGTCGGATTTTTCCCTCTGCACATCAAAAAAGAGATCGACGCGCATATCGCCGACCGTTTTCTGGAAGCCGTCTGGCGTGAGGCACTGTGGCTGGTCAAGGACGGCATCGCGACTACGGAAGAGGTGGATGAGGCGATCCGCATGGGCTTTGGCATCCGTTGGGCGCAGATGGGCCTGTTTGAGACCTATCGCGTTGCCGGTGGTGAGGCCGGGATGCGGCATTTTATGGCGCAGTTCGGTCCGGCACTGAAATGGCCGTGGACCAAGCTGATGGATGTGCCCGAATTCACCGACGAGCTGGTCGACATGATCGCCGATCAGTCGGATGCACAATCGGGAATGCATTCGATCCGCGAGTTGGAGCGCATTCGCGACAACAACCTTGTGGGCATGATGCGGGCACTCAAGGCGCAGAATTATGGGGCGGGCGCGGTGCTGAACCAGCATGATGCGCTGCTGAAACCGGGTGCCTTGCCAACGCTGGATCAGGCGGATCTGAGTCAGCCAATCCTGACCCTGTCCCGAGCCGTCCCGTTAGATTGGACGGACTACAATGGCCACATGAATGAGGCCAGGTATCTGGAAGCCTTTGCCGCAGCGACCGACCGATTCATGGAGATCATCGGATGCGATATGGAGTACATATCGTCGGGCGGCAGCTATTTCACCGCAGAAAACCACATTCGTTACATCGACGAGGTCAATGCGGGTGCAAAGATCGAGGTGCGCACGCAGATGCTGCTGGGGCAGGGCAAGAAGCTGCACGTGTTCCATAGCATGTATGAAGGCGACAAGTTGCTGGCCACGGGCGAAAGCTTCTTGCTGCACGTCAGTCTCGAGACGCGCCGACCGAGTCCTCCGTCTCCTGAGATTGAGGCGGCGATGGCGCGGATTGCCGAGGCTCAGTCCGCGTTGCCTTACCCAGAAGGCGCGGGGGCCGGTATTCGGAAGCCGTCATGAACCGAAGGGTTCTGGTGACGGCTGGTGCGTCCGGTGTCGGTTGTGCCATGGCGCAGGCATTTGACGCTGCTGGATATGAGGTCTGGGTCACGGATATCGATCAGGCCGCGCTAAGTTCTGTGCCTGGTCACTGGACGACACATTCCGCCAATGCCTCGGATGAGGCTGATATGCGCGGTGTCTTTGATGCTGTTTCAGAGGCAGGCGGGTTGGATACCCTGTGTGCCAATGCCGGAATTGCGGGGCCAACAGATGCAATCGAAGACATCGACCTGACCGCATGGCGGGCCTGTATTGCGGTCAATCTGGACGGAGCGTTTCTGGCCGCCAAATATGCCGCGCCTTTGATGAAATCGGCACGCTCGGGCAGCATCATCCTGACCTCGTCGACGGCAGGTCAGTACGGCTATCCGTTCCGCGCGCCGTATGCTTCGGCAAAATGGGCGGTGATTGGCTTAATGAAAACGCTTGCCATGGAGCTGGGTCCACATGGCATACGCGCAAACGCTATCTGCCCGGGCGCAGTGGAAGGCCCGCGCATGGAGGGTGTTCTGGCCCGTGAGGCAGAGGCCAAAGGCATGAGCCGCGAAGCCGTGTACCAAGGCTATGCCTCGGGCACGTCCATGGGGCGCTTTGTCGAGGCGCAGGACATCGCCAATATGGCCGTTTTCCTGGCGTCCGACGCGGCGCGGCTGGTGTCGGGTCAGGTCATCGCGGTGGACGGCCATACGGTCAATCCTGACCCGAAGCTGTAATCTAACCCTGGTTTGGCCCTCTAATCTGGCGGATGGACTGGCGGACCGCCTGCCAGTCCTGTGCTTCCTGCTGGTTTCCGGCTGCCTCGCATTCGCGCATTTTCTGCGCAGCTTCCGCCTCGGCGCGGTCTCCGTGAGCGGCATAAAGGGCACGTGCGTATTGAGCCGTTTGTATTGCGTCCATTCCTGTGGTCCTCCGTCTGTGATCGGAATGCCCGAAGGTTCGCGCCAAGGGACAATAGCACAGTATCGACCAGCCTGCATCAAGTGCCTTCGGAAATCCCGGATCTGAGCTGTCGCAGGTGGTTGGGAAAGTTCCGGGCGGTCACGTCGGCTTCGCGTACAAGCGTGTCGAAGTGGCGGGTAAAAGTTTCGATTCGGTCCCGGTCGCGGAACGCCATATAGTGACTGCCCGCGTAAAACACGCAAAGCAGGGGGCCGAAAACCGTCACCGGAGCGCAATAAAGCCGTTTGGCATCGAACAGATAGATACGCATTCTGGGGTAAAGCTGATCACATAATGCAAGCAGGCGGTCGATCTGTTCCAGCCGCACCTGCGGGCTGAGGCCGTGATAATACCCTGTGGCGCTTGCAAAGCTCTCGATCTCGAACAGGGGCATGGCGATTTCATAGTCCGATTGCGCACTGCGCATCCAGGTCAACCTGTCCTCGGACGCGCCGATGGCCTGATCCGACGTTCGCCCCAGATGCGGGGCATATTCCCATTCCAGCACGGCACGGGTCTTGAGCATGTCAGGCAGTTTGGCCGGGACATAGCGAATCTTGTAGCCAGCGGCCTCTTTGTGCCACTCGAAGATCCGTTCATCGACCAGCGCGCGAGGGGCTTTGGTAAAGGTCAGAGAGCCGGCCAGAATCTCGGCTGCGCTTTCAGGCCTGTCGGAAAGGCTCAGCAACCAGTCGGCGGATACGCCGAGCGCGGTCGCACATCCCCCGACCACATGCGCGTTGGGCAGGCGCGCGCCATGCCCGGTCAAAAGCTGCGATACGGTCGAGCGGTCCACACCGATGTCACGCGCAAGCGCGCTTTGGGTGACGTTGCGCATTTCCATCGCACGGGCAAGGCGTTGTCGAAACTGCGCGGCGCGGTCTCTTTTGTCTACTTTATTCTGCATGTGGTGATAAATATCATAGTTGCTGAATTTTGTTAATCATATTCGGAATTTCCACCATGACCATCGAACTGTAACCCTTTGAAAAAAGCAAAAAGACTGAGGGTCGGAATGGAAACTCGACAAAGATCTGTCGTGAAAGCAATCGTTTGGAATGTCATGGGGCTTGTCACCATGACTGTGGTGGGGCTGATTGCAACGGGCTCGGCCACTGTGGGCGGGGCGGTGGCGGTGGTGAACACGGCCATTGGCCTGACCATGTACCTGATCTACGAGCGGGTTTGGGCAGGCATCTCGTGGGGGCGCAATGGCTGAGCGCCCCACATCCCAACCCCCTGAATGGGGCACGTTTTTCCTGATCATTGCCTGTTATTCGGCGTGGATTGCCGGGCTGTTCTGGCTGGCGAGCGTGTCGGTGTGGCTGGCCGTGCCAGCCCTGGCTGTTGTCGCCGCATTGCATTCGTCACTGACGCATGAGGCCCTGCACGGTCACCCGTTTCGCACAAAATGGATTAACGAGGCGCTTTTGGCGCTGCCGCTCACGCTGTTCATCCCGTTTAATCGTTTTCGGGATCTGCATCTGGCGCATCATCAGGATGCCGCGCTGACCGATCCGTATGACGACCCGGAATCGAACTATCTTGACCCCAAGGTCTGGTCGAAATTATCGCGTGGCGTACAGCTGCTTCTGACACTGAACAACGCGCTTCTTGGGCGCATGATATTGGGCCCGGCCATCGGGCAGGTTCTGTTTCTGCGTGACGAATGGCGTGGATTGCGGCACTGGGACAAAGACATCCTGCTGGCCTGGGCTTTGCACCTGCCGGGTGTTGCGGTGGTGCTGTGGGTGGTTGCGCAGTCGGCGCTGCCGGCCTGGGCCTATCTTATCTCGGCCTATCTAGGGCTGTCTCTATTGAAAATACGCACCTTTCTGGAGCACCGCGCGCATGAGAAGTCACGGGCGCGCACGGTCATCATCGAAGATCGGGGGCCGCTGGCTTTATTGTTTCTGAACAATAACCTGCACGTGGTTCATCACATGAACCCCAACGCCCCCTGGTATCACTTGCCGCAACTGTACCGGGACGGCAGAGACAGGTATCTGGCCTGTAATGAGGCATACGTATACCGGTCTTATGCGCAGATTTTCCGGCAGTACTTATGGCGCGCGAAAGACCCTGTGCCGCATCCGCTCTGGCCAAAGTCCTGATTTGACGACACAACGGGTGACATGAGTCTCTGGATCCCTGTCACCATCGCCGCCGCCAGTTTTCAGACGGTACGTTTCATGCTGCAAAAATCCCTGAGCAGCGTGAAACTGTCTGCGGTTGGCGCTACGTTTGCGCGTTTTGCCTATTCCATGCCGTTGGCTGTCGCGGGGTTGCTGGTCGCTTTGCATGTGACGGGGGCAAGCCTGCCACCTCTCAGCCCTTTGTTCTGGACCTACGCGGTGATCGGCGGAACTGCGCAGATACTGGCGACGATTTGCGTTGTTGCCCTGTTCAAACAGCGCAATTTTGCGGTGGGGATCACCTTCAAGAAAACCGAAGTGATTCAAACTGCGATTGTCGGCTTTCTGGTTCTGGATGATCGCGTTTCATCAGGTGCGCTGGTGGCTATTGTGTTGGGTCTTGCCGCGGTTCTGCTGCTTTCGAAAACACCTGGCGGCGATGCGGCTTGGTGGCGACATCTGACCAACCGCGCCTCACAACTTGGGCTTGGCTCGGGCGTTTTGTTTGCCTTTTCCGCCGTCAGCTATCGCGGCGCTTCGCTGCAACTGGGCGACGTCGATGCGTGGTTCCGGGCACTGGTCACTCTGGCCGCCGTTGTCACGTTTCAGTTCGTCAGCATGGGGCTTTGGCTGTTGTGGCGGGACCGGTCCGAGCTGATCGCAGTCTGGCAAACACGGTCTACCGGTGTGTTTGTCGGGCTGACCAGTCTGGGTGGATCGTTCTGCTGGTTCTGGGCTTTCACCTTGCAAAACGCGGCATACGTCAAAGCGCTGGGTCAGGTCGAACTGCTCCTCAGCCTGATGGCCTCGATCCTGGTGTTCCGCGAAACGATCACCCGGCGAGAGATCGCCGGAATGACCTTGCTGGGGTTTTCGATACTGGCGCTTGTGATGGCGATTTAACCAGCGCGACGCTCATCAAAACTGAGCGCAATGAAGCTGGGCAGATGATCACCCATCCCCACAACGGCCGGACCGTTGTCGGTTTTGCGGCCCCGCCCGCGCCCTTTGGGTTCACGCTCTTTCCGGTTGTCCCTAGCGCTTTCCGATTCCCTGACATTTTTCTCGGGCTTCGGTTGCTCAGACTTGGCTCTTTCGGGCTTGGGCTCTTCCTTGATCGGATTATCTATGCGCGGAATTTCTTTCTGGATCAGCTTTTCGATCGCAGTCAGGGCCTTTTCATCTCGGCCTGAGCAGATCGTAATTGCTTTACCTTCGCGCCCGGCGCGGCCGGTGCGGCCGATACGGTGTACATAATCCTCGGGGTGGCCGGGGACGTCGAAATTGAACACATGGCTGACGGCCGGAACGTCCAGACCGCGCGCAGCGACGTCCGACGCGACCAGCAGACGCAATGATCCGTCGCGGAATCCGTCCAGTGTTTTCATCCGCTGTGACTGATCCAGATCGCCATGGATTGCTGACGCATCATAGCCATATTTCTTCAAAGATTTCGCGCAGATATCGACATCTGTTTTACGATTACAGAAGATGATCGCGTTGGTACACTTTTCACCCTCGGCGTCGATCAGTGCGCGCAGCACGTTGCGCTTCTGGCTTGCCTCACGATCCCGGCGGCCGCCTTTGAACATGACAACGCCCTGTTCGATCGTTTCAGATGCGGTCGCTTGGCGGGCGACTTCAACACGAGCAGGGGCAGACAGGAAGGTATCTGTGATTCGTTCGATCTCGGATGCCATGGTCGCTGAGAAAAACAGCGTCTGCCGGGTGAACGGCGTCAGCGAGAAGATGCGTTCGATATCAGGGATAAAGCCCATATCCAGCATCCGGTCGGCCTCATCCACCACCATGATCTGAACGCCGGTCAGCAACAGCTTGCCGCGTTCGAAGTGATCCAGCAGGCGACCCGGTGTGGCGATTAGAACGTCAACGCCCCGGTCGATCAGCGCATCTTGTTCCTTGAAGCTGACGCCGCCGATCAGCAGCGCCTTGGTCAGCTTTACATTTTTGGCATAGGTATCGAAATTCTCGGCTACCTGCGCGGCCAGTTCCCGCGTCGGGCACAGAACCAGCGAACGCGGCATCCGCGCACGTGCGCGGCCACGGGCCAGCAGGGTGATCATCGGCAGGGTAAAGCTGGCGGTTTTGCCAGTGCCTGTCTGCGCTATCCCCAGAACATCGCGCCCTTCCAGAGCGGGCGGAATCGCGCCCTCCTGAATCGGAGTGGGGGTTTCGTACCCGGCTTCCTCAATGGCTTTGAGGACCTTCGGGTTCAGGTTCAGTTCGTTGAATTTTGTCATGTAAGTCCGGTTTTTGCGGACACTTGACCTGGCCCGCGCGTCTAAGATGTGCCGGGCCCGGTTGGCCATGCGCGCAATGCGCCGTATCGGCTTGATGGCGGACATAACAAAAACGTTGGTCAGGGTCAAATGAAGACCGCTTAATCCAGGTTGCGCGGCAGCGTGTCAGGATTTTTCGCAACAATTCAGCAGGTTCCGGGGAAGTGTTTCGCCAGTTTTTTGTCCAGGTCCAAGGGGCGGTGACGCAACAGGCCATGCTGGTCCAAACGGGCGCGGATATTGGGGTCTGCGCCGCTCATCTCATCGTAAAACGCGCGCAGCCCGTCCATGCCTTGTTCGGCCTCGATCCAGTTGAACAATTCGTTTTTGTTCAGACCACCCTGTTCTCGCGGCACATTGGGGGCCATGCCTGCCTGATACGAGCCACGATTCTTGCGAAATTGATAATGCCCGATCCAGTGGTCCCAATCCGGTGCATGCCGGTGGCACAGATCGACGTCCGGAAGCTCGAACTTGCAGGGCAGCAATTTTTTGTTCTGATACAGGTTGTGGATGCGAAAGCTCAGCTTTTCCAATCCTGTCCGCACAAAAAGCTTGCCCTGCACGTGGCTCAGGAAGCCGCCGAGGATGAAGGCTCCATAGGTCGGGTAAAGCGTTTCGACCAGGCTGTTCCGCCCGGGGCTTTGGGGGATATGTGCCTTGTACAGATCCACGCCCCCTGCCAGTGCCTCGATCGGACGGACACGCGCCGCGTGAACATGGCGCGGCACCTCTTGCAGCGTGCCTGCAATCGGTTTTGCGGACCACAGGAACTCGTCCACATCGATATGTGCCAGCCAATCCATCGGTGTGGACCGATAGGTGAGCGTGGCATTAAGGGACTGGCGGACCTGATGTTTCTCGGGGCGCGGGCGACCTTGCTTTTGCCAGAAGGCGTCATCGCACAGTTGCACCTGCACTCGGGGGTGATCGTCGAGCGCCTGGAAGGTGCGTGGGTTGGGCTCGTCCATGAAGACATACAGAACATCCACCTCCAGATCGAGGTGATGCGCCGCGAACCGAAGAACGTCTTCGGTCGGGCCCCGGACCATGGACACGATCCCCCAGGTGGTCATTTGCGCGGCTTGCGTGTTTGGCGCATATGTTCCAGTCGACGGAATATACTGCCGGGGTCCTGGTTCAGCTCGGTCATCAGATGATCGACCAGCGCCGAGATAGTGGGATCATTCAAAGCCTTGGTCCAGACCGGAGCGATCAGATTCACGTCCAGACCGCCTTTCTGCAGGGAAAATCCCCGCATCTGATAGGGAAGGGGGGCGTGGTTTTTGTCTTGATACTGAAACGCTGTCTCGGGCGGCAGGCCCGAGAAGAGCCGCTCGTATTCATACAGCTTCATCATGCCGAACAGTATCCGCAGGGCGTGGCCAACCTCGCGCTGGGTTGCGGTTTGCCCGTGATCGGCAAAGGTCTGTACCGAAGACACCAGCCACCGCAGATCAAGCGCGCTCAAAAGGTGTTCTGATTGCTCTTGCCACAGGCGGCAAAACAGGGCTGGTGCATGACGCGGAAAAGACCGTTTCCGCAGGTTCGAGATCAATTGAGCATTCAGAAAGGCAAGCTCGGAATTCCCCACGAATTCCCTGGCAATCTGGGCGCGTTTGCGTTGCCAGCGCGTATTGCGGCCGGGTGGCAGTGCGGTGGCCGATTCAGGCACCTTCTGCCGGGCCAACGCGTCCAGATCGACGTCCAGATCGGGCAGGGGATCGATGCCAAACTGAAACGGGTTGCGCCGGGATTCGTAGCGGTCCAGCATCTGCGGCAGGCCGCCCGGAAAAGTCAGGTCGTCGTCACTCATGCGCGCAGGATTGCACAGCCGGGTTCAGCTGCGCAATCAGCCAGTTGCCTCAGGTCATCATCTCTTTGGTGGCGGTCAGGTTCAGCGCCGGATAGTCGCGCACGACCCGGTCGATATCCCATTGCAGGCGGGTCAGGTAAACGATGTCACCGTCGTGATCATGGGCGATATGCTGCTTGTTGGCATTCACGAACTTTTCAACCTCGGCCTTTTCACCGTTGACCCAGCGGGCCGACGTGAATTGCGAAGCCTCAAAGCGTACGGGCAGGCCATATTCCATCTCGATCCGACTGGCGAGCACTTCGAATTGCAGCGCGCCGACGACGCCGACGATAAACCCCGAGCCGATCGAAGGTTTGAACACCTTGGCCGCGCCTTCTTCGGCGAATTGCATCAGCGCCTTCTCCAGATGCTTCGCTTTCATCGGGTCGCCGGGGCGCACTGTTTGCAGCAATTCCGGTGCGAAAGAGGGGATGCCGGTGACGCGGATCGCTTCACCTTCGGTCAGCGTATCACCAATGCGCAGTTGCCCGTGGTTGGGGATGCCGATGATATCTCCGGCCCATGCCTCTTCCGCCAATTCCCGGTCAGAAGCCAGGAACAACACAGGGTTGGAAATTGCCATCGGCTTTTTCGACCGCACATGGGTCAGCTTCATGCCGCGCTTGAAGTGACCGCTTGCCATGCGGACAAAGGCAACCCGGTCGCGGTGCTTGGGATCCATGTTGGCTTGCACCTTGAAAACAAACCCGGAGACTTTCTTTTCGTCCGGCGAAATCTGGCGGGGTTCAGCGGATTGAACCTGCGGCTGCGGGCCATAGGCACCGATGCCTTCCATCAGTTCCTTGACGCCGAACGAATTGATGGCCGAACCGAACCAGATCGGCGTCATATGCCCTTCCAGTACCGCCTGTGGGTCAAGCTTGGGCAGCAACTCGCGCGCCATCTCGACCTCTTCCAGCAGTTTTTCCAGCAGATGCTCGGGCACGTGCTCGGCCAGTTTCGGGTCGTCCAGACCGTTGATCTCGATGCTTTCTGCCACCTTGTTGCGGTCGGCGCGGTCCATCAGTTCCAGCCGGTCGCGCAGCATGTCGTAACAGCCAATGAAGTCGCGACCTACACCGATCGGCCACGCGGCAGGCGTGACGTCGATGGCCAGCATTTCCTGAATTTCGTCGATGATCTCGAACGTGTCGCGGCTTTCGCGGTCCATCTTGTTACAGAAGGTCAGGATCGGCAGATCGCGCAGGCGGCAGACCTCGAACAGCTTCTGGGTCTGGCTTTCCACACCTTTCGCGCCGTCGATCACCATTACGGCCGCGTCCACGGCGGTCAGCGTGCGATAGGTATCCTCGGAAAAATCCGAGTGACCGGGTGTGTCCACCAGATTGAAGCGGAAGTTTTCATAGTCAAACGACATCGCCGAGGCCGAGACCGAGATGCCCCGATCCTTTTCCATCTGCATGAAGTCCGACCGCGTCCGTCGTGCCTCGCCTTTGGCGCGCACCTGTCCCGCCATCTGGATCGCGCCGCCGTACAAAAGGAACTTTTCCGTCAGCGTGGTCTTGCCCGCATCCGGATGCGAGATGATGGCGAATGTCCGGCGCCGGGCAATCTGGGGCGGCAAGGCGGGTTGGTTCGAGGTGTCAAGCATAAGCGCGCGTATATGCGGTGAATCCTGCCGAAGCAAGACAAAGGGGGTGGTTCGAATCATACGTCTGTGGCAATAAGAACATATAGTGAACAAATTATGGAGTGGATCAATGAATTTGAAAGAGATCGCCGACGAATTGGTGGCCGGTTGCCGGGAAAATCGTGCCAAAGAGAACCTTGAAAAGCTTTACGCCCCTGACGCCGTTTCGGTCGAAGGGCAGGACTTTCAGGGAATGGGTCGGGAAACCAAAGGGGTCGAAGCCATCCGTGGCAAGCATGAGTGGTGGGAAAACGCCCATGAGGTTTCCGGTGCGTCCGTCAGTGACCCGTTTCCCCATGGCGACGACCGTTTTGCCGTGATCTTCGAAGTGCAGGGCAAGGTGAAGGAAAGCGGTGAAGCGTTCGATATGCGCGAAGTGGGTGTTTATCACGTCGCTGACGGCAAGATCGTTCGGGAAGAGTTCTTCTATTAATCACCAAGCCGTTTCTGGTCTTCCCTGTCTGGCCGGTGCTAGACATGCGGCAATGACTGACAGGGAGGATCCGATGGATCTGGGAATTCGAGGAAAACGCGCGCTGGTTTGTGCCAGCAGCAAAGGGTTAGGTCTGGGCTGTGCTGAGGCTTTGGCGGCTGCCGGTGTGAACCTTGTGATGAATGCACGTGGTTCTGACGCTTTGGAGGCCGAGGCGGCTCGACTGCGGTCAGAGCATGGCGTTGAGGTGCAGACGGTCGCATGTGACGTGACAACCGCCGAGGGTCAGGAACAGGTCATAGACGCCGCGCAGGACGTTGATATTCTTGTGACAAACGCAGGCGGACCTCCTCCGGGAATGTGGTTGGACTGGGAGCGCGATGATTTCATCAAGGCGCTGGACGCCAACATGCTGACCCCGATTGCGTTCATGAAAGCCCTGCTTCCCGGAATGATGGACAAGGGCTGGGGTCGTGTGGTGAATATCACCTCGCAATCCGTGCGTGCGCCGATTGCGGTTCTGGGCTTGTCGAATGCGGCACGGACCGGATTGACCGGATATGTGGCGGGAACGGCCCGTCAGGTTGCGCCTCATGGCGTCACAATCAACAACCTGTTGCCGGGTATTCATGCCACGGATCGAGCGGATTCGCTGGACAGCGGGGTGGCAGCGCAGCAGGGCATCACGATGGACGAAGCGCGCGCCAACCGCGCGGCGACAATTCCGGCTCGACGTTATGGCTCGCGGCTGGAGTTTGGTGCGACCTGCGCATTCCTGTGCTCGCAACACGCGGGCTTCATTGTCGGCCAGAACATCCTGCTGGATGGCGGCGCGACCAATGTGACGATGTGACTATGGCGCAGGGTTATTCGTTAAAGGATCAGTTATTCAACGCTGATAAGACGCGCTATATCAGTGGGTTATTTGCGAGTGCTGAACCGGCGTTCGATGCCTCGGCGTTTCAGGCGCAAGTCATGTCGCGCCTGCCTGAACTGGAATTGAAAGAGCGTATGGCCTGGATCGCAACGTGCCTGCAACAGGCCGTGCCGGGGGATTTGCCAGCGGTTGCTCCGGTGATCCTGCGTGCCTTGCCACCGCCTTTGGATCCCACGAAAACAGATGATGATTTCGGGGATTTCATCTTTGGACCATTGGGTGAGTGGGTCGCAGACATCGGGCTGGATCACGTGGATCTGGCATTGGATGTTCTGGAAGAGTTAACCCAGCGGTTTTCAATGGAATGGGCCATTCGGCCCTTTCTGAACCATGACCCGGACAAAGTGCTGGGGCGGATGCAGGACTGGTGCACCCATGACAGCTATCATGTGCGCCGATTGGTCAGCGAGGGCACACGACCCCGGTTGCCTTGGGGGCAGGGTATTGATCTTGGGCTGACCGATCCGCTGCCTCTTTTGGACCGGCTGCACAGTGACACCACCAGGTATGTGACGCGGTCAGTGGCCAATCACCTGAACGACATCACGAAGAAGGACCCGGATTTGGTGCTGGGGCGTCTGGGCGATTGGCGCTCTGAGGGACGTCAGGTCGCGGCAGAGCTGGACTGGATAACCTCTCATACGCTGCGCGGCCTTGTCAAAGCGGGGCATCCGGAAGCAATGAAGATGCTGGGATATGATCCGGATGCTGGTATTGCGGTTGTGATTGATCTGATTTCCGAAGCGCGCATTGGCGAGGCGCTTGAGTTTTCGGTTGAACTGAGCGGGCATGGTGAACAACCGGTTCTGGTCGATTATATTATTCACTTTCAACGCCCTGGGGGGAAAACCTCAGCTAAGGTTCATAAGCTGAAGCAGGCAGCTTTGAAAGGCGGCAAGCTGAAGCTGGCCAAGCGTCACAAGTTTAAGGGTGATGCCACGACGTTCAAGCTGGTGCCCGGAGCACATCGGTTGGAAGTTCAGGTAAACGGTGTAATCCGCGCTGGATTGGATTTTGATCTGCTGGGCTAAAGCTGCGCCGGAAGGCTCACGGTTTCGTCAGAAACACCTTCCCCGGATTGCGAACGAGAGGTAGCTGCATTAGCTGCGATGCAACCACTTACAAGGGGAAGAGCGCGATGAAGCATGAATCGGTGCAGAATTATTATGGTGAAGTCCTGCAAAGCAGCGCGGATTTGCAGACCAACGCGTGCTGCACGCCCGATGACATGCCGGATCACGTCAAAAAGATCCTCTCGAAAGTCCATGACGAGGTGCTGACCCGGTATTACGGCTGTGGTCTGATCGCGCCTCTGGATCTTGAAGGCATGTCGATCCTCGATCTGGGCTGCGGCGCGGGGCGTGACGTCTATGCCTTGTCGGCCATGGTGGGCGAAAAGGGTCGGGTGGTCGGTGTGGACATGACGCCCGAGCAGTTGGATGTTGCCCGCGCGCATCAGGACTATCATGCCCAAGCCTTTGGGCATGCAAAAAGCAACGTTGAATTCCATCACGGGTATATCGAAAAACTGGATGAACTGGACCTAGAACCGGGATCCTTCGATATCATCGTGTCGAACTGCGTGATCAACCTTGCAACCGACAAAGATGCTGTTCTGCGCGGCGCGCATCGGCTTCTGAAAGAGGGCGGCGAGATGTATTTCTCGGACGTCTACGCAGACCGCCGTATCCCGCAGGCGATGGCCGAAGATGAGGTTCTGTATGGCGAATGCCTGTCGGGTGCTTTGTACTGGAATGACTTCCTGTCGATGGCGCGCAAAGCCGGTTTTGGTGATCCGCGTCGCAAGACGCACCGCCCGTTGACCATCGAAAACCCCGTGCTTGAAGCACGTGTGGCCCCGCTGAAATTCCTGTCGGCCACCTACCGCCTTTTCAAACTGCCCGCGCTGGAACCGGCCTGTGAAGACTATGGTCAGGCGGTGATCTATAAGGGCACCGTGCCCAATGCGCCGCATGAGTTTGTTCTGGACGATCACCATATCATCGAAACCGGCAAGGTCTTTCCGGTCTGTGGCAACACATGGATGATGTTGCAGGATACACGGTTCGCGCGGCACTTTGATTTTATCGGCGACTTCTCGACCCATTACGGCATCTTCGATGGCTGCGGCGGTGAAAGCCCGTTTGAGGCCGTGGGTGAGGCCGCATCTTCGGGCGGTGGTTGCTGCTGATCCCTTGCACCTGAGAGGCGGGGTTGCTATCCCCGCCCAAGCCCGATGGAATTGATCGGGAAAGGCAAATGGGGTCCATCGGTGACAGGTAACGCATCTCCTCCGCGTTTGGAAATTCGCAACATTATCTGCCGGTTCGAAGGGCGGGTGGTCGTGGATGACGTGTCACTGACCGTGCAAGCGGGGAAGGTGACCTGTTTGCTGGGGCCGTCAGGTTGCGGCAAGTCCACGACGCTGCGCATGATCGCCGGGGTCGAAATGCAGGACTCGGGTGAGATTTACGTCGATGGCAAGCTGATCTGCGACACGGTGTTCCGGGTGCCGCCGGAACGGCGCGAGATCGGTCTGATGTTTCAGGATTTTGCGCTGTTCCCACATCTGAGCGTGGCCAATAACGTGGCATTCGGTCTGAAAGGCACCAAGGACGAAAAGCGCGCCCGGGTTGAGGAATTGCTGCGCAAAGTAGACCTGATGCGCTTCATCGACGGGTTTCCGCATCAGTTGTCGGGCGGTGAGCAGCAGCGTGTGGCATTGGCCCGCGCATTGGCGCCGCGCCCGCGGATCATGCTGATGGATGAACCGTTCTCGGGCCTCGACAACCGTTTGCGAGACGGCATTCGGGACGAAACACTGGCCATCCTCAAGGAAGAGGATGCCGCCGTTTTGCTGGTCACGCACGAGCCGGAAGAGGCGATGCGCATGGCTGACGAAATCGCCCTGATGCGACGCGGCAAGATCGTCCAGCAGGGCGCGCCCTATAACGTTTATACCCGCCCGGCAGACAAGGCGGCTGTAGCATTTTTTAGTGATGTCAACGTGTTGCGCGCGCAGGTGAATGGGGCGTTGGCGGATACGCCGTTTGGTCAATTCCTTGCGCCGGGTATTCCGGATGGAACGGATGTCGAGATCGTTTTCCGCCCGCAGCACGTCAAGCTGGATTTCGACCGAAACGGCAAGGGACCTCTGCCCACGCCGACGGATGGTGTCGCGGCGCGCGGTGTCGTTGAACGCGCGCGCTTCCTTGGCAACGAAAGCCTGATAGAATTTCGCATGGACTATGACGGTTCGATCCTCAGGGCCACGGTTCCGAATGTCTTTGTGCCGGGTCCGGGCAGGGTCATGTGGCTGACTATCCGACGCGACCGGTGTTTCGTTTTCCCCGACACGTAAGTTCAACCGCTCGATTTCCCCGCAAGTGGTGCGCGAAAGCCTCAGATTGGGGGTCCACGTCGCTTGCCGCAACGCAGGTCGGGGTCTATCAAGGGCCAAACGCGGGGGTGAAACGGGCATGCGTATTCTTCTGACCAATGATGACGGGATCAACGCTCCGGGCCTGATCACGCTGGAAGCGATTGCAGCCGAGCTGGCCGGACCGGATGGTGAGGTCTGGGTGGTTGCGCCTGCCTTCGAGCAGTCCGGCGTAGGGCATTGCATCAGTTACACCCATCCCACGATGATCGCCAAGCTGAGCGAGCGGCGCTATGCGGCCGAGGGGTCGCCTGCGGATTGTGTATTGGCAGGGTTGCATGATGTGATGGTGGATTGCCCGCCAGATCTGATTTTGTCCGGTGTGAATCGGGGGAACAATTCGGCTGAGAACACGCTTTATTCAGGCACCATTGGTGGCGCGATGGAAGCGGCGCTGCAGGGCGTACCCGCGATTGCATTGTCTCAGTATTTTGGCCCACGCAATCTGGGGCTGGATGATCCGTTTGAGGCCGCTGCGCGCTTTGGGGCCGATCTGGTGCGGCGCATTCTGGATGCCACCCCGGCAGAGCAGGGCGATTACCGTCTGTTCTACAACGTGAATTTTCCACCTGTTCCGGCAGATGAGGTGTTGGGAACACGCGTGGCGGCGCAGGGCTTTCGACGCGACACGCATTTCTCGGTTGAGCCGCACAGCTCGCCCTCGGGGCGGCGGTTCTTGTGGATCAAGGGCGGCTATCAGCACAACCCGACGGCTCCGGGCACCGATGCGGCGGTCAATTTGGAAGGCTATATCTCGGTCACGCCGATGCGCGCTGACTTGACCGCGCACGATATGCTGGAGGCATTGAAGGCAGTCGAATGAGCGGACTGGATCCTGAAACCGTAATGCAGTTCCTGTTTGCCCTGCGTAAACGGGGCGTGACCGATGCGCGCGTTCTGGCGGCGATGGAGCAGGTGGACCGGGGGCGGTTTGTCACCGGCCTTTTCGCAGACCGTGCTTACGAGGACATGCCGCTGCCGATTGCCTGCGGTCAGACAATTAGCCAGCCTTCGGTCGTCGGGTTGATGACACAGGCGCTGGATGTGCGGGCGCGGGACACCGTGCTCGAGATCGGAACCGGCTCGGGTTATCAGGCGGCGATCCTGTCGAAACTGGCACGTCGGGTCTATACCGTCGAACGCCACCGGCGGTTGGTCAGCGAAACGGGCAAGCTATTTGCCGATCTGGGGCTGACCAATATCACCGCGATGTTGTCGGATGGATCTTATGGTCTTTCGGAACAGGCACCCTTTGACCGGATCATTGTGACGGCTGCAGCCGAAGACCCTCCGGGCCCGCTCTTGGCGCAGCTTAAAATCGGGGGTATCATGGTTTTACCCGTGGGACAGTCGGATGCGGTGCAGCAGCTGATCAAAGTGACGCGCACCGAGACCGGTCTGGACTATGATGAATTGACGTCGGTTCGTTTTGTGCCTCTGCTTGAGGGGCTTGGCAGGGACGAAACCTAGCAGGCTTTGTGAGTTGGTCGCCGGAACCCCGGACAACAGGGGCGGGCTTTGAGGACAGAATTATGAAAGCAGTATCCAAACCATCTATGCGCCGCTGCGCGACCGGACTGGTCGCTGTGGCCGTTCTGGCCGGGTGTGAGGGGCCTCTGGACTATGATCTGCGCGGGCAGGTCGGCGGGTTCTCGACCACTGACGCGGTGCAATCCGCCACCACATCACGGCCGACGCCGGACAGCCGGGGCGTAATCACTTATCCCAACTATCAGGTTGTCGTGGCCCGCCAGGGTGACACGGTGCGGGATGTGGCGGCACGGGTGGGTCTGCCGGAAGGTGAGTTGTCGCGCTTCAACGGGTTACAGACCACCGACACCCTGCGAGATGGCGAAGTGTTGGCCCTGCCGCGTTCGGTCGGTGCGGGCAGCGGGGTGGACATCGCCTCGGTTGCTGGAAACGCAATTGATCAGGCCCAGGATACCAGCTCGGTCCAGACGACAACACTGGAACCTGTGCAACCCGCGCCAACGCCAACGCCGGCCCCTGTGGCCACGGGGCCGGAACCGGTCCGGCACAAGGTCAAGCGGGGCGAGACGGCATATACCATCTCGCGGCTCTATCAGGTGCCGATCGACGCGCTTGCCGAATGGAATGGGCTGGGCCCCGACTTCACCGTGCGCGAAGGTCAGTTTCTGCTGATCCCGGTCAAGAACCAAACTGCACCACGACAAAACGCTGCTGCTGCGGCGCCGGTAGTGGCTACGGAAGTGACCGAGCCGGGGCAGGGGTCGCCGACCCCGACCCCTCCGAGTGCTACGCAACCGCTGCCCGAGGAAAGCGTCGCGCCTCTGGCAGAGGCTCCGGATGTAACAGCCGAGGCCCCGACCAACTCTCGGTCTTCAGCCCTGTCTTTGCCGGTGAGCGGTACAATCATTCGTGGCTATAACAAGGGCAAGAATGAAGGTATCGACATTGCCGCAGCACCCGGCACGGCCGTCACAGCAGCCGAGGCAGGCACCGTTGCGGCGATTACGGCTGATGCGGATCAGGTGCCGATCATCGTCGTCAAACACAAGAACGATCTGCTGACGGTCTATGCCAATGTCGATGATATCGTGGTCAAGAAAGGCGACCGGGTGCGTCGTGGGCAAAAGCTGGCGCAATTGCGGGGTGGCGACAACGCCTATGTGCATTTTGAAGTGCGCAAAGGGTTCGAGTCGGTCGATCCCGAACCTTACCTGAAGTGAGGGTGAATGGCCCGTTCCGGGCCATGCCTTCGGCGGGAGTATTTCTGAAAAGATGAAGAAGGTCAGGCGTTTGGGTTGTAGTCGCTCAGGCGTTTGCCGGGTTCATCTGCAAAGAGTTCCGGTAGCGGCGTCACGGATTCGATCAGGTCGATTCGGAAGACGCGGAAACCCTGGCGCAACTCGCACCATGCCGTAAGGGTCCAGACGCGGCCCCAATATTCCATGTGAAGCGGGCGGATGGAACGGTCGGTCAGAACCCCGTCTATCCGTCGATATGACAAGCGGAGTTTCTGGCGGGATTTGATGGCAGCGCGGATCGGGGCCATATGTGCCAGCCCGCGGGCGGCATCGGCAAAGGGGTAGACCGCGAATTTCCATGCGTCGGCCTCCGCTACCACTTGCGTGGGCAGGACAGTGTCGATCTTGTCGGCCAGAGAATTGGCGGCGGCTTTCAGGTCCGGGTCGGCAGCCTCGGCCACGATGGCCATGCCAAGGTTCAGCGCTTCAAGCTCGGCTGTGGTCAGGTTCAGTGGGGGCAGCGTGATCTGCTCGCGCACCATGTAACCTACGCCGCGTTCACCCTCGACCGGAAAACCCGAAGCCACCAGCGTATCCATGTCGCGATAGATGGTACGGACCGACACCTCGAGCCGGTCCGCAATGTCCTGCGCGCGGTGCAGTTTGCCGTCGCGCAGGATCTGAATAATATCAAACAGGCGATCCGTGCGGCGCATGTCACGCCGTCCAGACTGCGCCTAGGCAGTCATGTTCCATAGCACGTTCTCGTGGCGCATCTGGACGCTTTCAGGGTCAATGGCAGCCATCATGCCCGCAGCAAAGTCCTGTTTCGGAAATTGCGCTGCGGCGTCCTGAGCGGCCTTCATATCTGTCCAGACGACATAGTCGGTCCAGCGACCGTCTTCGCCCTGGCTGAGCTGGCGGTGGGCAAAGCCCGGCGCGCTGCGCACAAAGGCTTCAGAGGTTTGGCTGAGTTTCACGAACTCTTCCGGCGTGGTGCCATTGGCGAGAGTGAAGGTGACGATTTCAGCAACATGGGTCATGTGGTTCTCCGTTGACCAGGTTTCGATATCGCCTCATTAATCATACCCAACTGACATAAACCTGTCAGTTGGAAAATGCGACCCCTTAGATTCTGCCGGATGACATCAAATTTTACCCTCAATCTGCGCCTGATCCCTTTTGAGACAAAGCATCCGGGCGTAAACACGGACCCAGTTCATATTCCCGGCGCGCAACCGCGTCGATGAAAAAGGAGAAGAGACATGCTCAACAATATCGGCCTTCCCGGTCTTCTGCTGATCGCCGTTGTGGTACTGGTTCTGTTTGGCCGTGGTAAGATCAGTTCGCTGATGGGTGAAGTTGGAAAAGGCATCACGTCGTTCAAGAAAGGCGTCAAGGAAGGCGCGGACGAGTTGGATCAGGACGCTGCCGAAGTGGCCAAAGACGTCACACCCGAGACCGAGAAAGACAAGGTGTAAGCTCAGATGTTTGATCTTGGCTGGACCGAACTTCTGGTCATTGGCATTGTTGCCCTGATCGTTGTGGGGCCAAAGGACCTGCCGGTGATGTTCCGCAATGTCGGGCGCTTCGTCGGCAAGGCGCGCGGAATGGCGCGTGAGTTCAGTAGTGCCATGAACGAGGCCGCCGATCAGGCCGGGGTGAATGAGATCAAGCAAGGTCTCAACGCCGCCGCGAATCCTGTGGGTTCGGCTATGGACGGCGTAAAACAAGCCGCGCAGGAAATGGCGAAAAGCATCGATCCGACCAAGTTCGATCCGGACAGCGAAACCGGTAAGCTGGCGACAGAGCGCGCCGAGCAGGCCAAGAAGATTCAGGCCACCACTGCCCGCGCCGCTGCCGAGCGTAAGGCCAAAGAAGCTGCAGATGCGCTGGTCAAAGCTGAAGAAGCTGAAGCGGCGCTGAACACTGAAAGCAAGACATGACTAAAACCGACGAGATCGAAGATACCTCGGCCCCATTGATCGAACATCTGGCCGAGCTGCGCACGCGGTTGATTCACTGTGTCGCGGCCTTTCTGGTCGGTATGATCATCTGCTTTACTGTGGCCACGCCGCTTTTCAACTTTCTGACCAACCCTCTGTGTGAGGTTCTGACCGAACGCGGGCAGGATTGCGGGCTGATCTTCATCTCGCCGCAGGAAGGGTTCTTTGTGGCCATCAAGGTCTCGCTGCTGGGCGGGTTCATTCTGGCGTTTCCATATATCGGAATGCAGATGTGGCGCTTCGTGGCACCGGGCCTCTACAAGACGGAAAAGAACGCGTTTCTGCCCTTCATGCTGGCCTCGCCGTTCATGTTCCTTTTGGGCGCAAGCTTTGCCTTTTATGTTGTCACGCCGCTGGCCTATGATTTCTTTCTGGGATTCCAGCAGTTCGGCGCGGAAGGTGAAGCCGTGGCAGATGGTTCAACTACTGCACCATTGAGCGTGGTGTTCCAGGGTTCGGCGCAGGAATATCTGAACCTGACAATCAAGTTTATCGTGGCCTTTGGACTTTGCTTCCAGTTGCCGGTTCTTTTGACCCTCATGGGCAAGGCTGGGCTGGTCAGCGCCGAGGGGCTGGGTGCCGTGCGCAAATATGCGGTTATTGGCATTTTGGTTCTGGCGGCCGTTGTGACGCCTCCTGACGTGATCACTCAGATCATTCTCTTTATTGTGGTCTATGGCCTCTACGAGATTTCGATCTTCCTGGTGGCCCGGGTTGAACGGAAGCGGGAAGAGCAATTGCGTGCCGACGGCTACTACGACGATGAAGAGGCAGAGGCGGATGAAGACCTGATGCAGGAATTCGAAGACAAGAAGTAATCTGCTAAGAAAACAACACAGGCGCGCCTCATCGGGGTGCGCCTTTTTCGTTTGTGGGCCTTGTTGCGCCAATCAGAACATGCTTTGAACCCATCCAAATTTGACCGGAGGATCCGATGGACGAACAAGCCCTGAACCGCATTGCCGCTGCATTGGAACGCATGGCACCGGCGCCTCTGGCCACACCGGATTTCAACGCAGCCCCGGCTTTTGTCTGGCATGTGGAACCGGAACGGTTGGAACCGGTTGAGCAGGTTAATCGCGTCGATCTGGATCTGTTGGTTGGAATAAACCGGTCGCGGGACACATTGCTCGACAACACCCGCCGGTTCGCGTCCGGTTACAAGGCGAACAACGCGTTGTTGTGGGGTGCACGGGGAATGGGCAAGTCCAGCCTTGTAAAGGCGGTCCACGGCACACTAAGCGCGGATCATCCTGACCTGAAACTTGTGGAGCTACAGCGCGAGGACATGGCCTCGGTCGCCCGCTTGCTGAACCACCTGCGCTCTGCACCGTACAGATTCATCCTGTTCTGCGATGACCTGTCGTTCAGCCACGATGATCAGCATTACAAATCGCTCAAGGCCGTTCTGGATGGTGGTATCGAAGGACGCCCCGAAAACGTTGTTTTTTACGCCACTTCGAACCGTCGTCACCTGATGCCGCGGGACATGATCGAAAACGAACGGTCCAGCGCCATCAACCCTTCGGAAGCAGTTGAGGAAAAAGTCTCACTATCTGACCGCTTCGGTCTGTGGCTGGGTTTCCACCCTTGCGATCAAGACGAATATCTTGCCATGATCGACCGCTATTGCGCGGCTTATGGTGTCTCAGTTGATACAGATACTCTGCGCGCCGAGGCGATCGAATGGCAGGCCACGCGCGGTTCGCGCTCGGGCCGTGTCGCCTGGCAGTTCTTTGTCGATCTGGCTGGCCGCAACGGCGTTCATATCGCCTGACCCCAGCTTCATCTGGCTAAAAATACCTCCGCCGGGGGCATGGCCCGTCAGGGCCATTTTCTAAAGTAACGCCAGAATCCGCGCTGCTTCATCTGCGGTGCTGTTCAGCGCATCCCGATCCTCTCCGGGATGGAAACGTGCGCGTACGGCAGTAGGCATCGGTGCAGGCTCGACAATCGAAACGCGCGGACCGGTGCGCTCGGTCTCGGCGGCCCAGCTACGGGCCAGAGCGATCTGCGCGGCCTTGGTGGCCCCATAGATGCCATAGAACTTCTCGCCAGCTTTCGGGTCGTCAAAGAACACCGCGTGACCATTTTCGCCCAGAAGGGGCGTCACATAGGGAATCAGAACCGAGGTTGCATTGGCGTTGGTATTGACGGCCTTTGACCACTCTTTCGGATCGATGAAATGTGTAGGCGTCAGCGCAGACGTGTGAATGGCCGTGTGCAGCCACAAGTCTACCTTACCCCATCGGTCGTGAATACCACGGCACAGGGTCGCCATGGCATTGGGATCGGTGATGTCCATAGGGGCCAGAGTGGCCGAGCCGCCCTTGGTCTTGATCCGGTCGTCCAGCTCTTCCAGCCCGCCGGTGGTGCGGGCGACGGCGACGATGTGATATTCGGGTGCCAGGGCTTCGGCAAGGGCAGCGCCCAACCCGCGAGAGGCCCCGGTGACAAGGGCAATTTTGGTCTGATCGGTCATGGCTGCGGTTTGAACCCCCGCGCGCGGGGCGTCAAGACGCGATTAGCTGCCGGGAATGGTGATACGCTTGGTCTGGCCGCTTTGTCGCAGCATGATGCCATCTTCATCAATGGCAATCACTGTACCCGAGGCAACACGGCTGCCGGGTTTGACTTCTTTCACACGGCCCGATGACAGGCGCATCAAGGCACGCAGATCACTTTTGGGTCCAAATATCCCCAATACCGACACGGTATTCTTCTTCAATGCACCCTTCTGCGTGGCCGTGCTTTTGACTATCGAGTTCGACATGGTTTGCGGCGCGGACCATGGCCCGAACCCCTTTGCTAGGTGAGTGGTGCCGGTCAGTTACCAAAACCAGAGGATAAGCAAAAGCGCATCACACGCACACGTCATCAAGGCTGAAACCGGCAAATGAAAGCCATTGAGAACGCAAGACGTTCACCGCGGAGTTGCGGCAAGTTTCCACTCATCGCAGCACCGTGAGCTGTTGGGATCAACCGGTTTTGCCGAAGCGATTCGCATCGTCTCGGTGTCGGTTGAATTCCAAGCGTTTGCCAATCAGCCCGAGGCCAGCTTGGCTGCGTTCCACGATCCGCCCGGAATCTGCATATCGGCGCGTTTCTGGCTGACGCGGCTGCTGTTTTCCAGATTGTCCAGATAATCCTCGCTGACGCTGCCGGTGATGTAATTGCCGTCGAAGCAAGAACAGTCAAAGGCTTCGATCTCGGGATTGCCTTCTTTGGCCGCCCAGATCAGATCGTCGAGGTCTTGATAGAACAGCGCATCCGCGCCCAGCTCTTCGCGGATCTCTTCGATCTCTTTGCCGTTTGCGATCAGCTCGGTCTTGGTTGGCATGTCGATGCCGTAGACATTGGGATACTGCACCGGGGGCGAGGCGCTGGCGACATAGACTTTCTTGGCTCCGGCGTCGCGACACATTTGAACGATCTTTTTGATGGTGTTGCCACGCACGATGGAATCGTCGATCAGCAAAACGCTGTGCCCGTCAAACTCAAGCGGGACGGCGTTCAGCTTGCGGCGAACGGACTTCTGCCTCTCTGCCTGACCCGGCATGATGAAGGTGCGTCCGACATAACGGTTTTTCACCAGTCCTTCACGATAAGGGATGCCGGTGATCTTGGCGGCTTCCAGCGCCACGGGGCGGGCACTGTCCGGCACAGGAATGATCCGGTCGATTTCCAGACCCGAGTCCTGAATCTGTTTAGCCAGCGTCTGACCCATACGCATCTGGGTTTTGTAAACAGAAACGCCATCCAGCAATGAGTCCGGACGAGCCAGATAGACATACTCAAAGATACAGGGCGTCAGCTTGCCTTCGACGGCCTGGAACTCGTGCATGTTGCCGTCCAGATCGATCAGGATCGCTTCACCCGGGCGCAGATCGCGCAGTTTTTCGAAGCCGTTGATGCCAAAGGCCACGTCTTCCGAAGCAAATGCATAGTCATCGCCTTGGCCATCCACCTCGCGCTTTGCAACCGACAGTGGACGAATGCCAAACGGATCGCGGAATGCCAACATCCCGACGCCTGCGACCAGACAGATCACGGAATAGGCGCCCTGAACGCGTTCCATCGTCATCTTCACACCGGCAAACAGATTGCGGATGGGTTCGGCATTGCCGTTCACCTTGATCGCGTCCGCCACCTTGTCGGCCAGTACGTTCAGCAGGATTTCGGAATCTGACGTGGTGCGCAGGTGACGGCTGTATTTGCCGGTAACCTTTTCGCGCTGTTCGGCGGTGTTGGTAATGTTGCCGTTGTGAACCAGATAGATGCCGTAAGGGGCGTTCACAAAGAAGGGCTGCGCCTCGGCGGCACTAAGCGATCCGGCCGTCGGATAACGCACATGACCCATGCCAACCTGGCCCAAAAGGGTTTCGGCATCTTGCGCATTGAACACGTCTTTGACGAGACCGTTGGCTTTCTTCTCGCGGAAAAACTCGCCATTATAGGTCACGATCCCGGAAGCATCCTGACCCCGGTGCTGCAGCATCAGCAGCCCGTCATAGATCTCGGCAAACACATCATGTGTCCGGCTTGCGATTCCCAAAATCCCACACATTTACGGGGCTCCAACTTCTATGACGATTTGATCTGAGGACTGACCGCTCTTCGGTTTCGGGCCGTCTGCAAAGCCTGCGCGGGTGTTTTGGTAGCAGGTGAACTTGACGCCAATAGGGCGACCATCATCACGACCAGCGCGCATTCGTACAGAAAGAACAAGATCGGTGGCTCCGATTCCGTGGCGGGTTGGCCTCCACATAAAGACTAATGAGCGGGCTGTCATCAAAGGATCACACTCACCTATTGCCGCAGGCTGAATTTGTGCGCGGAGACGCTTGCTCATGAAATGGATGACATGTGCAGTCATATATGCTGTCATGCTAGTGAATATGTGCAAGTTTAGAGTGGTCAAGCACACAGAGGGCCTGAATGTGGCAGCATAAGCCTCAACAGAACAAGCAGGAACGGATAAAGCAACGGTGTCATCGGTGCCGAGGCATGGGGCGGGCGCCCTGTCAGATCTGCAACGGTGCAGGCGAAGTTGTCAAAGGCCGCGATACTTTGGGTAAACCCATCTTCAGCCGGTGCGATGGGTGTTTCGGATTGAAAACCATCCGATGCACCGTGTGTGGTGGCGAAGGTTTCAACTGACCGGCATGAAAAAAGCCCGGGCAGGGCCGGGCTTTTCCGTGAAATCCATACGAAAGAGCGTTTAACCTTCGGCAGGCGCCGTGGTTGCAGGCTGGGCGTTGTCTGCCGTGCAGCTGGCCACCAGCTCTTCATATTGCGCTGTAACCCAGCCCAAAGCGGCCTCGGGATTTTGTTCTTCGATCTGGCTGCTGAACTGTTCAAACACTTTGGCCGAACGGCTTTCGTCGACGATCGTGTAGGACTGACCGGTCATGACGGTGTCATAGACAAAGAAGGCGATCGCAACCAGCAGGATGCCGCGTGCGATACCGAAGAAAAGACCCAGTGCCTGATCCAGACCGCCCAAGGCCGAGCGTTGCACAAGCGAAGAAAACAGGGGGGTGAATATGCTGACCACAATCAGCGCAATGGCAAAGACTGCCGCAAAACCTGTGATGACCGAAAGCTCGCAACTGTCGCGCAGGAAATCTCCGACAACCGGGATCTCCTTGACCAGCGGTACGGCCTGTGGGGCAAAGATGAACGCCAGAACGGCCGCCGCGACCCAGCCTGCGATGGCAAGAACCTCGCGCATGAAGCCACGCGAGTAGGCCAATATGCCCGACATCACGATGATCAGGGCGACGACCCCGTCAATTATTGTAAAACCTTCCATGGCCCTCGCCTGTTTGTTTTCTGCCCCTCAGGGCGCGACCTTAACCTGATCCGAAGGTTTCGCCAACAAACCCAACCAAATCAGAGGGTCGGGTGAGTGACAGACCTGCCACAGTGCCGGTTTTGCCACCTGCCGGAGCAATTGCCGCTGTGAAACCAAGTTTTTGCGCTTCTTTCAACCTATTTTCGGTCTGCGGGGCTGGTCTAAGTGCCCCGGACAGCGAGATTTCTCCAAAAACAACCGTCTCAGCGGGCAGGGCGGTGTCTTCGCGGGCACTGAGCAGGGCCGCGGCCACAGCGAGATCAGCAGCGGGTTCGCTGATTTTCAGCCCTCCGGCGACGTTCAGATAAACATCGAGCCCGGCAAAGGGGATTCCACAGCGCGCCTCGAGCACGGCAAGGATCATGGCCAGCCGCCCACTGTCCCATCCAACCACCGTGCGGCGGGGCTGAGAATGGGGCGAGGGGGCCACGAGGGCCTGCAGTTCCACCAGAACGGGGCGGGTGCCTTCAATGCCAGCGAAAACGGCCGAACCGGGGCTGGGCGTACCGCGTTCCGACAGGAACAGGGCCGACGGGTTGGTGACCTGAGCCAGCCCTTTGCCTGTCATCTCGAAAACGCCGATCTCATCAGCGGGGCCAAAGCGGTTCTTGACGGCGCGCAGGATACGAAACTGGTGGCCGCGCTCACCTTCGAAGTACAGTACGGTGTCGACCATGTGTTCAACAACGCGGGGGCCTGCGATCTGGCCGTCCTTGGTGACGTGGCCGACCATGATGATCGAAACACCGTGTCGTTTTGCAAACGTGGTCAATTCATGTGCTGCGGCCCGGACCTGTGACACCGACCCCGGAGCGCTGTCAACGTTGTCGGCCCACATGGTCTGGATCGAGTCGATGATCGCCAGACCGGGCTTTTCGGCCTCAAGCGTCGTAAGAATGTCGCGTAGATTGGTCTCTGCCGCCAGTTGCACCGGTGCGTCCTCAAGGCCCAGACGACGTGCGCGCATTCGAACTTGTGCACTGGCTTCTTCGCCCGAGACATAGATGGTTTTAACGCCTGCACGCGCAAAACGGGCTGCGGCTTGCAAGAGTAGCGTGGATTTACCGATACCCGGGTCTCCGCCCACCAGAAGCGCAGAGGCCGGGACCAAACCACCTCCGAGTACGCGGTCGAGTTCTTCGACTCCGCAGAGGGTGCGGGGCGGAGGTGTTTCCTCGGTCGACAAATCCGTGAGTGCGATGGACTGGCCGCGTTTGCCGCCGAGGGATTTTTTGGCCGGGCCAGCCGAAAGGGGCGCGTCCTGAATGATTGTATTCCACTCGCCGCAGGCATCGCAGCGTCCGGACCACCGCGTATGAGTTGCTCCGCAGGCTGAGCAGGAGAAAGAAGTCGTTTTTGCCATGACGCACTTCGTGCCCGAGCTTGGGCGGTTCTTCAAGCCCTTGCGGGCTTTCCTTACCGCCGGTGGCGCGCTGCGGCCTCAGGCCCGGATGGGCCATCGTCCGCAGCGGGCGCTGACGCGCCTATTCCGCCGCCCGAGGGGGGGACATGGCAATAACGCTGGACGCTTTGGAGGACTTTTCGCTGCGCGGTGCGTGCAATTGAGTCGACAGCTCGGGCAGAAGCTCAAACAGCTCGTCCCGCAGGCGTGCCAGTTGCGACTTGGCGATTGTCTCTTCCATTTCCACATCGCGCGTCCATTGGCGCAATTCGTTCTGGATGACCTGAGCCTCTCCCAGCCGCTGTTGGAACAGCTCAATCTCTTCCTGCCGCTGTTGCAGGAACATCTGCGCACGTTCGACCCGTGCGTCGCCATAGGTCTCGGCCAGTTCCTGGCTGATCTGGCTCATCTGTGCGGCCAATTCCAGTATCTCAGGCTCGAGCGATTGTAGATCAGGGTGCTGGCGCAAAAATGCCATGCGTTCTTTGACCGCGTCAAACTCGGACGACATCATGAACAGCCCGCCACGGTCGGCGGCATGGGCCATCTGATAGGCTTCCGCGATGTCATGCATGTTGAGGGCAAATTTGCGATGGTTGTTTTCCAGCGCCATCATTCGCGCATTGGCAGGCAGATAAAACGCCAGCATGAGAATCAGTGCGGTCAGGCCGATCTGGATGAACATCCCGGCGTCTGTCACCGGTCCATTGCCGAGTCCGGCCTGCATTGAAAGCCAGGGCAAAACACCCAAAGCGGAAAAAAGCGTGGCTGAAACGGCCAGCAAGGCCGCCATGCAGATCAGTAAAAAAGTCAATCTCAAAAAGGCATTCTGACATTGCAATGTTATATTATGGAGGGCGGCCATGATCGTCGTACTCCTTCTTCAAACCGGAACACACCGGGCCGAAGCGGAGGAAGATCACAGAACTTAGGGCGATCCGCTGCGGACCTGGAAACTACAAAACTGCACTGCTCGAAATATAAAGATGATACTTAGGTACGTGTTTTCAATCAATTAGGTCTGAGGTTTTCGTGAAGTGGATGTCATCTCTGTAATATGGCCAAGCGCGATGGAAGCCAGAATGCAGGCTGTGAACAGGTAGAGACCCCATGCGGTTTCGATGGTCGCGTAAGAGATGCCCTTGGCCAGAGTGATGTAGAGCGCGATTAGGAAGATGTCGGCCATTGCCAGTTTGCCGAGGATGTTCAGTGCGGGTTGGACGCGGGCATCCAGCAGGTTCCATTGGATCAGGGCGGTTCCGATAGTTTTGATGTAGGGCGCGAAGAGGGCGAAGACTGTGACGATCAGCGCGAGGAAGACGTCGGATTTCCACAGGGACTGGAGCCCGGTGATGACGCTGATCTCTGAGAGGCCGAAGATCGGCAGGAACCCTGCGCGCATCAGCGGGGCGAACCACGCGATGGGGTAGAGGATCAGCAGGGAGAGGGTGGCGAGGCGGAGGGTCATGCGTATTGCGCCGGTGTTGTCAAAAGTTGCTCAGCAATAAGATCACAAACAAAACTGCGCTGATAGCCGAAATCGCGACGTTCCAAACTCCAGGTGACCGTACTTTGCCCAGAAGGCTTTTGTGCAGTTGGGCAGTGCCGATGATGACGCCAAGCGCATCGGGAATATCAGCCGCGATCTCATTTTCTGGAAAGACAAATAGAACAGCTTTGCCAAGTATCACCCCAAGAAGAATGGCAAATGACAAAACGTAAATTTGCTTCTGAAAAAGCAATCCCACCTTCAAGCGGTTTGCGATTATCCAGGCAATAAAAACGGTGGCGAAGTACGAGATCGGCAAAAAATTTAAAACGTAATTGCCAAAACTACTCACCGCACGGCTTCAATCGGCCCTTCTGCACTCCCACTTATGAACTGCTCCACATAAGGATCACCCGAAGCATCCATCTGGCCGACCGGTCCGGTCCACTGGATGACACCTCCGTGCAGCATGGCGACGTTGTCGGCAATCGCGCGGACCGAGCTCATGTCATGGGTTATGGTCATCGCAGTGGCGCCCATCTCGGTCACGATTTCCCGGATCAGATCGTTGATGACGCCGGACATGATCGGGTCCAACCCTGTGGTGGGTTCATCGAAAAAGATGATTTCGGGCTCGGCGGCAATGGCGCGGGCAAGGCCGACGCGCTTCTGCATGCCGCCTGACAGTTCCGCCGGAAAGCGGTCGGCCACGTCAGATTTCAGGCCCACGCGGCGTAGTTTCTCGATGGCGATTTCGCGGGCTTCGTCCGCAGGACGTTTCAGTGAGCCACGCAGCAGGCGGAAGGCAACGTTCTGCCAGACGGTCATCGAGTCAAACAGGGCCGCGCCCTGAAACAGCATGCCAAAACGGGCCAGAAACGCGTCGCGGTCGCCTTTGCTGGCATCCTTTCCGTCCACATAGATCATGCCGCTGTCGGGTTGGATCAGTCCAAGGATACATTTCAGAGCCACCGATTTCCCGGTGCCAGACCCGCCGATGATGACCATCGAGGTGCCCTTGGGGATCTCAAGGTCAAGCCCTTGCAATACGTGGTTGTCACCAAAGGCTTTATGTACGTTCTCCATCCGGATCATAGCGAGAAGAATACCCCTGTGAGAACGAAGTTTGCAGCCAGGATCAGCACCGCTGCGGCCTCGACCGAGCCTTTGGTAGCACGCCCCACGCCCTGTGCGCCGCGACCAGAGTTCATGCCGTAGTAACAGCCCATAATGGCCGCGATCAGGCCAAAGGCCGCGCCTTTGACCAGCGATGAGACGATGTCGCGGGTTTCAAGAAAATCGACCGTGTTTTTCAGATAAGTCGCTGGGTTGAAGCCCAGATTTTGCGTGGCGACGGTGTAGCCCCCGGCAATGCCGATCACGTCACCTACCGCAACCAATGCGGGCACGGTGATCAACGCGGCCAAGACGCGCGGGGCGGTCAGGTATTTCATCGGATGGGTCGACAGCGTGACCAGCGCGTCGATCTGTTCGGTCACTTTCATCGTGGCAATCTCGGCCGCGATGGACGAGGTCACGCGGGCAGCAATCATCAGGCCGACCAGCACCGGGCCAAGCTCTCGGACCATGCCAATGGCGACGATTTGGGGCACCACGGCTTCGGCGTTGAAACGCGCGCCGCCGGCATAGATTTGCAACGCCAGCGCGCCGCCGGTGAAGATCGCGGTCAAGCCGACCACGGGCAGGGACAGCCAGCCGATGTTCAGCAAGGCCATACCAAATTCGCGCGGATAAAAGGGTGGGCGAAGGATATGCGAGATGGCATCAAGCGCAAACAGGGCCACCCGACCAAAGGCTGCCATCAGGCTCAGAACAGCGCGGCCCAGCCCCCCAAGCGCGGTCATTGGGTTCATTCTACGTAGCCCCGCGAATAGCGATTGCCCATAGATGTCAGAATCTCGTAGCCAATCGTTCCGGCAGCTTCGGCCAGATCATCGACGGTCTGATGGCCGTTGAGAATACGCAGACGTTCCGGGTCGTTCGGCAGGTCGGTGACATCCACCGTGATCAGATCCATCGAGATACGACCAACAACCGGGCAAGGCTGGTTGCCAGCGAACGTGTCAATCCCGCCGCCAATCGCACGATGCAGACCATCTGCATAGCCTGCAGCAACTGTGGCGATACGAGACGGGCGGCGCGCAACCCAGCTGTTGCCGTAGCCGACTGTTTCGCCCACGTCCAGTTGGCGCACCTGTATGACGGGCAGATCGACGGTGACAACCGGCTTGGCCCCGGCAAAAGGCAGGCCACCATAAAGGCCAATGCCCGGGCGGCAGAAATCGAAATGGAACTCAGGCCCCAGAAAGGTGCCTCCGGTTGCGGCTAGCGAACGGGGTGCGGTGACGCCGTCGGTCATCTCGCGGAAGGTTTTCAACTGCTGCTGATTCATCGGGTGATCCGGTTCATCCGAACAGGCCAGATGAGACATGACCACCACCGGGTTCAAGGCCTCGGCCTTTGGGCGCAGCTCGGCCCAGTCGGCTGGCTCAAGTCCCAAGCGATTCATACCGCTGTCCAGTTGAATACCGAATGCGTGATCGGGCAGCGCTTGCAAATGACGCTGGAACTGTTCGGCCGAGTTGATCAGTGGTGTCAGATCGTGCGCACGCAGCAAATCTGTATCGCCTTCCATGTGCCCGGAGAAAATTCCGATCATCGGGCCCGGTCCGACCGCCTCGCGCACGGCGGCGCCTTCCTCGGCTGCGGCAACAAAGAACTTTCGAACGCCTTCTTCGGCCAGCGTGTCGCTGACAGGCCCGGCACCCAGCCCATAGGCATCGGCCTTGACCACGGCCCCGGTTTCTACCCCGGTCTTCGCATCAAGCGCGCGCCAGTTGCTGGCCAGCGCCTGTAGATTGATCGTCAAACGTGCAGTACTCATGGAACTGTTCATGACATTGCGCCGTCCAAGGTCAAGAGGGAATGGCGCATTTCCTTGGCGTATTCCGTTGCCACGTCGTCGCAATCGCCGAATAACGCCGAAAACCAAGACATATTAGCGATTTGTTGCTTTGAATAAACCGCTTTGTGATTGTCTTCACATTGATGTTAAAACGATCTTGTGGGCGGGATCGTCTCATCACCACACATTCAGGGGTGCGGCCGCAGGGACTAGGAATTCATGGAATTTTCAACCGGTTTGACATCAAACCCATCCGAAGTGGTCCGGCTTTTCACAGATGTTTTTGCCGCGTCTGAGGGGAAAGACGAAGGCGCGGTAATTGGCGCTTTTGTACAAGACCTGATCGACAATACACCATCCGAGGATCTTATGGTGTTCACAGCCCATCGGGATAACCAATTGCTAGGCTGTGCCATTTTTTCCCGTGTCGCATTTCCGCAGGACACGCGATGTGTGTTCATCCTGTCGCCCATGGCCGTTAGGACAGACAGCCAAAAAAGTGGAGTGGGTCAGGCATTGATCTCATACGGGTTGGATCGCTTGCGGTCCTCAGGTGCGGATGTGGCGCTGACTTATGGCGATCCGGGGTATTACGGTAAGACCGGCTTTGGGCAGATCTCTGAGACCACCGCGCAACCGCCGCTGACGCTGAGCCACCCGCATGGATGGTTGGGGCAAGCATTGGATGGTCAGGATCTGAAACCGCTGAAAGGCCCTTCGCGTTGCGTACCTGCGTTGAACAATCCGTCGCTTTGGTGAACGGAAAGGCAGGGCACAATTAGCGTTTCTCGTCGTTAGATCAAAGACTGATCCAGTACGGGTTTTCTGTTCTGTTTATGACGCGTCACCAGTTTCTTCTGCTGCTTTGCGCTGGGGATATAACAGGCAGGGGGCATGTTCTGGTGACGGACCAGGCCGGGAAACAGCTGCAAGAGCTCATGCAGGGCTTCTGACGGCAAGGATCTCAGCGCTTCGGGGCCTGTAAACAGGCTTTCGCTTGGTGCGCCTTCGGCAAAAAGAACCACATGCCGGTCGAAAATGAGGTGGTGATAGGTCACGCGCGTTGCCGCATCGTCGATGAAAATGCCGGGCAGCTCGGTCAGACGAACGGCCGAGATCAAAACATCGCGCGTCGCAAACATCCGAAGCGCAATAGCCGAGCGGACCAGCATCCGATGCTGGCGCGACACCCGCAGATCACGGCGGGGCAGGCCGTGGCCAAGCGAGCCGGCCGCGATAAAGATCGGGCGCAACTCCGGTTTCTTCAATAGATCCGACTGCCGTAGGGTCCGGGACAAGACCATGCGCACCGGTTCTGACCCGCCTGTGGTTGTCACAACCCGGATACCGGGTTTGATGTCCTGTACGCGGATTTCACCCCGATCGGTCATTATCAGCGTGTCCGAAGTAAAACAGGGTGCGCCTGGGCTTGGGTTCGGATCCTGGACAAAATTCACCCCATCCGTTGACGACAGCGAAGACGTGTCATCCGTTCCGTTGCTGCCGATCTGGGTCGAAGTTTGGCCGTTGGCCGGGCCTTGGGTTGCCGTCACTTGCGCGTCGAACGAGACAAAGCTCAGCACCGTGCCGTTGTCAGACAATGAAACTGCGCCCGATCGGTTGATGCGCGCCGAGACCACGTAATAGTCGAAGCCGCCCACCGGTGTCATCGTAGCGGTGTCGACATCTGTAGAACTGCGCACCGTGCCATTTGGGTTGTAAACATCAACCTGAAGGCCGGTGACATCCGTTCCGGTCGGCACGCGGACTTCGATGAAATCCCCGTCCGGCGCAAAGTTCGGGCCGTTACGATATCTTATTTCCGAGATGATCGCGGGCAAAACTCAGGGACTCCGACCGGTGTGGGGCGCTGTGCAATGTTCGTTCAGGGATGTTAACACAGCCTAAAGGTTGCGCCACCAGCTTGACCCGCGACGTGCCCATAGTTCAGAATCAGTGTGATCAGTATCCCTCGATCTCGCCGCTCTGCTGCCAGGGTTTGACCAGATTTCCAAAGCGGGTGAACTGGGCTTCAAAAGAAAGCTCGACCGTTCCGATGGGGCCGTGACGCTGCTTGCCGACAATGACTTCGGCCTTGCCGTGCAGACGCTCCATTGCCTGCTTCCACTCTTCCATCTTTTCCAATTCGTGATCGCCGGGCTTCTCGCGTTCCTTGTAGTATTCCTCTCGGAACACGAACATCACTACATCGGCATCCTGTTCGATCGAACCCGATTCTCGCAGGTCGGACAGTTGCGGGCGTTTATCGTCGCGGTTTTCCACCTGACGGCTCAGCTGCGACAGGGCGACGACCGGTATCTGCAATTCCTTGGCGATGGCCTTCATGCCCATCGAAATCTCGGCAATCTCATTGACGCGGTTCTCGGCCATGCCGCGACACAGCTGCAAATAATCGATCACTAGCAGGTCCAGCCCGTGGGTTCGCTTCAATCGTCGCGCACGGGCGGCAAGCTGCGAGATCGGCAGGGCCGGGGTATCGTCAATGAACAGAGGGCAGGCTTCCAGTTCCTTCGCCGCATCCACAAAGCGGCGGAACTCGGCCTCAGTCATGTCACCCTGGCGGATTTTGTGGCTGGAGATTTCCGAGGCTTCGGCCAGAACACGTCCCGCCAACTGTTCCGCGCTCATTTCGAGAGAAAAGAACCCAACCACACCGCCGTCAATCGCACCTTCGCTGCCGTCTGGTTTGGTGCCGCGCTTATAAGCCTTGGCCACGTTGAAGGCCACGTTGGTCGCCAATGAGGTTTTCCCCATCGACGGACGCCCAGCCAGAATGATCAGGTCGGATGGGTGCAGACCACCCAACTGTTTGTCCAAGTCGGCCAGACCGGTGGAAATCCCCGCCATACCACCACCACGCTGGTAGGCTTCGTTGGTGACATTGACGGCTTCTGTGACCGCCTTGAGGAAGGATTGAAATCCCTGTTCGGTCTGGCCCTGCTCGGATAACTGATAGAGTTGCTGCTCGGCTTCGACGATTTGTTCTTTGGGTTCGCTGCTGACTTCAACCCGTGCCGCCTTGTCCGAAATGTCGCGGCCAAGACGGATCAACTCGCGCCGAATGGCGAGGTCATAGATCATCTGGGCATAGTCATGCACAGCAAAGGCGCTGATCGAGGCACCGGCCAGTTTTACCAGATAGGCCGGGCCGCCCAGCTCTTTAAGGCCCTCATCTTCACCCATGAAGGATTTCAGTGTGACGGGTGAGGCCAGCGCGTTTTTAGCAATACGGGCGGCGGCGACTTCATAAATCCGGGCATGAACCGGATCATAGAAATGCTCGGCCCCGATGATCGAGGCGACGCGGTCATACAGATCGTTATTGGTTAGAATCGCGCCCAGCAACTGCTGCTCGGCCTCGATGGAGTTCGGCATGGTTTCCGCGTTTTGAATCTGCGCTGCTGCCTGTTCGATACTGCTGATCTCGTTCATCTTGTCCCCGCTGCCCGTGCGTCGGTTCTACACGTGAAACGTCATCGCAAGCTATCTGGAAAAACCTGTGGCTAACTTGGGGTAAGGCCTAGGGATAACTTTCCGAACCGTTTGGATACCTGCGTATGCGTAGCTCATTATGTAGGAATTAGGGGAAAAGTCACCAGATATCGTGGCTCAAGGCTCGATTCTTTCGAACTTATCCCCAACTTGCCCACAAGAGGTTTACGTGGGTTTATTGGCCTCTTGCCAGCCACGCGGATCGTTCAGGAACGCCTCGACACCGTCAAGTGTCTCTTGGTCAAAGGCTTTCTGCACTTTTGCCTCGGCCAGAACGTCCCACCAGGTGCACAGCGCGTGCAGCTTCACGCCGTGGTCGCCCAGCGTTTTTTCGGTTTCCGGGAAAATTCCATAATAGAAGATCACCGCCGTGTGCCCGCAAGTCGCGCCGGTTTCGCGGATCGCATCCACAAAGGACAGTTTCGAACCGCCATCGGTGGTCAGGTCCTCGACCAACAGAACCCGCTCGCCTTCGCTCATTGCGCCTTCGATGCGCGCGTTGCGGCCATATCCTTTGGGCTTTTTGCGGACATAGGTCATGGGCAGCGCCATACGCTCGGCCACCATGGCGGCAAACGGAATGCCTGCCGTCTCGCCACCTGCGATATTGTCGAACGCTTCGAACCCGGCTTCGCGCATCACGGTGACGGTCAGGAAGTCCATCAGGGTCGAGCGGATGCGCGGGTACGAGATCAGTTTGCGGCAGTCGATATAGGTCGGGCTGGGCAGACCGCTGGCCAGCGTGAACGGCTCGCGCGCGTTGAAATGGACAGCCTTGATCTCCAGCAGCATCCGCGCGGTCAGGCGGGCGATTTCGGTGCTGTCGGGAAAGGAACTGGGGATCATGGCGCAAACCTCGGGGCTGAAAACACGTTGCGGGCTGATAGCCCGACCCTTGGGCCGGAGTCGAGAGGCCCGCAAAAGAAAAGCGGACCCCCAAGAGGTCCGCTTTTGCCCTTACGGGCGATGGGCAGCCAAGGTGGGCTTAGCTGCTCATGTCTTAGACGCGCTCACCCTGTGTCGACAGATCGCGCCTGTTTGTTTCGGTCTTGGCGTCTACGCGACGCAGGATGAGAAGTGCAACCACCTTCACCAAAACAATCGTGACAACTGCCGTAAAGGCACCCACAAACACCAGCCCGTAAAATGCGCGGTCCGGGTGTCCGGGACAAAAGTGGCGGTTCCTCAATAAGAGCTCAAAATATCGCCTTTTGTTAAAGGGACGACAGGTTCTGCAAAATTACGTGTGTGATATGCCTGAAGAACGGGCGCTTATGAAAGGCTGTCTTTCAGCAGACCCAGCGCGTGATCACGGGCCGCCAAACGGACGGCATCTCGCCCCAACGCGCCGAATTCAACGGTTTCGGTTTGGGTGGTCCGACCGTCGCGGGCCAGCCCGAAACATACGCGCCCCTCCGGTTTGAACTCGGACCCGCCCGGTCCGGCAATGCCGGTGATCGATACGGCAAGCTGGGCCTGAGAATGGCGCAGGGCGCCGTCTGCCATCTCGCGGGCGACGTCTTCCGACACTGCACCATGCGCGGCCAGCGTCTCGGCAAAAACGCCCAGCATGTCTTGTTTGGCTGCGTTGGTATAGGTGACAAAGCCACGGTCCACCACGGCGGAACTGCCGGGAATATCGGTCAGGGCAGCGGCCACCATGCCGCCGGTGCAACTTTCAGCAGTAGAGATCATAACGCCCTGCGCCTTGGCAAGATCCAGCAGCTCGGTCACGTTCATAGGCCCAGAACTCCGTGTGCCAATCCAGCCAGAACCATCACGCCGATGGCTGCAAAAATGCCTGCGATGACGTCGTCCAGCATCACGCCCGTCGGATCGCCGCGCCGGTCGGCCCAGCCAACGGGCCCCGGCTTGGTGATGTCGAACAGGCGGAACAGAATGAACCCTGCCACCCAACCTGGCCAAAGGGCGGAAATGTCGATCTCATGGGCCCAGGACGGGTAAGAAATCGCCCAAAGCGCGATGAACTGGCCTGCGACCTCATCAATGACGATTTCCGATGGGTCGTGATCGTCTTGCCCCTCTGTCATCACGCGGGTCGCCCAAAGGCCGCCGACAAAAACAACAAGCGTTGCGAGTGCCAGCAGAGGAAACCCACCCAGCGTGTGCAACACCCAAGCCATGGGCAGCGCTGCCAAAGATCCCCAGGTGCCGGGGGCAGGGCGCAAATAGCCGACACCGCCGACCGTGCCGATCACCTGCGCCGCAGTCATGCCTTCACCAGACAGGCAGTGGCGAGCGAGGCAATCCCCTCGCTGCGGCCGGTAAAGCCCAAACGCTCGGACGTGGTGGCCTTGACCGAGACCTGATCCTCGCTCAACCCCATGATATGAGCCATCTCGGCGCGCATGGCGGCAGCATGAGGGCCGATCTTTGGATACTCGCAGACCAGCGTGCAGTCGACGTTCGAAATGCGGTATCCCATGTGTCCGGCCATCTCGACCGCATGGCGTAGAAAAATCTCGCTGGCCGCGCCTTTCCATTGTGGATCTGAAGGCGGGAAGTGTTGACCGATGTCACCCTGTGCCAAAGCGCCATAGATTGCGTCGGTTACGGCATGCATTCCGACATCGGCATCCGAATGCCCCTGCAATCCGCGATCATGCGGTACTTTCACGCCACACAGGATTACGTGATCTCCGTCGCCAAAACGGTGCACGTCGTACCCGTTGCCCAGCCTCACATCCATATCCGTTCCCATTATCCGTTCTGCCCGGGCAAAATCCTCGGGTCGGGTGATCTTCAGATTGTCCGCGTCGCCGGGGACAATGCACACTTCAAGCCCTGCCGCGCGGGCTACTCCCACATCATCCGCAGCGCCGCCCGAATGGACTGCATGGGCGGCGGCGATGGCATCATGGTGAAATCCCTGTGGTGTCTGCGCGGCGTAAAGGCCGTTGCGGTCTTGCGTGCCGGTCACAGCATCGTCTTGACCAACCCACAATGCATCTGTGACGACAAGCCCCGGGGCAACCGCTTGGTGCGTTTCCAGCGCGGCCAGCACGTCCTGTATGATGCGCTTCGAGACACAAGGCCGGGCCACGTCATGGATCAGAACATGTTGAACACCCAGACCTTCCAGGGCCGTCAGTCCGCTACGCACCGAACTCGAGCGATCTGACCCGCCGGAAGCGAGGATCAGATCAGACTCGCGAAACTCTTCCCACGCTGGTGTGTCTTCGTCTGAAAGCACCAGAACGATGTGATCCACCTGTCCGCGAAACCGCTCGATCGTCCAGTCAGCCACGCGACGACCCGCAAGGCTGCGCCATTGCTTGGGTACGCCGCCTCCGGCACGCATTCCGCGCCCTGCGGCGACTATGATGGCGGCTGTGGTCATGTCTCGGGCGCTCCTTCGTATTGGTCTGTGTTTAGGCGGCGGTGAAAGCCGAGGCAATCACTCAAGGTAAAGCGATTAAAAAATAGGCATGTGATGATTTCGCGGGCTTGTTTCGCGGCGATTTGTTGTTCATATGCGCAGAATTCGATATCAAAACAGCAACTGCCCAAGGATTAAGCACGTTGACCCTGCACCTCGCTGACAAGGAAGTAACATTGCCGGTCTTGCTGGCCCCGATGGCCGGAATCACTGATCGCCCCTTTCGCGATCTGGTGATGCGATTTGGCGCTGGCATGGTGGTCAGTGAAATGGTCGCCAGTCAGGAGATGGTGCAAGCCAAGCCCGGCGTGCGCGAACGTGCTGAACTGTCTGCGGATGTGGAAAACACTGCCGTGCAACTGGCCGGGCGCGAGGCGCATTGGATGGCCGAAGCCGCCCGTCAGGTTGCCGACAGGGGCGCGCGGGTGATCGACATCAACATGGGCTGTCCCGCCAAGAAAGTTACCAATGGCTACTCCGGCTCAGCTTTGCTGAAAACACCGGATCACGCCCTGACCCTGATCGAAGCCGTGGTCGATGCAGTTGATCTGCCTGTGACCTTGAAAACCCGGTTGGGCTGGGACGACTCTCTGCTCAACGCACCGGATGTGGCGCGGCGTGCGCAGGACGCAGGCATTCAGATGGTCACGATCCATGGTCGCACGCGGTGTCAGTTCTACAAAGGCCATGCTGATTGGCGGGCGATCCGAGCCGTGAAAGAGGCTGTGTCGATTCCAGTCGTTGCAAATGGCGACATCGTGGATACCGCTGCTGCGCGGATTGCGCTGGATCAGTCGGGCGCGGATGGGGTGATGGTCGGGCGCGGCGCGCAGGGCAAGCCCTGGCTCTTGGCTCAAATATGCCATGACCTTTACGGGGCAGAGGCCCCGGATATTCCGGTCGGGGCGGACCTGATCGACATGGTGCAGGCGCATTATCAGGCGATGCTGGCTTTCTACGGTGTGGATCTGGGTCTGCGCGTCGCGCGCAAACATCTGGGCTGGTACATGGATGAGGCTGCGACCCCTGCGCCGCTGCGGCGGGCCGTTCTGACCTCTCGCGACCCAAGGGAAGTGCTGCGTCTGCTGGCGGATGCGTTGAATGATACGGGCGAGGTGGCGGCATGAACTCAAACGCCAGCATATGGAATTCCTTGCCTGTTCCGGCCTTCATCATTGATGTGGATGATCGGATTTCAGATGTAAATGCAGCAGGTGAGGGGTTTCTGAACGCGTCACGTAAGGCAGTGGTCGGCCATCCGGTGTGGGATCAGATCGCCGTGGACGCACCGCTGGAAGAAGCATTCGAGCGCGCGCGAACCCTTGGCACGCCACTTTTTGTCAACGATGTCGACGCCGGGTCGGGAAACCGCGCGCCGCTGCAATGCGCATTGCAGATCGCGCCGTTGGTCGGGCATCCGGGATCGATGATCATGATCATCTCACCGCGCGAGCTGTCAGGGCGGATGACACGGGGCAATACCGTCAAATCGGCTGCGCAATCGGCCATCGGCATGGCCGAAATGCTGGCCCATGAGATCAAGAATCCGTTGGCTGGGATTACAGGTGCCGCGCAGTTGTTAAGCATGAATATCCCACCACAAGACCTTGAACTTACGGATCTTATCGTGGCCGAGAGCCGTAGGATCGTAAAGCTGTTGGAACAGGTCGAGCAATTTGGAAACCTGCAAAAACCTGACTTCAAGCCGGTCAATATCCATGACGTTCTGGATCGCGCACGCCGGTCTGCATTGCTGGGTTTTGGTGCGGATATGACGATCATCGAAGATTATGACCCGTCTTTGCCGTTGGCTTATGGAGACCCGGATCAGTTGTTGCAGGTGGTGCTGAACCTTCTGAAGAACGCGTCCGAAGCCGCCGGTGCGCAGGGCGGCACGATCCGCCTGCGGACGTATTATGAACACTCGTTCCGACTGCGCCGCAGCGATGGATCGGGTCATTCGCTGCCCCTGCAGGTCGAGATCATCGACGATGGCCCGGGCCTGCCTGAAGACATTCGCGGTGACATTTTCGATCCGTTTGTGTCGGGTAGGGAAAATGGCACCGGACTGGGGCTGGCGCTGGTCAGTAAGATTGTCTCGGACCACGATGGCTGGGTTTCAGCTGAATCCGTTCCCGGGCGAACCATATTCAAACTGTCTCTGCGTCGCGCGCCGCGCGAAGACGCCGAGCATAAGAAGGAGACCCCCTGATGGATGGCACAGTACTGGTTGCGGATGACGACCGCACGATCCGCACCGTTCTGACCCAGGCCCTGACGCGCGCCGGGTGCAAGGTACACGCAACCTCATCGCTGACCACGCTGATGCGCTGGGTCGGTGAGGGCAAAGGTGATGTGGTGATTTCAGACGTGGTCATGCCCGACGGCAACGGTCTGGAAATGCTGCCAAAAATTGCAGAGGATCGCCCGGGTCTGCCTGTTATCGTGATTTCGGCGCAGAACACGATCATGACGGCCATTCAGGCGGCAGAGGCGGATGCGTATGATTACCTGCCGAAACCGTTCGACCTGCCGGACCTGATGAAGCGGACCGCACGCGCCCTGGATCAGAAGCAACGCGCGCAACCCGAACCTGCCAAGGCAGACGGCGAGCGCCCGGACGAGCTCCCTCTGGTCGGGCGCACTCCGGTTATGCAGGCCCTGTACAGGCTGGTTGCACGGGTGATGAACACGGATCTGCCTGTGATGATCTCGGGTGAAAGCGGAACGGGTAAATCGTTGATTGCGCGGGCTATTCACGATTTCTCGGACCGGCGCACTCTGCCTTTTGTCACAGTTACAGCTGCCGAGCTGCGAGATCTGGAAGGACCCGCACGGGTGTTGGCGCGGGTGCGTGGTGGCACGCTGTTGATTGATGAGATCGCGGATATCGACGATGAGGTTCAGGCCCGGATCGTGCGGATGATGGACACGCCCGGCGATCATCTTCCGCGCTTTATGGCCACCAGCCAGTCGGACCTGAATGAAGGAATGGAAAACGGGCGCATTCGTCAGGATCTATATTACAGGTTGTGCGGGGCCACGATCCATGTGCCGTCTTTGCGCGAAAGGGTGGATGACATACCGCTGCTGGCCGAACATTTTCTGGCCCGCGATGAGCGTGAAAGCGGAACAAAACGCTGGCTTGGTCCAGAGGCAGTCGAACTGGTGCGGCGCTATTCATGGCCCGGTAACGTGCGGCAGTTGGAAAATGCCGTACGTCGTCTGGGTCTGACCAGCCGGGCAGATGAAATCTCTAAATCCGAAGTGGAAGCTGTGCTGGGCAGTCAGCCCGAGGCAGAGCCGGTTCTCAGCGGAGGAGAGCGCGAAAAACTGTCGACCTCGGTCGAGCGTCATTTGCGACGATACTTTGATCTGCACGGCAATATTCTGCCACCGCCGGGCCTGTACCAGCGTATTCTGCGCGAGGTTGAGGCACCGCTGATCGAAATTGCACTGGACGCAACCGGCGGAAATCAGGCGAAATGTGCCGATTTGCTGGGAATCAATCGAAACACGTTGCGAAAAAAGATTACCGATCTCGATATTCGGGTGACACGCCGACGCAAACTGATGTAATATCGCCACACAAACCGTGGCATCCCGGCATCTGTCGGGAAAAGATCACGATATATGGCGGTAAGCCGCGAGCGCGGCACATCAGGATGAGGGCAGACGGTGGCAACCCGAGCACAGAGCGGGATGATCCCATCGATAAGTCGATGGCGTAAATCACGGAAACTGCGCAATTTTGGAACCTTTGGGCTGGTGCTCCTAGGGCCGATTTTGGCGTTGGCAACGTATCTTGTTATCGGTCCCTTTGATCTTGGCACCACGGCGCCGACCTTGCGGCTGATTCTGTTGGCTGATCTTGTGTACGTTCTGGTTGTCGCCGCGCTGGTACTCAGTCAGGTGGGCAGCTTGATTGCGGCGCGCAGGGCGAAATCGGCGGGTTCGCGCCTGCATTTGCGCCTGATCGGGGCGTTTACGCTGCTGGCGCTGGTGCCGACCGTGACCGTGGCGATTTTTGCGGGGCTCACCGTGAATATCGGCCTCGAAGGCTGGTTCTCGGACCGGGTTCGGCAGGTGGTGGGGTCTTCCCTGACAGCTGCTGAAGCCTACGAGCAGGAACACCGGCGCGGATTGGTTCAGGATGCCTCGGTGCTGGCACGATATCTGGACAACGCACGCTCGCTGGATTTCTACATCTCAGATGCCGAATTGCGCGAAGTGCTGGCGCAAGGGCAGGCTCAGATCCAACGCGGGTTGCGCGAAGCCTATGTCATCGACGGCAGCGGTGAGATCAAGTCGCGCGGGGATCGGTCGTATCTGTTCAATTACCAAGCCCCCACGTCCGAGCAGATGGCTGAGGCGACCGACACGGGGCTGTTGATTATCGCGGATTGGCCGAACAATGAATTCCGCGCGCTGGTGCCTCTGACGGCCTATTTGGACCGTTACCTGTATGTCAGCCGCGAGGTTGACGGTCAGTTGCTGACGCTGCTGGATGACACCAAGGAAACGGCACAGTTCTACCAACAGTTGGAAAGCGAACGTGGCAGGGTGCTGTTCGAATTTGGCCTGCTGTATCTTGGCTTTGCACTGATCCTGATTCTTGCTGCAATGTCGTTGGGCATGTGGTTTGCCGAGCGCCTGTCGCGACCAGTGGGTCGTTTGACCACAGCGGCCCAAAGGGTCGGCGCCGGTGATCTGAGCGTTCAGGTCATCGAAGAGGCTAGTGATGATGAGATTGCCATGCTGGGCCGGTATTTCAACCAGATGACCAGGCAGTTGAAGGGACAGCGGGACACGCTGTTGGAAAACACGCAACAAATCGAAAGCCGCCGCCGTCTGTTCGATTCGGTTCTCAGTTCGGTCACGTCAGGCGTGGTGGGTATTGACCCCGAAGGCTGCGTGACCTTCGTAAACCGTTCGGCAGAACGATTGCTGGATTGGTCTCGGGGCGAAGAGCACCTGGCGATCGGTATCGCAGTGCCGGAGTTTCTGCCCCTTTTTGAAAACTTGAAAGAAAGCGGGCAAGAGGCGGTTCAAGGTGAAATCAAGGTCACCCGTAAAGGCCGGTTGGAGAACCTGCTTGTTCGGATGGCCATCCGTCGCGGCGAAGACGGGGGGCTGGAAGGCTATGTGGTCGCATTTGATGACGTGACCGATCTGGTCAGCGCACAGCGGATGGCGGCCTGGGGCGATGTTGCCCGCCGGATTGCCCATGAGATCAAGAACCCGTTGACCCCAATCCAGTTGAGCGCTGAGCGCATCAAGCGCAAGTTTGCCCGAAAGCTGGACGAAGAGGATTCCGAAGGCCTCGAGTCGATGACTGGCGTGATCGTACGCCAGACCAACGACCTGCGCCGAATCGTGGACGAATTCTCGAAATTCGCGCGGATGCCCGAGCCTGAGCGCCGGGAAGAAAACGTGGTTGATCTGGTGCGCGAAGCGGTTGTGCTGCAGCAAGCGGGGCAACCGGATGTACAGATCGACGCTGATTTGCCGCAGCAACCCATCATGGCGGATGTCGACGCCACCATGCTGCATCAAGCCCTGACAAACCTGATTAAAAATGCCGGAGAAGCGATTGGCACCCTTAAGGAAAAAGGGGCGCCGGACAATCTGAAGCCACAGATAAAAGTGGCAGTGTCCGGTGATGACGCGGGTACGGTCATCACCATTGCAGACAACGGGATCGGTCTGCCCGAGGATCGGGCGCGGCTGTTTGAACCCTATGTGACCACACGCGACGAAGGGACCGGGCTGGGCCTGCCCATCGTCAAGAAAATCATCGAAGAACATGGCGGAGCGCTGACACTTGAAGATGCGCCCGTATTTGACGGACAGGACCATTTTGGCGCGATGGCCGTTATCCGTTTACCGGGGGCCACCATGTCCTCGACCGTTGCGCCACAGAAGCAGGCAATTAGAACCAACAAACTGAAAGCAGGCCAAAGATGAGCGACATTCTGATCGTAGATGACGAGCGCGATATTCGCGAACTGGTGTCCGACATTCTGGAGGACGAAGGGTATTCAACCCGGCTGGCGGCCAACTCGGATGAGTGTATGGCGTCGATCAATTCCGAGCCTCCGGGACTGTTGATCCTGGATATCTGGCTGAAAGACAGCCGCATGGACGGGATCGATATTCTGAAGGCGGTGAAACGCGACAACCCGGATGTGCCGGTGGTGATCATTTCGGGTCACGGCAACATCGAAATCGCGGTCGCCGCCATCAAACAAGGCGCGTATGACTTTATCGAAAAGCCCTTCAATATTGACCAATTGATGGTGGTGATCCGCCGCGCGATGGAGACCTCTCGCCTGCGTCGCGAGAATGCGTCGCTGAAGCGCAAAGAGGTCAACAATTCGGATATGATCGGCAAGTCCGCTTCGTTCCGCGGTATGCAGGGTCAGTTGGACAAAGTGACCAAATCAAATGGCCGCGTAATGCTGAGTGGACCTGCCGGGTCGGGCAAGGAGATTGCGGCGCGGTATATTCACGCTCATTCCAACCGCGCCAATGCTCCCTTCGTCACGGTGAACTGCGCTGGGGTCGAACCCGAGCGCGTGGAAGAAGTTCTGTTTGGCCGGGAATCCGCAGAGCGAGGTGTCGAACCCGGTTTGCTGGAAGAAGCCCATGGCGGTGTGGTCTATTTTGACGAAGTGGCGGATATGCCCTTGGGCACGCAGTCCAAGATCCTGCGGGTGCTGGTGGATCAGCAATTCCAACGTGTGGGCGGTTCCGACAAGGTCCGGGTGGATCTTCGGGTCATCTCTTCCACCAACAAGGACCTTGATGTGGAAATTGCCGCGGAGCGCTTCCGGGAAGAACTGTACCACCGTCTGAACGTAGTACCGATTGCAGTTCCGTCGTTGGAAGATCGCCGAGAGGATATTCCGGTTCTGGCCCAGCATTTCATTGAAATGTGCAACGAAACCCAAGGTTTGCCGATCCGTGAACTCTCGGAGGAGGCGGTTGCCTTGTTGCAGACGATGACATGGCCGGGGAATGTGCGTCAGCTCAAGAACCTGATCGAACGGGTTCTGATCCTGGGCGACGGAACCGGCCCGATCGAAGCGCGTGAGTTGCCAAGCGAAGAGGAAAAAACCGAAGAGTCGGGCCGTGTCGTTCTGTCGGGTGCACTGGCAACCTTGCCGCTGCGTGAGGCGCGTGAAGCGTTCGAGCGGGAATATCTGCTGACTCAGATCAATCGCTTTGGCGGCAATATCAGCCGCACTGCCAGCTTTGTAGGGATGGAGCGCAGCGCGCTGCATCGCAAACTGAAATCGCTGGGTGTGGTAACATCGAACAAATCCGGCGCACGGGTTGCACAGATCGACGAACCGGAACCGGCAGAGTAATCTGCCGGTCGCACGACCAGACTCAAAGCCTGATCCGAGAGACTTGGGTCAGGACATGGGGGGACCAGATCTCAGCCTGATTGACCGGGCGTTATGATCTGGAAGGACCCATCATCGAATTTCACAAAGCACGAGGCGCTGTTGAGCGGCGGCAACGTTGTGGTGCGCTTCGCGGGCACGCGTGATTTCACACTCTGCTTGCAGGGCGGCAGACTTACAGGCCGGAAGCCTTTTTGCGCCATGCATTGCGCTTCGACGGTATTACGCAGGCCCTGATTCACATCCACGGTATAGACCCGACCGGGCTGCCACCATCCGGGCGATTGATAGCACCGCCCCCGGCCGTCGCAATATGTGCGCCCGGGCCAGTATGTTGGCGGGCTTTGACGGATTTGATTGGCAACTGGCACCTCTTGTACCGCCTTGAGCTGGCACTGGGTGGTTTCTTCCTGCAGTCGCGACACGGTTGCGCCCTCGCGATAATAGAGCGAAAGCGGCCCGCATGAGGACAGCACCATCAGGGTAACGAGCATAGGAAACAGCGTTTTCATACGCTTATCTTGCCGCAGCCGCGCAGGGATGACAATTCAATTGACCGCTTTGGGGGCATCTGTCATTCAATCCTCTCAGGCAGAAGGGCCAGAAACATGAAGGTCATCATATGCGGCGCAGGTCAGGTTGGCTGGCAGATTGCGCGGCACCTTTCGGGCGAACTGAATGACGTAACGGTCGTGGACAACAATCCCGACCTCGTGCGCCGGGCGACGGAAACGCTGGATGTGCAGGGCATTGCCGGGTTTGCAAGCTATCCTGACGTACTGGAACGGGCAGGGGCCCGTGACGCCGACATGATAATCGCTGCGACCCATTCCGACGAGGTGAACATGGTCACCTGTCAGATGGCGCATTCGGTTTTCTCGATCCAACGCAAGATCGCGCGTCTGCGGTCGAAATCCTATCTGGAAGCCATCCATTCGGATCTTTACCGCCGCGATCATTTGCCCATCGATGTGGTGATCAGCCCCGAACGCGAAGTGGCTGCCGCTGCGATGCGCCGCCTGTCTGCCCCATCGGCCTTTGACACCGAGATTTTCATGGATGGCAAGGCGCAACTGCTGGGTATCAGGGTGGAAGAGGACTGCCCGATCGTGAACACGCCGCTCCGGCAACTGACCGATCTGTTTTCCACGCTCAGTTCGATTGTGGTTGGGGTTCGGCGCGAAGGTACGCTGTTTGCGCCCGAGTCCGAAGATCAGCTGTTCGTGGGTGACGAATGTTACGTCTTTACTAATGTGAAAGACGTGAACCGCACCATGGAGGTGTTCGGCAAAGCTCAGAAGCGTCAGGATCGTGTTGTGATTGTTGGCGGTGGCAATGTTGGTTTGGAAGTGGCCAGAACGCTGGAAGAGCGTGAAGGTCGCGTGCGTGCCAAGATCATCGAACGCGACCGTCAATGCGCCGAGATCGCCGCCGAAGCGCTGGAGCGGACAATCGTTCTGCATGGGGATGGGTTGGATTCCGGCTTGCTGAGCGAGGCGGGTATCGACCGGGCCGATGCGATGCTGGCCGTCACGGATGACGACCGCACCAACATGCTGGCCGCCGTGCGTGCCAAGGCCGAAGGCTGTGCGCTGGCGATTGCGCTGATCAACGATCCCAGCATGGTTGCCCTGATGGGGCCGTTGGGCATTGACGCTTATATTAACCCGCGTGCCACCACCGTCAGCTCGATCCTACGCCATATCCGGCATGGGCGTGTGCGACAGGTTTATTCCATCGGCGATGCAGAGGCCGAAGTGATCGAGGCCGAGGTTCTGTCGACTTCTCCGATGGCGGGGCAAAAGCTGCGGGATATCGATTTCCCCGAAGGTGTGCTGGTGGGTGCTGTGCGCAAAGGGGACGAGGTTCTGCGCCCGACAGGCAGTCTGAGGATCGAAGAAAAAGATGTGGTTGCCATCTTTGCCATGGCCAAGGACGTGCCCGAGGTTGAACGCCTGATGCAGGTTTCAATCGATTTCTTCTGATGGAGCGGGCGGGGACACAACAGGTTAGGCTTTTACGGCGACTGCCGTTGTTCCTGCTGATATGGGCAATCGTGTCTCTGGCCATGTGGATTCCGGCAATCTATGCGCTGGTGCTGGATGATCACAGTACGTCGCGATCATTTCTGTATTCGGGCATTCTGGGCCTGTTTCTGGTCGCTATCATCGCAATGGCGTCGTCCAATCGTATCCCGCGGCGGGGCACTTTGGGGCAGCTGGCGGTGATGTTGGGATGCTTCACTATCCTGCCGATCTTTCTGGCGATCCCATTCCATGACGCGCTTGGCACAACCACGTTTCTGAACGCTTATTTCGATATGGTCAGCGCCCTGACGACCACTGGGGCCGACCTGTTCCCTGATCATAACCGGCTGAGCGCACCTCTGCACCTGTGGCGTGCGCTGGTCGGTTGGATGGGGGGCTTGCTGATGTGGGTCGCGGCCGCCGCTATTCTGGCCCCACTTTCCCTTGGCGGGTTCGAGGTGACAGCAAAAGGGCAGCCTGGGCGTCCGGTGTCGGGCGTCGCGCAAAGCGAGCGCGTGGACCCGCGCGGCCGTTTGCTGCGTGTGGCGCGGGCGCTGACGCCTGTATACGCCGGGCTGACAGCGGTGATCTGGGTGCTTCTGCTGATCGCGGGTGAGGCCGGCCTGACGGCTGTCTGCCACGCAATGTCGGTGATGGCCACGTCCGGTATCTCTCCGGTCGGTGGCATGGAAGGGGCGCAGGCAGGGTTTACCGGCGAGGCGATTGTTTTTCTGTTCCTCTTCTTTGCCCTTTCGCGCCTCACCTTTTCGGCGGATACCGCTGCCACCGGGTATTCTCGTTTGGACAGAGACCCCGAGTTTCGCATCGGCCTGTTGATCGTTTTGGCCGTCGCGCTGCTCTTGTTTTTCCGAGTGGTTGCTGGCGTGACCGAAATCGGCGGGCAGATCGCACCGCTTCAGGCTTTGCAGGTGATCTGGGGTATGCTGTTCACCGTGTTGGCCTTCCTGACCACTGCCGGATTTGAAAGTGCGAACTGGAATGATGCGCAGCAATTGTCAGGTCTGGGTACGCCGGGGCTGCTGCTGATGGGATTGGCGCTAATCGGCGGTGGGGTCGCCACCACGGCCGGAGGCGTCAAACTGTTGCGGGTTTTTGCGTTGTATCTGAACGGCGCGCGCGAGATTGATCGCCTGATCTATCCTTCATCCGTCAGCGGTGTCGGGGGTGGTAACCGGCGCATTCAAAGCGACGGTGCCTTTATCGCCTGGATTTTTCTGATGCTTTTTGCGCTGACGCTGGCGGTGTTCAACCTGTTGCTGGCGGCGATGGGATCCGGTTTCGAACAGGCAATGGTGCTGAGTGTAGCCACCCTGACGACAACCGGTCCGCTGATCGAGCTGGCCACGGACGTCCCGATCCGGCTGATTGATCTGTCCGCAGGGGCAAAACTGACGCTTTGTGCAGCGATGGTGATCGGACGTCTAGAAACGCTTGCTATTATTGCCCTGATCACGCCATCGCTGTGGCGGGATTGAACCAAAACGCCCCACCAACGTTATCGCCTTATTTTTCATCTGGAATATCTCTGCGCGGCACTCCATACTCGCCGGGAGGGAGCGCGTTGGTCCGCAGCGCGTAGCAAGAACAATGGCGAGATTATAAAAATATGGCTTCGGACAGACAGAATCTTCAGGATGCCTTCCTGAACAATGTACGGAAAGCTAAGGTTCCGGTAACGATCTTCCTGATCAATGGCGTAAAACTGCAAGGTGTGATCACCTGGTTCGACAATTTCTGCGTATTGTTGCGCCGCGACGGACAGTCGCAGTTGGTATACAAACACGCGATTTCAACCATCATGCCATCACAGCCGATCAACCTGTATGAGGGCGAAGACGCCTCTTGATGGAACATGACCGGAGGCGCACCCGTGCTTGGGTGCTGCATCCAGAAATCAAATCAGATGAACAGCGCCGTGTTCCCGAACCGGCGCTGGCCGAGGCGGTTGCACTGGCCGCTGCATTGCCCGATCTGGATGTGATCGGGTCTGAAATCGTACGCCTGCAACGCGCCCAGTCGGGGCTTTTGTTCGGCACCGGCAAGATCGAGGAACTGGCCGAGCGGCTGCATGACAGTGAAATCGAGCTGGTCTTGATCGATGGGCCCGTTACGCCGGTGCAGCAGCGCAATCTGGAAAAGGCGTGGAAGGTCAAGATCCTCGACCGGACCGGATTGATCCTTGAAATTTTCAGCGATCGTGCCCGCACCCGTGAAGGGGTGCTGCAGGTCGAGATGGCCGCTCTCAGCTATCAACGCACACGCTTGGTCCGGGCCTGGACCCACCTTGAACGGCAGCGGGGTGGTTTGGGGTTCGTTGGCGGACCCGGTGAAACCCAGATCGAAGCCGACCGTCGCGCCATTGACGAGCAACTGGTCAGACTGCGCCGTCAGTTGCAGAAAGTGGTCAAGACCCGCACCCTGCACCGGGCTGCACGCGCCAAAGTGCCGTATCCAATCGTTGCCCTTGTGGGCTATACAAACGCGGGCAAATCGACACTGTTCAACCGCCTGACCGGGGCCGAAGTGATGGCCAAAGACATGCTGTTCGCCACGCTGGACCCGACGATGCGACGGGTGCAGCTGCCTGACGGCCCCGAGGTGATCCTGTCGGATACGGTGGGCTTTATCTCGAACCTGCCGACCGAGCTTGTAGCGGCTTTCCGGGCGACCCTTGAGGAAGTTCTGGGCGCGGACCTGATCGTTCATGTACGTGATATCAGCCACGAGGAAACGGAGGCACAGGCGCAGGATGTTGAGACCATCCTGACCTCATTGGGTGTCGATGAAGAGCGTCCACGGCTTGAGGTCTGGAATAAGATTGACCTGCTTAACCCCGAAAACAAAGAGGCCGCATTGGCGCGGGCTGAACGGGACCCGGCGATATTCTCAATCTCGGCTGTAACGGGCGAAGGCGTTGACGCGCTGTTGGCCGAGATTGCCACGCTCCTTCAGGGGGCACGGCATGAAGTTGTCCTGAACCTCTCTTTCGCCGAGGGTGACAAGCGGGCTTGGCTATTCCGTCAGGACGTCGTCCAGAGCGAGGATCAAACCGAAGACGGGTTCCGTCTGACGGTTTTGTGGACTGACAAACAGGCCGCGCAGTTCGCGTCGCTTTGAACAAGACGAGAGGGCTTGGTATGTCAGATGCATTGGACCAACGGGTATTCCTGAATGGCCATATTGACGTGCCGCCCGACCGGCTTGAAGACGTGCGGGCAGCCTTGCCGCTTCACATCGCTCTCACGCGCGCGGAAGAGGGCTGCTTGTCTTTCGAAGTTGTGGAAGATCAGACAACGCCCGGGCGGTTTACTGTGTCAGAGGTGTTTGTGACGCAAGCGGCCTTTGACGCACATCAGGCACGGGCCAAGGCGTCAGACTGGTTTCAGGTCACACAGGGAATACCCCGCAACTACACGATAGGAACGGCTGCGGATCGAGCGCGTTAAGCTATTTGCCGTCAATCTGGTGTTGGTAGTCATCCGCGTCGAACCAGCCCAGCGATGACTTTACAAGATAGTCTGACGTCAATTCCCACTCTTCCCAACCACGCGCGACAACGTGATTGCCAGTTTCGGCGTGGTGCCCTTCTAGGGTCCAAACAAAAATCGCATGAGATCCGGCCCATCGCATCATATCGCAACGGACCTCAAGATCAGGGAAGTCGGCGTAAAAGCCACGAGCCATATCGGCAATCGCTGCGCGCCCTTCTATGGGGTCGCCCCGATTGATCGTGATTTGACCGTCAGGTGCAAAGAAACCGGCAACTGCGTCACCGTCGCCGGAACTCCACGCAATTGCGTAATCGCGAGCAAGATTATTTAGGACATCTCGAATACTGGCCATATTCGCCCCCCCCCCTTTGGTCCCACATAATCGGTGGAATGATCATAGGCGAAAAAGGCGCAAGGTGCCACGACGCCCCGGAAATCGGGGCGAGGAGTTGCCGATTAGGCGGATTATCGCGGGATCAGATTGGTCACGCCAACCGCAGCAGCGCGGGCCAGATCAAGGTCCAATGACATGGGGATATACTCGCCACGTCGCCACAGTTGCGCCTGATCGTCATAGTAGCGCGACAGGAAGTGCCCCGATTGACCGGTCGCGGTGATAAAGACCGAGCTGTTGGGATCGGCAAAGTCGTAAACCCCGCGATACCCGGCGCCGTGGACATTCTGGAACGGGTCGGGGCCTTCGCCCAAGGTGCGCCCACGCAGCAGCGTGTTGTCGCCACCGCTGGTCGACTGGCGGATATTCACGAAATAGCGCAGGACAGGCACGTCACCCAGAACCGGATGATCGTGTGTGGCTTGATGCGCATCGCCCCAGCGCAGGGATTCCAGCGCGCTGCCATAGCGCTCGGAAATCCAGATCAGGGCGTCATCCAGCGCCAGCCGGGCCATTTCAGTGCACGTCTCAACAGGGGCGCTCTGCCGTACATCGCACCATACGCTTGCTCCGTCGATATCGCGATAAACCCGCTCGATGAATAGCGGCTCAACGTGTTTGTATTCGCTGGCCAACGGTCCAAGCTCATCCGCGATCAGGCGGATTTGAAGGGCGCGCAGCCATGCCGCATAGATCAGCGGCTCGGGCAGGTGTTCGTTCATCTCACCATTCCAGTCCGCCAACAGCGACAAGGCGATCTGGCGCTGTCGTTCTGGTGTGCCCTCGGGGGCCGACGCGCCAGTGAACCATAAATCCGCGCCGATCAATGGCAACAAGGACCGTGCCGTGAAACTGACGGTATCAAGCTGCGCTTCAATAAAGCTGTCGCGGGTATGGACCTCACGGGATTGCATCAGGCGGTCCCAGCGGTGCACGCGTTGTGTATCGCCCCATTCGTAAGACACATGGTTGGGGAAAGGGCGGTCGATAATCTTGTTGTTCGTATTGCCCAGAATGCCGCCGACCGGAGCAACAAATTCGGGATTGTCCGCATAGGGCAGACGGCCCTGCCAGCGGTTCACCTCGATCCAGCCGGGTGTCGGAATGCGACCGCGGCTTTGGTTTCGCACGTCCCGCGCGGGCATAGCGCCAATCAGCTTCATGCCGATGGTGTTCCGGTCCACCAGCGAAAGGTTCTGCGACGGGGCAATGAATTGCTCGCCCGCCCGGATGGCCTGACGCACGTTATCCGCGTTCATCAGCGCCATGGAAGCGGTCATCGAGGTGTCGCGCGGGCTTAGCGCCGTCCAGGACAGAGACGCCACATGGCCGGGCGGAGTAATAGTTTCCAGCTTGTAATCTGTGCCGGGCAGGACCGGGCCGTTTTCCGTCCAGCGCAGGGTCAGTGTGACGGGCGCTTCATCTTTTATGGCGATGATTGAAGGGCGGGTCTGAAACTCTTTGTAACCGTCAGGGGTCAGGTATTCCTCGGGGTTATCCGGGTTCAGCTGCTCAATGTGCAGATCCTGATCATCCAGATAAGACGAGGTCAGCCCCCATCCCAAGCGGTCGCTGCGTCCGGTCATGATGGCGGGTACGCCGGGGATCGAAGCCCCGATCACGCCGCCATTTTCCAGGCCGAGATGCGCCAGATACCACACTCCGGGCGCAGTGAAGCCCAGATGCGGGTCGTTGGCCAGCAATGTGCCACCGCTTGCTGACCGCGATGGGGCAGCGGTCCAGGCGTTTGAGGCGCCGGCCAAACCGCGTTTGGGAAGCGGAGAGAGGGAGGTCGAAGGTGCATCCGTGCCAGCCGCAAAGCGTGGCAGATTGGGGAACAGGGACGCATATTCCGGCAGGGCGGCGATACCAGGTCCGGGGACGTCAGGCAGGATGTCGGCCAGACGCTCGGGGTTGTTCAATATCAAAGAGGTGCGGGCGCGCAGAACCTCATCGGACAGGTGGCCCGATAGTTGCAAGGCCATCAGCTTGATGACCGCAAGGCTGTCACCCGGTTGCCAGGGAGAGACGGGGGCATTGAACAGGAACATTTCAGGCGCACCGCGTCCCAGTGCCTCTTCGTTGATTTCAGTCAGTCTTGCATTGACCCCGGCCGCATAAGCCCGCAAGGCGGTTTTGGTATAGTCATCCTGCACTTCGACCGATCGATGGGCGAGGCCATAAAGGTCAAGCCGCCGCAGCAACTTGTCGATGCGCAGGGTGCGCGGACCAAATACTTCGGACAGGCGGCCTTGCGCGGTACGGCGCATCACGGTCATTTGCCATAGCCGGTCCTGCGCATGGGCGTATCCCAGTCCAAAGAAAACATCCGGATCAGTCTGGCCCAGAATGTGCGGCACGTTGGCCGTGTCGCGCACGATCTCGACCGGGGCGGTCAGGCCGTCAACTTCAAGGGTCTGGTCGTAATCCGGCAGGGATTGGCTGGCCAGGAAATAGACAAGGCCTATCGCGGCGAGGATCAGAAAAATCAGACCCGACGCGATGCTCACCAGCCAGCGGAAAACAAGACCCATTACTGCCCCATATTATCGTTCGGATGAAGGTTGTTCAGAGATTAGAGGATGGTCGGTCGGACCGAAAGGGGAACGCGGCAAGAACCTGCTTGGAAACGCTTATAAATAATTGCCCCGCCGCAGTATTGTGCTGCGACGGGGGCCATGTGCGGGGGAAGTGGTAATCCGGTTTATGGAATGATGCGCGTGTATTTTGTGCCTTCGACGGTCGCGCCGAATTTCAGACCGGCCTGACCAAAGACTGCCGCCAGCACCGGCGAACGCAGTGTTGTTGTGTCCGTGGACAAGGAATTCCCAGTTGCGTCAACCACATATCCAATATCGGCGCCCGCTGTCCATCCGCTGGAACGGCGGAAATCGTTTAGCGCATCTTCAGTCATGAAGAACAGGACATGCGCATATTGCTGCGCGCCAAATTGCAGGCCGGCGGATCCGGAAATTGCGGAATAGTAATCGACAGTCGCCCCGTTGATGCGCAGCGCGCCTTGGCCGTAGGCACCCCCAAAGATGATCAATCCGGCGTCGGTGATCAGGGGCATAACCAACATCCCGTTGGCTTTGTTTGCGATCTCAACCGTGTTGGGATATTTCGCGTACATCTCCGTCAGCGTGGCGTCGACGCGGGCGTCGATTGATGCCGCGTTCGAATTGCCGACGCCGTTGCCGCAGGCGGTTGTCAGGGTCAGACCTGCCATGCCAAAGGCAAAGCCGCGACGGCTCAGTCGGGGGGAAGGGGAACTGCTCATGGTTTTTATGTCTCTGTAACTGTGCCTGATGTTGTCGGGTCATCCCGATCTTGTTGGCAAGGATACGCCGATTAGGGTCATGTGTCACGGGAAAGCTGCCCGACAACGCGGATTCGTCGGCGAAAAATTGCGACTCTTTGGGGTTTTAGCCCTGAAGGATGCGCGCAACTTGCGGCGAGAAATAGGTCAGAATGCCGTCGCATCCGGCGCGCTTGAAGGCCAGAAGACTTTCCAGCATCACCTTGTCTCCATCAATCCAGCCATTCTGCGCCGCCGCCTGAATCATCGCGTATTCGCCGGATACCTGATAGGCATAAGTCGGCGCGCCAAAGCTGTCTTTCACCCGGCGGCAAATATCCAGATAAGGCATCCCCGGTTTGATCATCACCATATCCGCGCCCTCGGTCAGGTCGCGCTCGATCAGGCGCAACGCTTCGTCCGAGTTGGCCGGGTCCATCTGATAGGTCTTCTTGTCACCGGTCAGCGCGCCCGAAGCGCCGACTGCGTCCCGGAAGGGGCCATAAAAAGCGCTGGCATACTTTGCAGCATAGCTGAGGATCATCACGTTGTGATGGCCCGCGTGTTCCAGTGCGCGGCGCATTTCTCCGATCCGGCCGTCCATCATATCTGACGGGCCGATAATATCTGCACCGGCATCGGCCTGAGCGAGAGTCATCTTGACCAATGCCTCGACGGTCTGATCATTCACGATCTCTCCGTCGACAACGTACCCGTCATGGCCATTGATGTTGTAGGGGTCCAGCGCCACATCGGTCATCACCGCAATATCCGGAGCCGCCGCCTTTATCGCCCGGATCGCCCGATTCGACAGGTTGTCGGGGTTCCAGGCTTCTGCACAGTCTTCGGTTTTCAGCGCAGAATCCGTGTAGGGAAAGATGCAAATCGCGGGGATTCCAAGCGCTTGCGCCTCGACCGCGGCTTTGGCAATCATATCCACCGACCGGCGCACCACGCCCGGCATCGAAGGCACCGGTTCTTCAATTCCTTCACCATCGCGCACAAAGACCGGCCAGATCAGATCGTCCGTAGTCAATGTGTTTTCGCGCACCAGTCCACGAATTGCCTCGGATTGACGGGCCCGCCGAAAGCGAGTCAGGGGAAAGGGGGCAATGGTCGGTTTCATGGCGTGTTCTCCTTGAACATTCCAGCATTGGGTGGCATGAATTTACAAAGGTCTCAAGGGTATCAATGGACGCGCCGCCGCGATATACCCCCCTGAGTTGTTTGAATAAAGGGTTGGGTTTGGACTGGTATTCTTCGATCTTTGAATTCATCGACATGCGCAGCTTTTCGAATCTGTGGTACTGGATTGTACTGGCGGTGGTCTGGTCGTCAGCCAGCCATTGGGTGATGGGTATCCCGTATGACCTGGTGGTGCGTGCGCGACGGATCGGCGGTCAGGTTGAGATCGATCTTCTGGACATCGTGCGCATCCACACGAACCGGATATTGCTGATCGTCGACATGTCGGGCACTATCCTTCTGGCGTTTGTGTGTTTCTTACTCACGGGTTTGGCAACGCTGGGCTTTTATTACGAAGTCGAATTTGCCCAAGCGGTGTTTTTGTTGGTGTTCCCGATGACATTGGTTCTGCTGGTGAACATTTCGCAGGCACGACGCCTGCGGCGACAAGAGCTAACGCTTGAGACCGTTTCCAAGACCATTTCCCGCTGCAGGCTATATACCCAGATCATCGGCATGATCTCGATACTGGTCACTTCGTTCTGGGGCATGTATCAGAACATTTCGATTGGTGTTCTTGGGTAGCAAAATCTGAAAGGCGAGGCGATGAAGGCTCCGAACCACGTGACAGTTGGCGGCGCCCCCGAAGGGTTTGACGCACAGCTTGTGCTGAACGAAATCGCCCGCAGCGATGGGCCAGTGGCCCATGTCGCACGTGATGACAAACGGATGGAAGCGATGCGCGCTGCGCTGGCCTTCTTTGCCCCCGACATGCCGGTCTTTGTGTTTCCGGGTTGGGATTGCCTTCCTTATGACCGGGTATCGCCGAATGCGGATATTTCGGCGGCAAGGGTGGCCACGCTGGCGGCATTAGTCCACCAGATGCCGAAGAAGTTCGTATTGCTGACCACGCTCAATGCCGCCACCCAACGTGTGCCGGCGCGTGAGGTTTTGCGCGAGGCGGCGTTTACCGCCCGTGTTGATCAGCGCATCGATGAGACCGCGCTCAGGAATTTTCTGGTGCGCATGGGGTTCACTCAAAGTCCCACGGTGATGGAGCCCGGCGACTATGCCATTCGCGGTGGCATCATCGACATTTTTCCTCCCGGAGAATCCGGCCCCGTTCGTCTGGACCTGTTCGGAGACGTTCTGGACGGCGCGCGCCGTTTTGATCCGGTGTCTCAGCGCACGACCGAAAAGCTGGATGTGGTTGAGCTTGCGCCTGTGTCCGAGGTCATTCTGGACGAGGCCGCCATCACCCGATTCCGCCAGAACTATCGCATCGAATTTGGCGCGGCAGGCACAGATGATCCGCTCTACGAAGCAGTCAGCGCGGGTCGTAAGCACCAGGGTATTGAACACTGGCTGCCGTTTTTTCACGACAAACTTGAGACGCTGTTTGACTATCTTCCGGACGCCACGATCACCCTTGATGATCAGGTCACGCCTGCGCGATTGGCGCGGTGGGACACGATTGTCGATCAGTATGAAACCCGGCGTCTGGCGCTGGAAAACCGGTCCCGTATGGATACGGTTTACAAACCCACCCCCCCGGGTCTGTTGTACCTCGATGATACCGCTTGGGAGGCGGCGGTCGCAGATCGCCGGGTGATGCAGTTCAACCCCTTGCCGCAGGCCTCTGGCCCCGGAGTCATTGACGCGGGTGGTCGGATCGGGCGCAACTTTGCCCCGGAACGCCAGCAGGAAAACATCAGCCTGTTCGGCGCTTTAGTCAGCCACATCACAGCCAAGCTCGACAAAGGCCCGGTGCTGATCGCCTCTTATTCAGAAGGCGCGCGCGAACGTCTGACCGGTTTGATCGAGGATGAAGGTCTGGCCGAGGCCATACCTGTGTCCAATGGCACCCGCATCGGCAAGCGTGGTTTGCATTTGGCCGTCTGGGCGCTGGAGCATGGGTTTGAAACCCCGGGTCTGACGGTCATTGCCGAACAGGATGTTCTGGGTGATCGCCTGATCCGCCAACCCAAGAAGCGCCGCAAAGCTGAAAACTTCCTGACAGAAACGCAATCGCTCACTCCAGGCGATCTGGTTGTGCATGTGGACCACGGGATCGGGCGCTACTTGGGGATGGAGGTCGTCACCGCAGCTGGTGCCGCTCATGAATGCCTGCTGTTGGAATATGCCGAGCGGGCCAAGCTGTACCTGCCGGTGGAGAACATCGAGCTTCTGTCGAAATACGGCCATGACGAAGGGCTGTTGGATCGTCTGGGTGGCGGCGCGTGGCAGGCCAAGAAAGCCAAGCTGAAAGAGCGCATTCGAGAGATGGCGGATAAGCTGATCCGCATCGCGGCGGAACGCGCCCTGCGAAAAGCCCCGGTCATAGACCCGCCACCCCACGCGTGGGAGGAATTCAGCGCGCGCTTCCCGTATCAGGAAACCGACGACCAGTTGCGCGCGATCTCGGATGTAATGGAAGACATCCATTCAGGCGCACCGATGGATCGCCTGATCTGCGGCGATGTGGGCTTTGGCAAGACCGAGGTGGCGATGCGCGCCGCCTTTGTCGCCGCCATGTCGGGCGCTCAGGTGGCCGTCGTCGCGCCAACTACCCTGTTGGCGCGCCAGCACGCGGCAAGTTTCAAGGAACGGTTCCGTGGCTTCCCGCTGGAGGTGCGGCAACTGTCGCGTTTTGTTTCCGCGAAAGAGGCGCAGCAAACCCGCGATGGGCTGGCACGCGGCACTGTGGACATCGTGATCGGTACCCATGCGCTGCTGGCCAAGGGCATCCGTTTCAACAATCTGGGTCTGCTGATCATCGATGAAGAACAGCATTTTGGTGTGGGCCATAAAGAACGGTTGAAGCAACTGCGCAGCGACATCCACGTTCTGACTTTGACCGCGACCCCAATTCCACGGACATTGCAATTGTCTCTGACCGGCGTGCGCGATCTGTCGATCATCGGCACGCCGCCCATCGACCGGCTTGCGATCCGTACCTATGTCAGCGAGTTCGATGCCGTCACGATCCGAGAGGCGCTGCTGCGTGAACACTATCGTGGCGGTCAGAGTTTTTATGTTGTGCCCCGCATCTCGGACTTACCTGAAATCGAAGACTTCCTGAAAAGCCAACTGCCGGAACTGACCTATGTGGTCGCCCATGGTCAGATGGCGGCGGGCGAGCTCGACGACCGCATGAACGCGTTCTACGACGGCAGGTATGACGTGTTGCTGGCCACGACCATTGTCGAAAGCGGGCTGGATATACCCACCGCAAACACCATGGTCGTGCACCGGGCGGATATGTTCGGACTGGCGCAGCTCTATCAGATTCGGGGTCGGGTGGGGCGTTCGAAAACGCGTGCCTATGCATACCTGACCACCAAGCCGCGCCAGAAACTGACCGCGACTGCCGAGAAACGCCTGCGGGTACTGGGGTCGCTGGACACACTGGGGGCCGGGTTCACACTGGCTTCTCAGGACTTGGATATCCGTGGTGCGGGCAACCTGCTGGGCGAGGAACAGTCCGGCCAGATGCGCGATGTAGGCTATGAGCTTTATCAGTCAATGCTGGAAGAGGCGATTGCCAAGATCAAAGCGGGTGAGATGGAGGGGTTGTCAGATGCAGACGATCAATGGGCCCCGCAGATCAACCTAGGCGTGCCGGTTCTGATCCCCGAAGACTACGTTCCCGATCTGGATGTGCGTCTGGGTCTTTATCGTCGTCTGTCATCGCTCTCGACCAAGGTTGAACTGGAGGGTTTTGCTGCCGAGTTGATTGATCGGTTCGGGAAGTTGCCGAAAGAGGTCAACACGCTGATGCTGGTCGTTCGCATCAAGGCCATGTGCAAACGCGCCGGAATTGCCAAACTGGACGGTGGCCCGAAGGGCGCGACGATCCAGTTTCACAATGACAAGTTTGCTTCGCCTCAGGGGTTGGTCGAATTCATCCAGAACCAACGGGGCATGGCCAAGGTCAAGGACAACAAAATCGTGGTGCGTCGTGATTGGAAAAAGGACAGCGACAAAATCAAAGGTGCCTTTGCTATTGCGCGCGACCTTGCTGAGAAAGTGATCGCAGAAAAGAAAAAGGCCAAGGCTGGTTGAGATGGCGGAAGGGGGCTCTGCCCCCGCTGCGCGTCCCGCGCATCTCCCCCGTGATATTTGCGGCCAGATGAAGAAGCGGATCCCAGCTTCATCTGGCTAAAAATATCCCCGCCGGAGGCATCGCGCGGCAGCGCGATTTTAAAACACGTCAATCACGCATTGCAGCCTGCGCGCAGAAACAGGACGCTGCAACCGCCCGATCTGCCCGGGCCAGAGCCAGATCCAAGCGTTGTTTGATCTGCAGGATTTCAACACCTTCCCCACGGGCTTTGAGACAATCGTGCAGCCCCTTCAGGCTCCACACGTTGTCGGGGTGGATTGAAGCGCGGCTTAGGGAGCCGCCAAGGCCAAGATCTTCGCGATAAACAGCCTCTGCTTCTGCCACGTGACCTTGTTCGAACAGCAAAGCGCCAAGCGCGTGGCGGGTGGGCTGCATCCAGCCCCATGGTTCGTCATAGGGCAGGGTATCGTCCAGTTCGACCGAGCGGCGCAGATGGGCAAAGGCGATTTCGAAGTTTCCCTTGCGATATTCGATCTCGCCGCGCAGCATTTCCCGCGCAATCTCGAGCAAGTCGATCACGCGATTATTGTGCAGCCTGCGGGTTTCCGGGACGCATTCTTTGGCTGCAAGAAACAGGTTTTCTTCAGCTTCGGCACAGGCAATATCGCCGGTTGCGGCATGAGCGATTGCCCGGGCGTAGTGGGTCGTGGCCGTCAGTGTTCGATACAGGTCCGGATCGGAGGGCAGATCCAGCGCCTTGGCCTCTTCCCACCGGCCAAATCGGATCAGGATATGCGGTCCCATGGACATGTAGCTTTCAAAGTAATCCGCCATGGGCGGGCTTTCGATACGCAGCATTTCTTCGGGCGTCGTATCCCACAGGCCCTGATTGGCGCGCAGAGCGGGTTCGATCTGTCCCAGAAACAGTGCGCCGTAGATTGCGAAGTGATAGTTGTGTTGGCGATAGCCGGTGTAGATGTTGAACGCGCCTTCGCGTTCGTAGTACTTCAAGTCAGCTTCCGAGGCTTTTTTATTCCAGTGCACCACATTGTGGTAATGGCCACACAGCACATCAATGTGCGTTGGCATATGCACCAGATGCCCCGCATCCGGTACCAGGGTACGCAGAACATCCCCAGCTTTCAGAGCTTTTTCCGGCGTGGGCGACATCTCCATCAGGTGGACATAAAGATGCAACAGGCCGGGATGTGACATGGCGGCGGCATCGTTGGCCATCGCCCATTCCAGCGCCTCTTGGGCTTCAAGCGTGGCTGCGCCTTCGGCGGGTTGCCCGGTTTTCAGATCCCACATCTTCCAGGGTGTCAGATTCAGCAACGCTTCGACATAGATTGTGCGCAGGTCGAGGGAACCGGGCTGTGCCGTAAATGCTGCGCGCATCGCGTCAGCGAAATCGTGATCCCACTGATGCATATCCTCGGTCTGATCCCTCTGCGGGTACCGCGCGGGTAGCGCCCGGATCAGCGCCTGCTGAACGGGCGAGCAACCTTCGGCCAACTTCAGCGCGTTTTGCGTTGCATCATATGCCAGCGCCAGTGCTTTGCCGCGACCACGCTCATCCTGCAAATCCCACGGCAGGTTGTAATTGGGACCTGCCGCATAGGCCACGCCCCAATGGGCCATGGCGCATTTGGGGTCATGCTCGACTGCGCGTTGAAAACAGACGACGGCTTCTTCGTGGTTATATCCATAGGTCCAGTTCAGGCCTCGATCGAACCACAGTTGCGCCTCGGGATCGGACGTGGAAACAGGGCAGGTGTAACTGCCCAGATCGTAATAGTCACTCATCGGAAATTCTCCCTTCGGCCTTTGCCAAGGGTAGCGTGTTTCCAACATGTTGCCCAGATCAGGCGGGCAGGTGTTCCTCGACGCGACCCATATGCAGCATCAGGCCAAAGGCCAGAATACACATGGTCAGGATGCCAAATGTCAAAGGTACGATGGAGCCATCAAACAACAATCCGATTGGTGCGGCTATGGCTGCAGCCAGTACCGTTGAAATCGATCCGATGACCGAGGCTGCCATTCCGGCAATATGCCCCATTGGTTCCATTGCGATGGCGTTCAGGTTGCCCAACGTTACACCAGCCATGAAAAACACCATGGTCTGCCAGAAAACAAACAGCGCAAATGAGGCGTCTGGCGAAAGGTGCGTGGCGCTTAGTGTCATCACAAAGGCGGTGATCAGGATTTGTCCCCCCAGTGCCCATGTTACCATCCGGCGCATGCCCACGCGCACGACAAGCGCCGCGTTGAGCAAGCTGGCCGACCCGGACATCAGTGCCACAAACCCAAACCAGAACGGAAAGCTATCGGCGCGGTCATGAACTATATCATAAACCGGCTGAACCATCGTCAGCATGGTGAACAGCACCCCCATACACAGGGTCTGAACCATGATCGAAAGGCGGACGGTCGGATGGGCAAACATTTCTTTCGTGGCCGAGAGCATCAGCGGAAAACGGAATGGACGACGGTTTTCACGTGCCAGAGATTCCGGTAGGCGAACGCCCATCCAAGAGATGATGACCAACGCAAACAGAATGAAAGACACAAAGATCCCGCGCCAGCCAAACAGGGCGATCACACCTGCGCCCAGCATCGGTGCGGCTGCTGGTACCAATGTGAAGATCATCATCGCAATCGAGATGATCCGCGCCATTTCGCGACCCGAATACAAGTCGCGAATGATCGCCATGGCCACCACGCGCGGGCCAGCCGCGCCCAGCCCCTGAACCACACGTGCGATCAATACCAGTTCCAGTGAGGAGCTGGCCCAGGCAACAGCTGAGGCCGCAATGTAAAGGGCTGCGCCACCGTAAATAACTGGCTTGCGTCCCAGAGCATCTGAGAGAGGGCCGGTAAAAAACGTTCCGATCCCCATCCCCAACACAAACGAGGTCAGGATCAGTTGCGCCCGATTGACATCATCGGGGCTGAGCTGCGCGCCGATTTCGGGCAGAGCAGGCAGCATTGAATCGATCGAAAAGGCGATTGTGGCGAACATCATTGCAATCAGCGCAATGAATTCTGCCTTCGACATGCGGTCGGCCATGAAGAACTCCTAACCCGTTCGCGCTATCACGGCGGATCAGGTTAGACCAGACTGGAAATTCGCACAGACCTCTGTGCTATTCTGCAGGGGAAGCCTCAATCTGAGACATGATCTCGGCGATCACTTTTTCCCACATCTCAGGGGGTTGCGCACCGGGAACAGCGTGTTGGTTGGCCACGATGTAGGTGGGAACCGAGCTGACGCCCATCTGGCGAGAATGCGTGTCCCGGTTGCGAATGTCTTCGCGGTCGGCGTCAGATTTCAGCAGTTTCAAAACCACGGCAGCGTCCATTCCAGCGCTGTCGGCGATGTCGGACAGAACTTCGTGGTCGCCGATGTCACGGGCTTGCACAAAATAAGCGTCGAACAGGGCATCGACGACAGCGTTCTGTTTGTTTTCAATCCCGGCCCAATGGATCAGGCGATGTGCATCCAGCGTGTTGGGTGTGCGCTTCATGCCTTCGAAGTCGATCTTCAGGCCCGCATTTTCCGCATTTTCCACCACAGGGGCATAGGCTTTTACAGCGCCGTCCTTGCCGCCGAATTTGCGCTCAAGATATTCGCGCCGATCCATGCCTGCATCCGGCATGTCCGGGTTCAGCTGAAACGGATGCCATTCGATGACAAAGGGATGATCCGGAACATTGGCCAATGCCTTGTCCAGATGGGTTTTGCCGATATAGCACCACGGGCAGATCGGATCGGACAGGATGTCGAGCTTGACGGTCTGGGTCATTTGGTTGGTGCCTCGAAATAGGCCGGCAACGCCCGGCGCAGGAGTTTGCCATTGCCGCCAGTTGGCAGGGCAGGCAGGTGGATGAAGGCACGCGGTTGCTTGTAGCGGGCCAGGTTGGCCTCGACATAGGCGCGCAAGGCCGCATCGTCCAGCTTTTCCGGACCGGTATAGAAGGCTGCTATCACAAATGTGTCTGGTTTGACCTCGACCGCCGCGGCGCCGACCTGTGTGATGCCTGGAAAGCGGGACAGCGTGGCTTCGACCTCGACCGGGGACACGCGATAGCCACCTGCGTTCATCATGTCATCATCGCGGCCCAGATAGCTGATCTGGCCGTCCACCGCCATCGCGCCCTGATCTCCGGTCAGAAACCAATCTCCTTGCATCCGCGCGTCAGCTTCGTCGGGCGCGTTGAGATAGGTCAGCATCAATCCGGGGTCCGAGCGGTGAATGGCGATGGTGCCTTCTTGTCCTTGCGGCACCGGGCCGTCTGAACCCAGGATGGTCACACGCCGCCCCGGTTGCGGTTGCCCCAAAGCGTCGCCACGCGCGGGGTGGGACGGGCTGGAAGAGATAAAGGTCGAGCATTCGGACATGCCGTAGGCTTCGAACAGGTCGGTTCCGGTGGTTTTGACCCATTTCTCGTGCAAAGGACGCGACAGTTTCTCACCCGCGCACAAGCCGTGGCGCAGGTCGGGCAAATCCGTCTGCTCGGACCCTTGAAGCATCTTGCGATATACACCGGGGGCTGCGGCAAAGATCGTAGCGCGATGCTGGCGCAGCAAGGTGGGCAGGGTGTCGATATTGGTGCCGGGTTCCGGGATCAGGGCTGTTGCGCCAATGGTCCACGGATCCATCAACCCGGTGCCCAGCGTATAGGTCCAGTTGAACGCGCCCGCGTGGCACAACCGGTCGCTCTCTTGCAGTCCATACCAGCCATCGACCATCATTTGCCGCGCCCAGATCGCCCGGTGGGCATGGGCCACGGCGCGTGGCTTGCCCGAGGTTCCGGACGTGTAGACCACGTAAGCCATCCGCTCGGGATCGCCCATATCAAACACAGCGGGTGGCAGGTTGCGCATGGCTGTAAGTGCATCCAGCTTGATTTGCCTGGGATGTGACGCGCAGGTAACGTCGGGATCGCGCAGAATAACCGCCGGAGACAGATCTTCGATCAATTTGGCGGTTTCGGGCACCGTCAGTTGCGACGATGTCGGCACAGGTACGATACCCACGGATATCGCGCCAAGGTAGGCGATGGGGAAATCGACTGTATTTCCCAGCCGCATCAATGCGATATCGCCGGGTTTCAGACCGGCTTGCAGCAACCCTGCGCCGGTGCCCAATACCGCGGACTTCAGGTCGCGATAGCTCCAATTTTGCACCTCGGTTGTGCGCAGCACAGACAGGGCAATCTTGTCTGCGAGGCGATCCGCCTGACCCAGAACATGAGCGGCCAGGTTGAAGGGCGTGGGGCAGGGCGCAGGCGCCCCTTGATCGAAGATGGACAACATGTCCTCTGGCTATCGCGGAGCTTGCTGCGTTGCAAGCGCGGCGGACCGGGCCTATAGAGAGGGGCATGAGCACTCAAGATCCCAAATCTCTGATCCGAATTGCCCGTGACTCAGGTGATCATACCGAAGTCGAGCCGCTGGACCTTGGTGCGCGCGTGCGTGAGCTGCGCAAGGCGCGGAAATGGACGTTGGAGCAGGCCGCCACTCAAGCCGGATTGGCGCGTTCGACGCTCAGCAAGATCGAAAACGGGCAGATGTCGCCCACATATGATGCGCTCAAGAAACTGGCGATCGGCCTAGAGATTTCAGTACCGCAGCTCTTTACGCCGCCGCAGCGCGATCAGGTGATAGGACGGATGGCCGTGACCCGTACCGGCGAAGGAGCGGCCCATGCCACGACAACTTATGAACACGAGCTGCTGGCCGAGACGCTGACGAAAAAGCAGATGTTGCCTTATCGCGCTCGGGTCAGGGCGCGGTCGATGGACGAATTTGAAGGTTGGGTGCGCCATGATGGTGAGGAGTTCATGTATGTCCTAACTGGAGTCGTGCGGCTTTATACCGAGTTTTATGAACCGGTCGAAATGCGTAGGGGCGACAGCGCCTATTACGACGGCAGCATGGGGCACAACGTCATGTCCGTCAGCGACGAAGACGCGACGATCCTTTGGGTTACATCACTTGCGTAACGACGCGTGGGTGTATTCGCGGTTCAGGCCCTCTGTAAACAGAAAATCTTCAACCTCTTCATGCGCCTCGTTTATGGTCAGTTGGTGACGTTCTGCCAGATAGGCTTCGAACCTCTTTCGATCCTTTGCGACACGCATCATGTCCTGATCACGCAAGTTCGGAAAGCGCCGTTTTGCTCGCGCGTAGGCCGCGCTCCAGTCTTGTGTAAGATCTGTCCAGTTCATCATCAATGAGCTTTCCTTTTGTAGTCATTAGGACTGCTCTCCCCCGAAATAGCGTACGGAAACGTTGCCGTTAGGTAAGACATGACAAAATGTCGCACCTCTGGATTGGGTCATTTGACGGGGAATGTGCCCGCTGCGAAACCTCCGCAACGGGCGAGTGGGCCAAGACTTGGTGTGAGTGGTGGTAGGCCCGAATATCCAGCAACCGGCAAGACCAGACAGAGTCTAGTGCGTTGAAAGTAAAAAAAAGTCTATCTGCGTCTAACCTGTGTTGTATGCCGTATACACAAGTCTTGATCGCCAACCAAAGGTTTTCGCAAGATTTCGCGCATTCGCTATCCCGGGGTGATGGATTTCTCAGCGCATTGGACGTGGCGAAAGTGTTCACGCGATTTCTTGTGTTGATAGCGCGACTTGTCAGCATTCCCGTACCGGCGCAGTGGAACCGGTTTTTTTGGGTCTGCAATCAGCAGGAAATTGCCTAAATCACATCCGCTTTGGTGAACCTCTCAGGAACCCGACCAGGGTCATGCCGCCCCCGGTCGCTGTGTGTGGTCTTAATTGGCCTCGTACCACCAGACCTCGGGCATGTATTGAGGGCCGTCGCCGTAGATGGGTAAAGTGTCGGGAAACTTGAGCTCGCGGGCATGTGCAATGCGCCCGACATCAAAGCTCCAGATCGGGATGACATAGCGGCCTGCGGTCAGGACGCGGTCCAGTGCGCGGGTGGCCGTGGTGAAGTCTTCGCGCGTTTCCGACGCCAGCATGGCATCGATCATCGCATCAACAGCGGGCGAGGACACGCCCATCAGGTTGCGCGTGCCTGGTGTGTCAACAAACTCACTGCCCCAGTAGAATCTCTGTTCATTGCCCGGAGACAACGACAGGGCGCGGCGGAATGGTGTCATGTCGAAATCAAGTTCGTTCATGCGCGAGGTGTATTGCGCGTCATCGACCTTTTCGACCACCAGTTCAATGCCAAGCCGTTTCAGCGCGCCAGCGTAAATCTCGGCGATCGTGGTGACATCCTGCACAACATTCAGACTGCCCTGGCTGATCACCATTTCAATCCTAAACGGGCGGCCTTCAGTGTTTTTCAACACGCCATCCTGAACGGTCCATCCCGCATCTTCCAGAAGCTTGACCGCCTTGCGAATGTTGCGTCTGTTCCGTTCCGAGCCGTCGCCTTGCGGCAACTCGTACCCCTCCAGCGTGCCGGGTGTCAGGTCTGCCTCAAATGGCTCTAGCAAAGCACGCACCGGTTCGCTTGCCGGTCCCGGTTGCATCGCCAGATCAGAGCCAGAGAAGTATGAAGAAATACGCGGCTGTGCGCCGCCTGTGACCGTGTCGTTGATAAACTCGAAATTGAAGGCAAGGGTCAGTGCCTCGCGCACCCGCCAGTCGTCCAGGGGTGGTTTGCGGGTATTCATCACAAAACCGGTCATCCCGGACGGTTTGCCATGGGGGATCTCAGTCTTGATCACGTCCCCGCGCTGAACGGCGGGGAAGTTGTATTGCTTGTTCCATTTGTCGGCGTTGAATTCGCGCACCGCCGAAAGCTCACCGGCTTTGAATGCCTCAAACGCGACAGAGCCATCCCCGTAGAACTCGATCCGCAAGTCATCAAGATTCATGGTGCCGCGGCGAAACGGGACATCCTTACCCCAATAATCCGGGTTGCGACGCAGGTTCACATAGCGGCCTGCCTCGTAACTATCGATCACATAAGGGCCGGTGCCGATTGGAATATCCTGCAACTTTGCGTTTGCAAAATCCTTCCCTTCCCATTGCGCCTTTTGCAGGATCGGGCGCATCCCGGCCAGCAAAGCCAGTTCGCGATCCGGTTCGTTGAACGAGATCCGAACCGAGCGTGGGCCAGTCTGTTCAATGCTGTCGATTTTGCCCCACAGCCCGCGATAGCGCAGATGACCTTCGGTCCCGAGGGTTTCATAGGACCAGATCACATCCCCGACCGTAACGGGGCTGCCGTCGGAAAAACGCGCCTCTTCGCGCAGGGTGAATTCGACCCAGGACCGGTCTGGTGCCGCCTCAACTGATTCGGCTAACAGCCCGTAAAGCGTAAAAGGTTCGTCCCAGGACCGCCCCATCAGGCTTTCATGGGTCCAGAACGGCAATTGCCACGGAGAGGTGCCTTTTTGCAAAAACGGGTTCAAGCTGTTATAGCCGCCGGTATTTCCGAACACGGCTTTGCCGCCTTGGGGCGCATCCGGGTTGGCATAAGGGAGGGACACAAAATCCGGTGGTAGGGCCGGGTCCCCATACATAGCTATGCCATGAGACGATTCTGCATGGGCGACAGACATAAGAAAAACGCTGGCGATTCCCGCCGCAAATGGTCGAAACGGTCGGAGAAAATCCGGGCTCATTTTGGAAACAATCCTGCTCTGGCCTTATTTTGTTGGAGATCACCGTAGTGATGATTTTTCTTATTATCAAACTTTTAGCTTGGACGAAGGCACAGAATTGCTTATAAAGGTCTTACTGCTCGATAGGTTTCTTGCCTGTATGAAACCTGCCTCAATAACTTAACGCCCGCTTCGTGCGGGCGTTTTTTTTTGGCAGATCGGGATGTCTCAGCCTGGGATTTCAATTCCATATGTTTCCCCGTTTTCTTTGCAGGTGCAGCATGGCATGGTGCGCCAGGACATCGCATCAGGGAGATCGGTCATGAGCATTTCCGGCAAAACGGCAATCATTACAGGATCAAATTCAGGTATCGGTCTGGGGGTCGCGCGCGAGTTGGCCAAGGCAGGGGCCAACGTGGTTCTGAACTCATTCACCGACCGGGATGAAGATCATGCGCTGGCCGCAGAGATTTCAAAAGAGACCGGAACCAATGCGCGCTATATCAAGGCGGACATGTCCAAAGGCGATGAATGCCGTGCGCTGATCGAACAGGCGGGGGCCTGTGATATTCTGGTGAATAACGCGGGTATTCAACATGTCTCTCCGATCGATCAGTTCCCGACCGAGAAATGGGACGCGATTATTGCGATCAATATGAACTCGGCCTTTCACACCACAGCCGCAGCGCTGCCGATGATGCGCAAGGCGGGGTGGGGCCGGATCGTCAATATTGCTTCGGCCCACGGTCTGACGGCTTCGCCATACAAAGCGGCTTATGTCGCGGCCAAACACGGTGTGGTCGGGATGACCAAGACCGTCGCGCTGGAAACCGCGCAGGAGCCGATCACCTGCAACGCAATCTGTCCGGGTTATGTTCTGACGCCTCTGGTCGAGGCGCAGATCCCTGATACGATGAAAGAATACAACATGAGCCGCGAAGATGTTGTGAAGAATATTCTGCTGGAGCGGCAGCCCTCGAAGGAATTTGCCACTGTCGAGCAGTTGGGCGGCACGGCCATCTTTCTGTGCTCGGACGCGGCGGCGCAGATTACCGGGACGACGATTTCGGTCGATGGTGGCTGGACCGCGCTTTGAGGATCTATGGGGGCGCTGCCCTCATACCCCCGGAGTATTTGGGAAAAGATGAAGGGGCCGGGACATGAAGCGGATCAATCTGGCTTTGCAAGGGGGTGGGGCGCATGGCGCCTTCACTTGGGGCGTGCTCGACCGGCTGCTGGATGAAGAAGACATCGAAATTGCGGCCATTACCGGTACGTCGGCGGGGGCGCTGAACGGGGCGGCGTTCAAGTCGGGTATGGTTCATGCCGGGCGCGATGGGGCACGAGCAAGTCTGGATGGGTTGTGGGCGCGCATGGGCGCGATCGGCGATATGCGCATGACCGACTGGTTCCGAGGGGTGGAACCAGCGGCGATTTCAAGGGCAATGGAGTATTCGGTGCCGTATTCAATAGGCGAGGCGTGGTCGCGGATGGTGTCGCCTTACGCCTATGGTCCGTTCTACAGCAATCCGTTGGAGTCGGTTGTGGATCGGTTCAACTTTGCCGAAGTCTGTGCCGATGAAGGTCCGCGCCTGTTTGTTTGTGCCACCTGCGTACGGAGCGGTAAAATCCGCGTTTTTACCGGCGACGAGATTTCGACCAACGCCATTCTGGCCTCGGCCTGCCTGCCGAGCCTGTTCAAGGCGGTTGAGATTTACGACCCCAAAACCGAGCGGACCGAAGCCTATTGGGATGGGGGCTATACCGGAAATCCGGCGCTGTATCCTTTGTTCGATAGCGATCTGCCAGATGACGTAGTGATCGTGAATATCAACCCGCTGGAACGCGACGAAGTTCCCGTTACACCGCAGCAGATCCAGAACCGGATCAATGAGATCAGCTTCAACTCTTCCCTGTTTCGCGAGCTGAGGGCGATCAATTTTGTTCAAAGGCTGTTGCAAGACGGCAAGCTGAAACCCGGAGAAATGACCCGCGTTCTGGTCCACATGATTGCGGACAACGAATTGATGAACAGTTTGTCCGTTGCAACCAAGACAGTGCCCAACCCGGTCATCCTGCACAAGCTGAAAGAGGCCGGGCGCGAGGCGGTGAATGGATTTCTTGCCAATCACAAAGGTGATCTGGGGCAGAACAGTACAGTTGATTTGCCCGCGATGTTTGGCTGATCACTCGGGCGGCTGGGTCGGGTCTTTTTCGTTGGGGTAAACCAGACCAGCCGAAATCACCAGTTTCGCGGCGTCTTCGATGCTCATATCCAGCAGGATCACGTCTTCGGCGGGGAAGAACAGCAGAAATCCCGAGGTGGGGTTGGGCGTTGTGGGTACGAATATGCTGAGCAATTCGCCCCCGGTTTCAGCGCGTTCGCTGACCTCTCCACGGGCGCTTGTCGAAACAAAACCAATGGCCCAGATGCCTCGGCGCGGGTACTGGATCAGGCAGGCTTTTTCAAAGGACCGTTCGGTTTGGGCAAAGACCGTTTCCGAAATCTGCTTGATCCCGGAATAGACCGACCGCACGACGGGCATGCGATCGACCAGGCTTTCGGCGAAATGGATCAGAGATCGGCCCAGAATACCCTTTGCGATCCAGCCCACGAGCACCGTGAAGATCAGGAAGATCACCACACCCACGCCGCGCAGGTTGATGCCAACATATTGTTCCGGCTGGATTTGTTGCGGAATCAGCGGCAGAACGGCGCTGTCGATCCAGCCGACCACCGACCAGATCAGCCAGACCGTCAACCAGACAGGTGCAATAACGACGATGCCCGTCAGAAAGGATGCGCGCAGCCGTGACAGCAGGCCGGGGCGGCGATGAGGCTCTTCGTCGAAAGGTGTGTTCATTACAAGTCCGAGTGCCAGTTCCGAATGGTTTCCGTGGTTTAGGTAGTCAATCCCTCGCTTTGGTACAATAGGGCTGCGTCAGCCCTGCTGTACCAGCGACTGCGCGATTTTCGCGGCCAGTCGCGCATTGTTGCGCACCAAGGCGATATTGGCGATCAGCGAGCGGCCTTCGGTTTTTTCGAAGATGCGCTGTAGCAGGTATGGCGTCACGGCCTTGCCGGTAATGCGGTGGGCATCTGCGTCGGACTGAGCCTCGGCAATGATGGGGGCCAGTTCTTCGGCCGGAATCTGATCGGCGGCGGGAATCGGGTTGGCAACCAGTTGACCTCCGGGCAGACCCAGCGTGCGACGGGTGGAATGGGCTTTGGCGATGGCTTCGGCGCTGTCCATGCGAAGAGGTGCGGCAAAAGGAGATTTTGCGGACCAGAAAGCCGGGAATTCGTCCTGACCGTAAGCTACGACCGGCACACCGAGAGTTTCCAGAACTTCAAGTGTCTTTGCCAGATCGAGGATGGCTTTGGCCCCGGCGGCAACAACCGTGACCGGCGTATGGCCCAGTTCGTGCAAGTCGGCTGAGATGTCGAACGTTGTCTCAGCCCCCTGATGCACGCCACCGATGCCGCCAGTGGCGAAAACCTCGATCCCGGCATAATGCGCGGCAATCATGGTGGCGGCGACGGTTGTGGCACCGGTGCCCCCGGTCGAGATACAGGCCGCCATGTCGGCACGCGAAATCTTCGCGACACCCTGCGCCTGACCCAGCCACTGCAGTTGCTCGGTCTCAAGCCCGACATGCAGTTTGCCTTCGATCACGGCCATGGTTGCCGGAACCGCACCCGCATCGCGGATGTCCTGTTCGACCTGAGCCGCAACTTCGACGTTTTGCGGGTAGGGCATTCCGTGGGTTATGATGGTGCTTTCCAGCGCAACGATGGGTCGGCCCGCGTCTTTGGCGGCGCGGACCTCGGCAGAATATTGGATGTCGATCACAGTGGGGTTTCTCCGGAAACGTAAGTTGCGGCGGCGTGCAGAGCGCGGGTCAGGGCCTCATCGCTTGATGCGCCACCGGATTCTGAGGCGATGTGGGCCGCCATGAATGTATCCCCGGCACCGGTCACGCGGGTAACCAGAACCGAGGGGGGTGTTTGGGTCAGGATTTCATCGGCATCGCCGACAGTGGCCGAGCTACCGCCATCGGTGACCAGCACGCGCAGCGCACCGCGATCCAGCAGGCCCTTGGCGGCAGTCTCAGAGTCGGTGAATTCACGCTGACACAGGATGCCAGCTTCTTCGAGGTTTACATAAAGCGTGGCGCGGGCGTGCTTCAGAAAGGGCAACAGCCGTTCCGCTTTGCCGGGCGAGGCAGGGGCCACGCGCAGGTCGGCACGGGCAAAAGCAGGGCTTTGGGCAATTTCTTCCAGTAGGTCCAGCGTCAGGTTGCCGTCCAGTGCGATGGGGCCTTCAAACGGCGTGTTCTCATCGCCCAATGGTCCGTGAATCAAAGGGCGCAGGATCTTTGCGCCTGCGGCTTCCAGCGAATGCGCATCTGCAATGGCTGCAATCAACCCGTTTGCACCTTCGACGGCCATATAGCGGTCGGTTGGCAAATCCTGAGAGCGATAGATGTGATCCGTGATCATGCCCAGACGCGAACAGGAATGGACAAGCTCCTCACCCTCGGGGTCGCGTCCGATGGCGGTCAGCAGGGTAGGGGTCATACCAAAGCGCACCAGAGTCATGGCGATGTTCATCGCAACGCCGCCGGGCAAGCGGGTGATCCGCCCCGGTACGTCTGAACCATGCCGCATGGCGCTGGCCGATCGTCCGATTACGTCCCACAGGACCGAACCGATACACAGGATATTGCTGTTCTGAGTCATAGAGATGTCATGCCGCAGCGGTGATGCCCGTGCAAGTCAGAACGTTACCGCCACCAGATATTCCCGAACTGCCGGGCATTTGCACCTTTTGAACTTGCGATCTGAGGTGAGCGCGGGGACTATTGAGCACAATGATTGTTGATTTGGTTCTTTTACCGGAGCGTTTCGTATGAATGGCCATGTATTCCATGCCATCCTTCGTGTTTGTATCTTCTTTGTCCTGAGTTGTTTCTTCGTTGCATTCGTTTCTTCAGGCCCGGTCAGGGCGCAGTCTAGTTCACCCACCGTAATTGACTTCTGGATTGCCGAGGAAAACCTGTTTCTAAAAGTTAGTTTGAATGCCGAAGCGCTTTTGCTCGGGTTTGATCCGGCACGGCACGAGGCGCTTTCTGGTGATCCGCAGTATCTGTCCTTGCGGCGTATGGCATCGTCAGAGTTGGAACCACAAATCATACAGTTTATGAAAACTTGGGTACAGGACGTCGTTGTGGAGGTGCCCGAGCGTGTGGCACTGACTTTGGAAAGTATAAGCATTCCTGAAGGCGGCGATGAGGAAACTGCGCGTGTTACCAACCTCTTACTGGCGGCGCCTCTTTCGGATCAAACCTCAAACCTGCAATTGCGCTGGCCGATTGACGGCGGGCCGATCGTGCTGCGGCAACAGGGTGTTACGGCCCCATATACCGGTTACCTGACGGCCGGTGAAACCAGCCCGCTCATACCGTTGCGGGGCGGGGCGTCCCTGACTCCGCAACAGACGTTACAGACGTATTTTGCGCTGGGTATCAATCATTTTACACACGCGCCTTTCACGCCCATTCTGCTTGCCCTCAGCCTTGTGTTTCAGTCCCTATCCTTGCGGTCCGTCACGGTGCAGGTGCTGTTTCTGTCAGCTGGCGTGTTCCTCGGGCTTGGTTTGGCTGTCTACGACGTGCTGAACCCGATCATCCATGTTCAAGCCCAAGTGCCGATAGCGTTCATCATTATTCTGGCACTGTGGAACCTGGTGGTACGCCGGTTGCAGGTCGCGCGGCTCTTGACGGTTTTTGCAGGGGGAACAGTGTTTGGATTTGGGTTGGCAGCAGCACTGAGGGTCATCGGCGTGCCGCCGGACCATCAGCTTCCAGCCATTTTGGGTTTCGGGGCCGGGGTTGTTGTGCCGATTGTTCTGACGGCATCAGCTGCGTTTGGTCTGACTCTGTTGCTTGCGGGTGAGTCGCATAGAACCCGCAGTCGGATTTCCGCTCTGGCCTCGATCCTGATAGCGGGGCTCGGGGTGTATTGGTTGGCCGAGCCCTGGATGCTGGGGTGATGCTGGGTTAAGGCATCGCCGCCAGCAGCGTGTTCAACGTGCCCAGTGGATCGTCGCTGCCCCAGATTTCGTCACCAATGCCGAAGAAATCAGTGCAGGGCGCCAGATCGCGGATCAACTCGGGTGTCAAACTACCTTCGGCCACGACAGGAACCTCGATCACCTCTGACCACCACTGGAACAGATCCTTTTCGGCGTGGGTTCCGTCCCCCAGCGTAGCGGTACCTACCGGGCCGAAAGCTACGTAGTCCGCGCCGCTTTCGCCCGCAGTCATTCCGTCATGGATGGACGCGTCACAGAAACTGCCGACGATCGCATCCGCGCCCAATTCCTTGCGTGCGAAGCGGACCGAGCGTGAACCGTCGTCCAGATGCACTCCGTCCAGACCCAGACGTTGTGCCAGCAGCACATGATTTGAAATCACAATGGCCACATCGCGCGCATGGGCCACTTCGCGGCAGGAATCTGCTGCACGGGCAATGGTGTCTTCGTCGCTGCCAGCCAGTGCCAGGCGGATGCAGGCAACCTCGGCCCCATCAAGCACACTCGCCAGCTTGTTCGTGAACGTGCTCAGCTCGATGGTCGGGGGCGTAATCAGGTAAATCTGCGGCTGCTCGGGGGTATCCATGGTCGCGTCCTTCGGCTTTTGGTCTTTGGCGCGGTTTAGCGGATTGCGGCGGGGAAGCAAACTTTTATGCCTGCTGAGCGGGTATTTAGAAACAGAAGAAGAGGATCGGGTTGCCCTGATAACGCTGTCGGATTAGAGCGGGCGGAACTTTTCGGAGACAGCCATGCCCAGCGATACATCTCAGCCCTCCTTCGTGCTCGTGCGCCCGCAGATGGGTGAAAACATCGGCGCCGCCGCGCGCGCGATGTGGAATTTCGGTCTGGACCGAATGCGGATCGTAGCCCCGCGTGATGGTTGGCCGAACCCCAAGGCTGTGGCCATGTCCAGCGGTGCAGGGCGGTTGTTGGACGAGGCGCAGCTGTTTGACGATCTCGCTGGTTCGCTGGCCGACAGCACTTTTGTCTTCGCAACCACGGCCCGACAGAGGGGGCTGACCAAACCCGTCTACAGCCCTGAGCAAGCAATGAAGATTGCCGCAGAAAAGATCGCAGCAGGCGAGAAGGTCGCCGTGCTGTTCGGCCCGGAACGTGCCGGTCTTGAGAATGAGGATATCGCCAAGGCGAACGCAATCATCTCGGTCCCGGTGAACCCGGAATACGCGTCGCTAAACCTGGGTCAATGCGTGTTACTGACCGCATATGAGTGGATGCGCCAGACCGGAGACGTGGTGCATGAGACCACCGATCTGGGGAAGGGCGATTGGGCCACAGGGATCGAAGTTGAAAAGCTGGTCGAGCATTACGAGGACCGACTGGAAGAGGCCGGGTTCTTCTATCCCCCCGAAAAGGCGGAAGGAATGAAGGTGAACCTGCGCAACCTGTGGTCGCGGATGCGGATGACGCGGGCCGATGTGCAGATGCTGCACGGGATCATGCGGCAGATGGTCCGCTGGAAAGACAAAAGCTGAGGCTGGACCTATCTTCCGTCAAGCCCTAGCTTGCGACGAAATCAGGACATGAGGACAGCATGAGCGGTAAGCGCAGCATCTTCGAAGAGGTCTCGGAAACCGAAAAACAACAGGCGGTTCAGCCCGGTATGATCGACCGGGGGCGGGGCGGGGCGCGCAAGGCGATCCGTGTTTGGCTGATGATCCTGTTCGCTCTGGTTGTGGTGATGATTGCCGTCGGTGGGTTGACCAGGCTGACTGACAGCGGTCTCTCGATCACCGAATGGCGCCCGGTCACCGGTGCCATCCCGCCGATGACTGAAGCGGATTGGCAGGCCGAGTTCGACAAGTACAAGCAGATCGACCAGTGGCGTATCCAGAACCAGTGGATGGAGCTGAGTGACTTTAAAACCATCTACTGGTGGGAATGGGGCCATCGTCAACTGGGCCGCGTGATCGGTCTTGTCTGGGCAATTGGCTTCTTCGGTTTCTTTGTGGCGCGCAAGATTCCGACGGGCTGGACTGTTAAACTGTTGATTCCGGGCCTTCTGGGCGGTGTACAGGGCGCGGTCGGTTGGTGGATGGTCGCCTCGGGCGTGACACAGGGCGAGGGCATGACCGCGGTCGCCAGCTATCGTCTGGCCACGCATCTGGGTCTGGCCTTCGTGATCCTGGGCTTTTTGGCCTGGTATATCTTTGAACTTGGTCGCGAAGAGCGCGACCTGATGCAGGCCCGTCGTGCCAAAGAGGCAAAACTGTTCTCGCTGTCTACCGGCCTGATGCATTTCGCCTTTTTACAAATACTCATTGGCGCATTGGTCGCAGGAATTGACGCCGGGCGGTCTTACACCGATTGGCCCTTGATCGGCGGGCAGGTGTTGCCACCGGATGCGACCGCGTTGGAACCGATGTGGCGGAACTTCTTTGAAAGCCCGGGGTTGGTACAGTTCATTCACCGCTGTGCGGGGTATCTGCTGTTCATCTTTGCCTTCATTGTCTGGCGTCGTGGCGGATCCAGCGCTCATCCGCTGACACGCTTTGCCTTCAATGCCGCCTTTGCCGGGCTGGCGTTTCAGGTTGTCGTCGGCATCGTGACCGTGGTCTACGGTGCACCCTGGCAGATCGCGATTTTCCACCAATTCATGGCCGTAGTCGTCTGGACCCTGATCCTGCGCGCTCGGTTTCTGACCGCTTATCCCATCGCAACATCCCTGCGCGGAGTATGAACCAATGACCGCATTCAATGAGCTTATGGCCTTTCAGCGTGAAACTTCGGCTTTGGGCCAGATTGCCGGGAGGCTCGGCTGGGATCAGGAAACCGTCATGCCGCGTGGGGCTGCCCCGCAACGCGCCGAAGAAATGGCTGCCATCGAGGCGGTGCTGCACGCGCGCCGATCCGATCCGCGTGTGGCGGAATGGCTAGAGCAAGCCGCGCCGCAGGACGAAGTGGGCAAGGCGCAGATGCGTGAAATCCGCCGCGCCTATGAGCGTGCGGTGAAAGTGCCCGCCGATCTGGCAACCGCGATCGCCCGTGTTACATCCGCCGCGCAGGGAACCTGGGCGCAGGCGCGGGCGGATGAGGACGTCTCGGCCTTTCTGCCGGTGCTTGAAGAGGTCGTGTCACTCAAACGGCAAGAGGGCGAAGCGCTGGCGCAGGGCGGTGACATTTATGACGCCATGGTCGAGGACTATGAGCCCTATACAACCGGCGCGCAGATCGCGGCCATTTTTGATGAGATGCGCCCACGTCTGGTGGCCTTGCGCGCCGCGGTACTGGACCGCCCGGAACCGACGGCCCTGAGTGGCAGCTTTGATGAGCCGGCTCAGATGCGCTTATCGCAAAAGCTGGCGACGACCTTTGGGTATGATCTGAACAACGGCCGTGTGGACAAGGCGGTGCATCCGTTCAGTTCGGGCAGCGGGCTGGATGTACGCATCACCACGCGAACCAGTGAAACGGACCCGTTCAACTGCTTCTATTCCACGATACACGAAGTCGGCCACGCCGCCTATGAACAAGGTATCGACAAAGCCTATTTGCTGACCCCGCTGGGGAGCGGCGTGTCGATGGGCGTACATGAAAGCCAAAGCCGGATCTATGAAAACCAACTGGGCCGTTCGCGCGCCTTTACCGGTTGGCTGTTTGGACAGATGACAGAGACTTTTGGCGATTTTGGTATTGCCGACGCTGATGCATTTTACGCCACGGTCAACCGGGTTCATAACGGCTATATCCGCACCGAGGCGGATGAGGTGCAATACAACCTGCACATCATGTTGCGCTTTGATCTGGAACGCGCGCTGATGGCCGGAGACCTGCAGGTCAGCGAGCTTGAAGCCGCGTGGAACGACCGCTTCAAGGCTGACTTCGGCTATGCGGTCGACAAACCTTCGAACGGCTGTTTGCAGGACGTGCATTGGTCGGTTGGGTTGTTCGGATATTTCCCGACTTATTCACTGGGCAACGTGTATGCCGGATGCCTGTATCAGGCCCTGCGTGCAGCGGTGCCGGGGCTGGATGCCCAACTTGCCGACGGCGATACTTCGGGTGCAACAGGCTGGTTGCGGGACCAAGTTCAACAACATGGCGGGCTTTACGCACCACGCGACATCATCGCGCGTGCCAGCGGCGTAGAGCCGGGGCCGGAGCCATTGCTTGCATATTTGGAAGAGAAGTTCGGGACGTTGTACGGGGTGTGAGATTGAACCGACGGCGGTGGGTGCTGAGATTGGCCACAAGCGCAATCGCCTTGGCGGCCATTTTGTTGCTCTTACCCGATGCTGGTCTGAACAGCCGGGTCAGGGCGTTGTCTCAGTCATTCGAATGCGGTGGCATTGGTGCCGAATGCGAAGTTCTGGGGCGCAAATACAGCGCCCTTATCCCAAAAGGACAGGGTCCGTTTCCTGCCGTTCTGTTTTTTCACGGATCAAGTGGCTCGGGTCAGGCAGTCACCCAGAGCACCTATCTGGTGCAACCCATTCTCGAACGCGGATACGCGATTGTTGCCCCAACCGCTTTGGAGATTTCCTACAGAAATGGACCAGGTACAGGGTGGGTCTGGGACACATCTCACTCAGAATGGAATGACTACTCATTCAGCGCTAAAGTTGCAGAAGACGCGGTTACACGTTTTCCAATTGATCCAGACCGCATCCTTGTTGCAGGTCATTCCAGAGGCGGCACGTTTGCGTGGTATCTGGCGTGCTCGAATCTGAATCTGAACGCCTTTGCACCAATCGGCGGCACACCGGTTCGTAACCAAGCCGGACCCTGCGCAGAGACACGATTTGATTCTAATGTGCTTTATACGCACGGCTACACAGACACGGTAATTCCTTTTGCAGGGTCAGGCCCAGAGCCGGGTTGGCCCGGATATCTGGGCGCCGTCGAAGTTATCGACGGCGTTGCAGGCCACTCTGGTTGTATCTCAGTAGATTTTGTCGAGCATGTCGGTTTCGACCAGCGAACTTGGAGCGGATGCGACAGGGACGTCTCATTGTCGGTCATCGGATTTGAAGGTGGGCATGGAATCCCGCAAGGCTGGGTCGATGTTGTCCTTGCGTGGTTTGAAAACCTGCCTTCAGTCGGCAATTGAACTCCCCGGCGTTTGGTGCCGGCCCTGAACCCAGTTCTTATTTGAGTTGAGATAGGTTTGTCTTCAGGTTTCGCCTCAGAGTTTTCGCTAAGATGCACTCGTCGACACCGATCCTTGATTTTTGGATCTGGTGAGGACCGATCTGCTTCTAACGCGCGCGGGATCGCCTTGAAGTTGCAGTAGCGCCGGAGTGACCGGGCACCTGAGAAGCGCGACATTCCTTTCGCTCAAAACAGAAGTCACAAAACTCTGGAGGCGTTTTCGTCGCTCATGCAGAAGAGGCGCGTAAAGCGGTTTTCGGAAAAAGAACTGTTTCCGAAAATACTTCAATGCATCTACAAATGGGGACTGTTGAAAAAATGGGACATTTTAGACCGAAAAAGTCATGAATTAGGTTGAAAAGCGGCCAAAATGTGGCGATAGACTCAAGTGGGTGTATAGTCACTGAAGCACCCGTAAAAGATGTGCTTTTTGTTAGTGTTTGAATGGTGAAGGGTTGGGTACATGACACTGAAACGAAACGTGGCTGCGATTGCAGTAGCAGGGATACTGGTCGGGAGTGCCGCGTCGGCGTTGACAGTATCAGCTATTTCCCCGTCGTGGCAGAACGTAAACCCTACAAACGGCGTTACGGAAAGCAGTTCTGGTTCGACGATCTCACTGCGTTGGGGCGGTGGCAACAACCCAAGTGGCTATGATTTCACTCCATCAGGGACACCGATTCTGAACTTGTCGCCAAACTCGGCATTCGAACTTGGGCAGTTCACGCATCTTAACTTTCCGATCCCAGGGGAAACTCTGAGTTCTGTCGATCTTGTCGTTGATATACAGATCGGCGGCGGACCTCTGGTGTCATCAACCTTTGCGCTGACACATAATGAGACTTTGAACCGCCCGCAAAACTGTCCTCAGGATCCTACGCCCTGCGACGATATTGTGACCATTGCCAACACGCTTGGATCTCAGAACTTCACCTTGGGTGGACAAAACTATGTGTTCTCGGTGCTTGGGTTTTCACAGGATGGAGGTGGCACCATATCCAGTGGCTTCAAGACGGTTGAAGAGTTGCAAAACTATGCAACGCTTTATGGCGAGTACACGGTTGCGCCTGTCCCGTTGCCTGCTGCCGGTTGGTTGCTGCTTGGCGGCATCGGCGGGCTGTTTGCATTTGGCCGCCGTCAAAAGAGCAAGACGGCTTAAGCAAGGTAACTCTTCCGCGCCTATCAATGCATTGAAAAACCTTCACAAAGAAAAACCCGAGGTCAGCGAACCTCGGGTTTTTCCTTTTCCACGGTTCAAACCGGTTACTCTTCGGTCTCGTCCTCGCCTTGATCAGCGATCCAGGCGACGCTAACAACCACTTCCCCTTTGCCGGTGTTGAAGACACGCACACCGCCCGCGCTGCGGGACCGGAATGAAATCCCCTCGACGGGTACTCGGATAGACTGACCTTTCGACGTGGCCAGCATGATCTGGTCGTCGATCTCAACCGGGAAGGATGCCACAAGCTCACCGCCGCGCATTGCCCTGTCCATGGCTGCCACGCCCATACCGCCGCGTCCACGGACGGGGTAGTCGTGGCTGGAGCTCAGCTTGCCCGCGCCACCGGTGGTGATGGTCAGGATCAGGTTCTCGGCTGCCGACATCTCGGCATAGCGTTCCTGCGTGATGACGCCCGGGACCGCTTCATCTTCATCGGTCTCGCCATCATCCGCGATGCCCGCCACGGCGCGGCGCATTTTGAGGTAGGCGGCACGCTCATCCGGGTCAGCCTCGAAATGGCGGATCACGGACATTGACACGACGTGGTCGCCATTGGTCAGTTTGATGCCGCGTACACCAGTAGATTCGCGCGAGTTGAAGACGCGTACATCGGTGGTGCGGAAGCGAATAGCGCGGCCCGCGTTGGTGACCAGCATCACGTCTTCATCTTCTGAACAGATGCGCGCATTCACCAGTTCCACGCCTTCGGGCAGTTTCATGGCGATCTTGCCGTTGCGACGGACATTGGTGAAGTCCGACAGACGGTTGCGACGCACGTCGCCCGCGCTGGTGGCAAAGACGATTTGCAGGTTTTCCCATTCTTCATCCGGCACATCGACGGGCATAATCGCCGCGATGGAAACACCGGTTGGGATTGGCAGGATGTTGACGATTGCCTTGCCCTTGCCGGTACGGCTGGACTGCGGCAAGCGCCAGGTCTTGAGCTTGTAGACCATGCCTTCGGTGGTGAAGAACAGCAGTTGCGTGTGCGTGTTCGCCACGAAGAGGTTGGTAACAACATCCTCTTCCTTGGTCTGCATCCCCGAAAGACCCTTGCCACCGCGCTTTTGCGCGCGGAAGTCGGCCAGCGGGGTCCGCTTGATGTAACCGCCCGAGGTGACGGTCACGACCATGTCTTCACGTTCGATCAGGTCCTCGTCTTCCATGTCGCCGGACCAGTCGACGATTTCGGTGCGACGCGGGACGGCGAATTGCTCGCGGACGCTGCGCAGCTCATCAGCAATGATGCTCATTATGCGTTCGCGCGAGGACAGAATATCAAGGTATTCCTTGATCTTACCAGCCAGTTCTTCCAGCTCGTCGGTGACTTCTTTGACGCCAATTTGGGTCAGACGTTGCAGTCGAAGATCAAGGATCGCGCGGGCCTGAACCTCGGTCAGGTTATAGGTGCCGTCGTCGTTCATCTTGGACAGAGGATCGTCGATCAGGCGCAGATAGCTTTCGATCTCGGATGCGGGCCAGCGGCGGGTCATCAGCTTTTCGCGCGCTTCAGCCGCATCTGCCGACGAACGGATCGTCGCGACCACTTCATCGACGTTGGATACCGCCACGGCCAGACCGCACAGAACGTGGCTGCGTTCGCGGGCCTTGCGCAGGTCGTATGCGGTACGTCGCGCGACAACATCCTCGCGGAAGTCAATAAACGAGGTCAGGAACCGGCGCAGTGTCAGCTGCTCGGGGCGACCCCCGTTCAGGGCCAGCATGTTGCAACCGAAAGACGTCTGCATCGGTGAGAAGCGGAACAGTTGGTTCAATACCACTTCAGGCGTCGCATCTCGTTTCAGTTCCACCACAACACGCACGCCGTTGCGGTCGGATTCATCCTGCACGTGGCTGACGCCTTCGATGCGTTTCTCGCGCACGGCTTCGGCGATCTTTTCGATCATCGCGGCCTTGTTCACCTGATAGGGAATCTCATCAACCACAATGGCGTAACGGTCTTTACGGATCTCTTCGACGCGGGTCTTGGATCGGATGATGACGCTGCCGCGCCCCTCAAGATACGCTTTGCGCGCGCCCGAGCGGCCCAACATAACGGCGCCGGTCGGGAAATCGGGACCGGGGACATATTCGATCAGTTGTTCTGACGTCAGGTCCGGGTCGTCGATCAATGCCAGCGTGGCATCGACAACTTCGCCCAGATTGTGCGGCGGGATGTTGGTCGCCATACCCACGGCGATACCACCGGCACCGTTGACGAGCATGTTTGGGAAACGGGCGGGCAGGACGGTCGGTTCCCGGTCCTTGCCATCGTAGTTGTCCTGAAAATCGACTGTTTCTTTTTCGATGTCAGCCAGCAGGGCGCTTGCGGGCTTGTCCATCCGCACTTCGGTGTAACGCATGGCCGCCGGGTTATCGCCATCCATCGAACCAAAGTTGCCCTGACCGTCCAGCAGCGGCAGCGACATCGAGAAATCCTGCGCCATGCGCACCAGCGCGTCATAGATCGCGCTGTCGCCATGCGGGTGGTACTTACCCATCACGTCGCCCACCGGGCGGGCCGATTTGCGGTAAGATTTGTCGTGAGTATTTCCGGTTTCGTGCATCGCATACAGAATCCGCCGATGCACCGGCTTCAGACCGTCACGCAAATCCGGGATCGCACGGCTGACGATGACCGACATGGCGTAATCCAGGTAGGACGTACGCATTTCGGATTCGATGGAGACCGTCGGGCCGTCATACACCGGGCGCTCGGGCGGGGTTTCGTCCATGTTTTCAGGAATTTCTGGCGTATCGCTCACGTAAACTGCCCGTTTCTTGTGCTGGGTCTATATCTTGTGGATGCACCTTATCAGACCCAGCACATAAGGTGCAAGCAAGCAGCGCTTTTGGCACGAAAAACCACGGTAACGTGCCGGTAACATATTGTTATCCAAGTATTAGAAAGATTTCGTGGTACCCTGAGTAGACCTTGCAACAAGATTGGAGGTCTGCATGGCGCAAAGCGAAACGGAAATGATGCTTAAAGGCTATGGTCTAACAACGGCGGAATTCTTCTACCATATGCCCGACTATATCCACGTATTGAACACGTTCATCTGGCAGGAATACGACCTTGCGCCTGACCATCCCAAACTGTTCGAATTCATCGATTTCTGGCAGCGAGAGATCGAAGGGCCGCTGCATTCCGTCAAATTCACCCACCGCAAGATGATCGCCCCGGGTGAGTGGCGCAACATGGTGGGCGAGTTTCGCGTGAACTGAGCAAAGTGCGAAGTCTGTAAAGTATTCGAAAAGCGCGTTCTCAATTGCGACAAGTCGGGTAAGGTAGCATCCGATTGGTCAGTCTTACGCGGAAACATGTCATGCCAAGAGCCCTTTTCCTTACCGCAGCGCTTTGCCTGAGTGGCCCTGCTTTCGCCGAGGGCGTTCTCGACAAAGTAAAGAAAGGTGTCGAAAACACCGCAAATGCGATCGGTCGCGGTGCAGAAAGTGTCGGCGACACAATCGACAAAGGTGCCACAGCAGTCGATCAGACCATCGACTCGACCTCGGAGTTGCTGTCCAACGAGGCCACTCCTGAAGAAACGCGCGCCAAACTGGACGTGATGGCAGGCGACATCCTTGATCAGTTGCTTGCCGAAAACCCCGAAGCAAAATCCCTGTATGAAGTGGGCGCAGGCTACGCGGCCTTCGACTCGCGCAAGATTTCGGTTTTTCCGGTATCGGCGGGATATGGGCGCGGTGTGGCCATTTCAAAAGACACCGGGCAGCACACCTATATGAACATGGGCACAGGTGGCGTAGGCGCAGCCATTGGTATTGGTGGCTTTGAGACCAAGTTCGTGATCCTGTTCCAAACCCCGTCAGATTTAGAAAACTTCATAACCCATGGCTACGACGCAACGGCAGAAACCGGTGCCATGTATGGAGAAGACCAATCGGGCGAAACGGTGCGCTTTACCGATGGACGCTCTTTCTTTGTGCTCAGCAAAAAAGGTTGGCGCGTGTCGGCAGGTGCATCGGGCACCAAGTATTGGAAATCGCCCGAACTGAACTGATCAGCCAGAGCAGCTTGCACCGCCCAGAACGCAGAATTTGGCGCAATGGGGGTGGTTGAGGTGAACATCCGCCTCGGATTCAGCCAGGCTATGACCCATCTCAAATTCGGGTTCATAAGGCAGCAGGGTGCAGGCAAGGACAGTAGGGCGATCTGCGCCTTTGCGTTTCACCACCATGCGCGAACTGGCACACATCACCGCATTAGGGGACTTGTTCAGAATCCCCCAGCAGGCCGTGGTAATTTCCGGCACTTCCACGGTCTCGTCCATCTCAGGGAACAATACGGTCTGAGCTGGATTGTTCGGGTCGATGTCAAAGCCATGCCTAGAGAAGAACGCAGCATAGCCAGCGCGGCTTTCCGCATCCGTGTCCCCCCAGACGGACCTGCCTGCGATCGCCATATTGAAGCCGTGATCGCGCAACCACTTCATCCCGGTGACGGTTTTGTCGAAACTGCCCTTGCCGCGTTCCTCGTCATGCAGATTAGGGCGGTAATGATCGACAGAGATGCGCAGGGTCAGCTTGTCGTTGTACTTGCTTTGTAACTCCAACAACCCTTCGCGCATCTTGTGGCGCATCATCGGGGCCATCGCATTGGTCAGGATCAGGACCTCATACCCACGCTCCAACGCGGCGCGAGTCATCTCGATCATTTCGGGGTTCATAAAGGGTTCGCCGCCGGTAAATCCGATCTCTCGCACGGGCCAGTTGCGCTGCTCGATCTGATCCAGATAATCGCAGACTTCATCTGCGGTCAGATAGACCAAAGCATCATTGGTAGGACTGCTTGCGATATAGCAGTTCACGCATTCGATGTTGCACAGCGTACCCGTATTGAACCACAGCGTGTCTGGCTGTGTCAGTGAAACTGTTGCGCGGGTCTGCCCGTCCGCCGTCACCAGTTTGTCTTGAAACTTGCCAATATTGGCGAGTTGAGGGGCGTTGTCTTTCATTACCGCATCCGGTTTTTTGAAGTCGTCGAATTGAACTAGCGTGTTGTTGGAGATTTGGTAAGGGTGACGCAGCGGTTCTGACAGAGTTTTGATGAGCTTTGAGTTTTCAGTTTTGATTGCGCTAACATTGGACATGCCCGAGGGGGCGGGGTAAGGACAGCTTATGGTTTCACGCGTCATCCCTGTTGATCCTTTTGATCTGATCATTTTCGGTGGCACCGGTGATCTGGCGCAGCGCAAGATCCTGCCTGCGCTGTTTCGTCGGTTCTGCGCCGGGCAATGGCATGAGGATGCGCAGATAATCGCAGCCGCCCGGGCGAACCATACTGCGGAAGAGTTTCGTGAGATGGTGGCCGAATCTTTGCGCCAGCACGCACCGAGGCGAGCGCAGGACAGCCGGGCTCTGACCCGGTTTTTACTGCGGGTTGACTATGTGCCGCTAGATGCAATGACAGCAGAAGGCTGGGATGTTCTTAGCGAAAAGCTGTCGCCCAACCGTGTTAGGGCGTTCTACTTCTCGGTCGGGCCAAGTTTGTTCGGCCCGTTGGCCGAACGGGTGAGGGCGCATGATCTGGCAACGGACGACACCCGTGTCGTGGTGGAAAAACCGTTCGGGCATGATCTGGACAGTGCACGGGCGCTGAATGCCACACTGGCCGCGCACTTCGACGAAAGCCAGATTTACCGGATCGACCATTATCTGGGCAAGGAAACCGTGCAGAATCTTATGGCCGTGCGGTTTGGCAACATGCTGTTCGAGCCCCTGTGGAACAGCCAATATGTCGACCACATTCAAATAACGGTTGCAGAAACCGTGGGGATTTCGGGGCGAGAAGAGTATTATGAGCGCGCAGGCGCCATGCGGGACATGGTTCAGAATCACCTGATGCAATTGCTCTGTCTGATCGCGATGGAACCTCCGGCCAAATTTGATCCCGACGCAGTGCGCGACGAGAAACTCAAGGTGATCCGAGCTCTTGACCCGGTTGAGCCCCATCATATTGTGAGGGGCCAGTTCGCGGCAGGGCCAGAAGGAGCTGGCTATCGGGATTGCGTTGGCAATCCACGTTCGACAACCGAAAGCTATGTCGCGTTGAAGGCCCATATCAGCAACTGGCGGTGGGCTGGAACGCCATTCTATCTGCGCACGGGCAAGCGTTTGGTGGCGCGGTCTTCCGTGATCAATGTGATGTTCAAGGACGCGCCGCATTCGATCTTCGGGGAAGAAGCTGGGCGGCACGCCAATGCGTTGTCGATCCGCTTGCAGCCCAACGAAGGGATCACGCTGAAGGTAACGATCAAAGAGCCGGGACCGGGCGGGATGCGTCTGGTCGATGTTCCCTTGGACATGAGCTTTGCCGAGGCCTTGGGGCCCGAAAATCAGGATCCGCCGGATGCCTATGAACGGTTGGTGATGGATGTGATCCGGGGCAATCAGACGTTGTTCATGCGTGGGGACGAGGTCGAGGCCGCCTGGGCCTGGACCGACCCGATCATCGCCGGGTGGCTTGCACGTGGCGACGTGCCCAAACCTTATGACAGCGGCAGCACAGGGCCGGGCGACGCCGAGCTGCTGATGAAACGAGACGGTCGCCGTTGGCAAGGAATCAAGCCATGAATATTCTGGAATACGCAGACCGTGAAATGCTTGCTATCGACGTGGCAAATGCCTTGGCGGGCGAGCTTGAAGCCACATTGCTGCATAACGACACCGTTGCGCTGGCGGTTCCTGGTGGGACAACGCCAGGGCCAGTGTTTGATAGCCTCTGCGCCGCTGACCTTGAGTGGGACCGTGTGCGTGTTCTGGCGACAGATGAACGGTGTGTACCTGTCGATCATGAGCGGTCGAACGAGCGTCTGATCCGTGAAAGGCTGCTGACCAACCGGGCCTCTGCCGCGCATTACATCCCGCTCTATGTACCCGGTGCGGAACCCGAGGCGGCGTTGCCGGAAATCGAATCCCTGATTGCGCCGGTGTTGCCGTTGTCGGTACTGGTTCTCGGGATGGGCGACGACATGCATACGGCATCGTTGTTTCCTGGGATGGAAGGGCTGGCCGAGGCGCTGGACAGCAACGCGCCTACACTTACCGTTGCGCGCACCGAGGTGCAGCCAGAGGCGCGCATTTCCCTGACCGCGCCGGTTTTGGACGGCGCTTTGTCGAAACACCTGATCATCCACGGTCAGGCAAAGCGCGACGCGTTGGAAAAAGCCATGTCGCTGCCACCGGAAGACGCGCCAATCGCCGCAGTGCTTAGCGGTATGACAGTCCATTGGTCGGAGTAAGCTTATGCAACTGGACGCTGTGAAGGCATTGGCGGGTACGAACCGCCGCATTCTGGATCTGTTTGAGGCGGACGCAAACAGGGCCGAGGCTTTTTCGGCTTCGACCGGAGATATGCTGTTTGATTATTCCAAGACGCAGATCGGCAAGAATACGCGTTCGGCGCTGATCCAACTGTGCGAAAATGCCAGTCTTGCGGCGCGGCGCGATGCGATGTTTGCCGGCGAAAAGATCAACGAAACCGAAGAACGCGCGGTGCTGCACACGGCCTTGCGCAACCTTGATGGCGGGCCGGTCGACGTGGACGGTTTGGACGTCATGCCCGAGGTTCTGGACACGTTGCAACGGATGCGGGTCTTTGCTGAAGAAGTCCGCGGCGGCGCGATTGCCGGGGCAGGGGGCAGCTTTACCGATGTGGTCAATATTGGCATCGGGGGATCGGATCTTGGCCCTGTCATGGCTACACATGCGTTGGCCCCGTATCATGATGGGCCGCGCCTGCACTATGTTTCGAACGTAGACGGCGCCCATATCGCTGACACTCTGCGTCAGTTGGACCCGACACGGACATTGGTGATTGTTGCCTCGAAAACCTTCACTACCATTGAGACAATGACCAATGCACGTACGGCGCGCGCTTGGATGTCCGAAGGTGGCGGCGATCCGTCCCGGCAGTTTGCCGCTGTATCGAGCGCGTTGGACAAGACGCAGGCGTTTGGCATTCCCGAGGCGCATGTGTTTGGTTTCGCTGATTGGGTCGGTGGGCGCTATTCGGTCTGGGGGCCGGTTGGCGTGCCGGTCATGATCGCTGTCGGCTCGAACGCGTTTGATGCCTTTCTGCGTGGCGGGCAGGCGATGGATCTGCATTTCCGCTCGGCGGATTGGGTGGACAACATGCCTGTCATGCTGGCCCTGGTTGGCATCTGGCATCGTCAGGTTCTGGGTCATACCAGCCGCGCCGTGCTGCCTTACGATCAGCGGCTGTTGCGGCTGCCTGCCTATTTCCAGCAGTTGGAAATGGAATCGAACGGCAAATCGGTGGCAATGGATGGTTCTTCTCTGACTGTTCCGTCAGGTCCTGTGGTCTGGGGCGAGCCGGGCACAAACGGTCAGCACGCTTTTTACCAACTGATTCATCAGGGCACGGACGTCATTCCTTGCGAATTCATGGTTGCGGCTGAAGGCCACGAACCCGAGCTGACCCATCATCACCGCCTGCTTTTGGCCAATTGTCTGGCACAATCCGAAGCCCTGATGCGCGGCCGGTCACTGGATGAAGCGCGTGACCGCATGGTGGCAAAGGGGCTGACCGGTGCTGAGCTGGAGCGTCAGGCCAGGCATCGGGTTTTCCCCGGCAATCGCCCGTCCACCACTCTAATCTATCCGAAACTCACACCGTTCGTACTGGGTCAGATCATTGCCCTCTATGAGCACCGGGTGTTTGTAGAAGGTGTTCTGTTGGACATCAATTCCTTCGATCAATGGGGGGTGGAACTGGGTAAGGAACTGGCCACTTCGCTTGGCCCCATTGTGGATGGTGCCGAGAGTGCCGACGACAAGGACGCATCCACCGCTGCATTGGTCGCCTATGCGTTGAAACACCGGGATTAACGCCCCAAAAACGCGGCCTGCCGCACTGGCGGGCTGCATTCTTTTATTGTCAGACAATTAAATGCTTGGCAGGGTTCCATCCTAGGAAACGACTGGATTGACGCAATGGGGCATACCCCTAGCTGTTAATGTCAGATGGATAAGGCAGGGGTCATTTAAGATCCGGCCAATGACGGGAGGATGTCCATGCTGGGACAGATGATGACGCAGCCCCTGCTGATTTCGTCACTGATTGATCATGCAGAAAGCTACCATGGCCAAACCGGGATAATCTCGGTCGAAACAGATGGCACGATTTCTGAGACCAACTGGTCCGAGATTGCGGTTAACGCCCGGCGTCTGGGATCAGCGCTGACCAAACTGGGGTTAGAGCCGCAGGACAGGGTCGGAACCCTGGCGTGGAACAACAGGCGGCACCTGGAGGTTTATTATGCGACCTCTGGCGCGGGCTTTGTTTGCCATACGGTCAATCCACGCCTGTTCCCCGAGCAGCTGACATATATCATCAACCACGCTCAGGATCGGGTGCTGTTCTTTGATGCAACTTTCATCCCTTTGGTTGCGGCGCTGCACGAAGCGCTTACCGAAGTTCGACATTTTGTCCTCATGGGCCCGCGCAATGAAGAGGCGGCGTCACAGATTCCCGGTCTGATGTTTTATGACGATTTGATCGAAACAGGAGATGCGGGGTTCGCATGGCCTGATCTGGATGAAAACACAGCTTCAAGCCTGTGTTATACCTCTGGCACGACGGGCAATCCGAAAGGCGTATTGTATTCCCACAGATCGACCCTGCTGCACAGCTTTGCATCGAACACGAAGGATGTGATCGGCTTTTCCGCGATGGATGTTGTGATGCCCGTCGTACCAATGTTCCACGTTAACGCCTGGGGGTCGCCCTATGCTTGCGCCATGTCGGGTTCGCGGCTGGTCTTGCCGGGGCCAAATTTGCACGGCGAGGCGCTGGTCAACCTGATCGACACATATGGTGTAACCCTAGCCATGGGTGTGCCGACCATTTGGCAAGGTCTGCTGGCCCATGCAGCCAAATGCGGGACTGAGTTGAAAAGCCTGGATCGAACAGTGATCGGGGGCTCGGCCTGTCCGCCTTCGATGATTGAAACCTTCCGCGAAGTCTATGGCGTCGACACGGTACACGCCTGGGGCATGAGCGAGATGAGCCCGCTGGGTACGGCAAACTACCCTCTGGCCAAACATCTTGAGCTGCCGCTGGAAGAACAGCACGCGATCCGCCTGAGCCAGGGCAGACCACCCTTTGGGGTCGAGCTGAAAATCGTCGATGATGATGGCAATGACCTGCCGCATGACGGCGAAGCTCAGGGCGATCTGATGGTCCGGGGGTATTGGGTTCTGGACAGCTATTTTATGTTGCAGGATCAGCAGCTTTTGCAGGATGGTTGGTTCGCTACGGGCGATGTCGCCACGTTGGATCCGGATGGCTATATGACTATCCGTGACCGATCCAAGGACATTATAAAATCCGGTGGTGAATGGATCAGTTCGGTCGAGCTTGAAAACATCGCTGTTGCACACCCCAAACTAGCAACCGCGGCTGTGGTAGGCGTACCGCACCCAAAATGGGACGAAAGACCCTTGCTGGTCGCGGTGAAGGCTGAAGGCGAAGACCCAAGCGAAGGCGAATTGCTGGGGTTCTTCGACGGCAAGATCGCCAAATGGCAGATTCCGGACAAAGTGGTCTTTGTCGATGCACTGCCACTGAATGCTACGGGTAAGGTGTTGAAACGAAATCTACGCGCAGATTTCGAAGATGCCCTGACGGGCTAACGTCGCGGTATGAAGGAAATGGCTCCGGCGGTAGGGATCGAACCTACGACCAATTGATTAACAGTCAACTGCTCTACCGCTGAGCTACGCCGGAACGGTTCGCGCCGTATAGCAACCTGTTTCTACGGCGTCCAGAGGGCGATTAGGATTTTTCGACGAAAAATCTCGGACCGTATCCCACAGGCGCAATCGTTCTGTGGATCGGGTTTTGATTTAGGGAAGATTGGCTCCGGCGGTAGGGATCGAACCTACGACCAATTGATTAACAGTCAACTGCTCTACCGCTGAGCTACGCCGGAACTGAGGCGCGTATAGCAACCCGGATTCCCGGCGTCCAGAGGGGAAGCGCGCGAAGCACGAAAAAATTTTTTCATGTCATGCGACGCGATGAAAAACCGCTGTGGCAGAAATCTCGCCGCGTGGAAGAACCATGTTTTTCCCATTCAGGTCAACAAGATGAGCGAAGACATTGCGTTCTGCAGCAGGCAACAGGGCGACGGGTGTTTCGATATAGATACGCTCTGCCAGTTGTCGGGCTGTGCCCTCTGCCTGTTCCAGAGCCGACAGAATCTGTGCCTCGCGGGATTGCCTGTGTTTGATCAGCCATTCCAGACGGCCAGCCGGGTCTGTGATCGGCGCTCCGTGCCCCGCATGAAAAACCGACCAGTTCCGGGCACGCAGGCGGTGGCAGGCTGCCATGAAATCCGTCAAATCTCCGTCCGGGGGTGAGACCAAAGAACTGGCCCAACCCATCACGTGGTCAGCCGTGAAACAGGTGTCCTGCCAGCCCAGTGCGATGTGATTTCCCAGATGACCCGGGGTGTGAATGACCTCCAGCTGCCAACCATCACCGTCAATGACCTCGCCGTCTGCAAGCTCCACATCTGGACGAAATGCGAGGTCGATACCTTCGCCGCCCCCCGTCATGCCTTGTGCGACCAAACGGGTCATGACTTCGCTACGGCCAGCTTCAGGTCCGCCAAAGGCATAGATCGCTGCGCCCGTCCGCGCCGCAAGGGGGGCGGCAAGGGGCGAGTGATCCAGATGCGTATGCGTCACGATGATGTGGCTGATTCTTTGTCCGGGAGTCACAGCATTCAGAATCGCGTTTAGATGCGCCTCATTTTCGGGGCCGGGGTCGATCACCGCGATGTCTTCGTCGCCCAGCAAGTACGTGTTGGTGCCACGATAGGTCATGGGCGAGGGATTCGGGGCCAGAATACGCCGCAGCCCCGGTTGCAGATCGACCGCAACACCTGCGGGTGGATTGAAATTGTCAGGTGCCTGCATTCTGTGCTCTTCCTCTTGTCCGGGCGGCCCGCTAGGTTTAGCCCATGTCCTCGCAATGGCTCAAACCCTATCTGCCTCGTAGCCTCTACGCCCGGGCAGCTCTGATTCTGGTTCTGCCGGTGATCGTGCTGCTTCTGGTGGTGGGCGTTGCGTTTATCCAGAAGCATCTGGAAGACGTCACAGGCCAGATGACACGCGCGGCGTCGCGTGAAGTGACTTTGATCACGACCGTGATTGAGGATACCGAGACCCAGCAACAGGCATTGGCGGCCATGCGCCCCGATTTGCAGGCCCTTGAAATGAAGGCACGGTTTCTGGGCCTGAACGAAGAACCGATGGTTGGTGCGCGGCGGTGGTATGATTTCATCGCGCCGCAGGTTCAGGCCGACCTAATAGCGAATCTATCCGATCTGGTGGCGGTTGCCCTGCCGACCAGTCGCGAGGCACGGGTCTATGTTCAAACGCATCTGGGAGTTCTGGAACTGACCTTTGACAGGCGTAGATTATCCCCGGTCGCGCCGCATCAGTTGATCGTTACAATGGTGTTTTTTGCCTTCATCATGACGACGATTTCCTTTCTTTACATGCGCAACCAATTGCGGCCGATCACGCGCCTTGCCGATGCCGCGCAGGCATTTGGGCGCGGGCGGGTGGTGCCATATTCTCCTGGTGGCGCTATTGAGGTCCGCGCGGCTGGACATGCCTTTCTGGATATGCGCGCGCGGATTGAACGGCAGATAGAACAGCGGACTCTGATGTTGTCGGGGGTCAGTCATGACCTGCGCACGCCCTTGACGCGGCTTAAGCTAGGCTTGTCGATGTTGCCCGAAGAGGACGCAGCGCCCTTGCAGCAGGATGTGACCGAAATGCAGTCTTTGATGGATGCGTTTCTGGATTTCTCGCGCGGGGCTTCGGAAGGCCCCCCTGAAGAGGTGCAGCCAGACGCGTTCATCCGTCAGATCGTGGAAGACTCAAAGCGAGCAGGGCTTGAGGTGGAGTTGAACCAGACCGAGGGGCAGGGGACCGTCATGCTGCGCCCTGTAGCCATTCGCAGGGCTGTTGAAAACCTGATCGGAAACGCGGTGCGGTATGGCACCCGAGCTGAGGTCAGCCTGACGGTGAACCCGAAATCCTTGCGTATCCGCGTTGAGGATGACGGCCCCGGCATTCCGATCGAGCAACGCACCGAGGCGGTCAAACCTTTCACGCGACTTGATCCGGCGCGGAATCAGAATCAGGGCAGCGGCGTGGGCCTGGGTCTTGCCATTGTCGCGGATATCGCGCGCGCCCATGGTGGAACGTTGCGGCTTGCTAAGAGTGAGCGGTTGGGTGGGCTGTGCGCGGATATTATCATCGGGCGATAGCTGCACCTGCCCCTGCCAAAAAAAGCATGCAACTTTGTGATTTTGTCTGATCATGTCATTCTGACCCCGTTTTCAAACGGCGTGGGGTTCAGGGAAAATGATTAAAGCAGCTCTCAATAACTTCGAGAAAATAGTCGTTACAGTCACATCACTGTTTGCACTTGTTCCGATTACTCAGTTTGCAAGGGAAGCCGAAGACCGAAAATTCGAACGTATGGCCAGTTTCATTGCGCTTGGCGACACCTGCAGCAATTGGATGCAGGAAGAAGTGATCCAGGGAATGGCGTTTGAACTCAAGCATTTTGTCAAAGAGGACGTGGATGAGCTGGCACCGATTCCAGTTCAGGTCCGGGCCAATCAGGTGATTTATTGTTCCTATGTCATGGATTATTTTCAGGCCGAGTTCGCAAAAGTCTATGGCCCGCCAGATCCGGACCCGGACTATTTCGAACCGACTGCTGATGAATACTTAACCATGTTGTATGACGCGTCACATTGGTCCGTTCCGATCGATTTTGAAGACTATCTTGTGACGGTCAGAAACCTGCCGCAATCGGCTGGGACCCATACGTTCTACGATACACAAAGTCCCTGGTGGCTGGCTGAAACCGTGGAAGAGTTTTTGAAATACTAGTGCCAGCAGTTTATCCTGCGGAAGTGCTGCAGGGCGTTCCGAATTATGGGGCGGGTTTGAAATCGACCTGATTTTCTTAGATTTCGGAGTCCGCCGTAGTGGTAGCTCTTCGAGACGAAATGAAACTTATTATACCAGTGTGTTTAGCGGTTTTTGGTAGGCCCGGCAGGACTTGAACCCGCAACCAAAGCGTTATGAGCGCTCTGCTCTAACCAATTGAGCTACAGGCCCGCCTCGGCGTCTTGCTATCACGGTGAACGCCCGCGTCAAGCCTGACCGTTGCAAGATGTTGCACAATAGACTAACCCGCCCGCAAAGCACTCATGAGGGACCAGCCATGACAGCGGGTAAGAACGGAATCACTTATGCCGATGCAGGCGTGGACATTGACGCAGGCAACGCTCTGGTCGATCGGATCAAGCCTGCCGCCAAGCGGACCAACCGCCCTGGCGTGATGAGCGGTCTGGGTGGCTTTGGCGCGCTGTTCGACCTGAAAGCTGCGGGGTATCATGACCCTATTCTGGTTGGTGCAACAGATGGCGTGGGTACCAAGTTGCGGATTGCGATTGATACCGGCGTTGTGGACGGAGTTGGCATTGATCTGGTAGCCATGTGCGTCAACGACCTGATCTGTCAGGGGGCTGAACCGCTTTTCTTCCTCGACTATTTCGCCACCGGCAAGCTGGACACCGACACGGCAGCGCGGATCATCGAAGGAATTGCCGAAGGCTGTGCGCAGTCCGGTTGCGCTTTGATCGGTGGTGAGACCGCCGAGATGCCGGGCATGTACCCCGACGGCGATTTCGACCTGGCCGGGTTTTCGGTTGGTGCGATGGAGCGCGGTGCGGATCTGCCCGCAGGCGTGCAATCTGGTGACGTGCTGCTGGGTCTGGCCTCGAACGGGGTGCATTCAAACGGCTATTCGCTGGTGCGCAAGCTGGTCGGGCTGTCGGGGCTGGGCTGGGATGCGCCGTCGCCCTTCGGCGAAGGCACTCTGGGTGAGGCTCTGCTGACACCCACGCGTCTTTATGTCAAACCGGCTTTGGCTGCCGTCCGTGCGGGCGGCGTGCATGCGCTTGCCCACATCACAGGTGGCGGTCTGACCGAAAACCTGCCGCGCGTTTTGCCCGAAGGACTGGGTGTCGAAATCGATCTGGACAGCTGGCAACTGCCGCCTGTCTTTAGCTGGATGGCGCAAACTGGTGGTATTGTTGAAGCCGAAATGCTCAAGACCTTCAACTGCGGTATCGGCCTGATTGTGGTGTGCGAGGCAGGCAAAGCGGATGATCTGTCGACCTTGCTGTCCGACGCCGGTGAGACCGTCGCGCGGATCGGCACCGTGTCTGAGACGCCCGGTGTTGCCTACTCGGGCAAACTGCTGTGAGCCACAAGCGCGTCGCGATCCTGATTTCCGGGGGCGGGTCCAACATGGTGTCGCTGGTCGACAGCATGACCGGCGATCACCCGGCGCGGCCTTGTTTGGTGATGTCTAACGATGCACAGGCCGGCGGGCTCAAAAAAGCTGCGGACCGTGGCATTCCGACCGCAGTTGTTGATCACCGACCCTTCAAGGGGGACCGCGCCGCATTTGAGTCTGAGCTTTTGAAGCCCCTGCAAGAGGCACAGCCTGACATCGTGTGTCTGGCGGGCTTCATGCGCGTACTGACAGGGGACTTTGTGTCTCGGTTTCAGGGTCGGATGCTGAACATCCACCCCTCTTTGCTGCCGAAATACAAAGGCTTACATACTCATGCCCGTGCCATTGATGCAGGGGATATCGAACATGGATGCTCCGTCCATGAAGTCACCGCAGCGCTGGACGATGGCCCGATCCTGGGGCAGGCGCGGGTGTCTGTTGAACCTGATGATACCCCGGATACGCTGGCTGCGCGGGTGCTGGTTTGGGAGCATAAGCTCTACCCCGAAGTGCTGCGGCGCTTTGCAGAAGGCAACAGGTCGTCCATCCTGTTGCCCTGAACCTGCTCTGGGTGATTTACACCCGCCCGAAAATCGGCCTATGGTCGTCGTTAACGCTCGGGACGAAGAAAAAACGGGCAGTCACAAAAGCAAGAGCGATACTAGTACGGCGCATGAAAACCCTGACGACGACGCAAGAGCTGGCCGATTTCTGCAAGGCCGCTGCAGGCTATCCATATATCACAGTCGATACCGAATTTCTGCGCGAGCGGACGTATTATTCCAAGCTTTGCCTTGTGCAATTGGCGGTCCCTTCCGAAGACGAAGACAGCGCGGTTCTGGTCGATCCGTTGGCCGATGATCTGTCGCTTGAACCGCTTTACGAGCTGTTCCGCAACGAGCGTGTGGTCAAGGTATTCCATGCTGCCCGTCAGGACCTTGAGATCTTCTGGGTAGAAGCCGGTGTGTTTCCCAACCCTCTGTTCGACACACAGGTCGCGGCGATGGTCTGCGGCTTTGGTGAACAGGTCGGGTATGAAACGCTGGTGCGCAAGATTTGCAAGCAAGGGGTCGACAAGACCTCTCGGTTCACGGATTGGTCCCGTCGCCCTCTCACAGATGCACAGAAAACGTATGCGCTGGCCGATGTGACCCATTTGCGCAAGATTTACGAGCATCTGGCGGCAGAGCTGGAAAAGACCAGACGCAGCCATTGGGTGGGGGAAGAACTGCGCACGCTGACTCAGCCTGCCACTTATGACATTCGTCCGGAAGAAGCGTGGAAACGGGTCAAGACGCGGACAAATTCGGCCAAGTTTCTCGCAGTCATACGGGAACTTGCACAGTTTCGCGAATCCTATGCACAGGAAAACAACGTCCCGCGAAACCGCGTATTCAAAGACGATGCCTTGGTTGAGCTGGCGTCGACCAAACCCAAGACGCTCTCGGATCTGGGCGGATCACGGTTGTTGCTGCGCGAGGCGCGCAAGGGCGCGATTGCCGATGGCATTCTGGCCGCTGTCAAACGTGGGGTGAATTGCCCTGCAGACAAGTTGCCCATTATCGACACGTCGCGCGACAAGCTCAAGGTCAACCCGGCTTTGTCTGACTTGTTGCGGGTTTTGCTGAAATCCAAAACCGAAAGCTCGGGCGTGGCTGCCAAGCTGATCGCCACAAGCTCTGAGCTGGATCAGATTGCTGCTGGAGAGCGGGACCTGCCCGCCATGTCCGGCTGGCGGTTCGAGGTCTTTGGCGAGGACGCTCTGAAGCTGTGCGACGGCAAGATCGCACTGGCGGCCAAGGGGCAGGCGGTCAAGGTTGTATCGCTTTAACGGCGGTTAGCGCCGCCGCGATTCCAATGCGTTCTGTTGCCCGACAACACGTACCAGGCGAATACCTTCAAGGTCCTGGCGACTGACATTTACGGCGTCCGACACCATACGCGTGCGTTCGGAGCCCTGCGGTGTTTGTGCGCCGGGATAGGTCACGCGAAACACAAACTCCATCGTGCCATTTTTCTCGTTCTCTTCTGAATTCACACGAACCAGTCGCGCATTGTACGCACCCTGACGGACGGCTGTTCCAGCAGCATAGATGATCGCTCCGTTAGGCGTTGGGTCGATGCGCAACTCGTCAATCTGGCCGATGGGAATGCTTGTATCTTCGGCATCAGGACGTGAAAACAGTCCCGTTCCCTCTCGCTGCTTGGGTACAAGGATGTCGGCAGCATTGGGGTCGGAGGGTACGTCAGCCTCTACCGATCTGCTGGAGCCAAACCAATTCGACGGGTTCACCCGAGAGTCACGCCAGCCGCTGCAAGCAGTCAGGGTCAGCGTGGCGATGATGAGAACGGACAGAGATTTTTGCATGGACCCACAGCTTTTCACACGAATTCAGACAATGGGTTAGCGCAATTTCCTCGCGTTGAAAAGGCACCGCAGGGGGTGGACACAGTGTAGTCGTCGGCATAGGTCACTGTTTGTATCGCAACCGAAAGGATCGCCACACCATGGCCACGCCCGCCTTTGAGGACATTGTCGAAGATTTCGAGTTTCTGGAGGACTGGGAAGATCGGTATCGCCATGTCATCGAGCAGGGCAAGGCGATGGAACCGCTGGATAACGCGCTTAAGGTTCCGGCGACAAAGGTGCATGGGTGCGCCAGTCAGGTTTGGCTGCATCCCATGATCGACTCCGGTACCTTCAAATTCGATGGCGACAGCGATGCCCTGATCGTACGCGGGCTGATTGCTGTCCTTCGGTCTTTGTATAACGGTTTGCCGGTGGCCGAAGTTCCCGGTGTCGATGCCGGGGCCGAGCTTGCGCGTCTGGGGCTGAACGATCACCTGTCGGCGCAGCGGTCCAACGGTTTGCGCGCTATGATCGAACGCATTCGTAAGGTGGCCCAGGAAAACGCCTAAGGTCAGGTCGGGCGGTTTGCCCAATCTGACAATGTGGTTTCAAGATCGCCATAACCAGTAAAGCGACGCTCGAACTCCAAACCCATCTTGTCCGCGCATTGGCGCGCGCGTTCCGTCAGTTCAGGGCTGTCGATCTGCGCTTGATAGATCAGTTTGGTGTAGTTGCCGAAATACATATCCCGCAGTTCCGGGTGGCGATCCAGGCCCAGCGGTTTCCAGACAAAGGCGTCGAATTGCCGGGCCAAAAAGTCAGTCAGGTAGAAAGCTGTGGTTTCGTCTTCGCCGCGCGCGTCGAAGGCTTGGTTGCCTTCGAAAAAGGAATAGCAATGGGGACCTTTCACCATCTCGACCCCAAGTTTTTCGCAGGCTTGCTGCAGTAGGCCACCGGTTCCGCAGTCGGCGTAGACCACATAGATTTTGTCGAACTGGTCCCGGTGCTTGGCCACCGCGTCTTCCACCGCCTGCGTAATCCGTTCCGGATGGACATGCAGAATGGCGGGCAGGCAGGTCAGCGCAATATGATCCCAGCCGTTGCGCGATTTGATATCCAGAATCTCTTTGGCCAACGCCCCGCAGGCGATCAGCAGGATGCGACCGGAAGCGGTGTCGGCGTAGCCTTTGGTCGTCAGGCTGGCATCATCGGGCAGGGCGTCTTTTTGCATGGTGTGGCGTCCTCTGAGTTCTTCCAAGAAGAGGATGAATATCAAGCGCAGGCAAGCCCTGTTCCGACCTGTGATGGCAAGCTGCCGACCTCAGCGATCGAGCGTTGTCAGCAGAAGACCAGCAAATTGGTCGGTTTTGCATAAACGTCGACCAAACGGTGCAGTCCCAAATTGAAGGTCTCGGGGCTTGCACTAAACATAGGCGGTTCTGCCTTCTAAAACGAGAAAGGGCCGCCCAAATGTGAACGGCCCTTTTCAAAAAAATCTCAGGCGGCTCAGCCAGCCAGCTGATTGTGCTTGCGGCCTACAAAGTCTTTTGCGGTTTCCACTGCAACCGCAGCGTCACGGCAATAGGCGTCTGCACCGATGGCCTTGCCGAACTCTTCGTTCAGCGGGGCGCCGCCAACCAGAACGATATAGTCATCGCGTACACCTTGTTCGACCAACGTGTCGATAACCACCTTCATGTAAGGCATTGTGGTGGTCAGCAGCGCAGACATGCCCAGAATATCTGGTTGTTCGGTTTCAAGCGCTTCCAGGTAATTCTCGACCGGGTTGTTGATTCCCAGATCGACAACTTCGAAACCTGCGCCTTCCATCATCATCGAAACAAGGTTTTTGCCGATGTCGTGGATATCGCCTTTGACGGTGCCGATGACCATCTTGCCGACGCGCGGTGCGCCTGTTTCTGCGAGCAACGGCTTGAGGATGAACATACCGCCCTTCATGGCGTTGGCGGCCAGCAGAACTTCGGGCACGAACAGGATGCCGTCTCGGAAGTCATGGCCCACGATGGTCATGCCACCAACCAGCGCTTTTGTCAGGATGTCATACGGGGTCCATCCGCGTTCCAGCAGGATGTTGGTGCTTTCTTCGATCTCTTCTTTCAGACCGTCATAGAGATCGTCGAACATCTGTTCGACCAATTCGTCGTCGTTCAGTTCGGACAGGATGATGTCTTCTTCGTCGGACATGGGGTATTCCCTGTGCTGGGCGGGCTATCGGCCCGTGGTGGCATTTTTATCGTTTTGGCCAAAACGTCGCATCCTGACTGTGACGATTGCGACGTCGGTCGTTTCGGGACCGACCTATAGGTCAAAAAATTGACCGGCTCGAATGAAAAATCTGCATGATTATCGTGCGCTCCGTTTGATCATGCCTGTTTTGGCTGGCGCATGGATGACTTGCACCGGACGGGTCGCAGGCGTATGTTCCGAATGAGAACAAAGATAGAACAAGCTGTCGAAATGAGCGCCATGCAAACTCCGAAAGCCAGAGGAACACGTTCGAACGCCGCCGGACGGTTCGAACGCTTTGCCACTGTCGCCGCCGATGACGGGTGGGAGAGTGACGAATCCCTGCCGCCTCTGCGCACTGAAACACGGGATGAGGTGGCGCGCAGTGCGATTACGTATAACCGGTCTCCGGATCTACCGTTTGACCGTTCCATCAATCCGTATCGGGGGTGCGAACATGGGTGTGTCTATTGTTTTGCCCGGCCCAGCCATGCCTATCTGGGTTTGTCCGCAGGGCTGGATTTCGAAACTCGCCTGACCGCCCGCCCAAACATGAACAATGTGTTGCGAAAGGAATTGTCGTCCAGGTCTTACAAGGTCGCGCCGCTGGCCATTGGCACCAACACTGATCCATATCAGCCGATTGAGAAAGATCGCTGCATAACAAGATCCTGTCTTGAGGTGTTGCGCGAATTTAATCACCCGGTTGCAATTGTAACCAAGGGTGCTCTGATCGAACGGGATCTGGATATTCTGGCCGAAATGGCCGGCCGTGGATTGGTGCGCGTTGGAATTTCGCTGACTACTTTGGATGCAGCTCTCTCGCGCCGGATGGAGCCTCGCGCACCGTCACCGAAACGGCGTCTGGGTATGATCCGCACTCTGACCGGGGCAGGGGTTCCAGTGCGTGTGATGACATCCCCGATTGTGCCCGGTCTGACGGATCATGAGCTTGAGAACCTGCTTGCGGCAGGGCGGGATGCAGGAGCAGACGCCGCCAGTTGGATCATGCTGCGACTGCCGCGCGAAGTATCGCAGCTGTGGCAGGAATGGCTGGCCGAGCACCAACCCGCACGGGCGGAAAAGGTGATGTCCAAGCTGCGCGACATGCACGGGGGCCGGGACTACGACCCGCGTTGGGGTCACAGAATGCGCGGTGAAGGCGAGTACGCCGGGATAATTGCCCAAAGGTTTTCGAAAGCCTGCAAACGGTTGGGGCTTGCCTTGAGATCTGCCCCGCTACGTTGCGATCTGTTTGCAGTTCCGCCGCAACCGGGGGACCAGATGAGTTTGTTCTAAGGTCAAAATGCGCGCCTGTTGTGGCCCAGATTAAAATTTCGAAAGCAATTACTTATACTGATTCCGCAATGCTCGATTGCAAAAAAAGACCCCGACAAAACCGGGGTCCTTATTAACGTTTTAGAACTTTGGTGTATCAGCGGTTTTCGATATCCACGTAGTCCCGCAGCGTCTCGCCCAGATACAGCTGACGTGGGCGGCCGATCTTGTTCTGAGGATCGGCAATCATCTCTTTCCACTGGCTGACCCAGCCCACGGTGCGCGACAGGGCGAAAATCGGCGTGAACATGGATGTCGGGAAACCCATCGCTTCAAGAATGATCCCGGAATAGAAATCGACATTCGGGAACAGTTTCTTGTCGGCGAAGTATGGATCTTCCAGCGCTTCGCGCTCCAGTTCCTTGGCAACCTGCAGTTTCGGGTTGTTTTCAACACCCAGCAAATCCAGGACTTCATCGGCCGATTGCTTCATGACTTTGGCGCGTGGATCGAAGTTCTTATAGACGCGGTGACCAAAGCCCATCAGGCGGAACGGATCGTTTTTGTCTTTGGCCCGAGCGATGTACTCGGGAATGCGATCAACTGTTCCGATCTCTTCCAACATCTCCAGACACGCCTGGTTCGCACCGCCATGGGCCGGACCCCAAAGGCAAGCGATGCCTGCTGCGACACATGCGAACGGGTTTGCACCCGAGGACGACGCCAGACGCACGGTCGAGGTCGAGGCGTTCTGTTCATGATCGGCGTGCAGGGTAAAGATGCGGTCCATCGCGCGGCTGAGGATCGGGTTCACCTCATACTCTTCGGCGGGAACGCTGAAACACATGCGCAGAAAGTTGGACGCATAGTCCAGATCGTTGCGCGGATAAACGAAAGGCTGACCCGTGTGGTACTTATAGGCCCAGGCCGCAATTGTTGGCATCTTGGCAATCAGTCGATGCGATGCGATCTCACGCTGCTGCGGATCCGCGATATCGGTCGAATCGTGATAAAAGGCCGACATCGCCCCGACAACACCGACCATGATGGCCATAGGGTGCGCATCGCGGCGGAAACCGCGATAAAAATACTGCATCTGCTCGTGCAGCATGGTGTGACGGGTGATCGTGGTTTCGAACTTTTCCAGATCCTTTGCCGCAGGAAGTTCTCCGTAGAGCAGCAAATAGCAAACCTCGAGGAAGTGCGATTTCTCAGCCAGTTGGTCGATCGGGTAGCCCCGGTGCAGCAATTCACCTTTTTCACCGTCGATATAGGTGATGGTGCTGTCGCAGCTGGCGGTCGAGGTGAAGCCCGGATCGTAGGTGAATACCCCGGCTTCTCCGTAGAGCTTGCGAATATCAACAACATCAGGGCCGGCGGTCGGGGAATGAACTGGCAACTCGTAATCTTTGCCGTGAACAGTCAGAGTGGCTGTTTTGTTGCTGTCAGTCATAGTTGTCCCTTCTTCAATCATGCGCACGCCGGACAGACCTCCGGCGATACGGGCAACGATTGCGCGCGGACGCGCAATCCGGGTGTTAGCGGAGCAGCGTTACCCGTTTATGAAGGTTGGGTTTATTTCGCTGCCTCAGTGAGCCGCGCCAGGGTTTCATCCCGTCCCAGCACCAGCATCATGTCAAAAACCGAAGGTGTTACGGCCCGGCCTGCCAGTGCGGCCCGTAGCGGACCCGCGAGCTTGCCGAACTTGAGCTCCTTTGACTCTGCAAAGGAATTCAGGGCCTCCTCCAGTTCGTTCCGGGACCAGCTAACATTTTGCAGCTGCGGCGTCAATTCCGACAGTATACCATCGGATACAGATGACAGTGCCGTCGCCGCCTTATCATCCAGGGCAATTGGGCGCTCAGTCAGTGCAAAATGCGCTTTTTCAAGGAGTTCCGGGAATGTACGTGCCCGATCCTTGAGGCAATACATCGCACGTTCCAAATCACCGGATTGTGTCGAGGTGAGAGCAGGAAGGTCCGCTGCCGCGAGGTAATCCTCAATTTCTTGCCGCAGTGCGGCATCTTCTGAGGTGGCAATATGCTGGCCGCAGAGATTCTCCAGCTTTTTCAAATCGAAACGGGCCGGGCTTTTGCCGATTCCGTCCAGATCAAACCATTCTTTTGCCTGAGCATCCGTAAAGAACTCGTCGTCACCGTGACTCCAGCCCAAACGAGCCAGGTAATTGCGCATTCCAGCCGCGGGATAGCCCATGGCCTGATATTCCTGCGCACCTAGCGCACCATGACGTTTCGAAAGTTTCTTGCCGTCAGGTCCGTGAATCAGCGGGATGTGCGCCCAGACCGGAACGTCCCAGCCCATCGCCTCATAGATCATCATCTGGCGCGCTGCGTTGTTCAGGTGATCGTCGCCGCGAATAACATGGGTGACGCCCATGTCATGATCATCGACCACCACCGCCAGCATGTAGACAGGTGTGCCATCCGAGCGCAGCAGGATCATGTCGTCCAGTTGATCGTTGCGGATGGTGACATCGCCTTGAACCTGATCACGGATGACGGTCGCCCCGTCCTGCGGAACCTTGATACGGATGACGAACGGCACATCGGGATGTGTCGTCGGATCGGCGTCGCGCCAGGGGCTTCGGAACAGGGTCGATTTCCCTTCGGCGCGCGCCTGTTCGCGGAATGCAGCGATTTCCTCCTGAGTCGAGAAACACTTGTACGCCTTACCCTTGGACAGCAGTTGATGGGCAACCTCAGCATGGCGGCTTGCGCCGTCGAACTGGCTGATCACTTCACCGTCATGGTCCAGACCCAGCCATGCCATGCCCTGAAGGATTGCGGCAGTTGCTTCGGGGGTCGAGCGTTCGCGGTCGGTGTCTTCAATCCGCAACAGGAACTTGCCGCCACGGCCCCGAGCGTAGAGCCAATTGAACAGCGCGGTGCGCGCGCCGCCGATATGCAGAAAACCGGTGGGTGAGGGGGCAAAACGAGTGACGACCTGGTCGGACATGGTGGGGATTAACCTTTTGGTAACCGTATCTGGCATAGATTGACGCCTGTCTAACGAGCCCGAAGGACGGGGGCAACCATGCGTGTTCTTACACGGGTTGAGGCCGCGCTGCTGCACCAGACAGGGTACCTGTTCCCATGGACACCGGTCTTACTGGCAACGGGAATTGGCCTGTATTTCAACATCCGGTCAGAGCCCGCGTTGCCGGAATACGCAGGTCTGGTCTGTCTGTGCCTGGCACTTATCGTTTTGCGCCGCTGGCTTCCGCCGGGGGTGGGGTCGTTGACCATCGGGGGGGCGCTGATCGCTGCCGGTTTCTGCCTGGCAGGTGCTCGCGCCCATATGGTGGCAGAACCGGTTCTGTCATGGCGATATTATGGCCCTGTCGAGGGGAGGGTCGTCGCCATGGATCGGTCTGCCTCGGATGCGTTGCGGTTGACGCTCGATCAGGTACGTATAGGGGACGTGCCGCAGGAGCGAAGGCCGCAGCGCATCCGTCTTTCCGTGCATGCCCCAACAGGACCAATCGCACCGGGGCAAAGGATCATGACAACGGCGCATCTGTCTCCGCCACAAGGCCCGGTTGAGCCCGGCGGGTTCGATTTCCGCCGCCATGCCTGGTTCCAGAGTTTAGGCGCGGTGGGGTACACCCGCGTCCCTGTTTTAACCATCGCGCCAGCGTCAGACGGGATCGAAGGCGTTCGGCTAACCGCCATACGCATGGCCATTTCCGAGCGCGTGAAAGAAGTTCTTCCGGGGGAAATCGGTGGTTTTGCTGCTGCTGTGACCACCGGAGATCGCAGTGGCATGGGACAAGAGACGCTGTCGTCGCTGCGGGCTTCAAACCTGGCGCATTTGCTGGCCATATCGGGGCTGCATATGGGGCTGCTGACGGGATTCGTTTTTGTGGCCTGCCGCATCGGTCTGTCGCTCATCCCACCGCTTGCGCTGCGGGTACCAGTTCGAAAGGTGGCTGCTGTGTGTGCGTTGCTTGCGGCGACCATCTATCTAATGTTGTCCGGGGGAAATGTCGCCACCGAGCGCGCCTTTGTCATGGTCACGGTCATGTTGGGCGCCGTGCTGATCGACCGTCGGGCTATATCACTGCGTGCTGTGGCCGTTGCGGCGGTGATCGTCCTGATCCTCAGACCAGAATCACTGCTGAGCCCGGGATTTCAGATGTCATTTGCTGCCACCACCGCACTGGTCGCCGTGTTCGGAGCGCTGCGCGAATTTGGTTCCATGCCCGGACCGAAATGGCTCAAACCGGTGGTGGGCGTTCTGATGTCCTCGGCTATAGCAGGGATTGCAACTGCTCCGATCGGTGCCGCGCATTTTAACACCATGTCGCACTACGGGCTTTTGGCGAACCTGCTCTCTGTTCCGGTCATGGGTTTGTTTGTTGTCCCGGCGGCGGTGGTTGCCGCGTTACTGGCTCCTCTGGGGCTCGAGGCGATTCCCCTGACGGTGATGGGCTGGGCCCTGCACTGGATATTGACGGTGTCGCATTGGGTTTCGAACCTGGATGGCGCACAGGGTTATGTAGTTGGTCCGCCGTGGTACATTCTGCCTCTTATCGCGTTGGGCGCTTTGTGGACCGCGTTGTGGCAAGGACACGCGCGGTGGGTTGGGGTGGGGCCTGTTCTTGCGGGTTTTCTGTTGTGGACCGAAGGGCAACGTCCTGACGTCCTGATCGCCGAGACCGGAGGGTTGGTGGGGGTGATGACCGAACAAGGCCGCGCGCTGAGCAAAAACAAAGGCAGCGGGTTTGTCGCGACCGTCTGGTTGGAGAATGATGGGGACAGTGTCGATCAGTCTCAGGCGGCGCTCAGGTGGCCAGAGAAAAACGCGGTCCAACGCTATCTGCTGAAGGAGCAGGAAATAATCCACCTGACCGGCAAACGGGCGGCAAACGGATTTAAAGAATGCAAGGAAAACCAGATCATCGTCTCTGCCATAGCCCTCGATCTGCAAGGGCCATGCGGGGTGTTTGACCCGGATCGTTTGTATGAAACCGGCAGCCTTTCCGTTCTGGACGGTAAGCTGGTATCAAGTGCTGAGCTCACCGGGCGCAGGCTCTGGTCCCCGAACCCTGCCGGGGACCTCCGTTCCAGGCGAAATCAGTAGGTCCGGATCAGGCCCACAAGGCGGCCTTGCACCTTGACCTTTTCCTCGGGCAGTACGCGCGTCTCGTAGACCGGGTTGGCAGCCTCGAGCGCGATGGCGTTGCCACGGCGAAAATACCGCTTCAACGTGGCTTCCTGATCTTCGACCAGCGCAACCACGATGTCGCCGTTGTCTGCGGTCGAAGTTTCCCGGATTACCACCACATCACCGTCGTTAATACCCGCGTCGATCATCGAGTCTCCGCGGACCTCCAACGCGTAATGCTCACCCTTGCCGGAGACCATGGGGCCGGGGACGGCAACATGGTGCGAGACATGGCTGATGGCCTCAATAGGAACACCGGCTGCGATCCGGCCCATGACCGGCAGCTCCAGCGCGTCTACCGAAACAGGTTCAACATTGGCTGGGCGGCGGCCTTCCGGTTTGTCACCTTCGATCACACGGGGCGTGAACCCGGTTGTGGGTTCGCCACCCAGGCTTTCAGGAAGTTTCACAATCTCAATAGCACGGGCGCGATGGGCAAGGCGGCGGATAAACCCGCGCTCTTCCAGCGCGGTGATCAATCTGTGGATGCCGGATTTCGACCGCAGATCAAGCGCGGCCTTCATTTCGTCGAAACTGGGCGGAACACCGTCCGCCTGCACGCGTTTGTGGATGAATTCCAGCAAATCCAATTGCTTCTTGGTCAGCATCGCTCACACCTCGTCGCTCATACGTTTTCTTTTGTTCTACGCATGTTCACGTTTTGTGTCAATGGATTTGAGAACATCTCAGATGGGCAGGTACTGAACCGTTTCTCCGATTTTTCGGGCGGGATCGTGCGGTTGGCGCATCAAAAGCGCGTTGGCCTGCGCCAGAACGCTGAGAAGCGAGCTGTCTTGATCCGCGCAAGCCGCAATGCCCGTTTCGCTCAGAACCGCGCGCATATAGTGCTCTCGCGGTCCGTTTTTCGACAAAGGCTCTGTGAGTTGCGCGGTACGGAAAGGCGGAACCACGTGGTCCAGCCCCAGCATTCGGCGCACCATAGGAGCCAGAAACAGATAGCAGCAGACCATGGCGCTGACCGGATTGCCCGGCAGACCGACCATTGCCGTTTCGCCGATACGCCCGGCCATCAGCGGTTTTCCCGGGCGCATTCGGATCTTGTAGAAGGACCGTTCCATCCCCAATCCCTGCGAAACATCCGAGACAAGGTCATAGTCACCAACAGACGCACCGCCGATTGTCACGACAAGATCGGCCCCATGCGCCAGGCCAAACGCGGTTTCAAGCGAGGAAACGGTATCGCGCGCAATGGGCAGAACCCGCACCGTTGCCCCCAAGCCTTCAAGCAACGCCCGCAGGCCGAATGTGTTCGAGGCGATGATCTGATCCGGACCTGGCTCTTCCCCTGGCATAACCAGCTCATCACCGGTCGAAATCAGGGCGATCACCGGTTTGCGCGCAACCGTGACGCGCGGGGTGTTCATTGCGGCCATCAGGGCCACATCCTCGGCTCGGATCAAACGCGGCGCTGAAATGGTTGTTCCAATTTCAAAATCGACGCCAGCAGGACGGATATTTGTTTTAGGACCCGGATCGTCTGTGATCGTGATCAGGTCGCCACGCCGGTCGGTATCTTCCTGTATCACCACAAAGTCCGCGCCCTCGGGCACTGGCGCACCAGTGAAGATGCGCACAGCCTGACCGGGGCCGACTTGGCCGTCAAACCGATGACCCGCCGCGGATTCGCCGACAACCTTAAACATGGCGTGCAACTCAACTTCGGCGGCTTTCACCGCATACCCATCCATCGACGAAGCGGCGAAAGGTGGCTGGTTCCGTCCCGCCACAACATCTTGCGCCAAAACACGCCCGGCGGATTGTGCCAGAGGAACCTCTTCCGAAGGTAAGGGGCCCACCAGATCGAACAGCAGGGCGCGTGCCTCTTCGACTGTTATCATTTTGCCTCGTAACGCCCTGATTTTCCGCCGTCTTTCAGTAGAACACGGATGCCGCCAATCTCCATCGTTTTGTCGACGGCTTTGGTCATGTCGTACACCGTCAATGCAGCGGTTGAGACAGCGGTCAGGGCTTCCATCTCGACACCTGTCTGTCCCGAGGTCTTGACCGTGGCCTCGATCTGAACACCCGGCAGATCAGGATCAAGCGTCAATTCGACTGCCACTTTTGTAACAGGCAGAGGGTGGCACAGGGGGATAAGGTCTGGTGTCTTTTTCGCACCCATGATGCCGGCCAGACGGGCAATGCCAAGGACATCACCCTTTTTCGCGCGACCTTCTGAAATGATTTCAAAGGTTTCCGCTGCCATCCTGATGTGCCCGGCAGCAACGGCGACACGGTCGGTCACGTCTTTGTCCGACACATCAACCATATGCGCCTGACCTTGCGCGTCAAAATGGGTCAGCGGCATCACATCACTCCGGGGATCAGAGGGTTCGACAGGATATGACGCGTGGCGGCCTCGACATCGTCCTGACGCATCAGGCTTTCACCGATCAGGAAGCAACGGGCACCGTAGCGCGCAATGTCCTTCAGGTCATCCGGCGTTCCCAGACCGCTTTCACAGACAATGGTACGGTCTGCAGGCACCAGCTTGGACAAGCGCCGTGTGGTGTCGAGTGTGGTCTCGAAGGTTTTGAGATTGCGGTTGTTGATGCCGATCAACGGGCTTTTCAACTGGGCCGCGCGTTCCAGTTCCGCTTCGTCATGCACTTCGATCAGAACATCCATCTCCCAATCGAAGGCGGTCTGTTCCAACTCAGCCGCCTGATCGTCGCTGACGGATGCCATGATGATCAAAATACAATCAGCGCCCAGGGCGCGGGCTTCGACCACTTGATAGGGGTCATACATGAAATCCTTGCGCAAAGCGGGCAGGGATGTCGCCTCGCGCGCCTGCGTCAGGTATTCCTTTGCGCCTTGGAAGCTGGGGGTGTCGGTCAGCACGGACAAACATGCAGCGCCCCCGTCCTCATACGCTTTGGCCAGTACAGGCGGGTCGAAATCCGGGCGGATCAGACCCTTGGATGGGCTGGCTTTCTTGACCTCGGCAATCAGGCCATAGCCTTGCCGGGATGCGGATTGCAAAGCTTTCGCAAAGCCACGGGTTTCTGATGCGGCCCGCGCCTCACCTTCCAGTGTTTCCAGGGGTTTTTGTGCCTTGTCGGCTGCGACCTCTTCCAGCTTGTAGGCTTTGATCTTGTCCAGAACGGTCTCGGTCATGCGGCTTCCTGTGTCTTGCGGGCCAGAGCGGCGATTTTGTCTTTGGCTTTGCCGCTGTCGATGCTCTCGGCGGCCATGGTGACACCTTCGCGAAGATCGTTTGCAGCTTCGGCCACGACCAAAGCAGCAGCCGAATTCAGCAGCACGGCGTCACGATAAGCGGACGGGGCACCATCCAGCAGTGCGCGGAAAGCCACTGCGTTTTCTTCCGGAGTTCCGCCGATGATATCTTCGAACGGATGAACCGGCAGACCAGCGTCTTCGGGGTGCAGTTCAACCTCTTTGATCGTGCCGTCCTCCAGTGCAGCGACCCAGCTTATGCCTGTGATCGTGAGTTCATCCGTCCCGTCCGAGCCGTGCACCAGCCACGCGCGGTCTGAACCCAGCAGACCAAGCGTTTCGGCCATCGGGCGGATCAGGTCGCGACTAAACGCGCCGGTCAATTGCCGTTTGACGCCAGCGGGATTGGTCAGGGGGCCAAGAATGTTGAAGATCGTGCGCGTGCCCAGCTCCTGGCGTGATGGCATCACATGGGCAATGGCCGGATGATGCATCGGGGCCATCATGAAGCCAATGCCGACGTCTTTCAAAGCGTTCTCAACAACTTGCGGACCAACCATGACGTTGATACCCATCTGACCCAAAGCGTCCGCCGCACCGGATTTTGAACTCAGGTTGCGATTGCCGTGTTTGGCGACCGTGACTCCGGCACCGGAGACGACAAAAGCTGTCGCGGTCGAAATATTCAGAGTGCCTTTTCCATCTCCGCCCGTGCCCACAATATCCATCGCCCCGTCGGGTGCCGACACGGCGTTGCATTTCGAACGCATCACTGCGGCGGCCGCGGCGTATTCGTCGACTGTCTCGCCGCGTGTCCGCATGGCCATCAGCAATCCGCCGATCTGGCTGGGCGTGGCTTCGCCCTCGAATAGAATGGCAAAGGCTTTTTCAGCTTCATCACGAGTCAATGGGCGATCGGCAGCGGCCCCGATCAGCGGTTTAAGCGCGTCGCTCATGCGGGGACTTTCAGTTCTTGCAGGAAGTTCTTGAGTAGGGCGTGACCATGCTCGGATGCGATGGACTCAGGGTGGAACTGCACGCCGTGGATGGGCAGTTCTTTGTGCTGCAGGCCCATGATGGTGCCATCTTCCAGCTCGGCCGTGATCTCAAGGCATTCGGGCAGGGTTTCGCGTTCCACGATCAGCGAATGGTACCGCGTTGCCTCAAAGGGTGAGGGCAAACCGGCAAACAGGCCTTTACCTGTGTGGTTCATGGTGCCCATTTTGCCGTGCACGATCTCGTGGCAGCGCACCACTTTACCGCCAAAAACCTGACCGATGGTTTGGTGGCCAAGGCAAACCCCCAACAATGGTGTTCTGGTTTCAGCGGCAGCTTCGGTCAGCACAAGGCATATCCCCGCCTGATCCGGGTCGCAGGGGCCTGGGCTCAGCAGTATTCCGGCGGGGTTCATCGCCATCGCTTCCTGCACATCCAGCGCATCATTTCGGCGAATGACCATTTCGGCACCAAGTTCGCCTAAATAATGTACCAAATTGTAGGTAAACGAATCGTAGTTGTCGATCAGCAGCAGCATATGGGCACTTATCTTCGCTTGGGCATTTCAGGCTGGCGATGCAGCCCCGGGCCACGGTATAATGTCCGCACATACATGCTCAGGCTTGAGCGGCAGCGTCAAGAGGACATACCGTTTCTGACGCGTCCTATTGGCCGAGCGTCACATCAGATGGCGCAGAGCTGGACGAGGCAGAGAAAAGAGGCGAAAGGCAGGAAATATGGGCGGATTTTTCGGAGGAATGATCGCTGGGGCGATCGTTGTTTTGATCTTGGGCGTGGTTGTGTCGCTTAAGACGCCGATGGCCAATACGCCGGTTGTCTCAACCCAAGCGCCGGCACCGACGATTTCTGAAACACCTGAGGCGCCGACTGAGGTGGCCGAAGCGGTTTCTGATGCCGATCTGGTGGAACTGGCGCCCAGTGCGCTGGAAGTCGCCGATGACGCTACTGAGGAATTGGCCGATCTGTCGGGGCTGGAAGCGTCGTCAGATACTCAACCGGTTGTTGATGAGGCAGCTGAGGTCGTGGACGAACCCGAGGCCGCAGATGTAACTGAAGTGTCCGTTGTAACCGAAGCACCCGCTGCTCCGCCGGAACCCAGCCTGGCTCCATCTGTTCCGCAGGACGAAGCTATACCAGCCGTGATCGACGATACACCAACCCCGCCCACGGAAGAACCCGAGACAACAGAGGTTGCACTTCTTCAACCGGAACAAGACCCTTTGCCACAAACGGCGGATACCGAAGAGGAAAACCCGTTTGAAAGCAGCCCGATTGCGGTGGAAGGGGATGAAGACACTCTGCCACGCAAGTTGCCGCGCATCGCAGCGCTGCCCCAGATCGGTAGTGAACAGCAGGCAAGTGGCAGTTCAACGGTTGGAACACGTGTGGTTCCATTGACAGAACGGAATGAGGAGCCGGTGGTCGAGGAAGCATCGGCAGAACAACCGATACCATCGGGCAAGCCAATCGAACGCTATGCGGTAAAGTTTGAGAACCCTGAATCCAAACCGTTGATGTCCATCATTCTGATCGATGACGAAGGCGCGTTCGGGACCGAAGCACTGCAGGATTTTCCATATCCGATCAGCTTTGCCGTGAATCCTTCTGACCCTGATGCAGCGGAAAAGATGGCGCGGCACCGCGCGGCCGGGTTTGAAGTCATGGCCCTTGCTGATTTGCCTGAGGCGGCGACCGCTCAGGATGCCGAGGTTTCCCTGTCTGTCTGGCTGGATACTCTGCCCGAAACCGTCGGCATTCTGGAAGGGGTGAACAGCGGAATTCACGGCAACCGCAAACTGGCTGATCAGGTTGCAGAAATTGCCGCCGGGACTGGCCGGGGATTGATCACGCAGGACAACGGGTTGAACACCGTGCAGAAACTGGCAGCCCGAAACGGTACGCCATCGGGTGTTGTGTTCCGTGACATAGATGGCGCGCGTCAGGACCCTAAAGTCATGCGTCGTTTCCTGGATCAGGCGGCGTTCCGCGCCGGGCAGGAAGGCGCTGTGGTCATGCTGGGTCGGGTGCGCCCCGAAACGATCTCGGCCCTGTTGCTTTGGGGGTTGGAAGACCGGGGTAACCGCGTGGCCATGGCCCCGATTTCGGCGGTCATGATGAAACAGGTGCAGTAAGCTGCACGACGCAAAATCGAAGTCGTATCGAAAAAAGGGCGGCGATCTTCTGATCTGCCGCCCTTTTTCCGTTTAGCTGTTTCCGTTGCCCGTGAAACGCGCGGCATCTGCCGCCGCTCGCCGGATTGCGTTGGATTTATGGACAGTTTCCATGAATTCGGCCTCTGGGTTACTGTCGTAAACAACACCGCCACCCGCCTGGATATAAAGCTTGTGATCTTTCACGATGGCTGTGCGCAGCGCGATACACATATCCATGTCGCCACCCGCGCTGAAATATCCGACGCCACCGCCATAGATGCCGCGTTTTTCGGGTTCCAACTCGTCAATAATCTCCATCGCGCGCACTTTGGGCGCGCCGGACACTGTTCCCGCTGGCATTCCCGCAAAAAACGCGTCCAGCGCGTCTTTGTCTTCGGCAAGCTCACCCACCACGTTTGACACAATATGCATCACATGGCTGTAGCGTTCGATGATGAACTCTTCGGTTGGACGCACGGTGCCGATCTTGGAAACACGGCCTGTATCGTTGCGGCCCAGATCCAGAAGCATCAGATGCTCGGCAAGTTCTTTCTTGTCGGCCAGCAGATCCAGTTCGTTTGCCTTGTCTTCTTCTGGCGTCGCGCCCCGGGGGCGGGTGCCTGCAATGGGGCGAATGGTGACTTCACTGCCAAACACTCGCACCAGAATTTCGGGGCTGGCACCCACGACCTGAAAACCGCCGAAGTTGAAATAGAACATGAAGGGCGACGGGTTGGTGCGCCGCAACGAACGGTAGAGCGCAAAAGGCGGCAGAGGGAATTCCTGCGTCCAACGTTGTGCTGGCACGACCTGGAAAATATCACCTGCGCGGATGTACTCTTTGGCCTTTTCAACCGCTTCCATATAGCCGGACTTGGTGAAGTTCGACACTGGCGGAGCAACCTCGCGCGCATCCCCCAGATCGCGGGTCTCTGCGGGCATGGCGCGTTCCAGATCGCGCACCCCATCCATCACACGCTCGGCGGCCTGAGCATAGGCAGCCTTGGCCGATTGCCCATCGGACGCCCAGACGGGGGACACCACGGTTACCTCACCTTTGACACCGTCCAGAACCGCAATAACGGAAGGGCGCAGCATGATCGCATCGGGCAGTCCCAAAGGATCGGGGTTCACATCCGGTAGGTATTCCACCAGCCGCACCATGTCATAGCCCAGATACCCAAACAGCCCGGCGGCGGCCTGCGGCAGGTCGTCGGGCAGGTCGATGCGGCTTTCGGCCAGCAAAGCGCGCAGGTTGTCCATCGGGTTGCCATCTTGGGCCGAAAATGCCTCGGCATCGAACCGGGCTGAGCGGTTCAATTCAGATGTTTCACCACGACACCGCCAGATCAGGTCGGGTTTCATTCCGATGATCGAATAACGACCGCGAACCTCGCCACCAGTCACGGATTCCAGCATGAACGCATCTTTTTGCGCGCCGGTCAGCTTGAGCATCAGCGACACGGGCGTGTCCAGATCAGCGGCAAGCCGTGTATAGACCACCTGATTTTCGCCCGCTTCATAAGCGCGCGCGAAGGTGTCGAATTCGGGTGTCAGGGCCATATCGGTCTCGTTTAAAAGCTCGCCTGCACGGCGTTCAGTGCCTGTTGGTCGACGACCGGGCGCGCGCGTGTCTGTGCATCGCGCACGTAAGCGTTGAAAATATTCTGTGACAGGGCCTGATTCATCTGCGCAGACAGGGCTTCACGCAGCTGGCGCAGCTCGTCCGTGTCTGCAGGCGGCAAAACCTCATCCAGACGCACCAGCAGGGCTGCACCGTTGCCACCAATGACGCGCAGCTCGCCAGGTTCCATCTGGAACACTTCATTCATGAAATCTACGGGAACGTCATCCAGAAACGCCGTGCGGGTCAGGGCGTTTTCCACACGGAACGGAAGACCGGTGGTTGTAAAGTCTCCATCTGTGGCCAACTGAGTCAGAACCGCATTCGCCCGATTTTCCAGCGCCTTGTTGGTTTCGGCCTGAAGCCATGCGGCAGCCACACGATCACGCGCGCTGTCCAACGGCTCGGGGCGGCGCGGCAGAACCTCATTCAGGCGCAGGGCAAAGATTGACCCATCTTCAAGGAAGCCGATTTCCGGGAAATCACCGTCCTGCACTGCCTCGGCGGCGACGCGGAATCCGTCATAGGCAGCGACATCATCCGAACTCTCGCGGGTCCAGTCGATCTGACCCAGCTCCATTTCGGTCTCATCCGCCAGTTCTTCCAGCGTGGCGCCGCCAGCCAGCATATCGTTGATGTCTTCGGACTGTGCTTCGATCAGGCGGCGCGCGCGCTCGGCTGCCAGTTCTTCCCGCAAGGCCGGTTCTGCATCCTCAAAAGGCACATTGTTCGCCGCCAGAGATCCGTTGATCCGGAACAGGGCCGGACCAAATACCGAAGGCAGGGGGCCGACAACAGAATCGAGATCAGCCGCAAAAACGGTATCCGCAGCTTCGCCCAGATCATCACGGGTTACATCGCCCAGATCGATATCGTTCAGTTCAAGATCGCGGTCGCGAACCAATTGTTCAAAAGTGGTGCCGCCGACCTCGAGTTGCGCCTTGGCATCGTTGGCGGCCTGTTCACCAGGGAAGTTCAGGCGTTCAACCAGGCGGCGTTCGGGTTGATTGTATTCGTCAGAACGATCTTCATAGAGTTTCCGCAGAGCTTCTTGATCCACCTCAACGCTGTCGATCAGCATTGCGGGGGACAGGATCGCATAGGTCAGCTGCTTGGTGCGGGGCAGGGTGAACTGATCGCCGTTTTCATCATAAAAAGTCTGAACTTGCGCCTCGGTCGGTTCGGCAACCGGGGCCTCCAGAGCTTCGGTGCCCACGGTCGCAACCGTGAAGCTGCGCCGTGCGCCGATGTAATCCGTCATCGCATCTGTCAGAGTCGCAGGCATCGCGACGCCACCCATGATCGCGCCCTGCACGATTGTGCGCGCCGATTCTTTGCGCAGATCCGTTTCAAACTCGGAATCAGTCATGCCAACCTGTTCCAGCTGAAAACGATAGGCTTCACGGTCAAAGCTGCCGTCCACACCCTGAAAGGCCTGGATTCCAACGATCTCTTGCTGCAGATTCTCGTCCCCAATGGAAATACCAAGCTGGCCGACTTCGTTGTCCAAAGCCGCCAATGCGGTCAGTCGGGCAAGGGCGTTCTGATCCAGTCCAAGGTCACGCGCCTGAGACATTTGCAAGGGCTGGCCGGATTGTGCTTCGACTGCGCGGATTTCACGCTGCAACTCGCGCACAAACTCTTCGACCGAGACACTTTCATCGCCCACTTGCGCGACGGTTCGAACCGTACCGCTGAGATTGGTGGCGCCAAAGCCCGCTAGGCCAAGCATCAGCAGGCCCATCAGAATCCAGACAAAGGTTTTCGAAAGACTTTTTGCGCCTGCGGCCATAGTGCCCTCTTGTTTTTGCGGCAGCGTTCTGCCCTGTCGGTTGCGGCCCTGAATACGACGCACACCGCCGGGGGGCAAGCTTAGAAGGACAGGCCCTGCAACCGGTCGAACAATTGTCCCAGTCCCGCACGGTCGAGATTGGCGAACGCCACGCGTACCTGCCGTCTTCCGGCGGGATCATGATCGGGCATGAACATGGTACCGGGCAACAGCAGCACGCCTGCCTCAGCCACCAGACGGCGGGCCAGATCATCCGAAGGCATGTCGAACGGATGTTCGAGATAAGCAAAATACGCCCCAAGCCCCAAAAGACGCCATCCTTTGGCTTCAAGTGCAGGCATTCCATCTTTGATTGCAGCTCTGCGGTCGAGAATTTCGTCTCGCTCACCCGCCAGCCATTGTGACAAGTTCTGCATTCCCCAAAGGGCCGCGAACTGGCCGATCTGGCCGGGGCAAATGGCGACTGTGTCGAGGAATTTCTCGACCTCGGCCAAAAGAGAACGGCTTGTTGCTATGGCACCAACCCGGTGGCCTGTCAGGCGATAGGATTTCGAGAAGGAATAGAGGTGAATCAGCGTCTCATCCCAGGCGGGTTGCTGAAACAGATCATGGGGTGGGCCGCTGCGACTGTCGAAATCGCGATAGGTTTCGTCGACGATCAAGCGAATCCCGTTGTCGCGCGCCAGGTCATAGAACGCTCGAACCAGATCGGCGGGGTATTCCACGCCACCGGGGTTGTTGGGCGTAACCAGTGCGATGGCGCGCGTTTTCCCGGTGATCCGCTGACGTGCCAGTTCTGGATCGGGCAACAGATCGTCACCCGTCGGCAAGTCCACCGTGCGCACGCCTGTCATGTCCAGCCACATTTTATGATTGAAATACCATGGCGTTGGCAGAATCACCTCATCTGCCTCATCGGTGATCGCCGAGATTACAGCCGAAAACGCCTGATTGCAGCCTGAGGTGATTGCAGTCTGAGATGCCTCAACCTGTGCCGCGTAATGCGCGCCGATCTGGGCCGCCAGTTCCGTGCGCAGGTCGTCATTCCCTAAAACAGGCCCGTATAAATGAGCGCTATCTTCCTGCACTGCAAAATCGGCCATCGCTTTGCGCAGCGCGAGCGGGGGCGGGTCGACCGGTGCGGCCTGGCTGACGTTTATCAGCGGACGCTCTGCGGGAAAGCTGACACCTTCCAGCCATCGCCGCGCCTCCATCACCGGAGGGGAAAAGGTGGCGCTGGTACGAGTCTGGGTCATGGCGTGCCGGTCTTATTGCGAGGCTCAGCCCCACACTCCGAGGTTGTTTGAACAGAAGAAGGGATCAGTCGGTACCGCGATAAGGCTCGACATATTGCAGTGCCATGTCCCAGGGGAAGAAGATCCAGGTGTCTTGGCTGACCTCGGTGATGAATGTATTGACCATCGGGCGGCCCTTGGGTTTGGCATAGACCGTTGCGAAATGGGCGTTGGGATACAACTCACGCACAAGTTCCAGCGTTTTGCCACTGTCGACCAGATCGTCGATGATCAGAATCCCGGTGCCATCGCCCATCAGATCTTGATTGGGCGCTTTCAGCACCTCGGCCTCACCCTGAGCCTGATGGTGGTAAGACTTTACGCTGACGGTATCCACGGTGCGAATGTCCAGCTCTCGGCTGACAATCATCGCAGGGGCCATGCCACCGCGTGTGATGGCGACAACGGCGCGCCAGGCCCCATTGTCCGGGCCTTGCCCGTCGAGCCGCCAAGCCAGCGCGCGCGAGTCGCGATGGATTTGGTCCCAGCTGATGTGAAAGCCTTTTTCGTGTGGCAGGCGGTCCTTAGCACTCATGATCTCAGCCCTTTTCTACATCAGGTGCATCAACGGCTTTCATGCCGACGATGTGATAGCCCGAATCCACGTGCAGGTTTTCCCCGGTCACGCCGCTGGACAGATCTGACAGCAGGTAGAGTGCCGACTTGCCCACATCGTCGATGGTCACGTTGCGACGCAGGGGCGAGTTATACTCGTTCCACTTCATGATATAGCGGAAATCGCCGATGCCGCTGGCAGCCAGGGTCTTGATCGGACCGGCCGAGATCGAGTTGACGCGGATGCCGTCCTTGCCCAGATCCTCGGCCAAATATTTCACCGATGCCTCCAGTGCAGCTTTGGCGACGCCCATAACATTGTAGTGAGGCATCACTTGTTCGGCACCGTAATAGGTTAGGGTGACGGCGCTGCCGCCTTCGCCCATCATCTTTTCGGCCCGCTGCATAACGGCGGTGAAGGAATAAACCGACACATCCATAGTCAGCTTGAAATTCGCCCGGCTGGTGTCGACGTAGCGACCGCGCAGCTCGTTCTTGTCGGAAAAACCGATGGCATGAACAATAAAGTCCAACTTGCCCCATTTTTCTTCCAGCGCGGTGAACAGAGCATCAATGGATGCCTCGTCGCTCACGTCGCAGGGCAGGACGATTTCGCTGCCCAATTGTGCAGCAAGCGGGTCGACACGCTTTTTCAGGGCGTCGCCCTGATAGGAAAAAGCAAGCTCGGCCCCGGCGTCGGACAAGGCGCGGGCGATTCCCCATGCAATTGATTTGTCATTGGCCAGTCCCATGATGAGGCCGCGTTTGCCGGCCATCAACTGATTTGACATGTGTGGTTCTCCGCCTGTCTTCGCGATCTGTTGAGTTGGTGTATGCCATTGGTAGCGTTGCTTCAAGGCCGTGCGCTCTTGCCCGCAGCGGGTTCTCGCCTTAGGTTTGACATTAATACTTTCCAGGGGATGGAAATGACCGAGCGTGATGGCATCTTTGCTGGCACTGATCCGTTTGTAATAGCGGGTCGGTGGCTTGCCGAGGCTGAACAGACAGAACCGAATGATCCCAATGCGATTGCGCTTGCAACCGTCGACCCTGATGGGTTGCCGAATGCCCGTATGGTGCTGCTGAAGGAAATCGAAGCGGATTCGTTTGTTTTCTATACCAACTATGAAAGCGCGAAGGCGGCAGAGTTGGAGGCCGCGGGCAAGGCCGCGTTTGTGATGCACTGGAAATCTTTGCGGCGTCAACTGCGTGTTCGTGGTACAATAACGCGTGAAAACGGTCCTCAGGCGGATGAGTATTACGCATCGAGATCGCTAAAGAGCCGTTTGGGCGCCTGGGCGTCAAAGCAATCGCAACCGCTTTCCAGCCGAACCGCGCTGATGGCTGACGTGGCGAAAGTGACTGCAAAGCTGGGGCCGAATCCGCCACGCCCCCCGTTTTGGGGCGGGTACCGGCTGACGCCGACCGAGATTGAGTTCTGGGCCGATGGGGCATTTCGCCTGCATGACCGGTTCAGATGGCAACGTAATGAGCCGGGATCGGCATGGCATGTGGAAAGGTTGAATCCATGACGTTCACGTGTCGTGAAATGCAACGGGCAGAAAGTAAACAGTTTTTTCAGCTTGAATTTGCCTGCCGTTCCCATAAACAACAAACCCTTAACGAACTGCTAAAATTCGCGATGGGAAAACCGTGCCAGAAGACCTGAACAACATGTATCGCGTCCGTGGACACGTGAAATGGTTCGATCCTGCCAAGGGATATGGATTCGTTGTGTCCGACGAAGGCGGCCCAGATATTCTGTTGCATGTGAATGTACTGCGGAATTTCGGTCAAAGCTCTGTAGCGGATGGTGCCGGGATCGAGATCATGACGCACCGCACCGACCGAGGCGTTCAGGCGGTGGAAGTCGTCGCGATCGATCCTCCGGCGCGGACCGACTCGATGATGCTGGCCGATTTTGCCGAGCTTGACCCGGTAGATATTGCCGCCGCTCCGTTGGAAGCGGCACGGGTCAAGTGGTTCGACAAGGGCAAGGGCTTTGGCTTTGCAAATGTCTTTGGCCGCGGCGAAGACGTTTTCCTTCATATCGAAGTGTTGCGGCGTTCCGGTCTGGCTGATCTGCAACCTGGCGAAGCTCTGGCTATGCGGGTGATTGACGGCAAACGGGGCCGAATGGCGGCACAAGTGCTGGCTTGGGAAGCTGCACTGGACGGCTGAGTTCTTGATGATACGGATTCTGACGCTCTTAACCCTGTTAACCACGATATGTGCGGGTGGGGCGTTTGCAGCATGCAGCGTTGATCGTGTCACTTTAAGAAATGACAGCGCAACAATTCGATTTGATATCGAGCTGGCAGTAACGCCCGAGGAGCGTTCGCACGGTTTGATGCTTCGCGAATCCCTGCCGAATCGATCCGGGATGCTGTTTGTCTTCGATCCACCGCAAAGGGTTGCGTTCTGGATGAAGAACACCCTGATTCCTCTCGATATGATTTTTGTGGATCGCACCGGCACGGTCACGCGTGTGCATGAGGGGGCGATTCCCGGTGATCTGACCCCAATCGAAGGCGGAGATTCCGTTTTTGCAGTGCTTGAAATCAATGCCGGATTGTCCGCACGCTACTCAATTGCGCCCGGCACACAGATGCAGCATGAAATTTTTTCGCAAGGTCCTGCGATTTGGCCCTGTTAGGGCTTTTCAAATCAGATTGGCGTCGTTAGGAAGGCGCACGGTCCGGGGCGTGGCGCAGTCTGGTAGCGCACCTGTTTTGGGTACAGGGGGTCGTAGGTTCGAATCCTGCCGCCCCGACCACTTCCATCAAGCTAAGTCAGCGAGCCTCCCATTGTTTGGTAGAGCTCGCTGATGGCTTGGTCCAAGACCTTACTTTCAACCGGAACTTCGACCGCGGTGCCGGCTTTTTGCGGCACATTGAAGAAGACCTGTGCGTCCACGCGATATCCGGCGTTTGTCTTCGTCGATGTAAGACGTATGACACTTTGAGGGAGGTCCTGAGGATCGCCATCATAATTCAGAATCAGGTAGGCTGCCGCATTGGGGGGCAAGAACTCGCTGCATTCAAAAGTTTGCTTCCCGGTTTTCTCAAAAGATTCACCAGGGCCTGAACAATTGATTTCAAAGGTATCGAACAAACGCTGAGGGTAGGTTTCGAACTGTGCGCTGCGTGACGCGATGGGCACATCTTGTGGTGTGCAGGCCACGATGAAGGCGATAGCCGGAATAAAGTGGAACAACTTCATTCGATTGAACCTTCTGACACCTGAGCGAACCATCCGGCGCAAATCGCAGGTCAGTTAGACCAAGTGAAGATGATTCTCTTTCACCTTAGTCAGTATGGCATTGGTTGATCAAATGCAGATAACTATGCTGGTAAACACGGGAATTCGTTTTGAGACTTCGAAATGTCGGCGGAAATTTGCCGTGGACGAAGCTGTGGAGGAATCGGAACCTGCGGATGGGCGGGCTTCCGCAGCGCTCAGGTCAACAAAAAAGATTTCAAAAATGGCTGAAAAAGGGCGTTGACCTTCTATGGTAACATACGCCAAATTGTATGAGCCAACGAGAGTGCCACAATATCTGGTGTCCAAACCGGAACAGGCAGCGGGCGAGGGTCGGACAAGCACAAAAGATTAACGTGCAGCCGCAATAGCGGTTTTTAAGCTGTCTCAGACAGTGACCAATACCTTTGCGAGCTCTTCTCTGGGCGTTGCGGGCGACACCCAGCAACACAAGATTTGGTGTCGGGAATCGAAAATTGAGCTGTTTTAATCAGGGCTGCGGACATGAAGATTGAGAGAAGTTTTACCAAACCAGATCAGGATGCTTACGCAGAACTGGATTTTGTGTCCGCAACGTCTGAAATCCGAAATCCTGACGGTACAATTGTTTTTCGTCTCGACAATATCGAAGTGCCCGCAAGCTGGTCTCAGGTAGCCAGCGACGTGATCGCGCAGAAATACTTCCGCAAGGCAGGCGTTCCTTCCAAGCTGAAAAAAGTAAAAGAGAAAGACGTTCCCGAATTCCTGTGGCGCTCGGTCCCTGCGGATGGCGCTGAGTTCGATGGGGAGACATCCTCGAAGCAAGTTTTCGACCGTCTGGCCGGCGCGTGGGCGTATTGGGGCTGGAAGGGTGGCTATTTCTCGACCGAGGATGACGCACGCGCTTACTTTGATGAGATGCGCTATATGTTGGCGACTCAGCGCGCCGCGCCGAACAGCCCGCAGTGGTTCAACACCGGCCTGCACTGGGCCTATGGCATCGACGGCCCGGCGCAGGGGCACCACTATGTCGATTACAAAACCGGCAAGTTGACCAAATCGAAATCCGCTTACGAACACCCGCAACCACACGCGTGTTTCATTCAGTCCGTTGATGACGATCTGGTGAACGAAGGCGGCATCATGGATCTGTGGGTGCGCGAGGCGCGCCTGTTCAAATACGGCTCTGGTACCGGGACCAACTTCAGCCATCTGCGTGCAGAAGGCGAGGCGCTGTCGGGTGGCGGCAAGTCCTCGGGCCTGATGGGCTTTCTCAAGATCGGCGATCGCGCCGCTGGCGCGATCAAATCAGGCGGAACAACCCGTCGGGCAGCAAAGATGGTAATCGTCGATGCAGATCACCCAGACATCGAGAAATTCATCGAATGGAAGGTGATTGAAGAGCAGAAAGTGGCCTCGATCGTTGCCGGATCGAAGATGCACGAGAAGATGCTGAACGGCATTTTCGAGGCCATTCGCACATGGGACGGTGTAGCTGATGACGCTTATGATCCCAACGCAAACGACGCGTTGAAGAAGGCAGTTCGCGAGGCGAAAAAGGTCGCGATCCCTGAAACTTACATCAAGCGTGTTCTGGATTACGCCAAGCAGGGTCACGACAGTATCGAATTCCCGACCTACGACACGGACTGGGATTCGGAAGCCTATAGCTCGGTCTCGGGTCAGAACTCGAACAACTCGATCCGCGTGACAAACGCGTTCCTGACCGCTGTACAGAAAGACGCCGATTGGGAATTGATCAACCGCACCGATGGCAAGGTCGCCCGTACCGTCAAAGCGCGCGATCTGTGGGAAAAGGTCGGCCACGCCGCCTGGGCCTGTGCCGATCCGGGTATTCAGTTCCACGACACCGTAAACGAGTGGCACACTTGCCCAAAAGACGGTGAGATTCGCGGCTCGAACCCGTGCTCGGAATACATGTTCCTTGACGACACGGCCTGTAACCTAGCGTCAATGAATCTGCTGACCTTCCTGAAGGATGGTGAGTTCCAGGCGGCCGATTACATGCACGCCTCGCGCCTGTGGACCCTGACGCTGGAAATCTCGGTGACCATGGCGCAGTTCCCGTCGAAGGAAATCGCCCAGCTGTCTTACGACTTCCGCACGCTGGGTCTGGGTTATGCCAATATCGGCGGTCTGCTGATGAACATGAGCTACAGCTATGACTCGGATGAGGGGCGGGCGATCTGCGGCGCGCTGACCGCGATCATGACCGGTGTGGCTTATGCAACCTCGGCTGAAATCGCCGGTGAGCTTGGCCCGTTCAAAGGTTACGAGCGCAACGCCGACCACATGCTGCGCGTTATCCGCAACCACCGCCGCGCGTCGCAGGGTGTGACGGATGGCTATGAGAAACTGGCGGTTAAGCCGGTGCCTCTGGATCACGGCAACTGCCCGGATAAACGTCTGGTCGATCTGGCCATGTCGGCCTGGGATGAAGCGCTGAGCCTGGGTGAAAAGAATGGCTATCGCAACGCGCAGGCCACCGTGATCGCGCCAACAGGTACCATCGGTCTGGTGATGGATTGCGACACCACCGGCATCGAGCCTGACTTTGCGCTGGTCAAATTCAAGAAGCTGGCCGGTGGCGGTTACTTCAAGATCATCAACCGCTCGGTACCGTCGGCACTTGAAAAGCTGGGATATTCCTCGTCTCAAATCGAAGAGATCGTCGGCTATGCGGTCGGGCACGGCACCATCGGCAACGCGCCGGGGATCAACCATACGTCGCTGACCGGTCATGGCTTTGGCCCCAACGAGTTGGCCAAAGTGGACGCCGCGCTGGAAAGCGCCTTCGACATCCGGTTCGTCTTCAACCAATGGACCCTGGGCGAGGACTTCTGCACGGGCGTTCTTGGCATCCCGGCGACCAAACTGAACGATCCGACCTTCGATCTGCTGCGGCATCTGGGCTTTACCCGTGCGGATATCGAGGCAGCCAACGACCACGTTTGCGGAACCATGACGCTGGAAGGGGCGCCGCACCTGAAGGAAGAGCACTATTCGATCTTCGACTGCGCGAATCCGTGCGGCAAGAAAGGCAAGCGTTTCCTTGGGGTTGATAGCCACATCACCATGATGGCGGCGGCGCAAAGCTTCATCTCGGGGGCGATCTCAAAAACGATCAACATGCCGAATGACGCGACAATCGAGGATTGCCAGAAAGCCTATGAGCTTAGCTGGTCGTTGGGTGTGAAGGCTAACGCGCTTTATCGTGACGGCTCGAAACTGTCGCAGCCGCTGGCGGCTGCACTGGTCGAGGATGACGATGAAGCGGCAGAAGTGCTGGAAAGCGGTTCGATGCAGGAAAAGGCCGTCGTCCTGGCAGAAAAGGTGATCGAGAAGGTTGTGGTCAAAGAGATCATCCGCAGCCATCGTGAGAAACTGCCGCATCGCCGCAAGGGGTATACCCAGAAGGCAATCGTTGGTGGCCACAAAGTATACCTGCGGACAGGTGAATTCGAAGACGGTCAGCTGGGCGAGATTTTCATCGACATGCATAAGGAAGGCGCAGGCTTCCGGGCAATGATGAACAACTTTGCCATCGCGGTCTCGGTTGGTCTGCAATACGGCGTGCCGTTGGAAGAGTTTGTTGATGCCTTCACCTTCACCAAGTTCGAACCGGCGGGGATGGTGCAGGGTAACGATTCGATCAAGAATGCGACGTCGATCCTGGATTATATCTTCCGCGAACTGGCCGTGTCTTATCTGGACCGCACCGATCTGGCCCATGTGAAACCCGAAGGCGCAAGCTTTGATGATTTGGGTCGTGGTGAGGAGGAAGGTGTCTCGAACGTCTCAGAGATCAGTGAAACTGCGGCATCCAAGTCCTTGGAAGTGCTAAAACAAATCAGCTCAACCGGCTACTTGCGCAAGCGCCTGCCGCAAGATCTGGCTGTGTTCAACGCGGGTAAGGCCGAGCTGGGTGGTATGGCTGAAACGGCCGCTGCCTTCGAAGCTCCCGTCGTGGAAAGTGCTGTAGCCACGGGAATGGACGCCCGCACCAAAGCCAAGATGCAGGGCTACGAAGGTGACCCTTGTGGCGAATGCGGAAACTACACGCTGGTGCGCAACGGCACTTGCATGAAGTGCAACACCTGCGGCGCGACAAGCGGGTGTAGCTAAAGAATAACGCCCCGGCACCCCGGGGCGTAGGGGTCGGACGCTGCCCTTGGTTACCGACCCCGACGAATACGGAGTAAAGGTCTGAGACTTACCAACTGACCTTTCTCCACTCGGTCGACATGCCCGTGTTGGCCGGGAACAGGGTGGGGCGGAATATTTGCTCTTTCCCACTCTTTCACGGGGCGGGTGCGCTCGCCCCATGCGCAGTCCAGGCCGCAGGCAAAAAAATACCGGGCGGTCAACGAAATGAGCCTGGAAGGCGAAACTGACAGGGGGCTTCGGCCCCCTTTCTTTTTGCGCCGAGTCGCCGAGTTAAGCGCCGTTTTGCCGGAACAGGCAGGAATTGTCGGGAAAGTCTCGCCGAACGGGGTAAGGCGGAGTTTTGCCCGGCGGCGCTTTGCACACCCGATTCGGGCAAACACGCAAGGATTGGCGCGAATCCTTGGTGTTCGCGCAAAACGGGTGACGCCTTCGGTGTTACGGTGTTTCTGGGGCCTGTCCGGACGAAGACATAATCAACCTAATCAGGAGGCACCAACATGAAACCGCAGTATTTAATTGGAATGTCCATCGCGGCAATGACCCTGCCGGGAATGGTCTTGGCCCAATCCACAGCCGATGCCAATGGCGATGGCGTTCTGACCATCGAGGAAGTTCAGGCCGTTGTGCCGAGCGTGGACGCAGATACATTTTCGACGATGGACGCCAACGGCGACGGAGCGTTGGACGCAGATGAAATAGCCGTCGCTCAGGAAGCGGGGCTTCTTCCGCCCAATAACGGCTGATCCGGTGGGCGGCCCGAGTATCTTCGGGCCGCCCTTTCGCGTGCTATGCGGGCAAATGAATGTTGAACTTTTGCCGAAGCTCTGCGTCAAGAAGCGGGTCGAACTTCGCCGCTGACGGGGCAGACAGGATCTCTTCCTTGCGGGCTATTGCCTTTTCGACCAGATCCGGTTTGCCGAGTTCCACCCATTCCTTGGGTGAGGAGCGGTCGCCGAACGTTGGATAAACGTAATCGGCCTGCATCCGGCTAAGCGTTGCTTCCGTTCCCAGAAAATGACCCGGGCCACCCATGCAGACTGATGCGATCTGATCCAGGGCCAGAGTTTCGTCCGACACTTCGATCCCGCGGACACAGCGTTGTGCTTGACCGATCAAATCGTCGCTGAGTATCAGGCTTTCGAAACAGAAGCCCAGCAAAGACGCGTGCATACCCGCAGCCTCATACACCATGTTCAACCCGGACAGACCTGCCATCACGTTCGAACACATCTGTTCCCATCCGGCCTGCATGTCCGGAAGCTTCGAATCCGAGGCTCCTGCGGCCGCACCGCCGGGCAGGTCGTAGAACCGGTGCATCTGAGCGCAGCCCGCCGTCAGCAAAGCCTGTTCGCCAGACCCGATGGACATCGCACCTGTCCGCAAGTCCAGACCAAAGGGCCAGGTGCCAAAAACAGCAGGGGCGCCGGGCCTTACGGCGTTTACATAAACCAGTCCTGCCAGACATTCAGCGGTCGCCTGCGCGATTGCTCCGGCTATGGTCGAAGGCGCGGTGGCACCGGCCATCCCGGCGGACAATAGCAGAACCGGCATACCGGCCTTGATGCATTCCTCCATCACTTCGCAGCTTTCGGTCGCGAATTTCATCGGCGGAACCACAAAGCAGTTCGAGTTCGAAACAAACGGCCGCTCGCGGTATTTGTCTTCACCGCCCGCGATCATGTAGATCATCTCCATCGCAGGGGCGACGTGGCTGGGTTCGGTGAAAGATGTGCCGATATGTTTGAAAGTTCCGGAACAGCTGGCGTAGATCGTGTTCAGGTCCATCTCGAGGTTATCCGCGATGTCGCGGCAGACCATTGGGCGTTGAACAAAGTGTATGTTGTCAAGCTGTTGGCAGATACGAGCCGCATCATGCAAGTCTTGCACGGTTGAGTCGCGATATTCACGTCCGTGAACGTCGACCATGGATACGGCGGCTCCAGCCGTGCCATAATGTACTTTGGTTCCCGTCAGTTCCAGATCGGTTTTTCCGTCCCGGCTGTACATAGTGACCGAGCGGTTTGCCTTTGCAATCGTGTCTTCAACCAAGGCACGCGGAAACCGGATGCGGCCATCGTCGCCCAGGGTGCAGCCAGCTCCGACCAGATAATCGATGCCGCTTTGGGGTGCATCCGCCAACCCGATCGTCTCAAGGGCGGTCAGGGCGGCCTCATGGATGCGTTCGATCTGTGCCTGTGTAAGAACATTCAGAACGCCGCCTTCCATTCCGGGGCGTACAGGGCGCAAATGCTCGGGCAGGGCGGATGCACGGGCGGCGCGACGCGCGGCGCGGCCGCCACTGCGGGATGTGTTGCGGGATTGGTCGTTCATTTGGGTTTTCCGGTCGTTGAGTGCTGTCGTGGGGTGCAGGGAAAACGCCTTTACGGCCGTCCTCGTGCGGCACGCCCACGATCCGCACCGATGGTGCGGCTGATCAAACTGATCTTCCAATCGTGGTCAGTCATTCTGCCTCTCAACATTTGATCCGACGTTTTCAAAGTAAAGCAACGCAATCTGTCCTGTTTGCGACCTCTGCTTGATTTTGCGACCTACACTGTGTGCCATCCTCAGGATGAAAGCGGGTCGGTGCGGATTTTCTCCCGTTTTGGTAGAATTCTGTTATAGTACCTTCACTTACTATTGAACGTTGTGACCTTTGAATTGAATTCTGACGGAACGGATCACAGATTAAACTGAGATTGCATCTTTAGATCGAAACAAGAGCGGCCTAGCTTTGAAACCGGTTCGGAAACCCCTTTCTGCCTTTATCGCAGCGACCCTGATCGCTGGCGCAAGCCCGAGTTTGGCTGAGGATTGGACCGGTGGATATGTGGGCCTCAGCTTTGGATATGCTGATGCGGATGGGCCAGGAGGGGTCAGCGGTGACGATACCGCTTTTGGGGCCCATGTGGGCTACGATCTGGATTTGGGGAATTTCGTCCTGGGCGGAGAACTGGAATACAACCGCCTATCGCTGGATTTAGGGTCGTCCCAGGGTAGCCTGGACAGCATGACCCGCCTGAAGCTGCGCGGTGGATATGATTTCGGCAGCGCATTGGGATATGTGGTTGTCGGCGCGGCACGGGCTGAAACCTCGGTCGACAGCGATACAGCCGCCGTTTACGGCATCGGCGTAGCCTATCCGATAGGTGAGAACTTTGTAATCAGCGGCGAGGCGCTGCGGCAGAATTTCGACGACGTCACCCGTTCCAGCGGCAGTTTGGATTCCAACGTCTTCAATCTGCGCACCACATTCCGATTTTGACGGCTATTCCGCGGCGTGACGCTGCGCAAGCTGCTCTGCAAAAGAACACAGCGTGGTCAGGGCGCTTGCAAAACGCTCATCTTCGACGGTCATGGCCACTCGAATATGCCCAGCGGCGGCTGAACCAAAGCTCTCTCCCGGCATGACGGCAATGGTGTGCGTATCTAATAGGGCATTGGCAAAATCTTCCCCTGACAGCCCGGTTTTTCGAACGTCCAGCATCAGGTACATCGCGCCTTGCGCTGGCACCAAACCAACGGTGGATTGCGCCTGAAGAATATCCATGGCCAGTGAACGCCGAAGGCGGAACGGAGCGGCAATCTTCTCTTCCAACTCGGGTCCAGCGGTCAGCGCGAAACTGGACGCGTCCTGAATGAAGCCAGGCACGCCATAGGTCGTGTGAGTGGCAAGATTAATCAGATGATCGATAACCTCTTCGGGGCCCACGATCCAACCACAACGCGATCCTGTCATGGCATGAGACTTGGACATCGATCCCACAACGAGCGTCCGATCCGCCATACCTTGCAAAACGCGCGGCGACAGGTGCTCGCCCTCCCAGACCTGCGTATCGTAGACCTCATCCGAGATCAGCCACAGGTCGCGCCTCTGACAGACCTCGGCTATCGCTTCAAGCGATTGACGGGAATAGACCACTCCGGTCGGATTGTTGGGTGTGTTGATCAACAGTGAAACGGCATCGTTAGCCGCTGCATCGATCCAATCGGCGTTGGGTTGAAAGGCATCTTCTGCCGCGGTCGGAACCGCGCGGGCAACTGCTCCGGCCCCGCGAATCGTGCCTGGGTACGTGGCGTAATAGGGGTCGAGGAACAGGCCCACATCGCCCGGATCACACACAGCCATATGGGCCGCAAACAAGGCAGATTGGCCGCCGGGCGTGATCATAACATTGTTGCGCGTTGTTGGAACACCCGTCCGTGTTTGCACCCGTGCCGCAACCGTGTCGCGCAGAAGATCCGTTCCGGGCACCATGGCATAGCCGGTGTGCCCCTCGCGAGCAGACAAGGCCATCGCATGCAGGATCGACGGGTCAGTTCGGACATCATGCTCACCGATCGTCAACTCGGTGACGGCATGTCCCTCGCTCAGCATCCGACGCGCCCGGTAGAACACGTCCCATCCATCGCTGTCGCCGGTCAGATGCGTGATGCGCTCAGAAAGTTTCATAGCAATGCCCCTGGACTCATTTTCGTTGAATGGGGCAGAGCAACAGAGTTTTGTCAATCAGCTTCGCGGCGGCAATGTCGCCTGTAGCTTCTTTGTGAGGGACGCGCGGACAATGTCGTAAGACACCGTCAGGCGATGGCGCAATTCCTCGGGCTCTGCGTCAAACGGTAGACGCACCCAACTGCGATGGAAATAGGGGGCTTTCACCCCCACGCCGGCATCAATCACCATCTGTGCCGTTTCGACGTCGGGCGTTTTGACAGAAACCCCGTCATTTGCCGTGCCGATACAGGCGAACATCTTGCCGCCGACTTTCCACGCGTCATGCCCGCCGCCCCAGGGGTCTGACAACTCGGCTCCGGGGAATTCTTTGCAAATCGCGTTGATGTTACCTCGATCCATGATCTGCACGCTGACTCAGACTACGCGCAACCTCAATACTTGGCTTAAAGATGAACCCGTGCTAACCGAGGGGTATGAACCCGGTGACCTGCACCATTATCTGCTGCATTACCTGCTGATTTATCAAGCGGGCCGGTTTCTTTCGTTTTCATCCCTGAGACAAGTTGCTAAGCCCGCGCCAACGCGCAAGCACATGCTGTTTCTGAGGAGCCCGACCGATGACGACGATCAAGCTGCACAACACGCGGACGCGGACGAAGCAAGACTTCGTACCGATCGACCCTGATAACGTGCGGATGTATGTCTGTGGTCCGACGGTCTATGACCGCGCGCATCTGGGCAACGCCCGTCCGGTGGTTGTTTTTGATGTGCTCTATCGTCTGCTCCGCCACGTCTATGGCGCGGATCACGTGACCTATGTGCGCAACTTCACCGACGTCGACGACAAGATCAACGCCACGGCGCTGGCGCGCAAAAAGGCTGGGGCAAAGGGCACGCTGGAGCAACTGGTGCAGGAACGGTCGGATGAGACCATCGGCTGGTACCTTCATGATATGGGTGCTTTGGGCACGTTGGAGCCTAACGAGATGCCGCGCGCGACCCAGTTTATCGCTCAGATGATTGAAATGATCGAAGACTTGATCGCCAAGGGCCATGCTTACGCCGCCGAAGGCCATGTTCTGTTCGCGGTCGACAGTTGGAAAGAAAGCTACGGCAAGCTGTCTGGCCGGTCGGTCGATGACATGATCGCGGGCGCGCGGGTCGAGGTGGCGCCCTACAAGAAGAACCCGATGGATTTCGTGTTGTGGAAACCCTCTACAGATGAGCTTCCGGGCTGGGGCAGCCCATGGGGACGAGGGCGTCCGGGGTGGCATATCGAATGCTCGGCGATGGCGTATGAACTGTTGGGCGAAAGCTTTGATATTCACGGCGGTGGCAACGACCTGATGTTCCCGCACCACGAGAACGAGATTGCCCAGAGCAAATGCGCTCACCCGCATGGTGAGTTCGCGCGATATTGGCTGCACAACGAGATGCTGCAGGTCGAAGGTAAGAAGATGTCCAAATCGCTGGGCAATTTCTTTACCGTGCATGATCTGCTGGAACAGGGTGTGCCGGGTGAGGTGATCCGGTTTGTGTTCCTGCAGACGCATTACCGCAAGCCGATGGATTGGACCGAGAAAAAGGCTCGCGAGGCTGAAGCGACGCTGCGCAAATGGCGGGCGCTTACAGCGGGCGTCGAACCTGCTGCCAGCGCGGCACCTGAGGTGATCGCGGCGCTGAGCGATGACCTAAATACGGCGGGGGCTATGACCGAGCTTTATCGTCTGGCCTCGGACGGCGATGCGGCTGGTCTGTTGGCGAGCGCGCAGATTCTTGGGTTGCTCTTGCCAGAAATGGGCGCTTGGGCGGATACGACATCTGTGGACCTGACGGCCCATGCGGATCGTTTGGCCGATGCGCGTGTATCCGCCATGCAGAACAAGGATTTCTCGGAAGTTGATCGTCTCAAAGCCGCCTATGTTGCCGCCGGGCTGGAAGTGCGCATGAGCAAGGAAGGTGTTGAACTGGTGCCTGGCACTGGGTTCGATGCCTCCAAGCTGGAGGAGGTCTGATGACCAAAACCCGCCTCTATCTCTACGACACGACCCTGCGCGATGGGCAACAAACGCAAGGGGTGCAGTTCTCGACCGCCGAGAAAGTGCAGATCGCGCAGGCGCTGGATGCCTTAGGTGTGGACTACATCGAAGGCGGTTGGCCCGGAGCGAACCCGACCGACAGCGCGTTTTTCGAGGCTGCGCCGAAGACCTCGGCCCGTCTGACGGCCTTTGGAATGACCAAGCGGGCGGGGCGCTCGGCCGAGAATGATGACGTTCTGGCGGCGGTGATGAATGCGGGCACGAAGGCGGTGTGTCTGGTAGGCAAGTCTCATGATTATCATGTGACCCACGCGCTTGGCATTTCTCTTGAAGAGAACACCGAAAACGTCCGCGCCTCGGTCGCGCATATCGTGGCGCAGGGGCGTGAAGCCCTATTTGACGCGGAACACTTTTTTGACGGATACAAGGACAACCCGGAATACGCGACAGAGGTTTGCCGTGCGGCACTGGAGGCGGGTGCGCGATGGGTTGTGCTATGTGATACCAACGGTGGTGCTTTGCCGACCGAGGTCGGGCGGATCGTGTCCGAAGTCATCGCAGCAGGTTTGCCCGGTGATCGGCTGGGCATTCACACACATAACGACACCGAGAACGCAGTGGCCTGTTCACTGGCAGCGGTCGAGGTTGGCGCGCGTCAGATTCAGGGAACGCTGAATGGATTGGGCGAGCGTTGTGGCAATGCGAACCTGACTGCTTTGATCCCGACGCTGCTGCTGAAGGAACCCTATGCCTCGCAGTTTGAGACCGGTGTAAGTCTGGATGCTCTGGCGGGATTGACCCGTATCAGCCGGATGCTGGACGACGTTCTGAACCGCGTACCCAGCAAACAAGCGGCCTATGTCGGGGCGTCTGCCTTTGCGCATAAAGCGGGGCTGCACGCCAGCGCAATCCTCAAGGATCCGTCGACCTATGAGCATGTGGAGCCCGCAAGCGTCGGCAACACGCGCATCATTCCAATGTCGAACCAGGCGGGGCAGTCGAACCTGCGCAAACGTTTGACCGAAGCCGGGCTAAGCGTTGAGGCGGGTGATCCTGCACTCGGTCGCATCCTTGATCGGATCAAATTGCGTGAAGCGGATGGGTATTCCTATGACACCGCGCAAGCCAGTTTCGAACTGTTGGCGCGGGACGAGTTGGGACAACTGCCCGAGTTCTTTGAAGTCAAACGCTACAAGGTCACGGTTGAGCGGCGGAAGAACAAGTACAACAAGATGGTCAGCCTGTCCGAGGCCGTTGTTGTCGTGAAGGTGGATGGTGAGAAGAAACTGTCCGTCAGCGAATCCATGGACGAATCCGGCAGTGACCGGGGGCCGGTGAACGCTCTGGCCAAGGCGCTGGCGAAGGATCTGGGGCAATATTCGCAAGTCCTGTCAGACATGCGACTGGTCGACTTCAAGGTGCGGATCACACAAGGCGGGACCGAGGCGGTCACGCGCGTCATCATCGACAGCGAGGACGGGCAGGGGCGGCGCTGGTCGACCGTTGGCGTCAGCGCGAACATAGTCGACGCATCGTTCGAGGCTCTGCTGGATGCGATTCAGTGGAAACTGGTACGCGATTGCGACCCGCAGAAGGCGGCGGCTGAGTGAGCGCGGTCTTTGACGACGACGTCAAAGCTTGTGCCGCGCTGGTGCAGCGGGCTGATCCTGATCGATTCCGCGCCGCAATGGCGGCCCCTGTAGCTGCCCGCGCCGTTCTGTTTCCGTTATACGCGCTGAATGTCGAAGTTGCGCGCGCGCCCTGGGTCACGCAAGAGCCGATGATTGCCGAAATGCGGCTGCAATGGTGGCGCGACGCCTTACAGGAAATTGCTGAAGGCACCACTGTGCGACGGCATGAAGTGGTAACGCCGTTGTCCCGTGTACTCTCGCCACATCTGGCCGGTGTCTTGGATGAGTATGTGGCCGTAAGACGTTGGGATATATATCGGGATCCGTTTGAAGATCAGGAGCACTTTGACGCCTATATCAACTACAGCACGGGGTCTTTGTTTGTAGCCTCCGCTCAGGCGCTGGGTGTAGCGGACGAGGATGTGCTGCGCAAATTTGGTTATGCGGTTGGTGTCGCAAACTGGTTTCGCGCGATTCCCGAGTTGGAAAACAGGGGGCGGGTACCTTTGTTGGATGGCACTCCGGAGGGGGTGCGTGCCCTTGCACAATCCGCGCTGGAGCGGCTGAACAAGGCCAGGGCAAACCACCGGGCCGCGATCTCTGCCGAAGCCCGTCCTGCGCTTTCTGCCGGGTGGCTGGCGGACTGGGTGTTGAAACAAGCCGTTGCGCGGCCTGAACGCGTTGCCTCGGGCACGTTGATACCGGGCGAAATGCGGCAACGCCTGTCCCTGATGTGGACAGTCAGCAGCGGGCGCTGGTAATCACGCCCGTTCCGGGTCGGCAGGCCGCAGCACCAACCATAGCAAAGCGCCACCCGCCAGTGTCAGCAGTGGGACCATGGCCAGGTTTACCGCCGTCCAACCTTCGACCGCGGATCCGCCCGAGCAGTTCATCAGACCGCCCGAGGCCAACGAGGCCAATGTGACACCACCAAACACCAGAAGGTCGTTCAGGCCCTGCATCCGGCCACGCTCTTGCGGGTCATGCGAATCCGCCAGCATCGAGGTTGCGCCGATAAAGCCAAAGTTCCAACCAATGCCCAGAAGAACGAGGGCGAGAAAGAAGTTGCCAAGTTCAACCCCTTGCAGAGCAACAACCCCGGCGCTTGCCAAGATTGCGAGGCCCAGCGCCATGATCTTCTCAACACCAAATCGCGCGATCAGATGGCCGGTGAAGAAGCTGGGGATGTACATGGCCAGAACATGGCTTGTGACTACGTCCGCAGCATCATTGGCCGAGAACCCACAGCCGACAACGGCCAGCGGTGTCGAGGTCATCACAAGGTTCATCAATGCGTAAGACACCATCGCACAGATGATTGCCACGGCGATGCGCGGCGTCTTCAGCAATTCGAGCCTTGACCGTCCCTTGGGTTCGTCAGCCGCAGGTTTCGCAGGCGTCGGAATGTCAAGAAAGAAGAACAGGGCCGAACCCAGAACGTTGATCCCGATCACGGCCAGATATGTGCCCAGAAATGGGATGACATAGGCTTCGGAGGTGAGTTTCACAATCTGAGGACCTATTATCGCCGCAGCCAAGCCACCGGCCATGACATAAGAAATAGCCTTCGGACGATAAGCGTCCGATGCTGTATCTGCCGCAGCAAACCGGTAGAATCCGTGTGCACTCATGTAGATACCAGTCAGCAGGCTGCCGACAAGGAAGATCGGGAAAGAGCCAAGGAACAGGCCGTAAGCTCCGATTAGCCCACCCAACGCACCAGCGGTTGCACCAACAAGGAACCCCGCACGGCGACCCCAGCGCTGCATTATGGCTGAGATCGGTGTGGCCGCCAGCATTGATCCCAGAACAATCAGGGAAATGGGCAGCGTCGCCAGGCAAGGGTTCGAGGCCAGCGACTGGCCTGCCAGCCCTCCGACAATGAACATCATGGGCATTTGTGCGCCCAGAATGGCCTGTGCGGCCACCAAAACGGCCACGTTGCGCTTGGCTTGACGGTCATCGGGAAGAGTGGAGGTCATGGTCATGGGCGAATGGTTATCGGCTAAGTCTTTGCGGCACAAGCGGCTTGCATCTGTGGCACATGCGCCTAACGTGCCCATGAACACCGAGCAGGGAGGCCGCATGTCCGTAGGCCGCATTATCGAAACGCCTGATTGCGTGGCCGAAGGGGCCGAATGGCTGGTCCAAACCTGCCCGCGCATGGCTTACGCTATCGAACAAACAGGCCCGCTGCCTCTGCGCCGTCGCCCGGATGGTTTCGCGCAACTGCTGAGCGCAATTGTCAGCCAGCAGGTCAGCGTGGCTTCGGCTCGTGCGATCTGGAAACGGTTGCAGGATGCTAAACTGACGGGTCCGCGCAAGATCAAGTGGGCCACAGATGACGATCTGCGCGCCGTGGGGTTGAGCCGTCAGAAGATCCGCTATGCACGGGCGCTGGCTGAGGCGCGCATTGATTACAAAGCGTTGCGCGATGCCCCTGATGCCGAGGTCGTATCCACTCTGACACAAGTTTCTGGGATCGGCGTTTGGACGGCCGAGATTTATGCAATGTTTTCATTGGGCCGCGCGGACGTAATCGCGCCTGGCGATCTGGCGCTGCAAGAGGCCGCGCGCGTCCTCTATGACCTGCCCAACCGTCCCACAGACAAGGAACTGCGCCAAATGGCCGAGCCGTGGTCGCCATGGCGATCGGTTGCGGCGCGAGTGCTGTGGGCCTATTACCGGGTTGATAAACAAAGAGAAGGGATCAGATGACACGGGTTTTGAATGCGCTGAGGAAAGAGCCTGTTTCGGGTGACACGCGCTCGGTCGTGGTGTTCGTGCATGGTTATGGCGCAAACGGTGCTGACTTGCTGGGGTTGGCTGATCCGCTGGGCGAACATCTGCCCGACACCCTGTTTGTGGCCCCCGACGCGCCCGAACAGATTCCAGGCATGCCCAACGGGTTTCAGTGGTTCCCGATCCCTTGGATCGACGGCTCGTCCGAGGAAGAGGCGCGTCGGGGCATGGAAATGGCGGTCGAGGACTTTGACGCCTTTCTGGACGCCCTGATGGTGGACGAAGACGTGTTGCCCGAGCAGGTTGTTCTTTTCGGTTTCAGCCAAGGCACGATGATGAGCCTGCACGTTGCCCCGCGCCGCGAAGACCCTGTGGCCGGGATTGTCGCCTTTTCCGGCCGGTTGCTGGAACCCGATCTTCTGCCCGACGAAACCGTAAGCCGGATGCCAGTCCTGCTGGTGCATGGCGATGCTGACGACGTTGTGCCGCCGCAATCACTGCCCGAGGCTGCCGAAGCCTTGCAGGCCGCAGACTTCAAAGAGGTCTATGCGCATGTCATGAAAGGCACCGGGCACGGCATTGCACCAGACGGGCTAAGCGTTGCGCTGGCCTTCATGCGCGACAAGCTGAGTCTTTAGCCTTTGAGATCAGATCGGTGGAGCGCTCAGGCGTTCCGCACCAGATCAAGACCAAAGATGCGCCTCGGCGAACTCCACCGAGTTTCCGGCCGGATCGCGTACGTACAATGACCGTGCGCCGCCAGGCCAGTCAAATTCGGCATCGACGGGGATGTTCCAATCCAAAAGGTGTTTGCGCATCACTGCGATTTCATCGCGTGACAACACAAGACACACATGTCCGGGGCCGCGGGCGCCATGGGGTGGAACGGGCATCTCCGGGTTGAGCGGAGGCAGTTCAGTCTGTTCTGGATTGAAGATCAGCAGAACTGATCCACCGATGCGATAGAAAACGTGGCGGTCGCCGATGCGCTGAATACGGTCCAAACCCAGAACCTCACCATAGAACTGTTCCGCGGCGTCCAGATCGTCTGCGTAGAGCGCCGCCTCCAGAATGGCCGAAGGGGCCGGAATGTCTGGCGTGAGTTTCATGCCCCAAGCCTAACAGATTAGGGCGGGTTTTGTCACCGGCGCGGACGTCGGTCGCGTTTATGCTGTGGGGTTGAGTTCAGCGTCGGCATAGGCAGGCTGCCCCATTGGCCAGGCTCAAGATCTTCCAGGGTCCAGTCCCCGATGCAATACCGGATCAGGCGCAGGGTCGGCAGACCCACCGCCGCCGTCATGCGCCGCACTTGTCGGTTCTTGCCCTCTCGGATGGTCAGTTCCAGCCAGCTGTCGGGAACGCTTTTTCGATCTCGGATAGGCGGGGTACGGGGCCAGAGCCCCTCGGGCTCATCAATCTGCCGGGCCTTTGCGGGCCGCGTTAGACCGTCCTTCAACTCAACCCCGTTCCGTAAGGCTTTTAAGGCTACCTCATCCGGGATGCCTTCAACCTGTACCCAATAGGTCTTTGCCATCTTGTGCTTGGGGTCTGATATCTGCGCCTGCAGTTTCCCGTGATCCGTCAGCAGCATCAAACCCTCGCTGTCACGATCCAGCCGGCCTGCGGGGTAAACGCCGGGCAAGTCGATAAAATCTGACAGCGTGCTACGCGGACTTTCGGCATTGGCGCGGTCCGTGAACTGCGGCAGCACGTCATAAGGTTTGTTGAAGCGAATGAACCAGGACATGACCCGCGCATAGCGCGAAGGACACGCCCGGTGCAAGCTGTGGATAACTGTCACAAGCCTGTAACAGTTTCGGCTTACCCATTCAGCGACATATTGTGGAAACTCAGGGCTTGTCAGAGTTTTAACACGATATATAGTTAAAAAAAGGCCGGAGCGGGTGCTCTCCGCTTTGGTGTCACAAACGGGCAGTTGAGAGTGAGGAGCGATTCTGTGATGGACGGAGACTTCAGGACCGAATTTGTCAGAGAGCCGGGTGTGCTCAAACAACATCCGGCCTTGGTTTTGAATGCCGATTACCGCCCCTTGTCCTACTACCCGCTGTCCCTGTGGCCCTGGCAAGAAGCGATCAAAGCCGCGTGGCTGGACAGGGTCGACATCGTGGCCGAATATGACGAAGTTGTCCGAAGCCCGAGTACCGAGATCCGAATACCCTCGGTCGTTGTTTTGAAAGACTATGTAAAACCCAGAAAGCGCGTGGCATTCACGCGCTTTAATTTATTTCTGCGGGATGAATTCCGCTGCCAGTACTGCGGCAGCCGCGATAACCTGACCTTTGATCATGTGGTGCCGCGGGCCGCAGGCGGTGTCACCAGCTGGCAGAACGTGGTGGCGGCATGCAGCCCGTGTAACCTGCGCAAGGGGTCTAAATCGCTGCGTCAGGCGGGGATGACATTGCGCAAACCACCACGTCAGCCTGATGCCGAGGCGCTGCGCAATATCGGTCGGAAATTCCCGCCGAACCACCTGCACGAAAGCTGGATCGACTTCTTGTATTGGGATGCGGAGCTGGACGAGTTTTAATCGCGCGCCCGCCAGGCCGCGATCCAGATCAGCATCAGCACGGCCGAGGCGATGGCATTCCAACCCGCCATCGATATGCTGAACATCTCCCACGGGATATCATCACAGCGCACCAATGGGGCGTTCATGATCTGATCGAACAGATCGTCGCTACTCAGCCCGCTGATATCGCCCGAGGTACATGTGCTGGGGCCTTCCCACCAGCCTTGCTCGACACCGGCGTGAAACGCACCAATCGCCGAAGTTACACCCGCGGCAACGGCGCCCAGCAACGGCAGGAAACTCAGCCTTGGCAATGCCAGCGCAACCCCGCCAATAGCGATCGCCACCGCATGCGGGTAGCGCTGCCAGATGCACATTTTGCACGGGGCAAGCCCGCCCAGATGCTGAAAGCCAAACGCGCCCAACAACAGAGCTGCTGAACCAATCGTGGCCAGTGCCACAAGCCCGGATTTTCTTGTCATAGGTATTTAACCACCACGAACCCGCCAAACAGAAGGATGATGAACAGCGTGAACATAAGTCCCAGACGCTTTTCGATAAAGTCCCGGATCGGCTCTCCGAAGCGCCAAAGCAGACCCGCAACCAAGAAGAACCGCAGGGCGCGCGCCAGAATCGAAGTGGCGATAAAGGTGCCAAGCGGCATTCCGGTCCAGCCGGACATGATGGTGATAACTTTGTAAGGGAAGGGCGTCACGCCCGCAGCCAGAACAGCCCAGAACCCGAAATCGTTGAACCGGGTGTTGAACTCTTCCATCGCATGCGCCTTGCCCATGGATTCCAGAATGGGCTGGCCGATGCTTTCATAGAAAAACGCACCAATCGCATAGCCCAGCATTCCGCCCAGAACCGAGGCCACCAACGCGACGGTCGCGATCAGCCAAGCACGTGATGGGCGCGCCAGAATCATCGGAATCATCAGCACATCTGGGGGAATCGGAAAGAACGAGCTTTCGATAAAGGCCACGACAGCAAGGGCCCACAGGGCATGCCGGTGTTCTGCTAGACGAATGGTCCAGTCATAAAGTGATCGTAACATAAAGAACTCAGATCCCGTTTTCGGCCGAAGAAAGCCAAAACACGCACCTGATGGACCGTCAACCGCCGATATTGAAACAAATGGAATATTGGATGTTTTTTGCCTCTGGACCTTCGCTTGGATGAGCGCTAATTCAGTGTCCGTGGCCCAAGTGGCGGAATGGTAGACGCAGGGGATTCAAAATCCCCCGCCTTCACGGGCGTGAGAGTTCGAGTCTCTCCTTGGGCACCACATTATTCCTTCCGATTCTATTTTGACGCTTGTGATCAGAGGGTTGCATGTACCTATTGTTGCAAAATCCGGCAGGTCGTTTTCGAGTTTTTTCGGCGAAGTTGCAACGCGACGATCAAATCCCCAAGCCGGTTTCGACGTCGAAGCTGAAGTCGCAGCTTTGCCTCACACCTGTTTCGAATGGCACGGTGGTCTAGTTTAGCTTGGGAAACAAACAGGCGGCTTTGAAAGTTATTGACCACGCATCTTGTTTTTGAACCCCTGTATCGGCGCAAGTAAGGTGGATCGTAAACACAGCGCTTCAGGTCTTGTTCTGATACCATTTCAGGATGAAGACGCGAATGGCCGAGGCCAAACCCGTTTCAGGATCACGTGCCACATCAATTTGTGCAGCCAAAACGTTGATTGGCATTTCTTTTTCAGCGGCAATTTGACGGAAAGCGCGCCAGAATTCATCCTCCAATGACACCGAAGTTCGGTGCCCCTTGAGGGTCAAAGAGCGTTTGACCGGACGGCCGCTCATTCGTCCAACTCATGATTGTCGAGGTCGCGCTTCTGCTTTTCCTGCTGCAGCTTGATGACCTCTTTCTCGGCCTTGGTTCGCCCAAAGGTTACGGCGTTGTGGTCTGCAAGGGCCTTTTTTTTGGCCCGAGCCTTTTCTTTGCGAAACCGATTCAAGTTGATGGGGGTGCTCATTGAAAAGTTCTTACCTGCGTCAGGGCATCGAACAGGGCTTTCTTACTGTCTTCGGACAAACAATCAACCTGAACTACAGCGTTAAAATCATCCCGATCTGAGGTATGGACAGGTGTTTGGTCTTGCAGTGCAGCAATAATCTGGGCGCCAAGGTCCAATATGGCGGGGCGTACTTCCTGCGTTAAGTCACGATAGGTGGTTGGGGCCTGATCAGAGGCCCACCGGGCGATCCAACAAGTTTGAATGTCTTTGGCAGCCGAGATCTGGGATTCGAAAAAAGCCTGGGTCGCCTTAGGATCCAAACCGGCCTTTGTTGCCGTTTCCAACGTCCCGGCGATGACGATCTGTTCGCGGGCAAGATCTTCGACGGGCAGGTCGTTTGCGAATTTATACGCTGCCACGTCCCGCATCCATTCCAGCCTTGCATCAATAAGCCCAAATAGTTCCGCTTGGGCTGTTGTCGCCATGCCTGCCAGAGACAAGCACAGCGCTATTTGCGTCAATCGCGCCGTCATTTAGGCCCGATCATCTGCTCTGGGCGAACTACGGCGTCAAAGGTCGCCTCATCCACAAAGCCCAGCGCGACGGCCTCTTCCTTGAGGGTTGTGCCGTTCTTATGCGCCGTCTTGGCAACTTTCGTTGCATTGTCATAGCCGATGGTCGGGGCCAGCGCCGTGACCAGCATCAGCGATTCCTTCATCAGCTTGTCGATGCGCGGCTCGTTGGCCTCGATGCCCAGTAACATCCGCTCGGTAAAGCTGTCTGTAGCATCGCCCAGCAGCTGGATTGACTGCAGCAGGTTGTAGGACATCATCGGGTTGTAGACGTTCAGTTCGAAATGACCCTGGCTGCCTGCGAAAGTCATCGCGGCGTTGTTGCCCATCACATGCGCGGCGACCTGAGTCAGCGCTTCGGCCTGTGTCGGGTTCACCTTGCCGGGCATGATCGACGAGCCGGGCTCGTTCTCGGGCAGGATCAGTTCACCCAGACCCGAACGCGGGCCGGAGCCCAGGAAACGAATGTCATTGGCGATCTTGTAGCAGCTACCGGCAATGGTCGCCAAAGCGCCGGATAGGAACACCATGGCATCATGGGCCGCCAGTGCCTCGAATTTGTTGGGCGCGGTCACGAAGGGCAGGCCGGTGATATCGGCCATATGTCCGGCGACGGCCTCGCTCCAACCATGCTGCGTGTTCAGCCCAGTACCAACTGCAGTACCGCCCTGCGCCAGTTCGTAAATTCCCGGCATCGCCGCTTGAACGCGGGCGATTCCCTGACGAATCTGATGGGCATAACCGCTGAATTCCTGTCCCAGCGTCAAAGGCGTCGCGTCTTGGGTGTGGGTCCGGCCGATTTTGATGATGTCTTTGAATTCCTCGGCCTTCTGCTCGAGCCCCGTGGCCAGTTTTTCAAGTCCCGGAAGCAGCACGTCGCGCACACTCATGGCAGTGGCGATATGCATGGCGGTGGGGAAGGTGTCGTTCGAGGACTGACCCATGTTGCAGTGATCGTTCGGATGCACTGGGTCTTTTGAGCCAATCACACCACCCAAGATTTCGATGGCGCGGTTTGCGATAACCTCGTTCGAATTCATGTTCGACTGGGTGCCAGAGCCGGTCTGCCAGACGACCAGTGGGAAGTTGTCATCAAACTTTCCTTCGATCACTTCACCTGCGGCCTCGATGATCGCGTCGGCGATCTTGGCGTCCAGTTTGCCGGTGGCCTTGTTCTGTAATGCGCAGGCCTTTTTGATCACGCCCAGCGCGCGGACGATGGCGACGGGTTGCTTTTCCCAACCGATGGGGAAATTCATGATCGAACGCTGCGTCTGTGCGCCCCAATATTTGTCGGCAGGGACTTCTAGCGGGCCAAAGCTGTCGGATTCGGTGCGGGTCTGAGACATCTGTCACTCCGTCTGGTATGCGATTGTATGCCGTTTAGCCGCAGCAAAGCCGTGACGCAATCGGCCAGTTGCGCGCACCTTAAACTCAGGTGCTCCAAAGGTATAGGTACCGGGGTGCGTCACTTTAAATGAGAAAGAGATGGATTGTGCCATTGTGTGCAGGCCCCTCTGAGCTACAATAGGAGGGTGAACGCCGTGGAGGACAAAATGCCGAATTTCCATCGATTTGCGCTGTCCAAAGCCGTCGTGGCCATTGCTGTTTGCGCGGTGTGGTTGTCCGTATTCAGCCTTTCTGCACGGGCAGCAGAAATTGCCCCGTTTGTCGGAGATTATATCGGTTCTGCAAGCGTCGAGGATGTGGACGGCACCTCGACCCCGCGGGACATGAGCGTTTCCATTTTTGAAACCAAAAACGGGTTTAATGTCAGTTGGCGGACCACGACCTACAAATTGGACGGGCGCGTAAAGGAACAAAAATTCTCTATCGACTTTGTGCCTTCGGGGCGTGGCGATTTGTTTTCGGCAGCCATGAAGCGCAACGTGTTCGGCCACGAAGTGCCGTTGGACCCGATGAAGGGTGAACCCTTTGTCTGGGGGCGCATCGTCGAGGACACGCTGACCGTGTATTCCCTGTTCATTGATGAGGACGGGGGATACGAATTACAGCAATTCGACCGAACACTGGGTGAAGGCGGGCTGAACCTGTCCTTCTCTCGCTTTATTGACGGGGTAAAATCCAGGTCGGTCGAGACATTCTTGCAAAGAAAATAACCCCACAGGGGGCGGGGTTGCTCGGGTCACTTCCGGAAGCTGTCCAAGGACACAACATCGGCGTCATGTTGTATCTCTTCCTCTTCGACCTCAATCGACTCTTCCAAGATGTCCTCATCATCGATCTCATCCTCGGGGCTTTCGAACCGCAGGCCAAACTCGACTGACGGGTCCACAAAGGTCTTGATCGCAGCATAGGGGATATACAGCGGTTCGGGTGAGTCGCCGAAATTCAATGTGATTGCGAAGCCCGTTTCGCCAACCTCAAGGTTTTCGAACCAATGCTGCATGACGATTGTCATTTCTTCGGGATACCGCTCGTGCAGCCAGTCAGCGATCTCGACCCCGTCCTCGCGCGTGTCGAACGTGATGAAAAAGTGATGTGCCCCGGGTAATCCGGTTTCGGAAACATCCGTCAGCACTTTCTTTATAAGTCCGCGCATGGCGGAGTGCATCAGGTTACCGTAATCGATGCCTTGCGACATGTGTGATCCTCAAAAGTGGTTACGACCAGCATAGGGCTTTTGTTCGGAAACGAAAGAGCGGGTATGGCCGGATTGATCAGATATTGTGAGCGGCCAGCCCGGCGATGGACATCAGGGCCAACACCATGCCCATCCCCAATTTGACTCGAAAAATCAAGACCCCAGCCAGAATAGTTAAGCCCAAAGCTGTGAAGTCCAGCTGAGAAAGTTGCGGCACGGGTATTGCCAGCGGACCCCAGGATATGTGTGGGACTGATTCGAATAGAACGTTCAGGGCAAACCACACGGAGAGGTTGAGAATCACGCCTACAACAGCCGCAGTGATGCCATGAAGAGCCGCTGACAGGCGCGGGCGTGTGGCCAACCGATCCAGATAGGGGGCAGCCAGAAATATCCACAGAAAGCAAGGCACAAATGTAGCCCAAAGCGCGACGGCCCCTGCAGCCAGCGCCAGGCCGAAACCTCCGCTCAGCGCGCCCGCAAGCATCGCAACAAATTGCGTCACCAGAATCAGTGGGCCGGGTGTCGTTTCGGCAAGACCCAACCCGTCAATCATCTGGTCTGTGCTGATCCAGTGATACTGATCCACAACCGTTTGCGTCATGTAGGCCAACACCGCATAAGCGCCACCAAAGGTAACAACGGCCAGTCGCGCAAAGAACCATCCCAGATCGCTCAGCAATTGATGACCGCTGAGGGTTAATGCAACCAGCGGGCCCAGCCAAAGCGGCAGCCAGATAGCGGCCGTTCGGGCAGAGCGTGCAAGCTGCGATGTTTGGTTCGGCTCAGGTGGTTCGAACGGGCCCCTGAATGTCGCATATCCCCAAAGTGCGGCAGCAAAAATGATCAACGGGAAGGGCAGGTTCAGCAAGAAAATGGACAGGAAAGACAGCGCAGCGATGATGCGATGATCCTTGTCCGTCATAGCCTTGCGCGAAAGGTTGCGCAGCGCTTGCAGGACGATCACGATGACGGTCGCCTTGATGCCGATAAAAGCCGACTGCACCAAAGGAACATCTCCGAACGCGACGTAAAGCGCGACCAGGATCGCGATAATCAAGGCTCCGGGCAAGACAAACAAGCTGCCAGCAATTAAGCCACCGGTGACCCCACGCAAGCGCCAGCCGGCATAGGTGGCCAGTTGCATCGCCTCGGGGCCCGGCAGCAACATGCACAGTGACAAGGCGCGCAGATAGGTCTGTTCATCCAGCCAAGGTCGACGTTCAACCAATTCCTGATGCATCAGGGATATCTGTGCCGCCGGACCGCCGAATGACAACAGGCCGATACGACCAAATACTTTGACCAACTCATTCAGTGTCGGCGTCATGTGTGACGCTCCGCCGGCCAGTCATGGCTTTCATCAAAGCCGTCGCGGGCCCAGCGATACAGGGCGTCATAAACAGACAATCCTGCGTCCAGATTTTCGTGATCATCACGGTATTGGCGGGATAGTCCGACCGAAATGGCCAGCAATCCCGCGGCTTCTGGTGCGAGGTCATGTCGATTGGTGTCTGCTGCGCGAACGACGGTTGCCAAACGATCCAGCGCGGGCAAGTGCAGGTTGAACTCGTCGAGCATCGTATCAAATGTGCATTTGTCTGCGCGGTGGCTCCAAAACGTATCATTGATATCAAACGGGACCGCACCAAAGATATCGGCGACGCTTTGAACCTCTGACGGGGCGACGAATAAGAAACGTGCATTGGCGTCCACAAACCGGCGGATCAGCCAGGGGCAGGCAATTCTATCAATCTTGGGCCTATGTCGTGTGACCCATAGGGTTCCGCGGTCGTGGAACGGCGGAATAGCAGAGGCGGGAATACGTGGAGCGCCCGGCATATCTCGCCATGCGTACATACCACCTTCCAGATACTCGGCCTGCTGACCCTCGCTTCGAAGCCATGACACGACACCCTGGCTCAGCTTTTTACCCTTTTGACAGATGATGACACTGGGGCGGTCCGCAATGACGTCAAGAAGCCCCGGAAGATCTTTGGCGGCATGGCGAACGGAGCCTGGGATGAAAAAAGGATCGTCGTCAAAGTCGGCATCCACGCAGATATCGACCAAGACCGGCGCCTGTGGCGTTCCGATCAGGCGCAATAGTTGTTTCGGTGTTATTGAATTGGGCGCGGCCATGGCATGTCTCCTGAGCTATTTCGGATACATGCGAAACTTAGGCTGACGCCTCACGGGGCGTTCGCAATTTTACCCCATGGCTCTTGCTACAGTGCAAGCGCCGTTGGGGTCAAGATTGCTTTGGATTCAGGCCCAGTCCAGTCTTTGCCCGGGCATGCAAACGGGCAGGGTGTCTGCGGGAAACTGGCCCAGTTCTTCAAAAAACGAGACGAAATCGAAGTGGTTATACGCCTCGACCATTTTGTTGTCCTTGAAGCGCGCCATTACCTGACCGGTCACTTCCAGCGGTGCGCCATTGTCGGCGCGGGACGTATGCACATGCAGGATGGCCGAGACCCAATCTTCGTTTTCGATAATCTTGGGCAGCTCTACCTTGATGTCACCGAGGATATGGCGGAAGGCCGTGACCAGATCACGGAAATCGTCAGCACCGACCTGCATTTCAGGAATCAGCCCTTCCGCCATTGTTTCAGGTGCAAAGAACTGATCGATCGCCTCGGTGTTTCCGTTTTCCCAAACCTCAGAATACCATGTTCTGAGTATCTCTGAATTTGTCATCCCAGTTCTCCTGTCCAAGTGAGGGCATGATGACAGGCAGGAATGAACAAACTCTGAATGCGCGCAGAGCAGGGCAATAAAATCAGACCTATTGGGGGTTATGCAGGTTTCTGTTGCCAGGTACCTGCGAACCCCGCCTTACGCGGCTAGGCGCAAGGGCTTAGATTTCGGTCTTGTTACTGCTTACGCAGCAACTGCAACCGGAGCACGATTGTCGTTTGCAATTGTACTATTTTCGCCGGTAACGGTGGCAGACAGCCGAGACAAAGCTAACCCCTTTAGACGTTCGTCGATCCTGTTTCGGCCCCAAAATCCCCAAACGAAGGATGATTGGTGGAGCCGCCGGGTACCGCCCCCGGGTCCGATCCGCTTATTACGAGCGCGTTTATGTCCATAGTCCCGAAGGACATGTCTTATATAGGTGAGGTGATGGGCGGATGCAAACTCGGAATCGCGTCTGAACCGCCCTAAATCTTAAGCCGGTTAAGACGCTTTGTGATAGTTCGCGGTAATCAGCCAAACCGCCAGAACCAGCTCAATTCCCCCAAAGATCAACGCCTTGGCGAATGGCGGGTTGTCCAGTGCAATCGACACGAACCGGCCCAAAGCCGCCCCGGAATAGACAACGCCCAGCATCACATAGGCCATCGGATTGTTCAGCCAGATCACGACAAGTCCGGTCACAACAAACAATCCGCCGACCGAGGCGCGCATCTCGGACAGTCCCATTGTGCTGTTGGTGGGCGCCAGATCCAAAGCAGACGCTGTGTGCGCCGGGGCCAGAAATCCAAACGCGCCGAACCCAACGGTCAGCAAGGCGGCGATGACGTTCAATGTTGTGACCATTCCGGCCCCCTTGTGGTTCAGGCCGCGTAGGCCGCGTCAAAGAAATCGCGTTCCAGTTCGACTGCGCGATGGAACAACCGCGTGACCTCGGCCTGTTCAGCCGCATCCAGCGTGGGCCAAACCTTGTCCAACTGGCAACGCAGATATTCGACCACGCTTTCAAAGCCTTCGCCCGCATGTAGCGTGATCCATTCGGCAAACCAGAAGGGCAAGCCGTCTTTGGGTGGATTTTCCGGGCTGGCCCAGCTCAGATAGACCCATTCGGCCACGACAAGCACGGCCAGCATGTTCTGGTATCGGCCAGAGGCTGCCGCCTCGGCCATCAGGTCCTGAAACGCCTGTGTGGCAGACGCGGGGTCAGTGCTGGGTTCTGTACCCAAAGCTTCCATGGCACGCAGGAAATAGGTGTTCTCGGGGCCAGTGATCACCGCCAGAAACTGAGCGGCAGGCACGCTGTCTGCGAGTGTCGGAGCGTGCGCGATGGCACTGGCCAGCAGGCGCACAAACCCGTCTACGAACTGATAATCCTGCCGCAAGTACCAACGCATCTTGTCCTGAGGCAGGGTGCCGTCGGACAGTTCGCGCGTGAAGGCGTGGGTGGTGGCGGCCTGCCAATCGTTGTTCCTGCCCAGACGCAGCATTTCGGTTGGGCGGGTTTGGTCTTGCATTTGGAAGCTCCGTATTAGTCTTGCCGAAGACAAAGCGCGTTTCAAAACAAAGTACAAGGTCACCCGAGCGCGGACCAAAGGCCAAGACCTCCGACCAGAATAAGGCTCAGCGCCCAGATGAGTTCCAGGTTGAACCAACTGCGCGTCAGAACCTGCAGGCCCAGCCAGCGATAGACGGCGAAGGCCAGCAGACCTCCGCCCAGAACCATGGCGGCCGTGTGAAGCGCGGCGACACCCAGAACCAGTAGAGTGTTGGTTGTCATGATCCGCGAAATTGCTTGATGCCCAGCGTCCAGTTCATCAACGGCGCACAGACCCAGATAGATTGGAACCAGCATCAGGGCGGCCCCGTGGGCGAGCGCGACGAGGAAAGACCATAACGCCAGTTTACTTGGAGGAATACGTGACAGAAAGCGGGGATGGCGGCGGGTGATGGCGATGAACAGCCCCATCCCGATGACGATCAGCGCAGCTCCGATTCGGATTTCTTTCTGATAATCGACCAGAACCGTCATCAGGGCAAAAGGCAGCAACACCCCCAGCATGGCCACGAAATGCCCGCCTGCCAAAGCCGCCAGCGCCTGCCATAGGGCGGATTGGCGTTGTTCCATCAAGGCAGATGATACCGCCAGCGGCCAACCCATGCCGGGGTTCAGACCGTGATAGGCGCCACTCAGAACAACGGCCAGCCAAAGGCCGGCCGTTGATGTCATCAAAACGTCCAACTCAGACCGATGGGTAGCAGAAGCTGTCGGTCGAACAGTCTCCACCCTCTAATCGGATTTGGTGGCTGCGATAGCCGTCAGGGAACGCGACCCAGAATTTCGGATCCAGCGTCAGCCCGCCGTTCTCGCCAACATCCGCTTTGACCATGGCCGCGCCGCCTTCGCCGGGATAGAACTGATCGTCCCATGTGGAATAGAGCGAATTGGTCCAGTAGACGCGTTTGCCATCGCGGCTGATTTCAACCATTTGTGGGCCATAGCCAAAATTCTGACCATTCGGATGCTTGGTTTTCTTTACGATCCCCCCGATTTCAACCATGCCCGCCAGTTTGGGATTCATCGGGTCCGACACATCGTATTGGTGCATCTCTCCTGTGCCCCAGCACGAGACGTAGAGGTACTTGTCGTCCAGGCTGAGATCGATGTCGGTGACAAGAGGTGGCACAGCCGAAAACCCTTTGAGCAAATCTGGCAGATCATTCGGATCAGCAGGTTGCGGATCGATGGTGATGGTCTTTTTGGCCTCGAATGTGCCGTCATCATTGCGCCACCAGGTGAAGATCGCACCTTGCAGGTTGGTGGTATCCACAACAACGCCACAGAACCCGTACTGTTTGACCGGGTCATGGGCTGGGCGGATTTCCAGCGCCATCTGGTGATTTTCGCCCAGATCGATGGTCTGGATGTTCGTCCGGTTGCGCAGGTTCCAGAAATGGATGCGATGGCCATATTTGTTCGACAGCAGATCTTCGGCAACGATCCCGTTTTCGAATTGCGGGGGCAGGCCCCATTCAGAGCTGACCATGTAATCCCGCGGCAGGTTCCACCAGAAATCATAGTGCTTGTCCTGCACGCCGCGTTCGATCTCATAGCGCCCGATGATCTCAAAGCTCTCGCAATCCATGATGAAAATGCCCGGAGGTCCGTCGGTGCCGTCGGGACCACCACCGCCCAGTGTGCTGACATAGATGCCTTCGGGTCCGCAATGGATCGTATGCGGGCGGGAATACCCAGTCTTCGCAAAGACTTCTTCGGGTTCGATGATCTTGTGAATCTTCGCCTCGAGCGGGTTTTTAACATCAATGATGTATATCCGACTGGAGCGAATACCTGGGATGATCAGATAGCGTCGTTCTAAAAAGGCGTGCCCGGTCAGCGGTGACAAAGCGGATGAACACGCGTTCCAACCGAAATGGTGAAACTCGTCGCCTTTCTCTGGCATGATCACCTGATGTACGATCTTCCCGAAATCGTCGGATGTCGGATCGACATTCACAACCGCCAGCCCGTCGGGCTGCGAAAAATCAGGGCTTAGCATCAAGGTGAAAGCAAGCGTTTCAGTGGGGCCCTCCATCGCAAGTTTGGCAGATGGATAAAAGGTTGGGTCCGGTCTAGTGTTCATAACGTCCTCCCGTAAGTCATTGACCTTCAATTCATATTGAGAGTTCCGGTCTTGTCGCCGGGTGACATTCTACCTGCTCTTCTGCCTTTCGTCTTCTGAGTGCGTGTGCGCCTTTAGGCGGGTTTGCGTTTGCTCTCGACCACATCCTGAGCCAGCTGTCGGGTATAGTGTTCCAGATCGATCAGGGCTGAGTCCACGGTTTCAGCGTCTTGTGCCTCAAGCGCGTCGGCTATTCTGGTGTGTAGCGTAATGATTTCCTCACGGGACCGCGCCGTGAAGGTGATCATGTTCATCAGCGGCTGCATCGCTTCTACAGCTCCGGCCAGTTGGTAAGACAGCACCGGATTTTCCGCCCCGTCCACCAGCGCACGGTGAAAGGTGACATCCGAAGCGCAAAATGCTTCATCCGTCAGACCGGGTTGGGACTGACGGAAAATCTCGGCTCGCATGGTGGCCAGTTGGTCCGCTGTGCGTCGCTGTGCAGACAACGGGGCGCAGGCTCTTTCCAGAGCATAGCGCGCCTCGCAGGCGGTATCGAAGCTGACGGCGTTCATTGACAGCAGCAGGGTCGAGGTCGTGACCTGCTGGGAATAGGCGTCCTCAAAACTCAGCCGGTTCACAAAAGCGCCGCCTGACGCGCCGCGTTGTGTGCGGATCAGGGATTGTGCTGCAAGCCGTTTCAACGCTTCACGCACGGTTGGGCGTGAGACCTGGAATTGATCGGACAGTTCAGCCTCGGAAGGCAGGCGTGCGTCGACGATTAACTCACCTGACACAATCGCATCCCGAATGGCTTGCGCGATCTGGGCGGACAGGTCAGCGGTTTTCCGGGGTGCGGCTTTCATCTTCAGGGGACCTTGGGCAAGTTTTTATTTGTCTGACATTTAAAAGTCTGACATTTGAAAAGCAAGGGAGTTGAGTCGGGAGGCCGAAGTGAGTCGTACGTGGCTGCGCAGCGGAATGTGGCTGGGCTTTTATGTCCTGATCCTATGGGCGTGGTGGGTCATGTTCTCGATGAGCCGGGAAATGGACCTTGATCTGATCGGTCGCCCCGGACCAATGGGACAGGCCATGGCGGCCATGGATCCGCGCATGGACATGTATATGCCGATGGCCGAGTTTGGGCCGCTGTTCTCAATGTGGGCGATCATGATGGCGGCGATGATGCTGCCTACGCTTGTACCAACCCTGCGAAGCTATGACGACCTGATCCGCAGCGCCAATGGCAGTCGTGCGGGCTGGATGGGCGTTCTAGCGGGGTACTCGATCGTCTGGGTTGGATTTGCGGCTCTGATCGCTGGAATTCAGCTGGTTTTGCTGTTTGGCGGTGTGGTCGATATGCTGGGCATAACCAAGTCCGGCTGGCTTGCGGGCGGATTGATGATCGCAGTGGGGGCCTTTCAGTTCACCCGTGCGAAAGAGGTCTGCCACGGAGTCTGTCACGCCCCTATGACCTATTTTCTGGGCCACTGGAAAACCGGCTTCGCGGGTGGTGTTCGCATGGGATTAGGCCTGGGCGCGTTTTGCGTCGGCTGCTGCTGGGGCTTTATGGCGCTGGGATTTGTGGGCGGTGTCATGAGCCTGTTGTGGATGGGTCTCGCGACGCTGTTCATGGTTTTGGAAAAACTCCCCCAGATCGGGCACGCGATAACGCGGCCCATGGGGTTTGCATTAATAGCGGGCGGTCTGGTCCTGCTCGTCTATCCAATTAGCTACGGAGGTTAAGCCAATGGCAAAAAACAGAAAACCAGAAGCCGATAGGTTGCCCATCAGCCAGCGGATCGACAGCCGGATGCCAAACCCTAAACGGCGCGAGATGAGCCCGACTGAATGGGCGATCAAAGGCGAATTGATCCTGAACTGCTCGTGCGATGTGTTCTGCCCCTGTGTTGTGTCGCTGGGCGCGCACCCTCCGACCGAGGGCCATTGCCATGCCTGGATGGGCATCATCGTTGATGAAGGACATTACGAGGGCGAAGATCTGTCGGGGCTGAATGTCGGACTGCTGGTCGATATTCCGGGCCGGATGGGCGAAGGTCAGTGGAAAGTAGCGGCGTATGTCGACGAACGGGCCAGCGGTAAGGCCTACAATGGTTTACTGCAAATATTTAGCGGACAGGCGGGCGGTACCACCGGGCTCTTCACCATGCTGGTCAGCGAGATCATAGGGGCCGAGCGCGCACCGGTTCAGATTGAACGCGACGGGACCAAGCGTCGTATCATGATAGGTCGCAAGATTCAGGGCGAGATCGAGATGCTCGGCGGTAAAGATCCAGAGCATCCTGTCATGGTATCGAACTCGAAATACTGGATGGGACCGGACATTATCGTGGCACGGGGCACGAAATCGAAAGTGCGTGATTACGGTCGGGTTTGGGACTTTGGCGGAAAGTCAGCAGAAATTTGCCCGATTGACTGGCGCGGGCCAAAGTGATGATCACCGGCGCATACGCACGTGAGATGGCGCAGTACAATCATTGGCAAAACAAGCAGTTGGCGGAGTTCTTTCAGGCACTTTCTCACGAAGAACTGATCCTCGAACGTGGTGCTTTTTTTGGCTCGATACTGGGCACAGCCAACCATTTGCTTTGGGGTGATTGGATCTGGATGTCTCGTTTTGAAAATGGGGACGGACCGGAAAGCAACGTTCACCGCGCAGGCGGTGGTATTCATGAAAGCGTGTATCTGTGCCCCGACTTGCTTGCGTGGCTGCCCCTGCGTGAAAAGATCGACGCGCGGATCATCAAATGGGCGGAAACCCTGGAGGATGAACCTCTGACAGGTCCGTTCACATGGTATTCGGCCGCGAAACAGGCCGACATTACTTTACCTTACGCGCGTTGCGTCATCCATATGTTCAACCACCAGACCCACCACCGCGGACAATTGCACAAAATGCTGACCGAGGCTGGATCTCAAGCACCCGTCAGTGATCTTGTCTTCATGCCACAGGAGGTTTGAATGCCGCAAATATCTGCTTCTCGCCGCCTGAGGCGCACGCCATTCTCGGATGGGGTCGAAGCCGCTGGGGTCAAGGGGTATACGGTATATAACCGTATGTTGTTGCCCACTGTTTTCGAAAGCGTTCAGGCCGATTACCGGCATTTGAAGACCCATGTGCAGGTGTGGGATGTGGCCTGTGAACGTCAGGTTGAACTGCGCGGGCCGGACGCCGCACGTCTGATGCAGATGCTGACTCCGCGCGACTTGCGAGGGATGTTGCCCGGCCAGTGTTTCTATGTGCCGATCGTTGATGAAACGGGTGGAATGCTGAATGATCCCGTGGCGGTGAAACTGTCTGAAGACCGTTGGTGGATCTCGATTGCTGACAGTGACTTGTTGCTGTGGGTCAAAGGGATCGCCGTAGGGTATCGTTTGGATGTGTTGGTGGACGAACCGGATGTATCGCCGCTTGCGGTTCAGGGCCCCAAGGCAGATGAGCTTATGGCCCGCGTGTTTGGAGACCGAGTACGGGACATCCGGTTCTTCAAGTTCGATATGTTCGAATTTGAAGGGCGCGATCTGGCCGTGGCGCGCTCGGGTTATTCCAAACAGGGCGGGTTTGAGATTTATGTTGAGGGCAGCGACATTGGTATGCCCCTCTGGAACGCGTTGTTTGGTGCAGGCGAAGATCTTCGGGTGCGTGCAGGCTGTCCAAACCTGATCGAGCGGATCGAGGGCGGTTTGTTGTCCTATGGCAATGACATGACTGATGACAACACCCCACATGAATGTGGTTTGGGCAAATTCTGCAACACACACACGGCCATCGGCTGCATCGGTCGCGACGCGTTGCTGCGCGTGGCCAAGGAAGGGCCCATTCAGCAAATCCGACCTATCGCGATTGCGGGCGATCCTGTGCCGGGCTGCGATCGGCCTTGGGGTCTTTACGCGGACGGAAAGTGGGTCGGTCAGGTGACGTCCGCCGCCTGGTCGCCTGATTTCAAAACCAACGTGGCGATTGGCATGGTGCGATTGAGCCACTGGGAAGCGGGAACGGAACTGGACGTGGAAACACCGGATGGAATGCGTCGCGCAACCGTGCAGGCGCATTTTTGGATTTAAAGGGGGGTTGGGGGCGCTGCCCCCGTCGCTACGCGACTCCCCCGGGATATTTTGGGCCAGGTGAAGAACCGGGCTAGGCGCAGAAACACGAAAGGATTTGAAAATGTTCAATGCTCTGGTGATGGAGAAGGACGAAGAAAGCGGATTGGCGAGCCCATCGGTCAAACAGTTGTCGGAAGATGATCTGCCGCAAGGTGAAGTCACCGTTGCTGTTGAGTATTCAACGGTCAACTACAAGGACGGTCTTTGCCTGTCTCCCAAAGGGGGCGGGCTGGTGCGGACCTATCCGCATGTGCCGGGCATCGATTTTGCCGGTACGGTCGAAGCTTCGTCAGATGATCGCTACAAACCCGGTGACAAGGTTGTTCTGACCGGCTGGCGTGTCGGTGAGGCGCATTGGGGCGGCTACTCTCAGAAAGCCAATGCGCGGGCCGATTGGTTGGTCCCGCTGCCTGACGGGTTGGACGCGCGGCAGGCCATGGCTGTCGGTACCGCCGGTTTCACGGCCATGCTAGCGGTCATGGCACTGGAGGATCACGGGCTGACCCCGGATCGGGGGCCGGTTCTGGTAACAGGGGCTGCTGGCGGTGTCGGGTCGGTCGCCACGGCCATTCTGGGCAATCTGGGATATGAGGTTGCCGCAGTAACCGGGCGGCCCGAAACCGGTGACTATCTGAAGTCATTGGGGGCGACGACCATTGTGCCGCGCGATGACCTGAACGAGACCACCAAACGTCCGCTGGAAAGCGAGGCCTGGGCTGGCTGCGTGGATGCAGTGGGTGGCGAGATGCTGGCGCGTGTTCTGGGTCAGATGAAATATGGCTGTTCGGTTGCAGCGGTAGGTTTGGCCGGGGGCGCGGCGCTGCCCGCGACGGTGATTCCGTTCCTGCTGCGTGGAGTGAACCTGTTGGGGATCGACAGCGTGATGCAGCCTTATGGCAACCGGTTGCGCGCCTGGAAGCGGATCGCCACTGATTTGCCGATGGACAGGTTGGACGCGATGGTCCAGCCCGCCGCACTTTCGGATTTGCCTCAGTTGGGTGCCGATATCCTGAAAGGGCAGGTCAAGGGCCGCGTTGTGGTTGATGTGAACGCATAGATTTGGGTATCCGGGCAGCTCTGGCCGAGGTCACTCGGCTGGAGCTGCGTCAAGTTGGTACAAAATGGTCGCAACACCTCTGGCCATTGATACAATTCCCGACCATGATTGCTATACATCCCAATTGTGATGGCGTAAGACCCATCCAAAGAGTACCTGAATACGGGGAGTGAGCAGCATGTCTGACGACTTCGAACTGGACATCGATGATTTGCAGCGCCGCATGGATGGCGCCATGGCCAATCTGAAAACCGAATTTGCCTCGCTGCGCACGGGTCGGGCTTCGGCATCGATGCTTGAGCCGGTGATGGTTGATGCTTATGGCTCGATGACGCCGATCAACCAGGTGGGCACAGTAAACGTGCCCGAGCCCCGAATGGTGACTATAAATGTGTGGGATAAGTCACTGGTTGGAAAGGTAGAAAAGGCCATTCGCGAAAGCGGTCTTGGTATCAATCCTCAGCTGAACGGCACCATCATCATGTTGCCGATTCCCGAACTGAACGAAGAACGCCGCCGCGAACTGGGTAAAGTTGCCGGGCAATATGCAGAGAGCGCGCGTGTTGCGATCCGCAATGTGCGTCGCGACGGTATGGACCAGATCAAGAAGGCCAAGGCAGACGGTATGTCGGAAGACGATCAGAAGCTGTGGGAAAGCGAAGTTCAGGATCTGACGGATGAGATGATCAAGGCGGTTGATGTAGCACTTGAAACCAAGCAAGCCGAAATCATGCAGGTCTGAGCTGGTTTGATGCCCAAAGATCCCCAACCCGAACTGCTCTGCGGCCCGCGTCACGTCGCCATCATCATGGATGGCAATGGTCGCTGGGCTCAGGCGCGTGGCCGCCCCCGGCTGTTCGGTCATCACGCCGGTGCGCGTCGGGTTCGCGAGATCGTCGAAGCCTGCCCAAGATTGAGGATCAAGTATCTGACCGTTTTTGCGTTTTCGACTGAAAACTGGAAGCGGACACAGGTTGAAGTGGCGGGGCTGATGAGCCTGTTTCGCCGGTACATCATCAAAGAAACCCGGACGTTGGCTGAAAACGGCGTACGCGTACGATTTATTGGTGACCGCGTGCGGTTGGACACAAAACTGACCGAATTGATGGATGCTCTGGAACAAGAAACAAAGAACAATGACCTCGTTCATCTGACCGTAGCGCTAAACTACGGTGGCCGGGATGAAGTGGCGCGTGCCACGAAAAGACTGGCGCGGGATGTCGCTGAAGGACGGTTGAAACCTGACGAGGTGGATGAGGAAACATTGCCTAAGTATCTGGATACGCGTGTACTTCCTGACCCCGATCTTGTCGTACGTACCAGTGGTGAAGCGCGTATTTCGAACTTTCTATTGTGGCAGTCCGCCTATTCTGAGTACGAGTTTATCAATACCCTGTGGCCGGATTTCACCGCCGCCGAGCTTGAACGGCTATGTCGCAATTTCGGCTCGAGAGAACGCCGGTTCGGAGCGGTTCTGGCATGAGCGAGGGCCGATGGTCTGACCTGACGGCGCGAGTTCTTTCGGCAGCGGTACTGGTCGCGATCGGCGCGATTGAGGTGTGGCTGGGTGGCGTGTGGTTCGAAACCTTTATTGCGGTCGCCTGTGGTTTGATGGCCTGGGAATTGGTGCGCATGATCGAACCCCAAAGCCCTGGCGTGGCCGTTCAATTGGGTATTCTTACAAGCGCGTCGGTTCTGCTGAGCTATCATTTGCCGTCAGTTTATACACTGCCCGTGGTGATCGCGCCCGCCTTGGTGGGTATGGGGCAGTTGAGCCGGTCGAAAATTCTGTATGCGTTGTTTGCAGTTTGGATCGTAGGGGCTGGACTAGGCTTTATTTCGATCCGTGAGAATTCTGGCTTTGGCTGGATGGTTTGGCTGATTGCGGTCGTGGTTGCGACCGATGTTGCAGGCTATTTTGTAGGCAAAGCGATAGGTGGCCCCAAGTTTTGGCCTAAGGTGAGTCCAAAAAAGACATGGTCGGGTACGGCAGGGGGTTGGGCGGCTGCTGCTTGCGTCGGGATTGTCTTTGCGGCCCATGCCGGTTTCGGAGTGGCCTTCGTTATTGTTTCGGTTTTGGCCTCAATGGCTAGTCAGGCTGGTGATATTGTCGAAAGTGCGGTCAAACGCAAGTTTGGTGTCAAAGACAGTTCAAACCTGATCCCGGGCCATGGCGGCTTTTTGGATCGCTTTGATGGTATGATGGGCGCTGCCTTGTTTGTTCTGATCGCGGGGCTGATCTACGCGCCAGGTGGGATGTAATGCGCAGGGTTTCTATTCTCGGATCCACGGGCTCGATCGGGCAAAACACAATCGACCTGATCGCCCGCGCGCCAAACGACTACGAGGTCGTGGCTTTAACGGGCGGCTTAAACATCCAGAAGCTGGCCGATGATGCTTGCCGTTTGGGGGCCGAACTGGCTGTGACGGCGCATGAAGACAGGTTGGATGATCTGCGTGCAGCTCTGGCCGGCAGCGGCGTCGAAGCGGCGGCAGGGGTACGTGCGATTGCTGAAGCTGCTGCACGCCCTGCGGATTGGGTCATGTCTGCGATCGTAGGTGCCGCGGGACTGGCGCCAGGACTTGAAGCGCTGAAACAGGGGGCAACTCTGGCGCTTGCCAACAAAGAAACGCTGGTCTGCGCCGGGTCTTTGGTTTTGCGCACGGCCAAGGCGCACGGCGCGCAATTGCTGCCGGTCGATAGCGAGCATTCAGCCGTGTTTCAGGCGCTGGTCGGAGAGGACATCGGCGCGGTGGAGCGTGTGATCATTACGGCCAGCGGCGGCGCTTTCCGCGACTGGCCGTTGGAAGAACTGGCCAATGCAACGGTTGAACAGGCGTCCAGTCACCCAAATTGGGACATGGGACAGCGCATTACAATCGATAGCGCGTCCATGTTCAACAAGGCTCTGGAAGTGATTGAAACCCATGAGTACTTTGCCGTTTCGCCTGAGCAAATTGAGGTCCTGGTTCATCCGGAATCGATTGTGCACGCGATGGTCGGGTTTCGGGATGGTGCGATGATGGCCCATATGGGCGAACCAGATATGCGTCATGCCATCGGGTATGCCCTTCACTGGCCAGAACGGCGTGAGCTTCCTGTGAAACAACTTGATCTTGCGAAACTGGGGCAGTTGAATTTCAAGGCACCGGATCTGACGCGGTATCCTGCGCTGAAACTGGCGTGGGACGTTATGGATCGTGGTGGTTTGGCGGGGGCTGTTTTCAACGCCGCTAAAGAACGTGCGTTGGACCATTTCATTGCGCGCAGGATCGGTTTTCTGGACATGGCAGATGCTGTGGCTGCGGTTTTGGACCGCTTTGATGCCGCAGACAGCCTTATTGATGCCCCGATGACCCTTGATAACGTACAGCAAACGGACCATTTGGCACGACAATGGGTCGATGACACCGTGGTGGAACGAGCAGGATAGAATTTTGGACGTACTTTCTCTGATACCGCAATTTGGCAATCTTCTTTGGACGATTGTGGCTTTTGTCGTCGCGCTGTCGGTCATCGTGGCCGTGCATGAATACGGTCATTACATTGTCGGACGGTGGTCAGGCATCCATGCCGAGGTATTCTCGATCGGGTTCGGGCCAGTACTGTGGAGCCGTGTCGACAAGCGTGGCACCCGCTGGCAGATCGCCCTGCTACCGTTTGGCGGATATGTGAAATTCCTGGGCGACGCCAATGCCGCGTCGGGCAAGGATGAAGAGGCGATGGGTGAGATCGCGACCCAAAGCCCGGAAGAGTTGCGACGCACCATGCATGGGGCCCCACTTTGGGCGCGGGCTGCCACAGTGGCGGCTGGACCGGCGTTCAACTTCGCCATGTCCATTTTGGTCTTTGGTATGATCTTTTGGTCCCAGGGGGTATCGCGCGAGCCGTTGACCGTGGGTTCTCTGCAACCTCTGCCCGGGACGGTACAGGAACTACGGGAAGGGGATGTGATCACTGCAATCGCAGGCATCCCGACACCGGATTATGATGAAGAGGGTGCTTGGCAGGATTTCATCGATGCGCTGCCCGTGGAACCGGTTCTGAACTATACGGTAATCCGCGATGGCGAAACGATGGATGTTCAGGCCCCCTGGATGTTCCCGCCGCTGATCAGACAGGTGGCTCCGCGCAGTGCTGCCATGGATATCCAGCTTGAGCAGGGGGATGTCATCACCGCCGTGAACGGCGAGCCCATCTATGCCTTCGATCAGCTGAAGGACTTTGTCGAAAGCTCGGATGGAAAGGTTCTGTTGTTGGATGTTTGGCGGGAAGGGACGGACCTGGAGTTTGCTCTGGCCCCGCGCCGCACGGATGAACCGAAACCGGAAGGTGGTTTTATCACACATTGGCGGATCGGGATTGTCGGTGGCATGATGCTGGACCCCGCAACGGAACCCGCTGGCATCTACGATTCCCTGCGTGGTGGTTTCATTCAGACGGGTCGCATTATCGAAGGGTCTCTGTCTGGTATGTGGCATATGGTGACGGGTGCGATCAGTACCTGCAACATTTCCGGTCCGATTGGGATTGCCGAAACCTCGGGCGCGATGGCCAGCCAGGGGGCGCAGAACTTTATCTTCTTCATCGCTGTTCTCTCGACAGCTGTCGGCTTGCTGAACCTGTTCCCGATCCCAGCCTTGGACGGCGGTCATCTGGTGTTCTACGCCTATGAAGCTGTCGCCGGCAAACCACCCAGTGACAGAGCGCTTCGGATTCTCATGGCGCTTGGAATCACCTTTATCCTCTCGCTGATGGTTTTGTCGGTCAGTAACGATCTGTTCTGCTGATTGTGGCGCGCGGCGCAGAATTGGGCCGCATTCCCGCCTTATTTCACGGCTATAGTCTTTCGCGTTGAAAAGGGTATTGCCATGACCAAAGCGCTCAAAAAATCCTACCAGGGCTTCAGCTTTCTATTCCTGTTGAACTGGGATGTTTTTTTGAGTTTTGCGATGACCGCTCTGGCGCTGGCATGTGCAGCTTACTTAGCCGGTGTCTATCTGGCCGGATTGTGATTCTTACTTAAATCGACAACTCCCCCCGATCTGGCTGCGTGCCCGAGTGCTTCTATTTCGCCTTTTGACAAGCTCATTCAATCCCGTTACTCAGCATTAAAGACGTAAAATTCTGGGTAGAGCGCAAAATGACTGACAGGCGAGACGCGGGCACATCCTGCGGGGGGCAAATGCCGACAAACAATATTTTGTGGCAGGCGCTAACGGTTCTTTTCTTTTTTGTTGCAGCGAGTTTGACCGCATTTCCGAACGCTGCGCAGGCGCAGAACTTCACGATCAACTCCTTCCAGGTTGAGGGCAACCGCCGGATCGAAACCGGTACGATTATCGCCCGAACGGGAATCGAACCGGGCCAGACGGTCACAGCCGGACAGATCAATGACGCCTATCAGCGTTTGCTTGACAGTGGTGTATTTGAAACAGTTGACCTAACGCCAAGTGGCACGACTCTGGTCATCGAAGTTCAGGAATACCCCACGATCAACCAGATCAGCATCGAAGGAAACTCACGCGTCAAAGACGACGTTCTGCTCGACGTCATTCAATCCGAACCGCGCCGCGTATTTACCGCTCAGGTCGCTGAATCGGATGCAGACACTATAGCCGAAGTGTATTCGGCACAGGGCCGGGTGGCCGCAACTGTCATCCCTCGGATCATTCGCCGCAGTGATAACCGTGTCGATCTGGTTTTCGAAGTATCGGAAGGTACAACCATCGAAGTTGAGCGTGTCAGCTTTGTCGGCAACCGGGCCTTTTCGGATCGCCGTTTGCGCCGCGTTCTTGAGACCAAACAGGCGACATTCCTGCGGACTTTCTTCCGTAACGACACGTTTATCGGCGACCGCATCGAGTTCGACAAACAGGTCATCCGCGATTTCTACCTGTCGCGCGGCTATATCGATTTCCGTGTGAATAGTGCCAATGTCGAGTTTACCCGCGAGCGGGATGCATTCTTTCTGGTGATGAACGTTACCGAAGGTCAGAAATTCTCGTTCGGCAAAATCACGACGGTCAGCGAAATTCCGGGCATCAACGCCGCCGATTATCAAGATGCGCTGAAGATCAAACCGGGCGTGACCTATACGCCCACGCTGATTGAAAACTCGATCGCCCGCCAGGAACGTCTGGGCGTCAAGCAAGGCGTGGACTTTCTGCGGGTCGAGCCGCGTATCACGCGCAATGACCGCGACCTGACACTGGATGTGGAATTCGTACTGACAAAAGGTCCGCGCATCTTTGTTGAGCGGATCGATATCGAAGGCAACACCACCACGCTGGACCGCGTCATCCGCCGTCAGTTTGACACGGTAGAGGGCGACCCGTTCAACCCCCGCGAAATTCGTCAGGCTGCCGAACGGATCAATGCTTTGGGCTTCTTCGCCAACGCGGATGTCGAGCCGCGTGAAGGGTCGTCACCCAGCCAGGTGATCCTGGATGTGGATGTGGAAGAACAACCCACCGGTTCGCTCAGCCTGGGTGGTAGCTACTCGGTGACGGACGGTTTCGGGATCGCAATTGGTCTGAACGAATCCAACTTCCTGGGCCGTGGTCAGAACCTTGGTCTGACGATTTCGACCGCGCAGGATTCGGAGGAATACTCGATAAGCTTCACCGAGCCTTACCTGTTGGGCCGAAAACTGCGTTTTGACCTGGGTTTGGGTTTGTCGGGAACAAACTCGGGCTTTGCCAGCTATGACACCAGTTCTTTGTTCTTCACCCCACAGCTGACTTACGCCATTGGCGAACTTTCGTCACTGCGACTGCGTTATGGTTGGGATCGCAGCGAGATGACGCAGCAGGACAACGAGGTAAACGGCGCGGTGATCTCGTCAGAGATTGCACAGGGCAAGCGGACATCCAGCACTCTGGGACTGTCCTACGTGTATGACAGCAGGCGCGGTGGTCTGGATCCGAACTCGGGCATTCTGTTCGAAGTGGGTGTTGATGCGGCCGGTCTTGGCGGAGACAACAAGTTCTTCAAGACCACGGCGCGTGGTATTGCCCAAACCCGCGTTTGGAACGAAGAAGTTGTTTTGCGGGCCACGGTTGAGCTTGGTGCTTTGAACTGGACTGGCAATGATTTCAGCCGTACCGTCGACCGTTTCGTGTTGGGGCCCAATACCTTCCGCGGGTTTGAACCTGCCGGTATTGGCCCACGTGATTTGTCCAATGGTCAGGATGACGCTATCGGTGGCAACTACTATTGGGTTGCCCGGTTCGAAACCGATTTCCCGTTGGGTTTGCCCGAAGAGTTGGGGCTGCGCGGTGGCTTGTTCTATGATGTTGGCAACCTTTACAACATCGACAATGTGAACACTGCAGGTGCAACTATCGTCGGCGCAAATGGCTCGATCCGTCATGTGATTGGTATATCGGTTCTTTGGGAAACGCCTTTCGGACCGCTGCAGTTCAACTTTTCACAGCCCCTCAAGAAAGAATCTTTCGACAAGGAACAGAACTTTGACCTGACCATTCAGGCGCGGTTCTGATCGCAGATGCTGAACAAGCTCTTGATGATAGCACGGGGCCCAATGCGGGCCCTGTGTGTTTTTTCGGTCCTTTTTGGTGCTCCTGTCGCAAACGCACAGCAGCTGGGGGTGCCTCAGGCCAGTGTCGTCACGCTGTCCAGTGAGAAGCTGTTTTCGGATTCAGCGTTCGGTCAGCGCGTTCTACGTGAAGTCGAAACGGAAAGCGCTTTGCTGGCCGAAGAAAACGAACGGATCGTGGCTGAGCTCAGCCAGGAAGAAAAGGAACTGACAGAACAGCGAACATCCTTGCCGACCGAGGAGTTTCGCCCCCTGGCCGAGGCATTTGATGTCAAGGTTCAGTCACATCGCGAAGGCCAGCGCGCCAAACTGGATGCGTTGGCCCAGCGCAGCGAAAAAGCGCAACAGACTTTTTTTGAGATCGTCCGTCCCATCCTCGTAGACTTGCTGCGTGAATTTGGTGCAAGCGTGATGATCGAACGTTCCAATGTGGTCGTCAGCACGGCCGACATTACCGAGGCTGCAATTGCCCGTATCGATGCTGCAATCGGTGATGGCAGCGCGCTGCAAGAGGACAACGGCGAATAGGGCTGCTTGCCCTTGGATTGCCGTATTGCTAACCACGCGGAAAAGAAACATCCAAAACGGGATATCTGATCAATGACCACGGAAACCAAAAGCGCCGACATTCAGCTGATCCAGAGGATCCTGCCGCATCGTTATCCGTTTTTGCTGGTCGACAAGGTGGTTGACATCTCGGGCTATCAGTCGGCTCGTGGTATCAAGAATGTGACCATGAACGAACCGCATTTTCAGGGACATTTCCCGGGCACGCCGATCATGCCGGGCGTCACAATTGTCGAAGCCATGGCCCAGACCGCAGGTGTCATGCTGGGTGTTGGCATGGATGTCATCGATACTGAGCTGCTGATCTATTTCATGAGCATCGACAAGTGCAAGTTCCGTCGCAAGGTTGTGCCGGGTGACGTTCTTGAGATGCACGTCGAAACAGTCCGCGGCAAAAAGGGCGGCAAGCTTTTCAAGTTCAGCGGTCGGGCCACGGTTGAAGGCGAAGTGGCGGCTGAGGCCGAGTTTTCGGCCTATGTGGATTGGGACATGGAAAAAACAACATGAGCGGAATCCATCCCAGCGCAATTATCGAAGAGGGCGCTCAGATCGGGCAGGACTGCACCATCGGTCCGTTTTGCTACGTAGGTGCGCATGTCAAACTGGCGGATCGGGTCGAGCTGAAATCCCATGTGGTCGTGACCGGTGATACGTCGATTGGCGAAGATACTGTCATCTTCAATTTCTCGGTGATTGGTGAAATCCCGCAGGACTTGAAATTCGGTGGCGAAAACACCCGACTCGAAATCGGACAACGGAACCGTATTCGGGAACATGTCACTATCAATACCGGCACCGATGGTGGTGGCGGCGTGACGCGGATCGGGGACGATTGCCTGCTGATGGCGGGCGTTCACGTGGCCCATGACGTGCAGATCGGTAACCGTGTCATCATGGTCAACCATGCAGGTGCGGCTGGTCACTGTATCGTTGAAGACGATGTGATTGTCGGTGGCATCTCGGGCCTGCATCAATGGGTGCGAGTCGGGCGTGGCGCGATCATTGGTGCGCTGACCATGGTGCCCAAGGACGTTATTCCCTATGGCCTCGTGCAGGCATCACGTGGTGAGCTGGACGGCCTGAATCTAGTGGGTCTGAAACGAAAAGGCGTCTCGCGCGAGGATATCTCGGCGCTGCGCGCTGCGTTCAAGGAATTGTCTGAAGGCGATGGAACCTTCATGGACCGTGCCTCCCGGATCGGCGAAGGCAATGAAAGCGATTACGTGCAGCGGATCGTCGACTTTGTCACCGGGCACAGTGACCGCTCGTTCCTGACACCGGGGAAGTAAGCTTATGCTGGCGTTGATTGCGGGAACAGGGGCGCTGCCAACCGAAGTTGTGGCTCAGCTGACCGACCGACCTTTGATCTGCGCAATGGAAGGGTTTTTGCCTGACGATCTGAACGCAGATGTCGTGTTTCCGCTGGAGCAGTTGGGCAGCTTCATTGTTGATCTGAAAGCGCGAGGCGTGACCCAGATTTGTCTGGCCGGTGCCGTTCGGCGTCCGCCCATTGACCCAAGTCGCATTGACGCAGCGACCCTGCCATTGGTTCCGGTAATCCAAAAGGCGATCATGTCCGGCGATGACGGCGCTTTGCGTGCGGTCATCGGGATTCTTGAAAATGCAGGGCTGCAAATGCGTGCCGCGCACGAAATTGCGCCCGGTTTGCTTCCGCCTCTGGGGTGCCTGACGGATACGCAGCCGTCCGAGGCCGACATGGCCGATGCCGACCGTGCTGCTGGTATTCTGCGTGCAATGGGGGCTGCGGATACAGGGCAAGCCTGCGCTGTATTAAATGGCCAGGCTCTGGCGATTGAAGGAATTTTTGGCACCGCCTGGATGCTGCAATCTCTGACACAACGACCGGATGCGGGCGGAGGTATTCTGTTCAAAGGGCCCAAACCCGATCAGGACCGGCGCGCCGACTTGCCTGCCGTAGGACCCGATACCGTCAGCGACGCGGTCGCGGCTGGGTTGACCGGGATCGTATTGGAAAAAGGCGGTGTGCTTGTGTTGCGGCAAGAGCAGGTCATCGCCGAGTGCAACCGTCTGGGTCTGTTTCTGTACATCCGCGAGCGGGCGGTCTGATGCGTGTCTTTCTGGTCGCCGGTGAACCCTCGGGCGACCGGCTGGGCGGCGCGTTGATGGAGGGGCTGAAGACTCTGATCCCCGATGTTGAATTTGACGGGATCGGTGGCCCGCTGATGGAGGCGCAGGGTCTGACCAGCCGGTTTCCCATGTCGGAACTCTCGGTCATGGGCCTTGTAGAAGTTCTGCCAAAGTTCTTCCATCTTAAGCGCCGGATATCTGAAACGGCGCAGGCCGTGCTGGACACGAAGCCGGATGTGTTGATCACCATCGACAGCCCGGATTTCAGTCTGCGTGTTGCCAAGATCGTTAAGGCCGCAAGCAACATCCGCACGGTTCACTACGTCGCCCCGAGTGTCTGGGCCTGGCGACCGGGACGGGCCGACAAGATGGCCAAGGTTATTGACCATGTGCTGGCGCTGCTTCCTTTTGAGCCGCCGTACATGGAGCGGGCAGGGATGGAGTGCGACTTTGTCGGCCATCCTGTGGCCAGTGAACCGATTGCCACCCCGGAAGAGATTGCAGCATTTCGAAGCAGTTTTGATCTGGGCGACGCGCCGATCCTTCTGGCCTTGCCCGGGTCACGTCGGGGCGAGATCGAACGATTGGCGGGCGCGTTCGGCGGGGCATTGCAGTTGTTTATGGAAGACCATGCAGATTATCGTGTGGTGATCCCGACTGTAGGCGCGACAACCGATCTTATCAAAGAACGGGTGGCGGACTGGCCCGGACGCCCGGTTGTGCTGGACCCGCGTCACGAAGGTGCGGATCAGGCGCTGGCCTATAAGCGCGCAGCCTTCGGCGTCGCCGATTTGGCGCTTGCGGCGTCGGGGACAGTGTCGCTGGAGCTTGCAGCTCAGAACACGCCGATGGTCATTGCCTACAAACTCAACTGGCTGACGCAGAAGATGGCAGAACGGATGGTCAAACTGGACACTGTGACCCTGGTCAACTTGGTGTCAGATACGCGTGCAGTGCCGGAATGTCTGCTGGATGATTGCCAACCCGCAAAGATTGCTGACGCCTTGCGCAATGTGGTCAACGCCCCGGACGCGCAACAGCATGCCATGAGCCTGACCATGGAAAGATTGGGTCGAGGTGGCGAAGACCCCGGCTTGCGTGCAGCGCGGGCCGTACTGGACAGAATGCAGGTCGACTATGCTTGATCATGCGCTGTTCGCGGTGTCTGCCGGAATCGCGGTGATCTCCACCAATCTCGACAATCTGGCAGTCTTGTTGGGCCTGATTTTGGTCATGGAACAACGCCGCGCCATCATTGGCTTTGCGGTCGCCCAGACACTTGTTCTGACCTTGGCGATGACCGTGGCACTTGGCCTGAACCAAAGCGGTATTCCGTTCTGGATCGGATATCTGGGCATCGTGCCCCTGGTTTTTGGGTTGCGCGGCATCTGGAAGCAGTATCGCAACGTTGAAGCGCGTGAAGCGGAGTCCAAAGGGGCCGTGACCTCGGTGGTGACGCTTTTCCTGAGCCTCTCGATCGACAGTTTTGCGGTTATGACGCCTCTGCTTGCAGACTCGGCACCAACTTATCGCGTTGCTGCGCTGGTTGGCGCTGTTGCGGCAGCCACCGCACTTGTTGCTGTCGCGGCCTGGGGTGCGCCTCGCGCCAAGAGCCTCGGTCCCCGTGTCGCCCGCTTGGATCGGATCGCCCCATATATCATGGTCTGTGTAGGTCTCTATATTCTCTTCAACTCGCCCACGGATATTGTGTGATCGGCAGGAGACACGTCGTGTCTCGTCTATGTGATCTCTAAACGGCTGTTGTAGAGGCAACGGCCTAGGGTATCTTGGCCAAAAAAAGGAGCTTTGCCATGACTCGCATTCCCCCATTGTCGGATCACGAGATGACTGAAGAGGCGCGCGCGTCCCATGCAGCGTTGGGCACATATGGCCCGTTCGACAACTGGGCCCGCGTCGCGGCCTATTGCCCTCCGGTTCTGGAGCATGTGACGGGAATGCTGACGACCTTGCGCGAACAGCAGAACCTACCGCGGCGAGCGCTGGAACTGGCGATGGTGACGGTATCGAAGCTCAACGCCTGCGATTATTGCGTTTCACATCACACACCGCTGCTGACCGTCGCAGGCCTGAGCCCAGAAGGCGCCGCGCGTCTGCCGGACGTTGAGAATCATCCAGAACTGGACGCCTGTGATAAAGCCGTGGTGCGCTATGCCGAGGCTGTGACGTCACGATCCGGCCGTATGCGGGACGCCGAAGTGTCTGACCTGCGGGAGTGGTTCACGGACGCGCAAATCGTTGAGCTGACCTGGCGCATCGCTTTGTGCGGTGCCTTCAACCGCTTCAACGATGCGCTTCAGATCCAGATCGAAACCGAGGTTGAACCGGTTTCGGCTTAGTATCCACGCCAGATCCAGCCGCCGCCAAAGATGCGGCCGCCTTCACCTGTATAGAACACACAGGCCTGACCCGGTGAAATACCTTCCTCGGGCGTTAGCAGCTCGACCTCGGCTGTGGTGTCCGACAGCGGGCGGATAATTGCTTCACGCGGGGGGCGGGTCGAGCGGACCTTGACCTTCAGGTGCCATTCATCGCGCGAGGTGAAGGGTTCATCACCCAGCCAGTTGATCTCGCGCACCGGAACGACACGCGTGGCCAGCATCTCTTTGGGGCCGACAACAACCTGTTTCTTGTCGACGTCCAGCTTAACGACGTACAGTGGCTCAGTCAGGCCGCCGATGCCAAGACCGCGCCGCTGCCCGATAGTGTAGTGAATCACCCCATTATGCTGCGCCAGAACACGGCCGTCGGCGTGAACGATCTCACCGGGTTCTGCCGCACCCGGGCGCAGTTTTTCAATCACGCTGGCATAATTGCCGTTGGGCACGAAGCAAATGTCCTGACTGTCGGGCTTGTCGGCCACGGACAACCCGTATTGCGCCGCCATCTCACGCGTTGCGTCTTTTGACGGCAGGTGGCCCAGAGGGAAACGCAGGAAATCCAACTGCTCCGGCGTGGTCGAAAACAGGAAGTAGGATTGATCGCGGTTCGCATCCTCGGCGCTATGCAGCTCGGGTCCGTTGGGGCCCATCTTGCGCTGGATATAGTGGCCGGTGGCCATGCAGTCGGCCTCAAGATCCTTGGCGGTTTCCAGAAGATCCTTGAACTTCACCCGTTCATTGCAGCGAATGCACGGCACAGGGGTTGCACCGGCCAGATAGCTGTCGGCGAATTCGTCGATCACGGCGTCTTTGAAGATGTTCTCATAGTCCAGAACATAATGCGGAAAGCCGCGCTCTTCAGCCACGCGGCGGGCATCGTGGATATCGATCCCGGCGCAGCACGCGCCTTTCTTGGCCAGGGCTGCGCCGTGGTCATAAAGCTGCAGCGTAACACCCACGACGTCATAGCCCTGATCAGCCAGATAAGCCGCCACAACAGAGCTGTCGACGCCACCCGACATCGCAACAACCACCCGCGTTTCCGAGGGTGGCTTTGCAAAACCAAGCGAGTTCAGCGGAGTCTCGGTATCGAGGGCCATGAGCAGTTCCGTTTCGGGTTAAAGAAGACTGCCGGAATATAAGAAAATTCTACACATTCTCAAGGGGCGGTTTCACGCGGTCTTAAGTAGCCTGATGTCAGCTGTGATGCAGTAAGAAAAGGGTTGAAAGATGTTTTTGCACAAAGTTGAAGGCCCTCGGTCAGTGACACTCCCCGACGGCTCCATACTGACACGCGCAGATCTACCGCCTGCGGATACTCGGCGTTGGGTGGCTTCGCGCAAGATTCTGGTCGTGCGTGGAGTGCTTTACGGCCTGATCAGCTTGTCCGACGTAAAAAAGAATTACGATATCAGCGATGAAGAATTCAACGGTTGGGTGTCCCTTGTTGCAGAGCATGGGGTCGAGGCGTTAAAGGCCACCGCGCTAAAAAAATATCGACAACCTAGGGGAGAGTGTGAATAAATGATTCAACGGTAACGTCAGATTAACCATTCTTGTTCAGGTTTAATTTTAATTTGAATTGTTGACCCGAATTGGAGCAGTAAGAAATGCGCATACTTCTTGTCGAGGATGATCCGACTACGTCGAAAAGCATTGAATTGATGCTGACACACGCGAACCTGAACGTCTATGCAACGGATCTTGGCGAAGAAGGCATCGATCTGGCGAAGTTGTACGATTACGATCTTATATTGCTGGATCTGAACCTGCCGGACATGAACGGGCATGAGGTGCTGCGCCAGTTGCGCATCGCACGGGTTGAAACACCGATCCTGATCCTGTCAGGGGCCGATGACACGGAAAGCAAGATCAAAGGCTTTGGCTTTGGCGCAGATGATTACCTGACCAAACCCTTCCATCGCGAAGAACTGGTGGCGCGTATTCATGCCATTATCCGTCGGTCGAAAGGACATTCGCAGTCTATTATCCATACCGGTCGTGTTGCGGTTAATCTGGATGCCAAAACCGTGGAAGTGGATGGAAAGACTGTTCACCTGACCGGCAAGGAATATCAGATGCTTGAACTGCTCAGCTTGCGCAAGGGCACGACCCTCACAAAAGAGATGTTCCTGAATCACCTCTACGGCGGCATGGATGAACCCGAACTGAAGATCATCGACGTGTTCATCTGTAAACTGCGCAAAAAGCTCAGCAATGCGACTGGCGGCGAGAACTATATCGAAACCGTCTGGGGGCGTGGGTATGTGCTGCGCGACCCGCAAAGCAACACTCTGGACGAGACGCGAATGGCTGTCGGCCTCTGATTTGAAACACCTGTGCCGCTGGTGGTCCAGGGCGGCACTTTGCACTCACGGCTCAGCACGTCTGGACCTGGCCATGGCCTCGCCCTATCACTGAGGTCCAAGAACGCGTGACAGGGCGAGGCCATGAGCAATTCTATTTCCATCTCTGATCTGACCGAAGACCAAGCGCGCGCCGAATTGGCGCGTCTGGCGGATGTGTTGTCTCGGGCGAACACGCTGTATCACGGGGCAGATGCGCCTGAGATTTCAGATGCGGAATACGATACGCTGAAACGCCGGAATGCCGAGATCGAGGCGCAGTTCCCGAACCTCAAACGCAGCGACAGCCCAAGCGAACAGGTCGGAGCCCGCGCAGCAGACGGGTTTTCCAAGGTCACGCATGCCATGCGCATGATGTCGCTGGGCAATGCCTTTGACGATGAAGATGTGGCCGACTTCGACCGTTCGATCCGAAAATACCTCGGGTTGGCCGCGGACACGCCGCTGGCTTTCACAGCAGAGCCCAAGATTGATGGCTTATCCTTGTCCTTGCGATACGAGGATGGCGAACTGATTCAAGCCGCAACTCGTGGAGATGGTGAAGTTGGTGAGAATGTCACCGCCAACGCCCGCACGGTCTCGGACATTCCGCAAAGGATCGAGGGCGCGCCTGCTGTGCTAGAGGTGCGGGGCGAGGTCTATATGTCCCACGCGGACTTCGAGGCGCTGAATGCCCGACAGACAGAGCGGGGCGGAAAGCCTTTTGCCAATCCACGTAACGCAGCGGCCGGGTCTTTGCGACAACTGGATTCGGAAATCACACGGTCCCGTCCGCTGAAGTTTTTCGCCTATGCGTGGGGAGAACTGTCAGAGCCCTTGGCTGACACGCAAATTGGGGCGATTGATCGGCTGAAATCGCTTGGGTTTTCAACGAATGGTCTGACCCGCCTATGCGCTACAACTCAAGAGATGTTAGAGCATTATCAAGATATTGAGACGCAACGTTCAACCTTGGGGTATGATATCGACGGTGTTGTTTACAAGGTCAACGACTTGTCGCTCCAGGCGCGATTGGGGTTCCGCTCGACCACACCGCGATGGGCAATTGCGCATAAATTCCCCGCCGAACTGGCCTGGACGAGGCTGGAAGCGATCGACATTCAGGTTGGTCGCACCGGCGCGCTCAGCCCTGTGGCTCGGTTGCATCCAGTGACAGTTGGCGGTGTGGTGGTGTCCAACGCGACCTTGCACAACGAAGATTATATTGCCGGGCGTGATGCCAAGGGCGGTACGATCCGTGAGGGTAAGGATATCCGTATCGGCGACTGGGTACAGGTCTATCGTGCGGGTGACGTGATCCCGAAAGTGTCAGATGTAGACCTGTCGAAACGTCCGTCTGATGCTCAGCCTTTTGCGTTCCCGACCCTCTGCCCAGAATGTCAAAGTGCAGCGATCCGCGAGGAAGGCGACGCCGTGCGCCGCTGTACAGGTGGCTTGATCTGCCCCGCGCAGGCCGTTGAAAAGTTGAAACATTTCGTCTCGCGCAAAGCGTTTGACATCGAAGGTCTGGGCGCAAAACAGATCGAGATGTTCTACGATGATCCGGTCCTGCCGATAAATACGCCTGCGGATATCTTCACACTGGAACAGCGCGACAAGGGTAATCTGGCCCGGTTGAAAAACCGGGATGGATGGGGGGAGACCTCGGCCGGGAATCTGTTTGCTGCGATTGACGAAAAACGGACAATTCCGTTTGCGCGCCTGTTGTTTGCCTTGGGTATTCGACATGTGGGTGAGGTCGGCGCGCGTGATCTGGCGCTGTATTACCGCGAGTGGGATGCCATGGCGCAAGCGCTGGACGCAGCGCGCCCGGCCGCTCTGGCTCAACGGCAAGCCGAAGAGGCGGAAGATTCTGAACGGGCAGCAGCCCTGGCCGAAGACCGCCGCGCCCGCGTCAAAGAAGTACGTGATGCGGCCATTGTAGCAGCCTGTGTTCCTTCAGAGGCCAATGCGGCTTGGTCTGATCTGATCGGTATCGATGGGATCGGCGCAACGCTTGGTCTGTCTCTGTCCGACGCATTTGCAAATCAGGAAGAGAGGCGCGCATTTGACACATTACGCAAGGAACTGACGGTCGTTGCACCTGATGCACCCGCGTCGGATAGTCCAGTGGCAGGCAAAACTGTTGTGTTTACCGGAACGTTGGAAAAGATGACGCGCGCCGAAGCCAAGGCTCGGGCCGAAGCGTTGGGGGCTAAAGTTTCAGGCTCGGTCAGCAAGAAAACCGATATTCTGGTTGCAGGTCCTGGCGCTGGATCGAAAGCGAAAAAGGCCGCAGAACTGGGAATCGAAACCTTGGATGAGGATGGCTGGCTACAGCTGGTCGAAGGCGCATGAGCGGACGGCCCGAGCAGCTTTTCCCGCTTTTTGCGGGTTTGGAGACGCTGGACGGTGTCGGCCCAAAGACTGCGCAGATCATGGCACAGACCGGCGTGGAAAGCCCGCGCGATGTTCTGTTTGGTCTGCCATACGCGGTGGTTGATCGGCGCAGGCGCGATACGATTCAGGGCGCTGATCTTCCTGCCACGTTGACAGTTGAAGTGACGGTGGGAACGCATCGCCCCCCGCGCAACAAGGGTGGGGCCTATCGCGTTCATGTCGAAGACAGTCAGGCCGATTTCCAGCTGGTCTTCTTTCATGCGCGCGGGGATTATCTGAAAAAGGTGCTGCCTGAGGGATCGCGCAGGGTGGTTTCAGGCAAGTTGGAATTGTTCGACGGCTTGGCCCAGATGGTGCATCCGGACCACATGCTACCGGTCGAACAGACCCAAGAGATCCCGGAATTCGAACCGGTCTATCATCTGACACAAGGGTTGACCCAGAAAACCGCGTTCAAGGCCAGCCGCAGCGCGTTGGCGCGCGCGCCCGAGCTTGAGGAATGGATCGACCCTGCGCAGGTGGCGCAACAAAACTGGCCGGATTGGGCTTCGGCCATTCAAGCCGGGCACAACCCTCAAGGGGCGGATGACGTCGCCCCGTTTGCACCCGCGCGGCAGCGTTTGGCCTATGACGAGCTTTTTGCGCATCAGTTGACACTGGCCTTGGCCCGCCAACGGGAACGAAAATCCCGTGGAATCGTCAGCGTTGCGACGGGAGCTTTGCAATCCAAGGTGCTGGACAGCCTTCCTTATCGCCCGACCGGAGCCCAAAGCCGCGCGGTCGCGGAAATCTCGGCAGATATGGCATCAGACGCCCGGATGAACCGGCTGCTTCAGGGCGATGTGGGGGCGGGTAAGACACTGGTGGCTTTTATGGCCTTGCTGATCGCGGTCGAGGCCGGCGGGCAGGGGGTGATGATGGCCCCAACCGAGATACTTGCGCGCCAGCATCTGGAAGGGTTGCGACCGTTGGCCGAAGAGGCCGGGGTGGTTTTGGAACTGCTCACCGGACGCGACAAAGGTGCCGAGCGTCGCGCCAAGCTTGAGGCTCTGAAACAGGGCAATATTCATATTCTGGTGGGCACCCATGCCGTGTTTCAGAGTGATGTGGAGTTCAAGGCTCTGCGACTGGCAGTCGTAGACGAACAGCATCGGTTTGGCGTTCGGCAGAGGATGGAGTTGTCAGAAAAGGGGCAGGGTGCCGACGTTCTGGTAATGACGGCGACGCCGATTCCACGCAGCCTGGCGCTTGCGCAATATGGGGACATGGATGTCTCGGTGCTGGACGAAAAGCCGCCGGGACGTAAACCGATCAAGACGGCGATTGTCACCACCCAGCGCATGGATGAGGTCGTTTCGCATCTGCGTCGCGCGATTGAAGAGGGGCGCCAGTGTTATTGGGTCTGTCCGTTAGTCGACGAATCCGAGGTCTCGGACCTGACCGCCGCCGAAGAACGGTTCAAACGCCTGCGCGCTGTTTTGGGGGAAGGCGTGGTGGGGCTGGTTCATGGACAGATGCCACCCGCCGACAAGGACGCGGCCATGAGCGCCTTTCAGATAGGCGAGAGCAAGGTTTTGGTGGCGACGACCGTTATCGAAGTCGGAGTTAATGTGCCCAACGCCACGATCATGGTCATTGAGCGGGCCGAGATTTTTGGCCTGGCGCAGCTGCACCAATTGCGTGGTCGTGTGGGGCGCGGCGACGCGGACTCGACGTGCCTGTTGATGTATCAACCGCCGCTCAGCGACGGCGGGCGCAAACGGTTGGAGGTTCTGCGCGAAACCGAAGACGGGTTTCGCATTTCCGAAACCGATCTGGAAATGCGCGGGGCTGGGGATCTGATCGGAACAGCGCAGTCGGGCCTGCCAAAATTCCGCATTGCCGATCTGGAACGTCAGGCTGGATTGATGGCTGTGGCCCAATCTGATGCCCGGGCTTTGCTGACTGCCGACCCCAAACTGACCTCAGACCGGGGGCGGGCGGCGCGTGTTCTACTTTGGCTGATGAAACAGGATCAGGCGATCCGTTTGATTTCAGTGGGTTAGTCGAGAAGTTCCGAAAAGTTCACAAATGTTCTCAAAAAGTTCTTTACTGACTCGGGTAAATATGAGAACAAAAGGTCAACAAAGGATTAAAACTCTGACCGGAGGTGACCCTATGCTGACCCAGATCAAGACCGCTTTCAGCCGTGCGCAATCGACCATCTTTCAAGATGCAGTTGGCGTGATGTCCTTGGTCGTGATCCTGATGGTGGCCCTTCACTTGCCGGTTGGTTTCTAAGCCTTTCTGCCTGCGATCTCGTGCCGAAAAACCGCGCTGTCATCCCCATTTCAGTCAAGGGTGACCTGCCTGTCCCAAACCCCTTGAGGGGCCATGCCTCGGCCCCGCGCGGTGAACCGGACCCCACACGAGACACGCAATGCCTGCCGCCGCCCTTTCGCCCGGAAGGTGCGGCGGTTTTTTTATAGCTGGCCGGTTTTGAAAATCTCAAGCAACGCGGACAGGACGGAATTGACCGCAACCGAGGCCAGGATCATCCCCATGATACGGCTGATGATCGCCGCACCCGAATGTCCGATCAGGCGAATGATCGGCTCCGCCAGAAGCATCAGAACAAAAGCAACCAACAGTACGGACAGCATGACCAAAGCAGTGATTCCCTGGTCCGTTGCACTGTACCGGTGGTTATCCGTCAGGATCACGACGGCCAGCATCGCCCCGGGTGAGGCCAGTGAGGGCACGGCGAGGGGAAAGATTGCCGGATTTTGCTTGTGATACTTGTCTTCCTGATCTTCTTCAGCTTGCCGCTGCTCGATCTCTTGTTTGCTTTCGCCGAAGATCATGGTCAGCGCAAAAAGGAACAGGATGATGCCGCCTGCCACCTGAAAGGAATTCAGGCCTATATCCAGCGCCTCGATCAGCAATTGTCCGAAAACCAGGAAGAACAGAAGAACCCCGGCACTGATGAGCGACGCCAACAAAGCCGTTTTGCGTCGAGATGCTGCGGTGAGGCCTGCGGTGACAGCGATAAATACAGGAATTGTCCCAATCGGGTCAATGACGACCCAAAGCGTCACGAAATGTTCAAGCAAATTGTTCAAACCCACCCCTCCTTAAATCTTAGCGGAAGGTAAACGGGTTTACCTCAAATAGCTACAATCAGGCGCAGTGCGCCTGTTCCGCCTGCGCCATGGCTTCGGCCGTGGCGTCCAATACTAGCAGGATCGAGGCGTGCCGGTTCTTGTAGTCCCTTGCAGGCATCAGAACCTCAAGGCCGTCAAAGGGCGCATCCGGGGCAGGCCCGTCTTTCTTGAGCATGGCGGTTAGTTGGCCGCGCGCAGCTTCGATTTGAGCGCGGGTCGCGCCAATGATAGCATCCCCGACAACCGCAGCCGAGGCTTGACCCAAGGCGCAGGCTTTGACGTCCTGACCAAAGGCACTGACACAACCGTCTTGAACCTTCACATCCACCGTCACGGTCGAACCGCACAGCGGCGAGCGTTTCTTGACCGTCGCGTCCGGGTTGTCCAGACGGTCCAGATGCGGAATGTCCGCCGCCAGCGCCAGAATGCGCCCAGAGTACAACTTGATCAGATCGTTCTCGCCGCTCATGGCTTTCCCTCGTCGTGTGTTCCTCATACATAGTGGTCACCCCACCGGATGCAAAAGGTTTTTCGAGATGACTGATACCGTCGTGTTTGATCCAGCGACCCTGAAATACAATGACGCCGGCCTGATCCCGGCCATTGCGCAGGACGATGTGTCAGGCGAGGTTCTGATGATGGCTTGGATGAATGCCCAGGCTGTTGAAAAGACACTGGAAACGGGCAGGGTGACCTATTGGTCGCGGTCGCGTCAATCTTTCTGGATCAAGGGCGAAACCTCGGGGCATGTGCAGGAGTTGGTGGATTTTCGGATCGATTGCGATCGGGATTGCCTGCTGGTGCTGGTGCGTCAGACCGGGGCCGCCTGCCACACCAATCGCCGAACCTGTTTCTACACAGCTGTTCGTGATGGAAACGAGACAGAACTGATGGCTCCTATGGAGTAAGAGTGCCAGATCAAAGCCCGACCAGGCGCCGAATATCTGCAGGGCTGGCCCCTTCAGCGCGATATTTCGAGATCGCGCGCGCATCGTCGCGCTTGGCCAATCGTTTGCCGGCATCATCACGGACCAGATCGTGGTGAAAATACGCAGGCGTTGGCAAGTCCAGCAGCACTTGAAGCAGGACATGAATGCGGGTGGCTTCGAACAAATCCTGACCTCGGACCACCTGCGTGATTAATTGCGCGGCGTCGTCAAGGACAACGGACAAATGGTAAGACGTACCCATGTCTCGACGGGACAGAACAACATCGCCAACGGTTGCTTCCAATTCATCAGGGGTGAAGGCTATCGTTCCGGTTTCCCCGTCAGGCCCTGAACAAAGTTCGGTGAATTGAAACCTGGAACTGTCGTGAATCGCTTGGCAAGCTTTGGAAATGTCCAGCCGCACTGCTTCGTGTTTTGGACGAGGGTGCTGGGTTAAGTCTTTGTCTGCATGCAATTTTCGACAAGTTCCGGGATAGATTATTCCGTCCGGCCCGTGCAGCGGTGCGCCTTCCTGCGGAGCGCTGGTTGCAGCGGCAATATCTTTGCGGTTACAGGTGCAGGGATACAGAAAGCCCTGCGCCCAGAGGTGATTCAGGGCAGCGTCGTAGACCGCCATGCGATCCGACTGGCGCATAACCGGACGTGGCCAATTCATGCCCAGCCAAGCCAGATCATCATAGATCTGATCCTCCCAATGCTGTCGCGAACGAGATTGGTCGATATCCTCGATCCGCAGCAGGAATTGACCACATTCAGCTGTGGCCATGTCGCTGGCTATCATCGCGGAATAAGCGTGTCCCAGATGAAGTGGCCCGGTTGGGGAAGGCGCGAAGCGCGTTATAAAAGTCACGCTTTTTCTAGAACATACACGTCAGAGTTAAGGTTGATGCCGGGCAAATGTGGCCCATGTTCACGAAACAGCAAACGTGCGGCCCCCATGTCGACCCAATCGGTGATGCGGCAGGTGAATGTGTGATCTGCCAGCGCGTGATCATTCAAAGACAACGCAAACAGTCCTCCTTTGGGTAAAGCGTGCATCAAAACGTCGAATGTCTCTGGCGGCGCTGCACCCTGACCGATGGCACCGATGGCCGTGATAACTGAATAGGCATCACGCTTGAGTGGAGCAGGCTTGGTGATATCAAAGCCGGTCAGCGTTTTGTAAACACCTTTAGCCTTTGCTTCTTCCAGCATTTTGGGGGTGGGGTCCATGCCATCGATAATTTCAAACCCGACTGCGCGCAAAGCCTGACCGGAAAGTCCGGTTCCACATCCAAAATCCAGAATCCGAGTTTCAGGGTGAGGGTGGACAGACCACAAAGCCGCCGCTACGCGACCGGGGGTGACGTACCCGTGATCTTCGACCTCTTCATCATAGGTCGCAGCCCAGTTCTTGTAATGCGATTCAGTCTCTTGTGGCGTGCCGAGGTTGTAGGTGCTGTCTAGGAACTTGTCGGTCATAACTGCATGCTAAGCCGAGACCACATTGTGCGTCCAGTCAGCAATGCTCCAACCAGGTGCTCCATTCCGACTTGGCACGGTCCGTATAGGCTTTGTATCGGTCCTTCCGGCCGCGCCGCCCACCTTTCAGGCCGTCTACCGGTCGGAATAAGCCAAAGTTCACATTCATTGGCTGAAATGTCTTGGCCTCGGCCCCGCCCGTGATGTGATGGATCAAGGCGCCCATGGCGCTGTCTTGTGGCAATTCCGGCAGGTCGCGGCCCAAGATTTCGGCGGCGGCCAGACGCCCGGCCAGCAACCCCATTGCTGCGCTTTCGACATAACCCTCAACACCTGTGATCTGCCCGGCAAACCGGATGTTGGGTTTCGATTTCAACCGCATCTGCGCATCAAGCAGCGTGGGCGAGTTGATGAACGTGTTGCGGTGAATGCCGCCCAATCGTGCGAAACTTGCGTTCTCAAGGCCGGGGATCATACGGAACACCTCGGTCTGTGCGCCATATTTCATCTTGGTCTGGAACCCCACGATATTGAACAGTGTGCCCAATGCGTTGTCACGGCGCAGTTGCACCACGGCATGAGATTTCACGTCCGGCGCATGCGGATTGGTCAAGCCAACAGGTTTCATCGGACCATGGCGCAAAGTCTCGCGCCCGCGTTCTGCCATGACTTCGATGGGCAAGCAGCCGTCAAAGTAGCCAGCTGTTTCTCCTTCGTGAAACTCGGCCTTGTCAGCGGCCAAAAGCGCGTCGATGAACGCCTCATACTGATCACGGTCCATCGGACAGTTCAGATAGGCTGTGCGCTCTTCTTCAGTCTCTCCCTTGTCATACCGCGATTGCATCCAAGCCTTCGACATATCGATGCTATCGGCATAGACGATGGGGGCAATGGCATCAAAGAAGGCCAGCGCCTCGGCACCTGTTTCCGTGCGGATCGCTTCACTCAGCGCAGGCGAGGTCAGAGGCCCGGTTGCAAAGATCCATTGGCCATCATCGGGCAGGGCGGTCACTTCTTCGTCCGTGACCGATATACGCGGATGGGCGCGGAGTTTTGCAGTGACGCTTGCGGCAAAGGGATCGCGATCCACCGCCAGAGCCCCTCCGGCGGGCAAACGATGGGAATCAGCGGTTGTCATGATCAGCCCGTTGGCGGCCCGCATTTCCCAATGCAACAGGCCCACCGCGTTCTGTTCGTCATCATCCGACCGGAACGAGTTCGAGCACACCATTTCAGCCAGATTGCCGGTTTGATGGGCAAATGTGCCAACCGTGGGGCGCATTTCATGGATCACCACGTCAACGCCCATTTCAGCCGCTTGCCACGCCGCCTCGGATCCGGCCATTCCGCCGCCTACAATATGCAAAACTTGTGTCATGCGCTGCCACATAGGGCAGACCACAATCGGGCGCAACTCAGCCAGCGCTGATTTAGCCAATTTTAAAGGGGAATCTTGGGGTCGCCGCTGCGGGAATGTCAGCGCTGGTGAGAGAGACCAGCTGGAGGGACCTTCCGCCCACGACGACCCAAAAGTGTCCTGAGGCCTCAGCCTCGACCCAGCTTTGCCACAGAGTCGCCGTTTTGAAAAGTGCTAAAATCAAAACAGTGGCAAAAAATATGCAAAACAATTGCCTCATTGGGTCCAATTCGGAGGGCGTTTTTCAATAAAGGCGGAAATGCCTTCTTCTGTATCCCGGTGCAGCATATTCTGCGCCATTACGTCTCCGGTATAGGCATAGGCCTGATCCAAAGGCATCTGAAGCTGTTGATAAAACGCTTCTTTCCCGATTTTGACGGCGGCCCCAAGCTTGGAGGCAACCAGTTCGGCCAGCGTGTCGGCCTCATGTTCCAGCAACATTTCCGGGACGGCGCGATTGATCAGCCCAAGCTCTGCAGCGCGCTCGGCTGAGATGAATGTGCCAGTGGTCAGCATCTCAAAAGCCTGTTTCCTGGGTATATTGCGGCTTAGCGCAACCATGGGGGTCGAGCAAAACAGTCCGATATTCACGCCGTTCACACCAAATCGCGTGCCTTCGGCCGCTATGGCCATGTCGCAGGTCGCCACCAACTGGCACCCGGCGGCCGTGGCAATGCCATGGACCTGAGCTATCACGGGCTGGGGCAGGGATTGGATTGACATCATCATCTGGGCGCAGCGCGCAAACAGATCCTGGAAATAGGCTTTGCCTCCATCTTCGGATTGACGTCCGGCTGTCATCTGCTTCAGGTCATGCCCCGCGCAGAACGCTTTTCCAGCACCCGCCAGGATCACCGCGCGGATGGTTCTGTCATCGCGCAAGGCATCAAGTTCGGCCTGAAGCGCTTCCAGCATCTCTTCACTCAGTGCGTTTAACCGCTCTGGGGCGTTCATTGTCAGCCGTGCAACTGCGCCTGTGTCGTTACGTTCCAGAATTGCCATCTTGCCCTCCGATCCCAAGTTGGGCCAACTCTAGGTCGGGAAGAGCAGGAGGGAAAGTATGGCTTTGGCAATGAATCGGGATGAACTGTCGCAATACCTCAACGAGGTGTTCCCTCAGGTGCATCAGGACTTTGTTGTCGAAGATCTGACGGAGGACACCATCACCATGCGTCTTGTGGTGCAGGAACGACATCTGCGCCCCGGCGGCACAGTGTCAGGGCCGTCCATGTTTGGTCTGGCGGATGTCAGTGTCTATGCGATGGTTTTGGCGCGAAAGGGGCGGCAATCCTTGGTGGTGACGACCAACAGTTCATTGGATTTTCTGCGCAAGCCAGCCGGGGGCGTCGACTTGATTGCAAGCTGCCGATTGCTGAAGCTGGGCAGGACGCTGGCGGTTGGGGACGTCTTGATCTTTTCCGAAGGCGTGGATGGTCCGGTTGCACGTGCAACGATGACCTATTCTATTCCGCCTGCAGGCTCTGCAGCGGCACAATTCGGATAAAAAAGGCCGGGGACAGGCCCCGGCCCAGGAAGAGGTCCCAAAATTGGGACTGGGGATTCCTTAAACCTGCCAGAAACAGCGCTTTACTTCGCGGTGTGCCTGGCGACGGGTCAGGCCGACATCCTGTAGCAGCCGGTCATCCAGATAGCCCAGGTTGACGCGGCTGCGCCGACGGCGCTCCCATTGAGTGACAGCCGCCGCAAACCGCACGGCCAGTGATGCGATCAGAGGCAGCCGAGGGCTGTCGTTCAGCAGCATAAGGGCGGGGTTGTGCATCGTGCGTGTCATCTTGGTATTCCTTTCAAATTGTATTGACACAAAGTAGTAACTTTCGGTACAAGAGCTTGATACATTCGACATTGTGTCAAATGCAAAGGAAGAATTGTAATGGATACAATTTGGCCAGACACATTGCCAAAATCCAAGGGGCCAAAATACACCTTGGTCGCCGATACAATTCGAAAAGCGATCGAAAACAAAACGTTAGATATCGGAGCCAAGCTGCCGCCCGTGCGTGAACTTGCTTTTCGGTTGCAGATCACACCGGGCACAGTTGCGCGGGCTTATACGATTCTGACGGATGAGGGCTTGCTACAAGCCGAGGTTGGACGTGGTACATTTGTCGCTCCTCCGAAATCTCCGATTCTGGACGATGTCTGGTCGCGGCAACTTCACCTCGCCGAGGCGCAAAACGCCAACCACGTCAGCTTGTTCAGCCCACGTTTGGTGGATATGGGGCAGGTTTCGCTGGTGCGTGAATGTTTGCAGAAGGTGGCGCAGTCTGATCCGGCCTTGTTCATGAGTTATCCGACGCGCGACGCCTACAAACCCATGCGGCAGGTGGTTGTCGATTGGTTGTCGGATTTGCCACTGGGTCAATTGACGGATGACGACATTGTACTGACCCATGGGGGGCAGAACGGGTTGTGTCTTGTGTTTCAAAGCATCCTTCAGGGTCCTAAACCAGTCGTGCTGGTTGAAGATCTGTCTTATGCCGGGTTCCGTCGCGCGGGTGAACTGATGCGGGCTGAAGTGGTTGGTATTCGAATGGACAAGTGGGGCATTGATCCAACCGCCATGGAACATGTGCTGCGCCAGACGCCAGCCCAGATCATCTGTGTCTCACCCGAGGTACAAAACCCCACCGCATTGCACACTCCCCTGGAACGGCGGAAAGAGGTGGTCGAGATTGCGCGACGTTTCGATGTGCAGATCGTCGAGGATGATTGCTACCGGATGGGCGATGCCAAGGAACCCAGCTTTCGTGCGCTTGCACCTGAACGGGGTTGGCATGTGTCTTCGATCTCCAAGATACTGACCCCGGCGTTACGGGTCGGGTTCGCAATCGCCCCGAAAGACCGCAGCGCAGATCTGCGCCGGTCGGCGGAATACGGGTATTTCGGGTTGGCGCAGCCACTGGCAGAATTAACGCGGCTTTTGTTGTCCGACCCTCGAACCCGGCAAATCGCCAAGGACGTGCGCATGAGGATGGGGGATTACGTTCGTGTGGCAGTGAATGCATTAGGTGGTTTTGATCTGAACTGGGCCCCGGATGTCCCCTTTGTCTGGCTGAATCTGCCGTCCGGCTGGCGTGCCGCGGCCTTTAGCCGTGCGGCAGAGCGTGAGGGGATTCAACTACGTTCGGCAGATGAGTTCGCACTCCGTGATGGGCGCGCGCCCAACGCGGTGCGTATTGCAGTGAACGGGCATGTTTCGTTGCAACGGTTCGAGAACGCGATGGTGCGGCTGCGAAATCTGTTGGACAATCCACCTGAGCAAATCAGTGTCTGAAATTGGGGTAAAATAATACCTATTTTGTAAGTTGTTGTTTTAGCATACTAAAAACTGATCCGCTGTGCTTGACCTGCGCGCAAGCACCCCATAGAACCCATCCATCGAATTCGGACCGCTCCGCTGGGGCGGTCTTTCACATCAAACAGGACTATCCTGCCATGAAAACCTTTTCTGCAACACCTGCAGACATCGACAAGAAATGGATCCTGATCGACGCCGAGGGCGTTGTTCTGGGCCGTCTTGCCTCGATCGTCGCCATGCGCCTGCGTGGCAAGCACAAAGCGTCGTTCACCCCGAACATGGACATGGGCGACAACGTCATCGTGATCAACGCTGACAAAATCCAGATGACCGGCAAGAAGCGCGAAGAAAACTTCTACTGGCACACTGGCCACCCGGGCGGCATCAAGTCGCGCACCAAGCAGCAGATCCTCGAGGGCAAGCACCCCGAGCGCGTCGTGACCCAGGCGGTCAAGCGCATGCTGCCGGGCAACCGCCTGTCGCGTCAGGTTATGACGAACCTGCGCGTCTACGCTGGTGCCGAGCATCCTCATGAGGCGCAAGCGCCCGAAGTTCTGGACGTTAAGTCCATGAACAAGAAAAACACCCGGAGCTAATGACCATGGCTGATCAGATCAATACTCTCGAAGAGCTGAGCGCCGTTGCAGGCGTTGAGGTTGTGGCCGAAGAAGTCATCGTGCGTGAACCCGTACGTGACGAACTGGGCCGTTCCTACGCAACCGGCAAGCGTAAAGACGCTGTCGCACGCGTTTGGATCAAACCGGGCTCCGGCAAAGTCACCGTGAACGGCAAAGACCAGGACGTGTACTTCGCGCGCCCCGTTCTGCAGCTGATCCTGCGCCAGCCGTTTCAGGTTGCCGGCGTAGAAGGCGAGTTCGACGTTGTTGCAACCGTCAAAGGCGGTGGCCTGACCGGTCAGGCCGGTGCGGTCAAGCACGGCATCTCGAAAGCGCTACAACTGTACGATCCGAGCCTGCGTGGCGCTCTGAAAGCCGCAGGCTTCCTGACCCGCGACAGCCGGGTTGTGGAACGTAAGAAATTCGGTAAGCGCAAAGCCCGCCGTTCGTTCCAGTTCTCCAAGCGTTAATCGCCGGGAATATCCAAATAGAAAGGGCTCGCTCTCGCGAGCCCTTTTTCTTTGCGTCTACATTGGTTTATTCCTCGTAAACCAGCTTCCACGTTCCGTTTTCAACGACATTGACGAACACGGTATCCGCGCCTTGATGATCATCCGGTCCATAGGTGATGTGGTTGCCGACCAGATCGTCCTGATAGTCCAGCGATTCCATGGCTTCGATAAAGCTGTCATGAGTCAGGTCCGGGCCTGCGGCCTCAAGCGCTTTGACCATCATCTCGGCAGCAGAATAGCCCAGCATTGCGAACCCAACCGGATCTTCACCCGTGGCGGCTTTGTACTCTTCGATAAATGCGGCGGGTGCGGGATCATCCGCGCGGGCCCACAGATCCTGCCATGAGGCAGCAGCATAGAACCCTTCGGTCACGCCTCCGGGAACTTTCGCCACGACTGTCAGGAAACTGGCCGAGGTGCCCAGGAATTTCATATCCGCCAGGCCCATCTTCTTGGCTGTGCCAACTACGGTAATTGCCTGGCGAACGCCCAGCGCCATCGTGACAATGTCACAGCCTTCTTCCTTGAGTTTGCTGAGTGAGCCCACGAAATCGGTCTCATCTGGCTTATGCGTGGTTTCGGATCCAAATGTGATCCCGGCCTCTTCCGCCCCGGCCTTGCTGCCTTCCAGAATTTCCTCACCAAAATCGGTGGGCAGATACATTGTGCAAACGGTTTGCGATCCAAATTCACCCGCGAGGTATTTCACGCCAACGCGGGCTTGATCATAGTAAGTTGAGAACGAGGTGAACTTGTTGCGCATCGGCTCTTGCAACATCTGCCGCGCTGCCGTCAGGGGGGCGACGTTGGGAATGCCCTTTGGATCCAAAAGTTTGAACCCGGCCATGTTCATCGGTGTGCCCAGAGATTGCAGCATCGCAAAAACTTTGTCCCGGTTCAGCAGTTTGTTATAGCCCTGCATGGCACGCGGCATTTGATAGCCGTTGTCTTCGACAACAAAGCGGATTTGTCGACCGTGCACGCCTCCAGCTGCATTGACACGGTCAAACACGACATTTGCGCCTTTGGTGGCAGGAACGCCAACAGCAGCGAATATGCCGCTTAGATCGTTGACCGACCCGATGACGATTTCATCATCGGTGACGCCTTGGGTTTGGGCCAAACCCATGGTCGCCGTGGCGGTCAAGGCCGTGGCGGCAGCCAATAGTTTGAATGAATTTCTCATCTCTCTCCTCCCGAAATTCCTTTGATTAACTGTACATGTCTTCAATCAGATGTCCGTGCTTCTTTTCCACCAGCCCGCGTTTCAACTTCATCGTGGCGGTAAGTTCGTCGTCTTCGGCGGTCAAAAGTACGTCTATCAGCCGGAAATCCTTGATCTGCTCGACCCGTGCAAATTCACCGTTCACGGCTGTAACCTCGGCACCGATCAGATCGCGGATCTCGGGCGCGGCACATAGCGAGGCGAAGTTCGAAAACGGGATTTTGCGGTCCTGGGCAAACTTCTCGACATTCTCCTGATCGATCATGATCAGGGCCGTCAGGTATTTGCGCCTGTCACCGATCAGGATCGCGTCAGAAATATAGTGACTGAACTTCAACCGGCTTTCGATCTCAGCCGGGGTGATGTTCTTACCGCCTGCTGTGATGATGATGTCTTTCATGCGGCCCGTGATGGTGACGTAGCCATCCTTGTCGATATGCCCCATATCCCCTGTGCGCAGCCAACCGTCTGCTGTAAAAGTCTCGGCCGTTTTGACGTTGTTGCGCCAATATCCCTGAAAAATGTTCATGCCTTTCAGCTGGATTTCACCGTCGTCTGAGATGCGAATGTCGCAGCCTTCAACGACTTTGCCGATGGTCCCGATCCTGTTGCTTTCGACGGTATTGAGCGTGGCAAGCCCCGAGGTTTCAGTCATCCCAAAACCTTCGACCAAAGGCACACCGATGGCCCAGTACCATTTCAACAGGTCAGTCGAAATCGGTGCAGCGCCGGTCCCGCCCCGACGTAGCTTGTCCATTCCCAGCATGCGGCGCAGGTTCTTCAGGACCAGTTGATCCCATATCCAGAATTGGGCGGTGATACTGGCAGGAACAGGTTTTCCTGCCGCTATGTAATCGGCGCGACGCGCGCCAGCTTTCAATGCCATAGCAAAGGCCGCGCGCCCCAACGGTGTGGCCTCCTGCGTCAGGATCTGCACATGCGCATAAATCTTTTCCCACACGCGCGGCACAGCGGTGAAGGTCGAGGGCGAGACCTCTTGCAGATTGGAAAAGACGGTCTCCGGGCTTTCTGCGAAATTCACCGTGCAGCGCGCCGCTAGCGGAAAATAGACCGACACATCCCGTTCCAGAATATGACAGAGCGGCAAGAAGCAAAGCTGCTCATCGCTGGCCAGAACCGGCAAGGCTCGTGCGCCGGATTCGATAGCGGCCAGGATATTTTCGTGACTCAGCATCGCGCCCTTGGGCTGCCCGGTGGTGCCCGAGGTATAGACAAGTAGGGCGGTATCCTGCGGTTTCCCCAGCGCGATTTCGGCCTCGAACCGACCGGGATCGGTGGCCTCGACCTTCTGGCCAAGCGCGTAGAGGTCGTCGATCATCATGCCGCGTGGGTGTTTGAGGTCGTGCAGACCTTCGTCTTCCAGAATGATCACCTTGATCAGATCCGGAACCTCAGTCTCGATTTCCAGGAATTTGTCCAGATGTTCTTCATCTTCGACGATCAGGAATTTGCTGCCACTGTCATTGATCAGGTATTGCAGCTGACTGGCAGAGTCTGTGGTGTAAACGCCCGAGGCTATCCCTCCGACACCCTGAATACCCATGTCGAACCAAGCCCATTCCTTGCGGTCCTCGGACAGGATCGAGACCACATCGCCGCGTTCCAGCCCCAGATTGCGCAACGCCAAACCGATCCATTTGGCGTGTTGCCAGTAATCGGCCCAGGAGTAGGATTTCCAGATGCCCAGATCTTTTTCCCGATGCGCGGTGCGGTCGCCCAACTCGGCACATCGGTGTTGAAACAATTCGCTGATGGTGATGCAGCCATCGACCCTTAGCGGCCGCTGACCCGTCGTTGCGTTAAAGCGCACGCCGTTGATGGTGGTCTGCGGGGGCAGGGGGGTGGCGTCCATCCGTCTTACCTCCACGTCTTTTTCCGCTTCCAGCGCCGGTTTTCCCGCGCGCCGTCTTCCTGCACCCCAAGGTAGAAGTTCTGGATGTCCACGGACTTCAACAGAACTTCAGCGCTCCCGTCCATGACGATGCGACCAACCTCCATCACATAGCCATGATGGGCGAGATCCAGTGCCGCATGAGCGTTTTGTTCAACAAGCATCATAGTCATCTGCTGTTCTTGGTTGAGACGACTCAGGATCTCGAAAATCTCTTGCACCAGCATCGGCGACAAGCCCAGCGAGGGTTCATCCAGCAACATGATACGAGGCCGGGCCATTAGTCCACGCCCGATGGCCAACATTTGCTGCTGACCACCTGACAAGGTGCCAGCCTCTTGCCCACGGCGGTCTTTGAGGACCGTAAAATAGCTGAAGACCAGTTCACGATCCTGCTCGATCTGGTGCTTATCCTTGCGGGAATAAGCACCGAGGCTGAGGTTCTCATCAACGGTCAGAAGTGGAAAGACCTCGCGCCCTTCTGGAATGTGTACGATACCGCGCTGAACGACCTTATGCGGCTCGGCCCCCTGAATGTCATCGCCATCAAAGGTGATTTGACCCTTCTCCGGGTCCATCACGCCCGAGACGGTTTTCATCAGCGTCGTCTTTCCCGCGCCATTGGCCCCAAGGATCGAGACGATCTGCCCTTCGTGCACGTCCAAGGACACGCCGCGAATGGCCATGATGGGGCCATAAAAGCTTTCGACATTGCGGATTCTCAGGATCGGCGCACTCATGAGGCTTTCCCAAGATAAGCTTCGATCACGGCCGGGTGGGATTGTACTTGGGCCGGAGAGCCGAGCGCCAGTTTAGCGCCGTCGGCCATGGCCAAAACCCGATCTGACACGCCCGAGACCAGGCCCATGTCGTGTTCCACCATCAAAACGGTGATACCCATCTGACGCCGGATGTCATCGATCCACCACCGCATATCACTTGTTTCTTCGACTGAAAGACCCGAGGCCGGTTCGTCCAGCAGCAGCAATTTGGGATCGGTTGCCAAGGCGCGCGCGACCTCAACCACCTTTCGCACACCGTAGGGCAACCCCGCGATCATCTTGTCACGATAGGCCTGAAGATCGAGAAAATCGATGATCTCTTCAACCTTCTCGCGGTTCTCTATTTCCTGCTGTCGGGCGGATGGAAGAAACAACAATTCGGACAGCAGGTTTGTTTTTCGGTGCTGGTGTCGCCCGACCAGAAGGTTTTGCAGAACGGTTGCGTGCTCAAACAGTTCGATATTCTGGAACGTCCGCGCCACGCCGTAAGCTGCGACGCCCGAGGGTTTGACACGCAGCAGATCATGGCCATCAAACCGGATCGACCCGGCATAGGGGTCGTAGAAGCGCGAGATCAGGTTGAACACTGTCGATTTTCCGGCGCCGTTGGGGCCTACAAGGGCAAAGACCTCGCCTTCCAGAACCTCGAATGACAGGTCATCAACCGCGGTGAGGCCGCCAAATTTCAGGGTCACGTTTTCAAATTCCAGTAGGCTCATCTTAGGCGCTCCGTCCTCAGATAAGATTTTTGCCGTTTAAACATGTCCTTTCGGTAGAAGGGGAACAGCTCGAACCAGGTCCGGATTTTAAGCCAGCGGCCATAAAGGCCCATGGGTTCGAACAGAATGAAGGCGATCAGGATCATACCGAAGATGCCGAATTCCAGCCCCGGAATGGCGACGGTATTGCCGCCGAACAGGGCACCGGCATATTCCTTGGAGATTGACAAGAATTGCGGCAAAAACCCGATCACGATCGCGCCCAGAAATGCCCCGTGGATCGACCCCAGCCCGCCGATCACGATCATCATCAGCAACTGGATCGAGATTAGGACGCTGAAGGTTTCGTTGTTGAAAGCTCCGGCAAACAGTCCCATCAACGCCCCGGCCCAGCCCGTCACAGCGCAGGACAAGGCGAATGAAATCATCTTGGTCCGCGCGATATCGATGCCCATTGCCTGGGCGGAAACCTCTGAGTCACGCACAGCGATAAAGCTGCGCCCCAGCGGCGCACGTAGCAGGTTTATATAGCCCAGTGTGACCAGAACAGTGACGATCAGCACCAGCCAGAAGAACTGATCCGGTGTACCCCAGCGGTCTACCAGATGGCCAAAGATCTCGACCCCTCCGACATACTTGCCCGCGACGCCTCCGGTTATTGGTTCGGACAGAACGATGATGTCGTCCATCAGGATCGACAGGGCCATTGTGAAGATGGCCAGATAGATGCCGTGCAGCCACAGGGCAGGGATCGCCACCGTCACGCCCGCGATACCAGTTAGAATCCCGGCCAGCGGGAAGGCGATCAGAAAAGGAACCCCTGCTTCGATCAGTGCAATGTTGGCATAACAGCCAAAGGCCAGAAAAGCGGCGTGCCCCAGGCTGACTTGCCCGGTATGTCCGGTCAGGATCATCAGGCCCAGCCCGGCAATGGCCCAGATCAGAACGTTTGTCAGCTCACCCAGATAGAACGCGTCCAACCACCAGGGAGCAGCGGCGACAACGGCCAGCAGGATCAGATACAGGCTAAGTTGATACCGGTCTTTCCAAGGTCGAATATCCTGCATGTAATTGGTTTTGAAAACAATCCGCATGGCTCAGACCTTTTTGACCCGAACCTGACTGAACAGCCCGTTGGGCCGGAAAATCAGAACGGCAAGAAGAAGAGCATAGGGCGCAACCTGACTGTAGCCCGCAGCAATATAACGGCTGGAAAAGGGTTCGATCACACCCACGATCAGCCCTCCTGCCAATGCACCCGGCAGGCTGCCAAAGCCGCCAATGACCGCCGCTGCAAAGGCCTTGATGCCCAGCAAACCGGTCGTCGGGTCCACAGCACCCTTGGCGGCAAAGAGGATCCCGGCGATCCCGGCAACAACCCCGGCCAGTGCCCAGATAAAGCCCTGAACGCGTTTGACCGGAATGCCCATATAATACGCCGCCAATTGGTTTTGTGACGCACCCTGCATCGCAAGACCCAGCTTGGTGCGGCTGAAGAAGACATAGAGAGCCCCGGTCAGAAGGATCGTGACGACAATCACCGCAACATCTTCCATCCCCAGCACCAGACCGCCAAAGCGGGCTTCTTTGCCTGCAAGCGGGTTTTGCAGCGTTTGCGGCTCATGCCCCCAGATAAGACCTGCCACAAACCGGATCACGAACCCCAAAGCGATGGTCAGGATGACGACTGCGGTTTGGCTTTCACCGAACAGTCGCCGGATGATCAGTCGATCCAGCAGATAGCCCAGAGCGCCCATAATCCCCAGTGAGATCGGCAAGGCCAGCCAGAAGGGCAGGCCCATATATTGGGTATTCGTAAGACCGATGGTCACAAAGGCCCCCAACATCATGAAATCGCCCTGCGCGAAGTTCACCGCCTCGGTTGCCTTGTAGATCAGAACAAAGCCAAGTGCGATCAGGCCATAGACGCAGCCATTCGCCAGCCCGCTGATCAGCAGCTGTGCGTTATCCAAACTGTCCTCCCTCCAACGAACAACCGATGCCGTCAGCCTCACGCAGGTTCTCGGGTTGCGTGGGGTTCTTCTACTATGGCGTGATTATCACCTTTCCGTCACTCTTTTTCAGCGCGTCGGCCAAATTCGGCACCAGATTCCTGAGCGTAAGGTGTTCAGAAACATCTGTTTTCCAGCGCCTGTCCGCAAAACGTGCCTGCACTTCGGTCACCACCCGCATCTGATCTGCAGGCGGTGTCGACATCATCCATTGCGTCAGCCAAAAGCCTTCGATCCGCTTGCCCATAAAGATCAAGTGGCCGGTCTGGGTCAGGGTCGGCGCTTCGGTTGAGAGCTTGCCGTAAGTGATCCAACGTGCACGGTTCGGCATGGTGCAGAACAGCTTTTCCGAAAGCTGGTCTGTCACAGCGTCAAGGAAGACGCGTGGTTTCAGAGATGCGCTAAGTTCCGCGAACTGTGCGACCACATCCGAGTCTGACGTTACCAATACTTCGGATGCCCCCAGGTTTTTGAGCATGTCTATCGTCTCGGCGCGCCGCACCAACGCAATGGGTTTCAGCCCCAGATCGCGCCCCAGGCTGCACATGAGTTTTCCAAGCTGGCTGGTTGCGGCAGACACAACAAACGCATCGCCGTCGGCCTTGGCCATGTCCACCATCGCCATCGCGGTCAGGGGGTTTACGATCTGTGCGGCCCCGTCATCGTCTGAGATATCCGGCCTTAGGGGAATGCACATCTGCATCTGCGTGACGACATACTCCGCCCACGCCCCCGATCCGGCGGCGACAAACGCGACGCGCTGACCTTGCAGGGCTTCGGCGCCTTTGCCGGTGGCCACGACGTCACCGCATCCTTCAAACCCGGCAGGGGATCCTTTTACACGCGGCTGACCATACTCTCCCTTGATGAAATGCAGGTCCGATGGATTGACCGACGCTGTTCTCAACTTGATCAGAACCTGACCAGGGCCTGGCTGCGGCACAGGGATTTCTGCGGGTTCCAGCCATTCGGCTGCATCTGCGATGACCGGCCCGCTGGATGTGCCGGAATATCCGTCATGTTTCAAAAGGGTGGCAAACATGGTCTGCGGCAAATCTGTCATGTGGTCATCCTCGATCAATCAGGGTCACACGCGCCTTATTGAAACAAGTGCCCTAAAGAGGCGTGGCGCGAGCTGTGCGTTGGAATGAGCCAATCAAATGCGGCTTGGGGCGTCAATTCAATGCCCAAATAACGTGGGGGCACCCACGATGCGCCCGTGGTGTGGGGCCAACTCAAAAGGTCAGCCCCAGATATTTTATTGTTGAGTCAACAGGTTGGTTAGTTCCTGAATCTTCTGAGCGATGGTTTCGGGCGACTCTTTGATGTCGTTCACGATCTTGATCGCTTGCTCTTTCAGATCGGCGGCCAGAGTGCTTTCTTCCAGCGAAGTCATGATGCCGTCATAGTCGAAATTGGCTGCGTCCAGCTTGCCTTCCTGGATCCAGGAACTCAGCAGTTCTTGTCCCTGACCGGCCAGCGCGGCAACCTGATCGCCCGCTTGTTGCGCAGTTTCAGATGCCTGATCGGCAACGGAAGAGGCCGCCTCGGATGCCTGCTCGGTCAAAGATGAAGTCGCTTCCGCGGCTTGCTCGGTTGCGGCGTCAACTGCGTCGGATGCGGCGTCCTGTGCCGCAGTGGCCGCATCGGACAATGCGTCACCAGCGTCCTCTGCCGCCGATTGCAAACGTTCTGCCGGAGTTGGCTCAGGTTGGTTCAGGTAATAATATCCGCCAACGCCGATTGCGGCGAGGACTATGATCAAAACAAGAGTACGCGACATGTGAATCTCCTTTGGAATTTGTGTCGCCGGGATGATGCAAAACTAACGCAGAGACAAAGGGGAATTCTTGTGAATTCTCAGCAGAATAGAGTTTTGGGCCAGGCCGCGCTGATCGGCATACTGCATGTGGCAAGATCACGCTGCTTTGGCTAAGCCGTGGCGGAAATGCTCAGTGATCCGTCTGTGAAGGGTTGCCTTGCTCGAATTGTTGCTAACGTTAAGAGGTTAAGGTGGTGGGCATTCGTCAATTGCACGTACACATCGCTAAGTATGCGATCATTTAGTCTGATTGCTGCGTCCATCCGGCAGCTTTCATCGCATCAATCAAAGACTCCACAGGTTCAGCTGTTGAAAATGCGCGCCTTTTGATTGTCTCCAGCGGGAAATCCGGCCAAGTCTGATTGAACATGCCGGCCAGTCTTTGGGCCTCTTTCCGTTCCCCATTCTTCCAATGTGCGGCCATGAGATAGGCGGCTGAGATTGGGCCAAAGGGGCCGCCCCGTGCAATGGTGGTTTCAAAGGTTTTAATGGCAGCCGCATATTCGCCACTGTGAAACTGGGCCGAGCCAAGCGCGTTATCGAAAACTAGACCGCCGCCCGATTTGGCCAATTGTTTGTAGTGGTCGGATTGTTCAAGAAGCTGATCAAAGCGGGATGTGTACAACAAGATCAACGCATCAAATTCCGCAATATGAGGGTCCTGAGGCGCCATTTGCACAGCCCGACCCGAAAGCGTCAGCGCGCGGTCATAGTTTCCGGACCCGAACTCGAACCAGGCCCGAGCAGACAGGGCCCAAGGGTCGTCCGGCGCAAACTCTATGGCGCGGGCGCTGTTCTTCTCTGCCTGTTTCAACAGAATCTCTATGTCAGGGCGTTCAGGTTGAAGAAGCGCCAGCATTGTTTTAACCTGGGCTGCTCCTGCGTAGCCGCAAAAATAGTCCGGGTCGCGTGCAACTGCGGTTTCGAAAATCTGCAACGCAGGACGCAGGCGTGACAGGGTGACAACTGGAAAAATCAATTCGCGGCCCGCGTTGCACAGGTTCATGGCCTCAATGCGCGCAGGAGCAACATCGTAGATGATCGGTCTATCCTTGCTTAGTCTGGTCGAAGAGGAGCCATACCAGACATAGAACCCTGCAATCGAGGCGATAAGGAACGCGGAAAGCGTCAGCAAGAAAGCAGCGAACAGAGGCCTGCGTGCACCGCGACGTGCATTTGTGCGAAGGGTGAATTCCGGCGCATAGCTGCCAATTGGCAGAGATATGATGACCGGATCCGAGGTTCCGTTTCTTTCATAATACGCGTCGAGTTTACGACGTACGCGACCCGCGTCCACCCGAACAACACCTTCGCGCTTGGACAAATCGTCTACGTCATAGCCGTACACATCCATTGCGATCGTCTTTGCGCGGATATTCTCGGCTCGTCCTGAAAGCGCCTCTTTGACCACGTAAGTCAGAAAGGACTGCATGCGGCTGGATCCTCGGAATTCGTCTGACTGCAACACATGTTTCAGCGCGGTTTCGATCTCGGCTGTTGAGGCCGACCGCATATCTGTCTGCTGTGTTTCGCTGTCCGCGCCCATCAAGAACTATCCTTTTTCCACAAAGATTTGGTTCCGCTCTGCTACGGTAGCATGCGCCGTATTACGTACAAGACACATTGCTTCCCGTGCATATTTGGCCAGCAAGCTTATGGGTTTTGCCGATTATGATCGACGATGATTTCTTTGATGCTCAGTTTCCCAAAGCAGTGCCGCTGCTGAAGAAAATGCGCGCCCAAGACAAAGAGTTTGACCAGATCTGCACAGACTACCTCGAGCTTTTTGCGGAGCTGTCAAAGCAACCACAAGCCAAGGAAGTACCACAATCTCGATACATCGCGGATCTGGCCGAAAGCCTGTCGGATCTGCGCAGCACGATAGAAAAGCGGCTGGCCGCGCAAGGTGTCGAGTTGGCCGATAGATCTTACAACATTGGAGAATCCTGACATGTTGCTTAATCGTATCCTGCCCGCAATTTTTCTTTGCGCTAACCCGGTTCTGGCGCAGGACAATCCGATCATTCACGATGGAGAGTTTCAGTTCCTGCGCGCACAATTCGGAGAGGTATGGGATGCGCAGGACGCGGACATCGACGCCATGTTGGCTGAGATACGCGCATCGAATGGAGGGAACCCCCCTAACTTTCTGTACATCCTGGTCGACGATGTCAGTTTTGGCCAAATGGGGGACCGCAGGCTAAACTACGTCACGGGGATTGATACGCCGAACATCAACCAGGTCGCAGCAGAGGGGCTTTCGTTGATGCGCATGTATACCGAACCCTCTTGTACCCCGACCCGAACCGCGATGCTGACCGGACGCCATCCGGTGCGTGCCGGAGTGGAAGAGGTCAAGGTTGCCCTCGTGGGTGAGGGCCTGCCGGCCAGCGAGGTGACGCTTCCGGAAATCCTGAAACAGGTCGGGTATTCAACAGCCCATGTGGGCAAGTGGCATCAGGGCGATATCGAAGAGGCATACCCGCACAATCAGGGCTTCGACTGGGCCGCATTCCCGCTGCATCAGCAGGTGCAGTTAAGCCTCATGACCCCCGAGGCGATGCGATCGAACACTATGCTGGGCTATGTGTCCGAAGGACAAAGCAACCAGTTCCAGTTGGACGAAAGGTTCAAGCCCTATGGTCTGGTCACAGGTGTTGAAGCTGTCGCCGGAGGGATGGCGCGTGAAGTGGATATGGCTGCAGGCGAAACCTGGACGCAAGCCAAATACGAAGAGATGAATGAACGCTACCAGCGTCAGGCGCTGGAGCAAATCGAACGCGTTGCGGCGGAAGACGCCCCATTTTTCCTGCAATACTGGCCCTTGTACCCGCTGAATTTTGTCTACCCTGAACAAGCGATTTCACGAAATGGCGGTTTCCACGCGGACAAACTGCAATTGCTGGATGGTTGGATCGGGGATGTTCTGGCCAAATTGGAGGAAACCGGCAAAGCCGACAACACCATCGTCATGGTGATGGCAGACAATGGTCTGATGTATCATTACGAGGGAACGTCCGGACTCAATCAGCTGATCTATCGCGGCGGAAAAACCCAGCACCTGGAAGGAGGTGTCCGCACCGATGCCTTCATCCGCTGGCCTGGTGTGATCGAAGCCAACAGCGCGGCCGGTGATATTTTTCACGTCTCAGATATTTTCACCACAATGGCACGGATTGCCGGGGCAACGGACCATATCCCACGTGACCGGGTGATTGACGGGATCGATCAGACAGCTTTGCTTTTGAACGGCGAGGGCCATGGGCGACGGGATTACGTCTATGTCTACGAAGGACCGGTGTTGCGGTCGGTCGTCAAACAGGAGTTCAAGATGCACCTGCCGGCGCCAGGTCAGCCCGGCGCTGCCGCCCCGACCTATAACATCTATCGGGACCCGCGCGAGGAACACCCGCTGGTTGGATACTCGCTATGGGCCGGTGCATCGTTTCAGGACATGATCAAACGTCATCAGAAAATGATCGCAAAATACCCGCATTCCGAGATCGCAAAAGGTGAACCCTATAAAGGCATCGAAAATCTGCGCCCGGAAACGGAGCTGACCCGGGATGTCTTCATGAGTTGGCAGTGATTTAAGAGAAAAACTCTCGATAATATATACTAATGTGTCAATATGAGGGGCGGGACATGTATTGTGAAACGCGCTTTGGAACAGTTTTGGGGGGATTGCGATGAAAGCTCTTTGGATATTGGTTCTGGCGACTGGCAGTTTGGCTTCGGCGGCATATGCTCAACAAGACCCCATTCAACATGATGCAGAGTTCTACATTCTGAAAGCCCAGCATGGCGAGCAATGGGCTCAGGACGACGCTGCAGTGGATGAGGCCCTGGCGGCGTTTCGTGACGCCAACAACGGAAAACCGCCTAATATCGTTAGCGTTCTGATCGATGATCTTGGCTTTGGTGACATGGGTATTCCGGAACTGAATGCCGTTCGCGGATATGAAACACCGAACATCAACGACTTTTCCGACGAGGCGATGCGCATGGTTCGAATGTATACCGAACCGTCCTGCACGCCGACGCGTGTGGCCCAGATGACCGGACGCCTACCTGTACGCATGGGCATGGGGGACACAACTGTCGACATCGCGGGTTTCGGGCTTCCTGCGGACGAGGTGACGCTGGCGGAGATTCTGAAGCAAGCGGGTTACGCCACAAGCCATGTGGGCAAGTGGCATATGGGCGATATTTCCGAAAGCTGGGCCATGAACCAGGGGTTCGATTATGCCCAAATGGCCGTGCACCAGCAGGGGCAACTGACGATCTTTAACGACGACGCGATCAAGGAACAGGTTTCGGTTGGAATCCGGGATTTTGATGACAAGTACACGTTGGACGATTGGTTCCGCCCCGATGCCTCGGCCATGATGACCGTTATTGAGGGCGAGGCAGGCGGCCCGATCCGCGAAATCCGGATGGAAGCCGGAGAGCGTTGGAACGCGGCCAAGTACGATGAAATGAACGAGGCTTTTCAGGTCAAAACATTGGAGGAACTGGATCGGCTCAGCAGCGGTGCGGAGCCGTTCTTTTTGCAATACTGGCCGATGATCCCGCTGGACAACACGCGCGCCGGGCGCAGCGGTCCTGAAAGTGCCAATGGCGGGCTGTACGTGGACAAGATGCAGTTGCTGGATGAGTGGCTGGGCGATTTGTTCGATAAAATGGAAGCGTTAGGGGTCGCTGAGAACACGATCGTTGTCGTCATGGGAGACAACGGGCATTTTACCAAATATGCACCGCAGTCCGGGTTTACTCCGATGATATTTGCGGGTGGCAAGGGGGATACGACAGAAGGGGGCGTGCGCGTGGATGCGTTCATACGCTGGCCGGGGGTAATTGAAGCAGATGGATTGCTGAACAGCATCATCCATGTCTCGGATCTTTATACCACTTTGTCGCGGTTTGCAGGAGCGGATCAATACATCCCCCGTGATCGTCTTGTTGACGGTGTAGATCAGTCCGCAGCACTGTTGTTTTCAGATGAAACAAAGGCACGGCGCGACCATGTCATCATCTACTCGGTCGCAAAACCCGAGGCCATTGTCAAAGATCAGCTAAAGCTCAAACTTCCCGGACCGGGTGAGAGCGCAATTCTCGCGAAGTTCTTCGATCTGTTTCGCGATACGCGCGAGGAGTATTCGGTTTCGACCGAGGTCGGAGCGTGGGGTGGTCAGGAATTCGTTCGCATATTGGGGCGCCACAATGCGCGTAAAGAGAAGTTTCCAGATACGCCTCCGGCCTTTGGAATGCCCTATGAAGGGATCGAGAACATTCGCCCGGAAACACAACAGGCGGTCGAAGCGTTTGGTGTGAAACGCCAGTCTCCACTGCAATAGCGCGGCGGTCATCGCCACCGCGTTGTTAAGAACTGAACGTATGGACTTTGGGATGGACACATGTTGGGAACGATAGTTTTTGCACTTGGCCTGATCGTCTCACTTGGGATTGGCTTTGTCTATTTCCGAGACCTCGGGGACGTCTCTCAGATGGTGCTGAAGGTGAAGCGCGAGAACATGGTGCGCTTTATTCGCAATGAATACCGTCTGATCGCAGTCGGGCTGTGCGGGTTTGCCCTGGCGACACTTGCACACTTTGCGCTTGGCGGTACTCCTTTCTGGCTTTGGCTGACAAGCGCCGTGCTGGTGGCGTTTCTTTATGGGTTTCCCTACGTCTGGGTCCACCTCGGGCTGCGCAATCAGTTGAATGACGCACAATACGTTTCCATCGAAGAGGCGCGGAAATTTGTGGGCCCGACTGCTCCGGTCATTGTCATTGACAATAACGGTCATGCCCGGGCGCATCCGGACGCTCAGATCATGCGGCCCCACCTGGCCGGCGATGCGCAGGGCTTGGACGGAGAAGACGTTGTCATGACCTATTGCGCCATGGCCAATCTGGGGCAGGGTTATGTGCCTCGGATCGAAGGCCAGCGCCTGAATCTGGAGGTTCTGGCACAGCATGGCAACAATCTGATCCTGCGGGATAATGAAACCGGTGAGCCCATACAGCACATCTATGGGTTTCGCGAAGCGGACCGTGATCCAAACCCGGATGGCCCGGCTTGCCCTCTTCGCCCTGAGGCGCAGATGAAACCTTGGCCAACCTATCGGATGACGTTCCGAGGATTTCAAAAAGCCTTCCCGAATGGCGAGGTGTATCTGAACCGGCCGTCCTCGAACCCGATTTTGCGGTTGTTGGACATGGTGACGGAAATCACCTTTGGGTGGGGCATCAGTCGACAGCATCAGGAAGACGCACCGGTGATGGACAACATGGACCGTACCGACGACCGGCTGCCGAACAAGACCTATGTTTGGGGCATCAGCATCGGGCAAGATGCCACGTGCTGGACCGATGACTTTGTCGTCGACAACGATTGGATCGTGAATGCCCAGGTCGGCGGGCGCGATGTAGTTGTAAGTCTTGATCCCAAGTTTGAAAGCTTGAGCGTTTGGTACAATGTCAGCGGTCAGCCTGTGTCCCAATGCGATTTCTGGGGCAAGTCTGATCAGGGTCAGTTGCAACGGGTTGAAACCTTGCGAGCCGGAGTGTTTTGGCACGTCTGGTCCGAGTTTTTCCCAAAAACCGATATCAATCGTATCAAAGACAATGCGGCACAATCAAAGGAAACAGCTGCCTGAGAAATTGCGTTTCGCTGAACCCTCGCAAAATCCGCGAGATCAGCGATAAGGGGCAATGAATGATAAACCGACGGAAAAAGATTAATAGATTTCAAAGGGGGATGTGTGATGGCCACAGCTTTAAAAATAGGGACGACTTTTGGGTTTGCTCTGGCGGCGGGCATTGGGTCAACGGTATCCGCGCAGCAGTCCGATTGGTCATATGAGGCTACGGTCTATCTGTTTATGCCTGAAACGGACTTGTCGCTGGCCACGCCGAATGGAACAATCGACGGGACACTCAGTTTTTCGGACGCGCTGGATAATCTGGATTTTGCGTTCATGGCTGCGTTTGCTGCTTCTGATGGGCGATGGCTGTTCTTGGCCGATTACAATTACACCAACTTGTCATTCAGCAATGGCACACCGGGTCCGGCCATCTCCAGCGTTGATACCTCGGCCGAGATAAAGTTCTTCAGCGGCTATGTCGGCTATCGTGTTTATGACGCACCGACAGTAAGCGTTGATCTTGCAGGTGGTTTCAGATGGTTCAGCACCAGTACTCAATTTACCCTACAACCCGGAATCGCGCCCGGACGCAGCGCAACGGCCGATGACAACTGGACCGATCCAGTGATCGGGGCACGGGCAAGGGTTCGCTTTTCAGATAAATGGTCGGGGTCAGGGTTTGTGGATTATGGCGGCTTCCGAAGCGGAAGTGAGACCTGGCAGATCCTGTTGACCGCCGACTACGCGATTAATGATCGATGGCTGCTGCGGGGTGGGTACCGCTATATCTCTTTCGATCATGTGATCAATGGGAATGATTTCAAGTTCGATCAGTCCGGTCCTCTTTTGGGCGCAACTTATCGGTTTTGACGTTCCGATCCCGCAAATGGCAGACCCGTTGAACGAGAACGGTTCAAGCGGCTGAGGCCGATTTACAGTTCTGGAAACCTGACCAAACCGTGATCGTGCCTTTGGGGCCTGTTTTTCACGTCTGCAACTATCGATGGATAGTGGCGGAGAGACAGGGATTCGAACCCTGGGTGGGCTTGCACCCACAACGGTTTACGAAACCGTTTTCGACATCAAAACAAAAGCCCTAGTATCAGTAAAACAAGGGCTTTGCGGCTGCAAGATAGGCAGGCTTGGCACAGAAAGCGGGCAGGGGTGTCATAGGAAATCGTCATAGTGATTTCGGATGAGTGAACTTCTTCAGTGGCTTCCGAAAGCTCATTGAGGTTCCGAAGGTCGGGAAGCTGTCTTTTGCCGCGACGGCAAAGCAGGTGTTTTGAAATGGTGCCAAAGACCTTTGGTTTGAGTGCTTCTTCGCTATCAAATGCGATAGAAGCGTTTTGATGTGCCATGGAACACGTATTCGTGGCTTGAAAACGGGATGAGTTCCTGATGCCGGGAAACAACCTCTTTGTAAGTTGAAGTGAGGCTATCAACCGGGAAATTCGATCCGAACATGATGCGATCGGCGCCAAACTGGGATAAGCAGTTTGAAACGATAGGCGCGACGCTTTCAGCGCTCCAGTTGCGATCGAACATTCCGAGACCGGAGAGTTTGCAATAAACCTGTGGCAGGTTCGACAATGCTGTCAATTCATCTGCCCACCTTCGCAAACCTTGTGGTGTCCGGTCGTGTGGCGAACCAGCGTGGCACAGGGCTATCCGGGTTTCCGGAGATTGCGCAAGAACATCTGCGGCTTGCTCCATTAGTTCAGGCAGCAGCTGAAGGTCAAAGGAAAGGCCGCGAGCGCCCAGTTGCTTCAAACCAGCCAAGAAATTTGGGTCTTTTAGCAGTGAATTCGTGCCGGTTGAGGCATCTTCGCCCGGAGCCCGGCCAACAATCTGACGCACACCACGCACCGAGGGCAGCGTTTGAAGACGATCGAGTTGTTCGTCCAGATCATTTGATGTCAGATCGCAGAATGCCACTTGTACCAACGGCCAGTCAGGGAACTGGTCCGCAACGGATTGCACCCATTGAGCTTCGGCCCAGGGGTCTGCCGCACCGACCTGAATGTGTACCGAAGCGCCAAAGCCCATGGCTTCGGCATCTGCACGAAATTCAGGCAGCAAATAGTCCCGCTGGATAGAAGACGGGTCGCCAAAAAAACGAACGATGCCTTTCTCCATGAGCCAAGGGTACTTTACTACCGAAAGGTTCCACAGGTGGTGGTGTGCATCTATCTTCATGGGTTTTCGATCCCTGTGGTGCGTGCCAGAATATCAACGCCTTGACCCTGCCAGAAGTGGAGCAGGTCGATGAAGATCCAGTTTTCGGCCAGTTTGTCACCAGCGCGGCGATAGATATCGATCACCCTAAACTCGCCGGGTTTACCAGTGGCTGGCATCCCCATGAACCCGCCTGAAGGGGTAGCGGTGAAGTTGGGCCAACCAAAAAAGCCGCCATAATGCCCTTCGGCCAGACGGCAAATATGTTTGGTTTTTGATCGGTCTTTGAAAGCCGCACGGAAAGGGCCCGAGTGCTGCTTGGCATAGCGTTCTATCGTATAGGTCGCGCCAATCCCCTCGGGGCCCCACCAAATCATGTCCTTGTGCCAGGTTCGGGCCAATTCATCCTCAAGCGACACACCACTGTCCCATTGGCCGAGATCCGAGATCATCGCATTGATGACCGCCAGTGTCTTCTCGCCTTCTTCAACGGGTTGTTCGTTGAACAGCAGGCCGTCACGGGGCCTTGGTCCAGGTTGCACCAAATGCGCCGCTGTTTGTGGAGGAAAGGGGTTCTGTCCGGCTTGCACCATTAGGTGCGGTATGTCGAAGTACATTGCTGTTTCGACGATCCTGTCACCGACGATTTTGTGGAATGCGCAATATCGCAGGAATGCCAATTTACCGGTAGGGCGAATGCCCAACCACGGTCGGTCGAACAGGCCCATCAAATGCCCCATGGACACGACCCAGACGTCAGCCTCGTCACTCAGTGAGTTTTGCCCCGCAAACATGATGTCCACACGGTTTTGCATGTGGGTAAGGCTGCTTTTCAGCGGCTGCCAGAATTGCTGGGCAACCTGTTCGGCACCGCGGATTTCGTCGAACGGATGAAAGCCGCGCCACTTCAGGTCCGGAGCACAGAATCGGCTCATGACGGTCGGGGATTCGTGCTCTGACGCGGTCTCCAGGGCAGTATGAAACGCGGAGACCAGCTTTTTTTCTGTCTGAAAGTTCACGGAGGTTACCATTGTAATCAGGGTTTTAGGAGAGGCGCGAGGCCGGTGCGAGTCGGATATCAGTAGCACTTTTGCATACGTATGCAAAAAAGTCTTGCCTGATTTGGTATATGCGAATTACTGTTTTGCAAGCGTATGCAAACCGATTCCTTGCAGGGGGCACCATGGCGGAAATTCAATTGCGGAACGTCGGTAAGCGATGGGGATCATTCATTGGGGTTCACAATTTCGACCTGACGATCGCGGATCGCGAGTTTCTGGTGCTGCTCGGCCCCTCGGGCTGCGGCAAGACCACCACGATGCGCATGATCGCCGGTCTCGAGGACGTGACCGAGGGCGAAATCCTGGTCGACGGCAAAGTGGTCAACGACCTTGAGCCCAAAGACCGCGACGTAGCGATGGTGTTCCAGAGCTACGCGCTTTATCCCAACATGAACGTCTATGAAAACATCCGCTTTCCGCTGAAGGTTCGTGGTATCGACCCCTCGACGCACGACGACAAGGTGCGCCGTGCCAGCGCAATGGTCGAGTTGGACGATTTCCTGCACCGGAAGCCTGCCGAATTGTCGGGCGGTCAGCGACAGCGTGTGGCACTGGCCCGCGCCATTGTGCGCGAGCCGAACGTGTTCCTGATGGATGAGCCGCTCTCGAATCTGGATGCCAAGCTTCGGGTTTCGACGCGGGCGCAGATAAAGAACCTCAGCCACGAACTGGCGGTAACGACCATCTATGTGACCCATGACCAGATCGAAGCCATGACGCTGGCCGACCGTGTCGTGGTGATGAAGCAGGGTGTGGTGCAGCAGGTCGGCAGCCCGACCGAAATCTATGACAGTCCGGCGAATACTTTCGTGGCCAGCTTCATTGGCTCGCCCGCGATGAACCTGATGGATGGTGAGGTTTCGGCCGGCGTGTTCCGTGCCGACCATGTCGAAATTCCGGTCGACGCGCCGGACGGCCCGATGACGCTGGGCTTCAGGGCCGAAGACGCCAGCCTTGCCGAAGGGCAGGGCCAAGTAACCGCACCGATCTACACGCTGGAACTGCTGGGCGACGCGACCATGATCTCGGTCCGGGTCGGTGGTGCACTGGTCTCGGTCAAAGCGGACAAAGCCTTCCGCGCCGAAATTGGCGAGCCTGTCTCGTTCTCGGTGCCAACAGAAATCTGTCACCTCTTTGAAGCTGAAAGCGGTGCGCGGATCGGGGAGAAACAACCCCACGAACAGCCCAAACGGGCTTAACACCGGTCCGGACGTCGACGACGGACCGATCCTGACAGGGAGAAACGCATGAAACTCAAAACGATCCTCATGGCAGGTGCCATGTCCATCGCCGCCACCGGTGCATGGGCTGATTGTGCCTTTGAAAATGATGTGCCGCTCAAGTCGCTTTCGGCTGGGTTCGAAGCCTGGAAAGCGGTTACAGATGCGATGGCCGAGTGCGGCAATTTTAGTGCCTCGCTGGACCAGGAGTTCCGCGAGAAACAGCCCGAGGCTTTTGCGGCTGATCCCGCGCTCTATCAGATCGGCGGTGTTTCGAACGCCACTCTGGTTCCATTGCTGAACGCAGGCACGGTCCGCCCGCTGGATGATCTGGTCGAGAAATACGGCCAGGATTTGCTGCCCAATCAGTTGATCAAAGTCGATGGCAAGACCATGGCTATCGCGATGATGGTGAATGCGCAGCATCTGATGTATCGCGATGATGTTCTGGCCGAACTGGACATCGAAGAGCCGAAGTCATATGACGACGTTCTGGCCGCGGCTGCCAAGATCAAGGAAGCCGGCGTCATGGACTATCCCATTGGCGGTACGTTCAAAACCGGTTGGAACCTCGGCCAGGAATTCGTCAACATGTACTTGGGCGAGGGCGGAGCGTTCTTTGGTGACGGCAACATGCCTGCGATCAACAACGAGCAAGGCGTGGCGGCGCTTGAGACTCTGAAGGCCATGACCGATTACATGGACCCGGAATACCTGGTCTCTGACTCGACCTATGTGCAGCAGCAGTTCCAGCAGGGCAAGATCGCGATGGCGAACCTGTGGGCCAGCCGTGCAGCCGCGATGAACGATGAGGCCGAAAGCCAGGTCGTTGGCAAGGTGACGATGGCTGCGGCGCCGATGGGATCCGCAGTGCCAGCGACAACTATCTGGTGGGACGGTATCGTTCTGGCGTCGAACATGAGCGACGAAGAAGCAGATGCCGCCTTCCGTGTAGCACTTGAAGGCATGGATACGGACATGGTCAGCGCAAACAACGATGTCGCCGTCTGGCTAAGCCCGGCCTATTCCGCGGGCGACTTGGCGGCCGGTGCTGCAGCATCTGCAGAAGGCGGTGCCAAGGCGTACCCGGCCTCTGGTCCGATGGGCATCATGCACACCTCACTGGGCAACGGTCTGGCCGACTACCTGACCGGTGCCAAGGATGCGCCGACCACGCTGGCCGATATCGAGGCGGACTACATCACCGCTGCGAAAGAAGCCGGTCTGATCAGCAACTGATCCTCCCACGGGAGGGCTACGGCCCTCCCAACCCTTCCCCCCGAGAACCATGAGAAAGGCAGAGCCATGAATTTCCGGACATTTGCCGCTTTTGTCGGCCCCTCTGTCTTTATGATGCTTCTCTTCATCGCGTTTCCGCTGATCAGCGTGTTCAAGCAAAGCTTTTACGTCACCCAGCCGATCTATGAGACGGTCGAAAAGGAAACCTGCACCCCGGGGTTTCTGACACAGACCTGTGTGACCGAAACGGTCTCACAGCCAAGACTGGATGAGGAAGGCAAGGTCATCACCCAAACCCAGTATGTGGGGTGGGAAAGCTATCGCAACGTACTGGAGCCGGAACGGGCCTGGCGTGCGATCAGTGATGGTAACTGGAACGTTCTGTCCACCATCAATTTCTGGAAAGCGCTTCGGTTTACCCTGACCTTCACGCTGATCACCTTGCCTTTAGTCATCGTCTGCGGACTGGGGATTGCGGTTATGATCAACAACGCCGCACATGCGATCCGAGGGCCGGTGATCTTCATCTCATTGCTACCCTTTATCATAACACCTGTGATCGGGGTGCTGTCGGTCAACTGGCTGTTCCGTGGTGACGGTATCCTGACTGCGTTGCTGGAATGGTGGCTGAACCGCGATATAGCCCTGTTTGCGCAGGCCTGGACCATTGAAGTCCTGATGATGCTCTACCGCGTCTGGCACGTAGCGCCCTTTGCCGCCATCGTGTTTTATGCCGGTTTGCAAACGGTCAATCAGGACAGCCTGGAAAGCGCGGTGATCGACGGTGCGACCCGTTGGCAACGGATGAAGTACATTGTCATCCCACACCTGATGCCGCTGATTATCTTTGTGTCGATGATCCACTTGATGGACAGCTACCGAGTGTTCGAAGAGATCGTCGGGTTCGCCAGCCAAGGGTATGTCATATCGCTGCAATGGCTGACCTATGACTTCCTGGTGCCCGATCAGGCGGGCAACCGCTCGATCAGCCGAGCCTCGGCCAGCGCCATGCTGACCATGATCGGCATTGCCATACTGCTAATCTTCCCGCTGCGCCGGACATGGCGCGATCACAAAGGAGGTCACTGACATGTCCTCGCGTGCGCTTCGCCAACCGCTCAGCCTGCGGCTGACCTCGAACATCTTCCTGGCCTTTTGGTGCCTTGTTGCCATCTTCCCGATCTTCTGGATAACGGTGATGAGCTTCAAATCCCCGGTCGACGCCTTTGACAGCAATGCCCTCAACGTGATCTTCGGGCCAACAACTCTGTCCAACGGAAACGGGCTGTCACTGCTGGATATCATCCTCGGCATAGCGGTGATTTGGGGCACTATTGCTCTGGTATTCAAGAAGATGCCGGCAATGATCAGAGCTTATTCCAGGGAAGGTCTGGAATGGTTTGGCTGGGTGATCGGAATTCTGGCTGCCGCAGTGGGCTTTCTGGTCGTATTCTTCGTGATCCTGCCCGCCATTTTGAACGTTTTGAACCCGCTCTTAGGCCCGTTGGGGCGCGACATACTGGGTCTGACAACTGAACACTACAAAACAGTCTGGATCGACCGAGGCTTCTCGAACAACTTCAAGAACTCGCTGATCGTGACCTCGGGCGTCGTCATCCTGTCACTGTCGGTCGGGACTCTGGCGGGTTATGGGCTGGCGCGGTCGGGGTCGAATTTGGCTTTCTGGCTTTTGATCGTCGCTTTGATCTTCCGTGCCTTGCCGCCGTCGGCACTGGTTGCCAGCTACCTGCCGGTCTTCATCAGCTCATCCGAATGGTTGGCCCCGATCCTGGGTGAAAACGCACCGACGCTCTATGGTAAGCCTTTCGCTGTGATCGCGGTATTGGTGGCGATCAACCAGCCGTTCACAATCTGGATGCTGCGCTCCTTCTTCCAGAACATTCCGGCCGAGCTGGACGAGGCCGCACGTGTGGACGGCTGCAACCATTTTCAGGCCTTCCGCCGGGTGATCATGCCTGTGATGTGGCCGGGGGTGATCACCACCGGGCTGTTTAGTTTCCTTTTGGCCTACAACGACATCCTTGTGACTTCGTTGCTGTTGGATGCACAAAACCAAACAATGGTTCCCGCCATCGTCGGCATGTTCAACCGCGAGACGACCACAACAGACCAAGTGGTTGCCGTGGCCGCCGCCGTTTCGATCACCGCGCCGTTGATTTTTCTTGTTCTGATCTTCCAGCGTCAGATCGTGAGTGGCCTGACAGCCGGAGCGGTCAAGGGCTAATGAGCAATCATGCCCGACATAACGCCATGTCGCGCCACCCGGCGCTGAACAGGTTGCCGAGGGACTTTCTGAGTATTGGGGCTGCGACCCCCAAACTCTCCCACTGGCAACCTGAAAGGATATAGGCATGAAAGGTTCTCGCCCCGAACAAGCGGTTCTAACTCGCGGCACGGACATGAGCAAAACCGAAGACACGCGCCGCGTGATCGAAACCATGGTGGATGGTCTAAATGACCACCGCATCAACGATATTGGGGAATTTTTCACCCAGGGCTTCCGTTGGATGGGTAATCAAGGCTGCGGAACCAAAACCGGTCTGAAAGAGTTTCAGGATAACTGGCAGCGTCCATTCCAAGCGGCGTTTTCGGACAAGACCTGCATAGACGAGGCGCGTCTTTACATGGGGGAATGGGCAGCCGCCTTTGGCCGTCAGGAAGCCACGCATTCCGGTGAGTTTCTGGGCATCGCGCCCACCGGCAAGCGTGTCGAGATTAGGTACATGGACTTCTGGAAAGTAGTCGACGGCAAGATTGTCGACAACTGGGTGAATGTCGACTTTGCCCACGTTGCGGCTCAGCTGGGTGTGGACCTGTTCAACGGCGAAGGCTGGGAAGCATTTGACCGGGGTGAAAAACTTCCGCCCCGGCCCGAAAACTGAGGATTGGAAACATGGCAATCGACTATCTAAAACGCGGCAAATCCGATGCGGACCGGGCTGAAGACGATGCCAAGACCCGCGCCGTGGTTGAGGCGACGCTGAAAGACATCGAAACCCGCGGTGATGCTGCGGTGCGTGAGTTGAGTGAGAAGTTCGACAACTACTCGCCCGCCTCGTTCCGCCTAAGCCAACAAGAAATTGATGACTTGATCGGGCAATTGTCCGACCGTGAATTGGCCGATATCAAGTTCGCGCAGGAGCAGGTGCGCAACTTTGCGCAGGCTCAGCGGGATTCAATGCTGGACATCGAAGTCGAGACCCTGCCCGGTGTCATTCTTGGCCACAAAAACATCCCCGTTCAGTCTGTGGGCTGCTACGTGCCCGGCGGCAAGTTTCCAATGGTGGCTTCGGCGCATATGTCGGTGGCGACGGCTTCGGTTGCGGGTGTGCCGCGCATCATCGCCTGTACGCCTCCGTTCAAAGGCAAGCCCAACCCGGCGGTGATTGCGGCGATGCATCTGGGTGGCGCGCATGAGATTTATGTCATGGGTGGCATTCAGGCCATCGGAGCGGTGGCGCTGGGAACTGAGACTATCGACCCGGTTCACATGCTGGTTGGCCCGGGCAACGCATTTGTGGCCGAAGCCAAGCGCCAACTGTTTGGGCGTGTCGGCATCGACTTGTTCGCAGGCCCCACTGAGACGATGGTCATCGCGGATGAGACCGCAGCAGATGCTGAGCTGTGCGCAACAGATCTTTTGGGGCAGGCCGAACACGGCTATAACAGCCCCTGTGTGTTGCTGACCAACTCTCGCAAGCTCGCCGAAGAGACACTGATCGAGGTGGACCGTCTGTTGGGTATCCTGCCAACCGCCGACACCGCTAAAGTGTCCTGGGAAGAATATGGCGAAGTGATCGTCTGCGACACGTATGATGAGATGCTGCAAGTCGCTGACGATATTGCCTCGGAACATGTTCAGGTGATGACGGATCGCGACGATTGGTTCCTTGAGAATATGACTTGCTACGGCGCGCTGTTTCTTGGGCCGCGTACCAATGTTTCGAACGGGGACAAAGTGATTGGTACGAACCACACGCTGCCAACGAAAAAGGCAGGTCGCTATACCGGTGGGTTGTGGGTAGGGAAGTACCTGAAAACGCACAGCTACCAAAAGGTTCTGACCGATGAGGCGGCGACGTTGATTGGCGAATACGGCTCGCGCCTCTGCATGCTGGAAGGTTTCGTGGGCCATGCGGAGCAGTGCAATGTTCGCGTACGGCGTTATGGCGGAATTAACGTACCCTATGGAGAGCCCGCTCCATATCGGGATGCTGCTGAATGAGTGACAGGCATACCCAACACAAAGCCCTGATTGCTCCGCTCAGGGCCGCGATGTACGACTTTTCGGAGGCCGGTGTTCGCACGGCACTGGCCGGGGTGACGGCGCAGGACGTCGTGTTCCACCTGTGCCATCCCTTCGGCGACAGCATCGGCAGCGATGCTTTCTATGACTGTGCCTTCAAGAATCTGTTAACCGCCTGGCCCGATCTGGAGCGCCGCGATTACATCGTCATGGCCGGGCCGGACGAAGATGGCGCGGACTGGGTCGGCTGCGGTGGTTACTACACAGGTACGTTCACTGGCCCGTGGCTGGATATTCCGCCAACTGGCCATCAGGTCACCATGCGGTTCCACGAATTCTATCGGTTCGAGGACGGTAAGGTTGTTGAAATGCAGGCGCTTTGGGACATCCCCGAGGTGATGATGCAGGCAGGTGCATGGCCGATGGCACCCAGCCTGGGGCGCGAATGGCATGTGCCCGGACCGGCCACGCAAGACGGTTTCGTACCCGGTCCCAATGATGCGGCCAAGGGCAGGGCGACCTGCCAGCACATCGTCGACATGCTGGAACATCTCAAGAAACACCCTTCGCAAGGCGGCCCCGAGGTGATGGAGATGGACCGGTTCTGGCATCCGCGGATGAACTGGTACGGTCCTTCGGGCATCGGTACCGGGCGCGGGTACTCGGGCTTTCGCAACTGGCATCAGATCCCGTTCTTGAACGGGATGCCGGACCGGGGACAATACGTGGATGACATCACCTATCACTTCTTCGGTGATGGCGAATACGCAGCCGTGACTGGCTGGCCCAACATGATCCAGACTGTAACTCACGACGGTTGGCTGGGGATCGCCCCTTCTGGCGAGAAGATCACCATGCGCAGCCTCGATTTCTGGCGGTTGGAAAACGGGCGCATCCGCGAAAACTGGGTCTTGGTCGATTTGCTGGATGCCTACCGGCAGCTTGGCGTTGACGTCTTTGCCCGTCTGAGGGAATTCAATAAAGCCCGAAACATGGGTCGCATTGAAATACCGGATGGAATGAGCTGATGACCGAACTGCCGCGCACCCCTTCGTTCTCCCTGACAGGAAAGACCGCCCTGGTGACTGGTGCCTCTTCAGGCATTGGGCAGGGCTGTGCCGTTGCGCTGGCCGAGGCGGGCGCGCATGTCGTCTGTGCGGCCAGAGGCGAAGATCGATTGAATGCAACTGTCACTGCTCTGCGGGCAAAGGGGTGGTCGGTCGAGGCGCTGGTTCTGGATCAGGGCGAGCTGGATGCACTAAAGCAGGTTTTCGAACCGCGCAGCTTTGATGTCGTGGTGAATTCCGCCGGGGTTGCACGGCACAGTGCTGCTATTGAGACAACGCCAGAGGATTTCGATGTTGTCACCGGCGTCAATCTGCGTTCGGCCTACTTCCTATCGGCCTATGCCGCTCGTGCTTTGATCGAGGTTGGCAGGCCGGGTTCGATCATCCACATCTCCAGCCAAATGGGGCATGTTGGAGGGGTCGAACGGGCGCTCTACTGTGCGACTAAGCACGGGCTTGAGGGGATGGTCAAATCGATGGCCATCGAGTGGGGCAAACAGGGCATTCGGATCAACACGGTCTGCCCGACTTTTATTCGAACGCCTCTGACTCAATCTACCTTTGACAACCCGGAACGCGCCGCATGGATCATGGACAAGATCAAACTGGGTCGCGTGGGCGAGGTCGAAGATATCATGGGTGCGGTACGCTACCTCGCCTCCGACGCCTCAGCGCTGGTTACAGGCACCTCGATGTTGATTGACGGAGGTTGGACGGCAGACTGATGGCTGAGAAAGTAACATCACTCCAGGTCGCTCAGCTTGCAGGGGTTAGCCAATCTGCGGTTAGCCGAGTCTTCACGCCCGGGGCTTCGGTCAGCAAGAAGACCGAAGAGAAGGTGCGCAAGGCCGCTGCCGAACTGGGTTATCGCCCCAATGTACTGGCGCGTGCGATGGTGTCAGGCAAAAGCCGCATCATCGGTTTGGTGGTCGCCTATCTGGATAACTATTTCTATCCCGAAGCGCTCGAGAAATTGTCGAACGAGTTGCAGGAGCAGGGCTATCACGTCCTTATCTTCATGGCCTCCAGAACAGCCGGAAACATCGACGACGTGATGGAGGAAATCCTCGATTATCAGGTTGATGGCGTCATTCTTGCCTCGGTCGCGATGTCGTCCGATATAGCAACCCGGTGCCAACAGGCTGGTGTGCCGGTGGTGCTGTTCAACCGTAGTCAGGACATCGATGGGATCACGTCGGTCACTTCCGATAACTATGCGGGCGGTCGAAAGGTGGCCGAGTTCTTTATCGCAGCCGGTCACAGCCGTATCGCTTACATCGCCGGATGGCAGGGTGCCTCAACTCAGCGAGACCGCGAAGCAGGTTTCCGCGCGGCGCTCAGCGATGCAGGCCAGGACCTGTACACTCATGAGATCGGAGAGTTTCACACCGAGAATGCGCGCTTGGCCGCACGTCGAATGTTCGATGTCGAGCCGCAGAAGCGGCCCGACGCGGTTTTCGTTGCCAATGACCACATGGCGCTTGCCGTGATGGACGTCATCCGGTTCGAGTTGGGAATGCAAGTACCCGAAGACGTTTCTGTCGTCGGATACGATGACGTCCCGCAGGCAGCTTGGCTTGCCTATAACCTCACCACCATTCGTCAGCGGGCCAATCTGATGGTTGCCGAGACCGTTGACGCATTGCTGGACCATATTGAAAACCCAGCAGCAGCCACTGCACGTAAGGTCGCGATTGATGGGCCTCTGATCGTGCGCACATCGGCACGGCTGCCCAAAGGCTGGACGCCGCAAAGGATGAAAACATGAAGGGCTTTGATCCCAAGTTTCGGGACTTCCCCGACTATATCATCGGTATCACCAAAGAGATTTGGGAAGACCGGGGTATTGCGACCCTGCACGACTATTACAGCGAAGATATCGTCGTACGCTCGCCCGGTTCGGTGGTTCTGGGCAATCAGAACGTGATCGGCGCGACCATGGCGACGCTGGCCGAGTTTCCCGATCGGCAGTTGCTGGGCGAAGATGTGATCTGGTCCGGCACCCCCGAAGAAGGGATGCTGAGTTCTCACCGTATCCTTTCAACGGCCACGCATCTGGCCGAGGGTGTTTACGGCAAGCCAACCGGAACCAAACTGCGTTACCGGATTCTGGCGGATTGTCACGCTATAAACAATCAGATCAACGACGAATGGCTCATCCGCGATCAAGGCGCCATCGTCCGCCAGATGGGATGGGCCCCGAAGGAATACGCCGCCGATCTGATTACCCGCGAAGGAGGTAAGGAGAACTGCGTCAAGCCTCTGACCCCCGAAATCGATCAGCCTGGGCCGTACAAGGGCCGTGGAAACGATAACGAGTGGGGGCAGCGCTATGCCGAAATTCTGACCCGGATCATGAATGCCGATATGGGTGCGATCGAAGCCGAGTATGACCGGGCCGTTCAGTCGGAATATGTGGGCGGCATGACTGGTCATGGCTGGGATGCGGTCGACCGTTTCTGGATGGGTCTGCGGGCGAGCTTCCCGAATGCTGATTTCAAGATCGAGCATCAAATCGGGCGCGACGACCCGGATATGCCACCCCGCGCCGCGATCCGTTGGAGCCTTTGGGGAAAACATGACGGCTGGGGCGTGTTTGGTGCGCCGACAGGTGCACAGGTTTATGTCCTCGGCATCAGCCACGCCGAGTTTGGCGCCCTGATTGGCGGCCAGCCGCAGTTGCGCCGCGAGTATACTCTGTTCGATGAAACCTCGGTCTGGAAGCAGATCCTGTTGCAGAGCGGTGAGGTCTGAATGGCGCGCCCGGTCGCATATCGCATTCTTGTGGATGGTCTGAATGAGACTAGGGTCCTTCGGCGTTACCATATGCACCGTCAAAGCCTGCGTTCACGCCGATTGAACCTGCGTCCGCCTGGAGAGTGAGAGAGCGTGCCGTACAAGCACGCAACCCACCACTCCAGAAAACGTTGTATCGGAACTTGCAAAATGTCGAAATCAACCATCTCTTCCCGCATTGTTCACTATGGTGAACTCCGGCCGTGCAAAACCGCATTTATCGACGCCCACACGCCGGGCAGCGATCAGAAAGAGAACTTCACAATCGTCGGCGGGGGGGTCTCGGAATCTCCGGATCAGCATGTGCATATCACTGACAAGGTCGGCTTCAACATCGGTGCTGCGGGCCAGCCGCCAAAATGCCGGAACTCTCTGCACAGCCACACGACGGCCGAGGTCTTCTTTGTCGCCAAAGGTCGTTGGCGTTTTTTCTGGGGCCGCTATGGCACCGCCGGTGAATTCATCGCCGAAGAGGGCGATATCTTCAACATCCCGACCGGTATCTTCCGGGGTTTTGAAAACGTCGGTCAGGATTATGGGATGATCATGTCGATCTTGGGCGGTGACGACGCGGGCGGCGGAGTGACATGGGCACCTCAAGTTATTGAAGATGCGCAGGCACATGGGCTGATGCTGGGCGACAACGGCGTGCTTTACGACTCCAAAAAGGGGCAGGAACTGCCTGATAACGTCCGACCAATGCCTTTGCTGACCGAAGAGCAGTTGAAAGGCTACCCCGAGGTTCCGGTTGAAGAGGTCGTCGGTAAATACGTCGCGCGGTATTGGGACCTGATGGCCCTGTCGGCCAACAAACCCGCACAGGTGATCGGGGAAAACGGAATGATCATGGACAAACCCGGGTTCGAGGTTGATTTCCTTGGGCGCGGATCCTCTGTGACCGAACCGGTTGTGGCAGAAAAACCTGTGGTTCTTATGCCAGCCAGCGGCCACTGGCGTGTTTCGATCGACGATCAAGAAACCACTTTGTCCAACGGCGACACGGCTTTGGTTCTGTCCGGTGAATCCTATAGCGTGCAACCTTCAATGACCGGGCAGGCGGGCCTGTATCGGATTACCGCAACCGATGACCCGGCAGGAGCGACCTGGACAGGATGAACGCTGACCCTAACGACACCCATGCCGTCTATGAGCGGCAAGCGACGGAGTATGACAAGCGTCGTTCCAAGGCCCTGTTCGAAGCGCGCTGGCTGGCGCGCTTCTCGGCCAGCCTCAAGCCAGGGGAACATGTGCTGGATCTGGGCTGCGGCACAGGCGACCCGATCGCACGCTGGTTCATGGCTGAGGGGTTCGCAGTAACAGGTGTCGATTTTGCCGATGCGATGCTGGCCATTGCCCGTGACCGCTGGCCTGATGGGGATTGGCGGCATGCTGATATGCGGGAATTCGAGCTGGACCAGCAATTCGATGGCATTATCGCTTGGAATAGCTTTTTTCATCTGACCGCAGGTGAACAAAAAGACTGTATCGCGCGCATGTCGCGTCATTTGCGACCTGGTGGAATGCTCATGCTGACCGTCGGACCTCGGGCCGGAGAAGTCAGCGGCACGGTGGGATCAGAGCTTGTCTATCACGCCTCGCTGTCCCCAGCCGGTTACGCGACGTGTCTTGAGGAAAACGGACTACATATGACCGGGTATCTTGCCGAAGACCCTGATACCCAAAGCCACACGATCCTGATGGCGCGCAAAATTTAGGGAGGTTCTGATGACTATCAAAACCACACATGTTGGGTCTCTGCCCCGAACGCAAGACGTGGTGGATTTCATATTCGCCCGTGAAAATGGTGAAATCTACGACGCGGAGGCGTTTGACGTCTGCATGACCGATGCGGTCTCTGAGACAGTGCGCAAACAGGTTGAAGCTGGTATCGACGTTGTCAGCGATGGCGAGACTTCGAAGATTTCCTACGCGACCTATGTCAAGGATCGATACACCGGTTTTTCCGGTGAGAGCCCCCGAAATGCGCCTGCAGACTTGAAGATGTTCCCAAGTTTTCTGCAGCGATTGGCCGATGACGGTGGCACGCCACAATACGCACGACCGATGTGCACCGGCGAGGTGCGATCAAAAGGGCAGGGTGAGTTGCAGAAAGACATTGCCAACCTCAAAGCAGCAAGGGAGCAGCACGGGGCAGAGCGCGGCTTTATGAACGCCGCGTCACCAGGCGTGATTTCGTTGTTTTTGCAAAACGAATTTTACCCAACACGTGAAGCCTATCTGGCGGCGCTGGCCGATGCCATGAAAGAGGAATACGAGACCATCGTGGCCGCGGGTCTGGATCTGCAACTGGATTGTCCCGATTTGGCTTTGTCGCGCCATATGCTGTTCACTGATCTCTCTGACGACGAGTTCGTCAAGATTGCCAACATGCATGTTGAGGCACTGAACCACGCGCTTCAGAACGTCCCGCAGGATCGCGTGCGGGTGCATATCTGCTGGGGCAACTACGAGGGTCCGCATTGCTGCGATATTGCGATGGACAAGGTATTCAGCACCCTGATGGCGACCAAATCGCGCTATGTCCTGTTTGAGACCTCGAACCCGCGTCACGCCCACGAGTGGACCGTGTTCCGCGACCGCAAATCTGAGATACCCAATGACAAGGTTCTGGTCCCCGGTGTCGTCGACACCACCACCAATTTCGTCGAGCATCCCGAACTTGTGGCCCAACGGATCGAACGTTTTACCGGAATCGTCGGCGCCGACCGGGTGATAGCAGGAAGCGATTGCGGCTTTGGCACCTTTGCGGGCTTCGGCGCGGTTGACCCTCAGATCGCCTACGCCAAGTTGGCCGCGTTATCTGAGGGGGCCAAGCTGGCCTCGGCATGACACCCTTGATCTTCTTGCCGGGTATGATGTGCGATGCCCGCCTTTTTGGTCCGCAGATCAATGCTCTGTCGGGCAGCAGGCCCGTGATGACATTCCCCTTGTCCCGGTACGACAGCGTGCAGGCCATGGCGCATGATATCCTAAAAAATGCGCCACCCGATTTCGCGCTGACCGGCTTGTCGATGGGAGGGATCGTGGCAATGGAAGTATTGCGTCAGGCTCCTGCACGCGTCTCGCGACTGGCTTTGCTCGACACAAACCCGCTCGCTGAAAATCCAGAGGTAAAGGCCCGTCGTACGCCCCAAATGGCGGCTGTTCGCGACGGCAAGCTGAGGTCGGTTATGCAAGACGAGATGAAACCCAATTATCTGGCCGACGGGCCTAACCGGGGCGCTATACTGGATCTTTGCATGGCGATGGCCTCCGACTTGGGTCCTGACGTTTTCTTGCGCCAGTCACAGGCGCTGATGGACCGCCCGGACCAAAGCGCGACTCTGAGGGCTTTTGCCGGAAACGTTCTGGTCCTGTGTGGACGCGAAGACAAGTTGTGCCCGGTTGAGCGCCACCAGATGATGCATGATCTGCTACCACACAGCACTCTGGAGATCATTGAAGGTGCGGGGCATCTCCCGACATTGGAACAACCACAATTAACCACAGCGGCATTGATCCGCTGGTTGGAGGACACATGACGCCATCTCTTTTGTCCCTGCTGCGCAAGGTCGACACCCCCACCGTCTGCAATGCCATCGAAGTGGCGCAAGGCAAGCGCGGGTTCGACGATTTTACGCGCGGCACCATGCTGTGTTCCGCGCCTGATGAGCCCGCGATCGTCGGCTATGCGCGCACGGCCAAGATCGCAGCAGTCAATCCGCCGACTGAACCGTCTGACGTCATCAAAACCCGGCGCATGGCCTATTACAAATACATGGCCGAAGCGCCAAACCCCTGTGTCGCTGTGATTGAGGACTTGGATTATCCCGATTGCATCGGCGCCTATTGGGGTGAGATCAATACATCTGTCCACAAGGGGTTCGGAATTTCCGGTGTTGTAACCAATGGTGTCATGCGCGATCTCGGGGACTTACCTGAGGGGTTCCCGGTTGTTGCCGGCTCCGTCGGGCCGAGCCACGGTTTCGTCCACATCCGCGAGATTGATACGCCGGTTTCAGTTTTTGGCCTGGCCGTCAATCCGGGCGAGTTGGTTCATGCCGACCGTCATGGTGCGTTGGTCGTGCCCGAGGACGTCGTCGATCAGTTAGAAGCTGCAATACAAAAGCTGTTGTCGACAGAACGAATTGTCTTGGATGCAGCCCGTCATCCAGAGTTTGATTTCGAAGCATTCGAAACCGCTTGGACAGCCTTTGAAAAAGCCAGAGTCTGAGTGCCGTTTGAGTGAAAAAGAAACGGCGTACCAAAGGTACGACTGCCTTCTTTTGGTGCCGCAATGACAAACTCTGAAAATGGTACGTCAGAACAAGCCGCGCTGCAGAAAGAAACTCAACTTTGAAAGCTCGGTTTGGGCCCGGAAATAGCCATTGGGAAGGAGGGTCCAGGGCTCAGTAGATTTTTTAGAGAAAAGAACATGAAAACTACTATGATCTATCTGAAAGCAGACCCAACTGTTGTTCTACGACAAGTGCACTCGGTCGTGGGTAGGGCTACGATACTGTATTCAGCGACTATGCTGGTCGCGAAATAATGGCGGAGAGACAGGGATTCGAACCCTGGGTGGGCTTGCACCCACAACGGTTTTCGAGACCGCCCCGTTCGACCACTCCGGCACCTCTCCGCGGGGGTCTGTGAGGGGGGGATTTAGTGAGGAACGGGCAGGGGTGCAAGCAGAAAATTCCAGAATTTGTCAAAGCCGGGTTTTTCCGTTGCCTGCGCGCGGAAAACACCTACTCTAAATGATATGACACAGCATGCACATCGCTTTGCGTTTCTTCTTTTGGCGCCGGTCCTGGCGTTTCTGCTTACTGCTGCTCCTTTGTCAGCGGCCAACCGCGATCGGATCGAGGCTTTTCTGACCACAACCGGATTTGACGTGGCGCTGGAAAGCATCGCACTCAGCTCTCGCTCGGCACCTCAGATGCTGGGCATTGATCCGAACGGGTTCGGCTCGGACTGGGCGCGCCTGACGGATGAGGTGTTTGACATCGAGACCATGCATGAGACCGCCGTTTCCATCCTTGAGGAAACACTGAGTAGCGAGGCCCTGACACATGCGGTTGAATTCTATGCGTCCGATCTGGGACAGCGTCTGGTGGAAGTGGAAAATGCTTCACATATGATTGAGGACGGCGAGGCCAAGCAATTGGAAGGTCAGCAGATCATTTCAGACCTTATCAAAGACGGGTCGCAGCGGGTCGAAAGTTTCAAGCGGATGAATTCGGCAATCGATTCTACCGAAACAGCGGTGCGGGCGTGGCAGGAGATACAGCTGCGCTTCCTTCTGGCGGCAAGCGCGTCGGGGGTGATCGAACTGCAATTGGATGCAGACGGGTTGCGCGCGTTTTTGAAGCGAAATGAGCCTGCGTTGCGCCAGTCGCTGCAACTGTCCAGCCTTGCAGCGGCGGCTTACACCTATCAGGACTTTTCGGATGAAGACGTGGATGCCTATGTCGAAGCGCTTGAACAGCCATTGATGCAGGAAGTCTATGAACTTCTGAACGTCATACAATTCGAGATCATGGCCAGACGGTTCGAGATTCTTGCCTCGCGGATGGCTGATATGCATCCCGCTCAGGATATTTGATGCGGAGTTTTGCGCCGGTCTTGGTCTTTGCCCTTTTGGGGTCGCCCGTGTTGGCCAATGAAAGGATCGACCGGCTGGCACAGGCCATGCATTTGTCCGACGTCATGGAGGTTCTGGTTCTGGAAGGGCAGCTGCACCGACAAAACCTGGATGAAACACTGCTGAACAATTCGGGTGGCGCGTATTTCGAGGCTCAGGTCAACGATATCTACGATCCGCTTTGGATGCAGGACCACCTGACCGATGCGCTTGAGGTCGGTATGTCGGACGCGCAGCTTGATCAGGCCATCGTGTTTTTTGAAAGCGATCTTGGTCAGACCGTCGTGACGCTGGAAAACTCGGCCCGTCAAGCCATGTCGGACCCCGCGATCGAAGATATGGCCCGTGATGCATTTGAAGCGACCGAGCGTACGACCATACAGTTTACTTTGGTCGAGGAATACATCGAAGCAAATGATCTTGTTGAGAAGAATGTTCAGGGGTCGTTGACGTCGGATTACAACTTCTTTCGCGGTCTTGATGTAGAGTCCAGAGCCGACACGCAGGATTTGTTGGCCGAGCTTTTGTCCCAAAAGGAAAGCAGGGCAGAGGACACCGAAGCCTGGCTTTATGCCTTTCTGCTGCTGGCCTATCGCCCGTTGGACGAGACACAGATGCGAGAGAATATTGCCTTTTCCAGAACGGATACCGGACAAGCCCTGAACGACGCGTTATTTGAGGGGTTTGATCGCATGTTCAACGATATTTCCTATCAGTTGGGGCAAGCGGTTGCACGCGCGCTCAGGGCGTCGGACTTGTAACGCTGCTTTGGTGTTGACTTTTCCCTTCAATCTATGGATAAGCGCGCATCCCGGCCGGTAATCCGCGCCGGGTATCGTTATTATTTGACCCTTAAGACATGTCGAAAGGGTCTGTCACACAGCCCGAAAAAAGGGCGCGCTGTTCGAGGTGGCGAAAGCCAGAAACACCCGGAAGGGGACCACAGAACGCGGGAATGAAAAGGAAAGACGCATGTTTGCGGTCCTCAAGACTGGCGGCAAGCAGTACAAGGTTCAGGCGGGTGATATCCTCCGCGTTGAAAAATTGGCTGCCGACGCAGGTGAAAAAGTTCAATTCAACGATGTTCTGATGCTGGGCGGCGATGCTCCGGTTGTTGGTGCACCTTTCGTTGAAGGCGCAGGCGTACAGGCCGAAGTGATCGAACAGATCAAAGGTGACAAGGTCATCAAGTTCGTCAAACGCCGTCGTAAGCACAGCTCGAAGCGTACCGTTGGCCACCGTCAGAAACTGACTCTGGTCAAGATCACCGACATTCTGGCATCTGGCGCAGACAAGTCGGGCCTGAAAGCTGCTACTGGTTCCGCGCCTGCTGGCGAAGCTGCTCCGGCAGCAAAGCCTGCCAAGAAAGCAGAAGCCAAGGCAGAAGCACCCGCCGCTGCTGCTGCGGACGATCTGACCGCGCTGACCGGCGTCGGCCCTGCCGCTGCCAAAAAGCTGAACGAGGCCGGTATCGAGAGCTTTGCCGCTCTGGCCGCCTTGTCGGACGAGCAGATTGCTGCTATCGAAACGGTCAAAGTGAAACCCGAATGGGTTGAGCAGGCCAAAGAGCTGGCTAAAGGCTAAGGAGAGAGAGAATGGCACATAAAAAAGCTGGCGGTTCCTCCCGTAACGGTCGCGACTCAGCTGGTCGCCGCCTTGGCGTGAAACTGTATGGTGGCCAGGCTGCCATCGCAGGCAACATCATCGTGCGTCAGCGCGGCACCAAGTTCTGGCCGGGCGAAGGCGTAGGCATTGGCAAAGATCACACCATCTTTGCAACCGTCGATGGCGCTGTGAAGTTCCACAAGGGGCTCAAAAACCGCACCTTCATTTCGGTCCTGCCAGTGGCGGAGGCCGCAGAGTAAGCCGAAACCCAGAAGGTTTAAGAAAATTTCATGGGGGACCGGCACAAAGTGCCGGTCCCTTTTTCGTTTTAACGCAGTCGTGATCAAACAAACCGATGACAGTCGCAACCACCAGTTTCCTGATCTTTGCCGCCTCTCAGGTCGGCACGCCGGGACCGGCCAATATGGTCCTGCTGGGAACAGGTGCGCGTTATGGGTTTCGGGCAGCATTGCCTTTTGTTGGGGGCGTTATTCTAGGCAAGCAACTGATCATTTGGCCGGTTGGTTTTGGTTTGTTGCATCTCGCTGAGCAGGCACCTGCGGTGTTTACGGCGCTCAAATACGTGTCGGCGGCCTATATAATGTGGCTGGCTTGGAAAATTGCCAATACGCGCTTGTCGCGGCAACAGGCTGACGGGAAAGCCCCTGGGTTTCTTGCCGGATTGATTGTTCATCCGCTCAATCCCAAGGCTTGGGCCATGATCATCGCCGGGTTCACCGGGTTTGTGGCTGCGGGGACACCCACTTTTGAAGCGACGATTACGATCGCTCTCTGTTTGTTGTTTTGTCAGGTGGTTCTTCATCCAATCTGGACTTTTGCGGGCGATAGAATTGCCCACGCGGTTGAAGGACAGCCAGTTGAAAAATATCTGATGTGGACGTTGGCCGGCCTTACGGTTGCGTCCGTACTTTTCGTGTTGTTCGGAGGAGGAACACACCAATGAAGCTTGAAGCAATAATAAATCAGCCGGTCATAGAAACCGAGCGGTTCGATCTGCGTCCTTTGCGTCGGTCGGATATGGGACTGATCGAGCACTACGCCGGTGACGAGCGTGTGGCGCGCATGACGACCAGTATCGCACATCCGCTGGCGCCCGGCTCGACCGAGGCCTTTGTGACCCGTTCAATGGCTGAAGACCGGGACGAGGATGTCTGGGTTATGGATGCCATCAAAGATGGCGGGCCGGAATTGATTGGTCTGATCACGCTGAAGCGGCTGGATAGGAATCAGTCCGAAGTCGGCTATTGGGTTGCTCCGATTTATTGGAATACGGGCATTGCCTCGATGGCTGTCGAAGCTCTGGTAAACGCCAACCCGCTGGAGAACGCCACCATGTTTGCCAGCGTATTTCAGGACAATCCAGCATCAGCTCGGGTTCTGACACATTGCGGGTTCCAGTATCTAGGCGATGCAGAAAGCTATTCGGTGGCGCGCGATGCGAATGTGCCCACCTGGACATACAGTAAAAAACTCTGACTTGTGGCCGATGGGGCCTTTGCAGTAGGGGACACACATGAAATTTCTCGATCTTGCAAAGGTCTACATCCGGTCCGGGGCCGGCGGTGGCGGGTGCGTCAGCTTTCGGCGCGAAAAGTACATTGAATACGGCGGCCCAGATGGCGGGGACGGCGGCAAAGGCGGTTCCGTCTGGGTCGAAGTTGTGGACGGGCTGAACACCCTGATCGACTTTCGCTATCAGCAGCATTTCTTTGCCAAGAACGGCCAACCAGGCCGAGGTCAGCAGCGTACAGGTAAGGACGGTGACGATATCGTTCTGCGTGTCCCTGTGGGCACTGAAATTCTGGATGAAGACGAAGAAACCGTCATCTGCGACCTTACTGAAGTTGGGCAACGGGTTCTGCTGGCCAAAGGTGGTAACGGCGGGTTTGGCAACCTGCACTTTAAGTCCGCCACCAATCAGGCGCCACGCCGCGCCAATCCGGGGCAGGCGGGTATCGACCGAACCATCTGGCTGCGGCTCAAGCTGATTGCGGATGTTGGATTGTTGGGTATGCCCAATGCAGGCAAATCCACCTTTCTTGCGGCGACGTCGAATGCGCGCCCGAAGATTGCGGATTATCCCTTTACCACGCTGCACCCCAATCTGGGCGTTGTGGGTGTCGACAACGTGGAATTTGTGGTGGCCGACATCCCTGGTTTGATCGAGGGCGCGCATGAAGGCCGCGGCATCGGAGACCGGTTCCTTGGCCATGTTGAACGCTGCGCAGTGCTGTTGCATCTGGTTGATGGCACCTCGGAATCGGTTGCCGAAGATTACCGTACGATTATTCACGAGCTTGAAGCCTATGGTGGCGAACTGGCTGAGAAACCTCGAATTACCGTTCTGAACAAGATCGATGCTCTGGACGATGAAGAGCGTGAATTAGCCAAAGCCGAACTGAAAGAGGCTGTTGGCGGCCCCGTCATGACCATGTCGGGTGTTGCGCATCTGGGTGTGACCGAGGTTCTGCGCGCGTTGCGGTCACAGATTGACGACAATCGAGTGCGCAAGAAACCTGCTGAGGAGGCGCAGTCTTGGCAGCCCTGACCTCAGCGCGGCGTCTGGTGGTGAAGATCGGGTCCGCTTTGCTGGTGGATCGCAACACCGGATTGCTTCGGTCGGACTGGTTGACTTCATTGGCTCAGGATGTGACCTGGCTCAAGGGGCAAGGGACAGATGTTATTCTGGTCTCTTCCGGGTCAATTGCGTTGGGGCGCGGTGTGCTGGGCTTACCGATGGCTGCGCTGCCTTTGGAAAAATCACAAGCTGCCGCCGCGGTGGGTCAGATCCGTCTGGCACGGGCGTATGAAGAGGCTCTGACACCGCATCAGATCACAACGGCACAGGTGCTGGTGACGCTGGAAGACAGCGAAAACCGTCGTCGCTATTTGAATTCACGGGCCACTCTGGAAACGTTGCTGGGCCTTGGTGTTGTTCCGATCGTGAACGAGAATGACACCGTCGCTACGGACGAAATCCGATATGGCGACAATGACCGCCTGGCCGCGCAGATTGCGGTAACGGTTGGGGCCGACCAACTGATCCTGCTGTCCGATGTAGACGGGTTCTATTCGGGCAATCCGAACGAAGACGCCTCGGCCACGCGGTTCGAGACTATTGATCGGATCACGCCCGAAATTGAGGCGATGGCAGGTGATGCAGGCTCGGGCCTGTCCAAAGGTGGGATGAAGACAAAACTTCTGGCCGCCAAGATGGCCACCGCGGGTGGGTGCGCAATGGCAATTACTGAAGGATCGACTCTGAACCCACTGAAATCGCTGGAAAACGGTGCAAATTCAACGTGGTTCACGGCGACTCTGGACCCTCACGCCGCCCGCAAACGTTGGATTTCTGCGATGAAACCACGCGGAGAGATCACAGTGGATGACGGGGCCGCGAATGCTCTGGCCAATGGCAAAAGCCTCCTGCCTGCAGGTATTGTCGAGGTGACTGGCGATTTCGGGCGCGGTGATCCGGTTGCCGTTCTCGATCCCAATGCCCGCCGATTGGCACAAGGGATCAGCCGCTATACCGCGCAAGAGGCTGACGCGATCAAGGGGCGCAAGTCTTCCGAGATTGAGGCGACGTTGGGCTACCCGGGCCGCGCGGCCTTGATCCACCGGGATGATCTGGCCCTGTAAGCACTGAGAAAGACGACCTGAAAGGCACGCGACATGAAAGATTTCGACAGCATTCCCGCTCTGATGGCCGATCTTGGGAAACGCGCCAAAGAGGCCTCGCGTGATCTGGCTTTTGCAAGCGCCGAACGCAAGCATGCCGCCTTGATTGCGGCAGCTGATGCGGTTTGGGCCAATCGGGCAAAAATCATCGAAGCAAACCAGAAGGATCTGGCGTTTGGCCGTGAAAAGGGCCTGAGCCCTGCGATGATGGATCGTCTGATGCTGGATGAGGGCCGTGTTCAGGGCATGGTCGATGGGTTGCGCACCGTGGCGGATCAAGCCGATCCGGTAGGTGAGGTTCTGGCCGAATGGGAACGCCCCACTGGATTGAAGATTGAGCGGGTACGTACGCCTTTGGGCGTCATTGGCGTGATCTATGAAAGCCGGCCCAATGTGACCGCCGATGCAGGTGCTCTGTGCCTGAAATCCGGCAATGCTGTCATCTTGCGTGGCGGGTCCGAGAGCTTTCATTCGTCGACCGCGATCCATGAATGCCTGGTCGAAGGGTTGAAGGCCGCCAACCTGCCCGAGGACGCCATTCAACTGGTGCCCACGCGAGATCGCGCGGCGGTGCAGGAGTTGCTAACCCTGACTGATTATGTCGATGTCATCGTCCCGCGCGGTGGCAAGGGATTGGTGGGTCTGGTGCAGCGCGAGGCCCGTGTGCCGGTCTTTGCGCATCTGGAAGGCATTGTTCACATCTACATCGATAAAGCCGCCGATCCGCAAAAAACGCTGGATGTCGTTCTGAATGCCAAGACCCGCCGAACCGGTATCTGCGGTGCGGCTGAATGCCTGTTGGTACATCAGGATGTCGTTGAAACTCTGGGCCGCGAGGTCATCTCGGCGTTGCTGGCTGCCGGTGTCGAGGTGCATGCCGAAGGTGCGCTGGCGGTTGAGGGCACACAGGCCGCGACGTCAGACGACTGGGGTAAGGAATTCCTTGATAGTGTGATTGCAGCCAAACCCGTGGCAGATATTGACGCGGCGATTGCACATATCCGGCAATTTGGGTCCAACCACACCGATTGCATCATGACCGAAGACGGCTCGGCGGCGGCACGCTTCTTTGAACGTCTCGACAGTGCCATCCTGATGCACAACGCCTCGACACAGTTCGCAGACGGCGGTGAATTCGGAATGGGGGCAGAAATCGGGATAGCTACGGGCAAGATGCACGCGCGCGGACCAGTGGGCGCGGCGCAACTGACCAGTTTCAAGTATCTCGTCCGTGGGGATGGAACGACCCGGGCTTAAAACCTGAGCGAAACGCGCGTTGCGGCGGTTTCCACCGCGATGCGCCGTCCTACCGCTTTGGCTGTGTCCGGCAACAAGGCAAACTGTACCTGCGCTGGGGTCAGTTTGTTCGGAAAACGCCCCGTGGTTACGTGTTTCCATAAGTCGCTGTCTACGTTCAGCTTGTCTGCTGAACCTGTGACGGTCCATGCCTCACCCTGGCTTGTGATGTCGACCGTGCCACCCAGCGGCATGGCGCTTTCGCAACACATCAATGCCAGAAAGGCCAGTTTGACCTGATTGCGCGAGACAGGCTTAGTCAGGTGCCAGTTGACCCGCACACGACCCGCGCGTTCGACATCATTAAGCAGTTCGGTGATTTCGGCCCGCCCAAGCGGTTGGTCGCTGGCCGAGCCGAAGGCCACGCGAAAAAAGCGGATGCGCGCGCCCGCACTGCCCACACTGCCCGAGATCAGTTCCATCTCGGGGCCTTGCACCGCGCCAACCATGTCCAACAGCTCAAGCCCGTTGGTGATGGCCCCAATCGGGCTGATCAGATCGTGGCAGATCCGAGAGCCGATCAATTCGGCCAGGTTGACGTCTGTAGCGCCCATGCGTACCTCCTGCTGTATCTGCCACCGGAACCAGGAGCCCCTATGACAGACATGAATGCTATTCTTGCACCGGGCATGTTTGTCCGCCACCCGGATTTTCCCGAATGGGGCGTTGGACAGGTTCAATCCAACATCGCAGGCAAGATCACCGTGAACTTTCGCGAGCAGGGGAAAGTGGTAATCGACGGAACGCGCATCGCCCTGATGCCGGTCTTTGATCCGTGAAACTGGTTTAGGAAAGGTTAACAACTGTGACCAAACCAGCAGTTGTTGCCTTCGACTGACCAACTGCTGTATCAGCGGCGAAAAGAAAAACGGACACACCCCTTATGCCGGATACAGGCCCATCTTTCACTATCAAGCTGGCTGAGACCGAGGCGGAGATACAAGCTGCGCAACGCCTGCGCTATGACGTCTTCGTGCGCGAGCTGGGTGGCGGCGGCGACTTGGTCGATCACGAGGCGGAGTTGGAGAAAGACCGGTTTGACCAGTTTTTCGATCACATGTTGGCCTATGATGACTGCACGGGTGAAATCATCGGTGTTTACAGGATGTTGCCGGGCGAACGTGCGGCGGATTTGGGTCAATTCTATTCGGAAGATGAATATGAACTGACGGTGCTGAAGAACAGCGGCCGCAAGTTGCTGGAACTGGGTCGGTCTTGTGTGCATCCCGACTATCGCGGCGGCACCGCCCTGTATCATCTGTGGAACGGTCTGGCGGCCTATGTCGCCGAGCGCGAGATTGAGGTGCTGTTCGGGGTGGCAAGTTTCCACGGCACGGATGTCACCGCATTGGCGCAGCCGTTGTCCATGTTGCATCACAACCATCTAGCTCCGCCAGAGTTGCGGGTGAAGGCGCAACCTGACGTTTTTCAGCCCATGGATTTGGTCGCAAAAGACTCGTTGGATCGGCGTGCTGCCATGGTTCAGGTGCCAGCTTTGATAAAAGCCTACCTGAGACTTGGCGGTTTCGTGGGTGAGGGTGCCTTTATAGATCATAAGTTCAACACCACCGATGTGTGCCTGATCCTAGACACCGCTCGTATGAACGACCGGCAGCGCCGCATCTATGGCGGAGCCTGACAATCGTGAACGATCCGACTTGGAACAGTGAGGATGCGCCAGATCCGGTCGACCCTGGAGTGATCCTTTGGATTTTGGTCATTGTGCGCGGGGTGCCGCTGGCTCTGCTGGTTTTTGGCGGCTTGATCGTTCTTTTGGCTGTCCGGTTGATCGAGTATCCGTTGTGCGGGGTGCACCGGCCCGTGACGCCGTTCATCTCGCAATTTGTCTGCCGGAATGCATTTCGCATTCTTGGTATGGGACTTCAAACCTCTGGCGTTTTGATGAAAGAGCAGGGGGCAGTGGTGGCCAACCATACTTCCTGGTTGGATATTTTCGCTCTGAACGCGCGTAAGAGGGTCTATTTTGTGTCGAAGGCCGAGGTTGCAAAATGGCCCGGAATCGGATGGTTGGCGCGTGCAACCGGAACCGTGTTCATCCAACGGGAACGGGCGAAGGCCAAAGAACAGACCAAAGTGTTTGAGACCCGTCTGAAAGCAGGTCACAAGCTGCTGTTCTTTCCAGAAGGCACCTCGACGGACGGGTTGCGTGTTTTACCATTTAAAACAACGCTCTTCGCCGCGTTCTTCGCAGATGAATTGCGCGATTTCATGTATATCCAGCCGGTTTCGGTCGTCTTTCACGCGCCCAAAGGGCAGCCCAAACGGTTTTATGGCTGGTGGGGAGATATGGAGTTCGGCCCGCATCTGTTGAAGACGCTCGGGGCGCGCAGACAAGGGTATGTCGAGTTGATCTACCACGCACCTGCGCGGGTCAGCGACTTTGATAGTCGAAAGGCGCTGGCGGCTCACTGCGAAGAGGCGGTCAGGCACGCCCATGCTTTGGCTTTGCTTGAAAAATAGGGGCAATTGGCCCTTGCGCTGCTTTCAATCCTGCCGTATACGCGCGCCATTCAAACCCGCAGGCGGGGTTTGGGCTTTGTAGGGGAGAAATCCCTATCTGGCCCGCCGGTTGGAGCATCCGCTTCTTTCACCCCCGCCGAGGCGTAAACCGGAAAAGGAAAATAGCATGGCTCTTCCCGAGTTCTCCATGCGTCAGCTGCTGGAAGCTGGCGTTCACTTTGGTCACCAGACACAGCGTTGGAATCCCCGCATGGGCCCGTTCATCTACGGCTCGCGCAATGGCATCCACATCATGGACTTGACCCAGACCGTTCCGATGCTGGATCAGGCTCTGCAGGCCGTTCGTGACACCGTTGCAAAAGGCGGCCGCGTTCTGTTCGTCGGTACCAAGCGTCAGGCGGCAAGCCCGATCGCTGAAGCGGCTGAGAAATCGGCTCAGTACTACATGAACCACCGCTGGCTGGGCGGCACGCTGACCAACTGGAAAACCGTTTCCCAGTCGATCAACCGTCTGAACCAGATCGATGAAGCGATGGAATCGGGCGCCGAGGGCCTGACCAAGAAAGAGCGTCTGGGCATGGAACGTGACCAGGGCAAACTGCAGGCTTCGCTGGGCGGTATCCGCGAAATGGGTGGCGTTCCGGACCTGCTGTTCGTCATCGACGTCAAAAAAGAAGCACTGGCCATCGCTGAAGCCAACAAGCTGGGTATCCCGGTTGTGGCTGTTGTCGACACCAACTGCTCGCCCGACGGCGTTGACTACATCATCCCTGGCAACGACGACGCAGCCCGCGCGATCTCTCTGTATTGCGACCTGGCCGCACGTGCCGCTCTGGACGGCATGACCGCTCAGATGGGTGCAGCTGGCGTTGACCTGGGTGCCTTCGAAGAAGCGCCGGTTGAAGAAGCCGTTGCTGAGGAAGCACCTGCAGAAGAAGCCGCTACGGAAGCCAAAGCCGAAGCGTAAGCTGCCCGTCACGTAAATGACATATGGGGCAGGGTATGACCTGCCCCAATTCCGTTTGAATTGAGGAGAGCCAAAGATGGCAATCACAGCAGCAATGGTTAAAGAACTGCGCGACTCGACCGGCGCAGGCATGATGGACGCAAAAAAAGCGCTGACCGAAACCGGCGGCAACATGGACGAAGCCGTTGACTGGCTGCGTACCAAAGGTCTGGCCAAAGCGGCCAAGAAATCGGGCCGTACCGCAGCCGAAGGTCTGGTCGCTGTTCACGTTAACGGTGGCAATGGTGTTGCTGTCGAGGTGAACTCGGAAACTGACTTTGTCGCGAAAAACGCAGAGTTCCAGGAAATGGTTGGCAAGATCGCTTATGCAGCTGAAGGCGTGGACAACGTCGAAGCTCTGCTTGCAGCTGATCTGGGCGGCAAGAACGTTGCTGACACGCTGACCGACAAGATCGCCACCATTGGCGAAAACATGTCGGTGCGCCGTATGGCCAAACTGTCTGGCGACACCGTTGTGTCCTACGTCCACAACGCTGCTACCAACGGCATGGGCAAAATCGGTGTTCTGGTTGCTCTGTCGGGCGGTGACGAAGCCATCGGTAAACAGGTTGCAATGCATATTGCAGCTGTAAACCCGGCGGCTCTGTCCGAAGCGGACATGGACCTTGCGGTTGTCGAGAAAGAAAAACAGGTTCAGATGGACATCGCCCGCGAATCCGGCAAGCCGGAGCAGGTGATCGAAAAGATGATCGTTGGCCGCATGAAGAAATTCGTCGCCGAATCAACTCTGCTGAACCAGTCCTTCGTTGTGAACCCTGACCTGACCGTTGAAGCCGCGGCCAAAGAAGCTGGCGCAACCATCACCGGTTTCATCCGTCTGGAAGTTGGCGAAGGCATCGTAGTCGAAAAAGAAGACTTCGCAGCCGAAGTTGCAAAAGCCGCTCAAGGCTAAACGTTTTTCGGAAACGCACCGCTTGGGGCCTTTTCCCGAAAAACAAAAGGGTTACGCCATGCGTGACCCTTTTTTGATTTCTACAAGCTGTGTCGGATCTGAGATTTAGGAAGTTTAAATGGAGGGCCCCGCTTGATGGGGATGGTCGGGGCCCCCCAAAATTCCGACACTGATGCGCTGACGAATAGACGCCCCTTTGTCAGAGTGATTGGAGAGCTCTGGTATTGCAAAGATCCAACCGAATGTTCCCAGGCTAAAGCCACCACTCACGGAACACTCTCACTTTGCAACTTTTGGGCTAGTCTTGAAAAGTAGTGTTTTCCTTACCTAGGGTAAACTGACGCGGGATGGCGTCAAAATGTAGCGATCAGGCTTCCATTATGAACATCTGATTGTGTAGCGATGCCTTTAGAACGGCTTGAGCCGTTGTTTCGACAGACAGTGCTTCTCGTGCGAGTCGCAGATGCTTTTCCACTGTGGCCGATGTCAGCCCCATCAGCAGCGCGATGTCCTGGGTGGTTTTTCCATCGCCGACCCATTGCAGAGCTTCCCGTTGCCGTTTCGTCAAAGCCCGGTTTGGCGGGTTGAACGGCAAGGTCAAAATTTTCAGATGTGCCACATTGTTCATCAACAGGATGTCTTCGCCATGCTCTTGCCAGATGGCGTCAATCTCTTCCTGGCTCATCCCGTTCTTTGCTGAAAGGGAAATCGCACCTTTGGAACGCATTGAGACGGAATTGAAACTAACCGTATAGCCAGCCACCACGTCCATAGATTTGTTGAACTCGAATACTCTGCGCTCTTCGTTGGTCAAAGTGCCGCTGGACTTCATGTCTTGCAGCATCTTCCAGCTTGCAGCGCCTTCATTGTTCAGCGCCCATTTCAGCATGGGGGCGTGAAAATAAAGTCCGTCTTTCAGAAACCCGTCCACATACGTGCGTTTGTGGTTGGTCAGGATCACAAAATCCTCGGGGTCGCCCAAGGACGTCGCCGTTCTATAAACCGTATAGCCGTAGATCAGTCGCCCAAACCCATACTCATTCATTTGTCGGCAGTGCGCATCCCAAAGATCTTCCAAAGTCTTGGTGTAGCTGACAAACCGCAGGTATTCTTTCAGGGTCATGCCGCACCACCTGCTCTCAAGTGCACGGCCAGCGCGTCCAGGGCCAGGATGTAACCCTGCGCGCCAAATCCGCAGATCTGGCCCAGAGCGACCGGAGCGATATATGATTTGTGACGGAACGCCTCACGGGCATGTATGTTTGACAAATGAACTTCGACCACTGGCAATTCTACTGACGCAATGGCGTCCATCAGCGCGATTGATGTATGCGTGAACGCACCTGCGTTCAGTACCAGACCGCTTTGAACTCCGCGTGCAGCGTGAATTGCGTCAAGCAAGACACCTTCGTGGTTGGATTGCAGATGCGTCACTTCCAACCCAACAGACACGCCATGCTGAACGCAGTGTTCTTCGATCATATGTAAAGTCGTGCTTCCGTAAACCTCGGGCTGACGTGTGCCCAGAAGATTGAGGTTTGGGCCATTTAATACCAGTACTTTATGCATGTCTTCACAATCCCCATTAATGGTTCATAGACGGCAAAAGGCCAGAATGTCCACCAGTCTCAACGCAACCAGGCCAGCGTTGAGGCTTTAAGGCCAGCCTTGGTAACACGCATCTATTCCATCGTTATAACCAGTTTTCCAAGGACCGAGCGCTTCGACACATGCTCTAATGCGTCAGGGGCCCGCGTCAGTGGGAAACGCGCACTGATGTGGGGTTTGATCAGCCCGGCGGCATACTGCGCGAACAGCTCACTGACGTTCCTGGCATGTCCTTTGGGATCACGGAAGACAGATGCGCCCCAGAAAACACCAACGATCTGGCAGCCTTTCAACAAGGGCAAGTTCAGCGGAATCTGCGGAATGCCTGCAGGGAACCCCACAACCAAGTACCTTCCATTCCAGGCCATACAGCGTAAGGATGGCTCGGCAAGGTCTCCTCCCACTGGGTCATAAACCACATCCATTCCATTTGGGCCCGCAATTCTTTTGACCTCCGCCGAAAAGGCTTTTTGTGCATCTTTGTCCAAATCATGCGGGTAAATCACGACTTCATCCGCACCAATCCGGCGGCAGAACTCTGCCTTTTCCGCTGAAGAAACACCCGCTATCACTTTGGCGCCCATAGCTTTTCCAAGTTCGATGGCGGCAGATCCCACTCCACCAGCTGCGCCCAGCACCAAGAGTGTTTCGCCTGTCTTCAGATTGGCCCGATCCTTGAGTGCGTGATAAGACGTACCATAGGTGAAGATGAAGCAGGCGGCCTCATCATAGGGCATTGCGTCAGGTATCTTGATGGCACTGTCGGCCCGGATTGTTGCGTGGGTCGCAAAGCCATCATGTCCTGTCAAAGCTAGAATGCGGTCGCCGACCTTGAACCCAGTGACATTTTCACCCAACGCCAACACGTCGCCAGCAATCTCACCCCCCGGAGCAAAGGGTCGAGGTGGTTTGATCTGATACAGATCCCGGATGATCAGCGTATCCGGGAAGTTCACACCAGCCGCTTTGACAGCAACCAACAACTGTCCCTTACCGGGTTGCGGATCGGGCAAGGTGGTGAGTTCCAGTGTTTCGGGCCCGCCCGGTGCGACGCTGAGTAACGCTTGCATACGACCTCTGTTCTGCCTGTAACTTGTCTTTGGGAAGTTTTGGTGCCGACGATGAGTTTGTCAACGTGAACGACCGCCGTTTGCCGTAACGGCAATAGGTGGGTCATAACAGGCTCTAACAGGCACAAACTAAAGCGAGGAGTACGATCATGACGCCAGACACCCTGTTTTCTCTTGAGGGCAAGACCGCACTCGTCACAGGTGGCGCGACAGGGATCGGGCGCATGGCGGCCGAGGCGCTGGTCAGGGCTGGCGCGCGCGTTTTGATCGCGTCGCGCAAAGGGGATGCGTGCGCCGAGGTGGCGGCTGAGCTGAACGCATTGGATGCACCCGGCAGGGCTGAGGGTTTTACCGGAGATATCGGGTGCGAGGAAGGTATCGCAAGCCTTGTCTCTGACATTCGAAAGCGTACGGAAAATCTTGATATTCTTATGAATAACTCAGGCGTGTCCTGGGGCGCTCCGCTGGGCCAGTTTCCCTATGACGCTTGGGACAAGGTGATGTCTGTCAATGTCGCAGGGATTTTCGAACTGACACAGCGGCTTTTGCCTTTGTTGATGAAATCGGGAACAGCCGATGATCCTGCCAGGATCGTCAATGTGGGGTCTGTGATGGGTGAAGTGCCTATGGGGGACGGAGCGTATAGCTATGCGGCCTCAAAAGCCGCAGTTCTGCATCTGACCAAGATCATGGCTAAAGAGCTTTCGCCATACCACATAACGGTTAACGCATTGGCGCCGGGACCGTTTGTCTCTCGCATGACAGCATTTGCCACGGCGGACGAGGGCACCCGCGAAAAGGTCGGCAAATCGGTTCCGCTGGGCCGGGTCGGGCGCGACGAAGACATTGCAGGTTGCATGCTGTTTCTGTGCGGGCGTGGCGGCAGTTATGTGACCGGAGCAGTGATCCCGGTTTCAGGCGGAATCAATGTGGTGACGGCGGGCAACATCTTTGCAGAAGCCTTGTGAGTGGAAGACAGGCCATGAGCACTGACACCAATCTGGATCTTGCTGCGGTAGACAGGTATCTCAGCGCAAATCTTTCCGGTTACGAAGGCCCGCTGGAGGCGAAGAAGTTCGCGGTTGGGCAGTCCAATCCGACCTTTGAGCTTCGAACGCCCAGCAACACCTATGTGCTGCGGCGAAAGCCACCCGGCGTTCTGCTGAAATCGGCTCATGCAGTCGATCGCGAGTTCAGAGTTCAAAGCGCGCTGGCAGGCAGTCAGGTGCCCGTGCCCAACATGTTCCTGCTGTGCGAAGATGACAGAGTTATCGGCTCAGCCTTCTATGTGATGGAGCGTCTGCACGGCAGGATCTTTCCTGAACCAACCCTGCAAGGCGAAAGCAACGAAACGCGCACGGCTGTAATGGATGAGATGAACAGGGTTCTTGCTCAGTTGCATATGGTCGACATTGATGCCGTGGGTTTGTCCGACTATGGGCCGTCGGGCAATTACTATGAACGCCAGATCGCACGTTGGACCAAGCAATATCGCGCGTCAGAGACTTCGGTGATTGAAGACATGGACGCTCTGGTGTCCGCGCTGGGTAATTCGGTGCCCGAAGATGATGGGCAGCGTACGCTTGTGCATGGGGATTATCGTATCGACAACCTGATGTTCGCATCAAATGGAACTGGCTGCATCGGTGTTCTGGATTGGGAACTGTCTACGATAGGTCATCCGTATGCGGATTTGGCGGCCGTGATCATGCAATGGCAGCTGCCTCCGGGAAACCAAGGACGCGGATTGGCAGGAATTGATCGCGAAAGCTTGGGCCTGCCCTGCGACCAAGACTTTGTCGCCCGATATTGCAAACGACGCGGCTTGGGAGGCATCGACAATTTCGGGTTCTACTTGGCTTTCAATTTCTTCCGCATGGCAGGAATATTGCAGGGTGTATACAAGCGGGCGCTGGACGGAAATGCCTCAGACCCGGAACGCGCCAAGGCGTATGGTGCCTACGTACCACTCTTTGCTCAGCATGGTTTGAAAGCGCTGCGCGGCACATAAGAATAACGTCGTAACAGCCTGATGTTAATCACTACTATTCTTCGAAAGCTCTGTCTCGACATTCGTTAGACTGTTCTTGCCAAAAAACATTTCAGACCCAACTAAAAGGCTGGGAACACCGAACACCCCGCGCCGAACATTGGCCTTGGTTTGTGCCTTCAAGTCTTGTTTGACTTCAGGATTGGTCATGGCCTCACGGATTTTGCGAGCGGGCAATTCGTTTTCCTGCAAAATGTCGATAAGCACGGCCATTTCGTCAGCCTTTTGCCCATGCACCCAAATAGCATCAAAAACAGCATTTATATATTTGGTTTCCCATGATTTTCCTCGCGCAAAATGTGCGCCACGCATCGCAAATTTCGTGTTTATCGGGAAATGTGGGCTCATATGAAAACTCAACCCGCGCCGCCGCGCGAAACGGTGTAGGTCATGAGTCAAATAGGCCGTTTTCTGGCGGTTCTCTGAGAAGGCTTGAAAAGGGCTTTGGTTGTGGGTCGCCTTGAAAACGATAGGTAGAAGAACAGGAACAAAGGTGATCTGAACATCGTGCCGCGCCGCAAGATCGGGCAGCATTTTGAACGCCAGAAAAGCGTTTGGGCTGCAAAAGTCATAAACAAAATCGATATTTTGCGTCATGTTTTACCTTTCCGGTTGTCTGGAGTGATCGTCCCAAAACACACCCTGCGAATCTGGGTTAACACAGTCTAACATTTCAACGTGTGGCAGGCTTGCTTCGTCTGAGACGAAACCAGTTTTGGCGTAAGATATCACTGTTAATTCAACTCTCAAGCCGACACACTCAGCACGGACAACCGGATGGAAAAGGTCTAATGCCGCAACAAGAATTGATGTTTGATCAGGCGCGTTTGGATCGGATTCGGATCTGGATGGACCGCTATGTTGAGCAACGGAAATACGCAGGTTCGTCTTTTCTGCTGCGCCAAAACGGGTCCGAGGTCTTTTTTCACAAAAGCGGCCTGCGCAATCTGGAAAGCAACCTGCCATTTCAACGCGACACGCTGGTCCGCATCTATTCCATGACCAAGCCGATCACGTCGGTTGCCTTGATGATGCTGGCTGAACGCGGATTGTTCCATCTGGATGCTCCGTTATCGGAATTCCTGCCTGAATTCAAACACATGCGCGCGCTTGTTCCAACGGCCGAAGCCTTGGATCAGACGGAACACGCGCCGTCGCCAACCTTGCATCAGGTGCTGACACATACCAGCGGTTTCAGCTATCCCTTCAACCCCGGAACTCTGCCCGAAGCCATGGATGAGCAAGATCTTATGTTCAAGCCTGATCGAGGGCTTCTGGAAGATCGCGTGCGAGACCTGTCAAAGTTACCATTGGCCTTTCAACCGGGGACGCGTTGGGAGTATTCGGTTGGCACAGATGTTCTGGGGCGCGTGATAGAAGTAGTATCAGGTCAGACGCTGAAGCAGTTCTTTCAGCAGCACATTTTTGAACCGCTGGATATGCGCGATACCGGCTTTTCAGTGCCATCTGGGGCAGGGGACCGATTTGCGTCGCTCTACACACCTCTGGCGGGAGATGCCATGGCGCTCAATTCGGTTGATCAGGGGGGTGACAGCCTGCGATTGGTCGACAGCTATAGAGGGTCGCCATTCATTCGCACAACGACCTTTTCGGGTGGCGGCGGGCTGATTTCAACACTTGATGACTACGCCAAGTTTGCAGACATGCTGCGCAATCGCGGCACTGCGAACGGGCACCGCTTGTTGGGTCCTAAGACCGTAGAGTTTATGATGCGCAATCACTTACCGGGCGATATCGCATCAATGGGCCCCAAGAGTTTTGCGGAACAACCGATGGAGGGCATGGGCTTTGGCCTCGCAGGATCGGTTGTTTTGAACCCCGGACGGGTGCGGGTGCCCGGTTCGATAGGGGATTTCAGTTGGGGCGGCATGGCCTCGACCTACTTCTGGGTCGACTGGCAAAACGATCTGACGGCCGTGTTTTTCACTCAATTATCGCCGTCAAGTTCCTACCCATCTCGGGCCGAGCTAAAGGCGTTGGTTCACGCTGCCATGATTGAATGATCGCAACCGGACTGATACCCGGGGGTCGAGTAACTGACTGTGCGAGCACAACATGACCGAAGCGGAACGTATCTTACTGGATCTTCTGGATATTGAACGGCTTGAAGTCGATTTGTTCCGTGGAACGGGGTCCGGCGGTGAAACGCCAACGCGCATTTTCGGTGGGCAGGTCATCGCGCAGGCTTTGGCCGCGGCGTACCGGACTGTGGAAGACCGTCTGTGCCATTCGCTCCATGCTTATTTCATTCGACCTGGTGATCCTGAACAACCTGTTATTTATCAAGTTGATAGAGCGCGAGATGGAGGTTCCTTCACAACCCGCCGCGTCGTTGCCATTCAGCACGGCAAGCAGATCCTGAACATGTCTGCGTCGTTCCACGTTCAGGATGAAGGTTGGGATCATCAGCACCCGATGCCACCCGTAAACGCGCCCGAGAACTATCCGTCCCGTTCCGAATTGCGGCAGTCCTATGTTGACCGAGTGCCCGAGCACCTGCGCGGCGAGTTGTTGCGCGAAAGACCAATAGAAGTACGCGAAGTGGACCATTTAGACCCATTTACTCCTAAAGTTTCTGATGACCGGAACCAGACCTGGTTTCGTATGGCCGCTGCGGCCTCCGCCGATGCGAGAACACAGCATCTTTTATTGGCCTATGCGTCCGACATGAACCTCATGTCCTCAGGCTTGCGACCACACGGCCTGAGTTGGTTTACCGGAGAGTTCAATGGCGCAAGCCTCGATCATGCGCTTTGGTTTCATGCGCCCGTCCAGTTTCAGAATTGGCATCTGTATGTGATGGATTCACCTTGGACGGGGCAGGGGCGCAGCTTCAATCGCGGCTCCATCTATTCTGAAGATGGCACTTTGATTGCCTCTGTGGCTCAGGAAGGGTTAATGCGTAAGGTTCAGAAGATTCGTTAAGAGATACTGTTAAACTTTTGATTTAACTTGCTCATTCCAGATAGCCACCTGTCATAATTCGCTGATTTATGCTGCATGTAGTCCAAAACTTGCGGATGCGGCAGAACCAGAAACTGTTCGGCGTTTATAGCTTCTATACAAGCCTCGGCGACATCACTGGGGTCAAGCATTCCGTCAATCGATGCTACTGACACTTCGTGTCCTTCGGTCATTTTTGACCGGACACCTTGTGGGCACAAAACCGAGACCCGTATCCCGTGCGATCCGTATGTTAACGCAAGCCATTCTGCGAAGCCAACGGCGGCGTGTTTGCTTACAGCATACGGAGCTGCACCTGGTTGGTTCAGCAAACCGGCGGCTGACGCGGTCGTCAAAATGTATCCGCCGCCGCGCGCAATCATGCGTGGAACCATATGCCGCGCTGTCCAAATATGCGACATCACATTGATTTTCCAAATCCGTTCCCAGTCTTCATCCGGTACGTCGAAACCGCCAAGCGTCAGAATTCCGGCATTTGCGCAAAACAAATCAATTGGGCCGACAGTGTCTTCTGAAAAGTCGATCAGTGCTTTGATTTGATCTTCGTCGGCCACGTCGCAGGGAAACGCATGGCCACCGATTTGATCCGCCAAAGTATGCGCGCCGGCATCGTCGATATCTGAACACACGACCTGTGCACCTTCATGGGCAAAGCGTTCTGCCATTCCTCGACCAATGCCGTGCGCGGCACCAGTTACGACAACAGTTTTGTTTTTTAAGTCCATTTACGTTCCAGGGCGCTCAGCTTGAGTGCAGGAACAATGTCTGCTTGCATGAAGTTTATCAAGTTTGCCAGACTTTACCATAATACCAATTATCCGTTACATCCGGTTGCAGCTGCAATGTTAGAATGTCTCACATTAGCAAAGTAGAAATGGCACACTTCCCTGTCGAGCAGGCAGGATCGGAGCGGACAGCTGGTTCTGTGACCCGCAGGCTCCCTGGCAGAAAGGCACCGTCGACAACACAAACAACAGGCTGAGAAAGTACCTGCCTCGCGCCACCGAACCGTCGCTCATTGTACTCGAACCAATGCCGCTCAGCCCAAAGCATACCCTGCGCCGCGTACGGTACGCACAGGATCTTCACCACCATGTTGTGTCAGCGCTTTGCGCAGCCGCCCGATGTGAACATCAACCGTTCGGGTATCCACATAGATGTCGCGGCCCCAGACACGGTCCAGCAACTGCTCGCGGCTCCAGACCCTGCCCGGCTTTTCCATGAAAGTGCTGAGCAGCCGGAATTCGGTTGGGCCCAGTTTCAGAGGTTTGCTGTCGCGACTGACTTTATGGGTCTCAGAGTCCAGAACGATGTCGTCAAACTCCAGCCGAATGCCAACCGTTGCCGGACGAACCCGGCGCAGCTGAGTGCGGACACGTGCCATCAATTCGACAACGGAATATGGTTTGACCACGTAATCGTCCGCACCCGTTTCCAGGCCACGCACCTTGTCGACTTCTTCGGTGCGCGCCGACAGCATGATGATCGGAATCGAACGTGTCTCGGGCCGGCTTTTTAGGCGACGGCAAACTTCGATGCCGCTGAGATTAGGCATCATCCAATCCAGCACGATGATATCCGGGCAATCTTCATCCACCAGCAACATGGCCTCGTCGCCGCTTGCGGCCTTGGACACGCGAAAACCTTCTGCTTCAAGGTTGTACGCCAGGACTTCACGCTGTGCCAGCTCGTCCTCGACCACCAGAACCGTGGGTTGTTCTGCGGACATCTTGATTGTCTCCTACAAGGTTTGCGAGGTGGTGTCAGCCTTCGGGCGCGCCTCGGCCGGACGTTCGCCGGTGACCAGATAAACCACCTGCTCGGCAATAGAGGTCACGTGATCGCCCATGCGTTCGATGTTCTTGGCAATGAAATGCAGGTGCATACATGATGAGATGTTACGCGGGTCTTCAGCCATGTAGGTCAGGAACTCGCGAAACAGACCATTGTACATCTGGTCGACATCTTCATCGCGATTAATGACATCGGTGGCCAGCTCCGCATCACGTTGAATATAGGCATCCAACGCGTCGCGCAGCATCCGTTCGACCTCGCGCGCCATGCGGCGCAGCGCTGCGGCACTACCGTTGATCTCTCCGGCATCAACCAACACCGTAGTGCGCTTTGCGATGTTCTTGGCATAGTCTCCGATCCGCTCAAGATTGCTTGAGACTTTCAGCACAGAAAGCACCAATCTCAGATCGCTGGCTGTGGGTGCACGCAACGCGATCAAGCGGGCCGTTTCCTCGTCGATGATATCTTCCAACGCATCGATGGCTTTGTCGCCCTGCCGCACTTGCTGCGCCAATTCCGCGTCGCGGGTTTCCAGCGAGCGCGCCGCGCTCATGATAGCGGCCTCGACCAGACCGCCCATCTTCATGATATGCGCTTGGATCGCTTCGAGATCGCGGTCGAAAACGGATGCAATATGTTGTTCGGTCAAATCGGACATTTGTGAATACCTGTGTTCAGCCGATGCGGCCGGTGATGTAGCTTTCCGTGCGCGGATCTACGGGGTTGGTGAAGATCTGGCCAGTCTCTCCGAACTCGACCAGATTGCCGAGATGGAAGAAGGCGGTTTTCTGACTGACACGCGCTGCCTGTTGCATCGAGTGGGTCACGATCACTACCGAATAGTTTGCTCGCAGTTCGTCGATCAGTTCTTCAACCTGCGCGGTCGCGATCGGGTCCAATGCCGAGCACGGCTCGTCCATCAACAGAACCTCAGGTTCAGTCGCAACGGCACGGGCAATACAAAGGCGTTGCTGCTGACCACCAGAAAGGCCGGTCCCGGGTGCGTACAGGCGATCCTTAACCTCATCCCAGATGGCGCCACGACGCAGGGATTTTTCAACGATACCATCCAGATCGGCTTTGTTTTTCGCTAAACCGTGAATGCGCGGTCCATAGGCCACGTTGTCATAGATCGACTTGGGGAATGGGTTGGGCTTTTGGAACACCATGCCCACCTTGGCGCGCAACTGAACCGGGTCAACGCGCTTGTCATAGATGTCTTCGCCATCCAGCAGGATATCGCCTTCAACCCGGCAGATGTCGATCGTGTCGTTCATCCGGTTCAGGCACCGCAAAAACGTGGATTTGCCGCAGCCCGACGGGCCGATAAAGGCGGTTACGGTCTTGTCTTCGATCGCTACATCCACGTCCTTGATGGCATGGGTGTCACCGTAATAGACCTGAACCTTTTTGGCGTTGATCTTGATATCTTTGGAGTCCACGGCTCTCTCCACTCGTGTCATGTCGTTCATTGTTGCCCCCTCTTACCAGCGGCGTTCAAAGCGGCGGCGCAAGATGATTGCGATGATATTCATGGTCAGCAGGAACATCAAAAGGATGATGATGCCGCCCCAGGCTTTCTCGTAGAACCCGACATCGGCGCGCGAGGCCCAAGTGTAGATCTGCGCGGGCATGGCCGAGTTCGGCTCGGTAAAGCCTGCGAGGAAGCCATCGGGATAACCGCGGGCCACGAAACCAACCATACCGATCAGCAGCAGTGGCGCGGTTTCACCCAGAGCTTGTGCCAGACCGATGATAGTACCGGTCAGGATGCCCGGCGCGGCGAGTGGCAGTACGTGATGGAACACAGCCTGCATTTTCGACGCCCCTACCCCAAGCGCCGCATCGCGGATGGACGGTGGAACCGCCTTCAGCGAGGCGCGGGTCGAAATGATGATCGTTGGCAATGTCATGAGTGTCAGGACCAGACCACCAACCAGTGGTGCAGATTGCGGCAAGTGCATGAACTGGATGAACACGGCCAGACCCAGAATACCGAAGACGATGGATGGAACCGCAGCCAGATTCGAGATGTTCACTTCAATCAGGTCGGTAAACCTGTTTTGCGGAGCGAACTCCTCGAGGTAAATCGAGGCGGCCACGCCAATCGGCAGCGACAGGCCCAGCACCACCAGCATCATGAAGAACGAACCAACGACCGAGGCACCGATACCTGCACCGCCCGGATTGTCCACACCCGAGTCAGCGCCAGTGATGAACGGCCAGTTGAACGCTTGTTTGATGATACCGGCCTCTTCCAGAGCGTCAACCAGATCCAGGTCACTTTTCTGCAAAAAGCGGCTGTCTTGCATGGTGTCACGGGACACGCGGCCTTTGAAATACCCATCAACACGGCTGGAGGCCGCCAGATCGAAATTGACCGGCTCACCCAGTTTGTCTGGATTGTCGGCATAGTATGTCCGGATCGTGCCGCCAACCTTACCCAGAAGACGCTCGATGGCGGCTTCGTCAAAATCGACGCTGATCCCGCTTTCTGCCAGTTCCTGATTCAACTGAGCGATGAACAGATTGGAATAGGCTTTGGTTTTGAACAACGTCCCTTCGGCCTCGTCCCGCTGAGGCTCGTTCAGGGTGAAGTCTACGCTGACAACAGTACGCTGAAAGGCCGGGATACCCTGCGACAGAATCGAGGTGAACAGAACAACCAGAAAGAACAGACCGGTTGCGATTGCGGCGATGCCATACGCGCGGAAACGTTTCTCAGCTTTGGCACGTTTCTTCGTGTGCTCGTCAGCAGCTGTGAGCGAGACCCCATGGCGACCGGTTTCGGGGCTTTGCATGCTTGCGTCGGTCATTCGTACTGCTCCCGGTACTTGCGCACGATATACAGGGCAAACACGTTAAGCCCCAATGTGAGAATGAAAAGTGTCATGCCAAGTGCGAAGGCAACCAGAGCCTCGGGCGAGGCAAAGTCGGCGTCACCAGTCAACTGACTGACGATCTTGGCGGTTACGGTTGTCATGGCTTCGAACGGGTTCAGGCTCAGGCGGGCTGCGGCCCCTGCCCCAAGAACCACGATCATTGTCTCACCAATGGCGCGCGATGCAGCCAGAAGGATCGCACCCACGATACCGGGTAGTGCGGCGGGCAGAACAACCTGACGGATGGTTTCAGATTGCGTTGCGCCAAGGCCGTAAGACCCGTCGCGCATCGCCTGCGGGACCGCGTTGATAATGTCGTCAGACAGTGAGGACACGAACGGGATCAACATGATCCCCATCACCAGACCCGCCGTCATCACGGCAGTACCCGCTTTCATCCACCCCAGGCCACTGTCACCGAAGATGTCCAACAGCAGCGGGCCAACGGTCAACAGCGCGAAGAGACCGTAAACAATGGTCGGAATCCCGGCCAAGACCTCTAGCAAAGGTTTGGCAACGGACCGCAAGCGGGGTGAGGCGTATTCACTGAGATAGATCGCGGCAAACAATCCGATCGGCACTGCAACCAGCAGCGCAACTATCGAAATGTAAAGCGTACCCCACAGCAGCGGAATGATCCCAAGTTCGGACAAACCTCCGCGGCCCGAGAAGCTGGGTGCCCAGGTCATGCCAAAGAAGAATTCTGATGCCGGGTATAGCTTGAAGAATTCCCAGGTGTTGAAAATTAGGGACAGGACAATGCCGACCGTTGTCAGAATGGCAATGGATGCAGCGGCCAGAAGAAGGACACCGACCCCTTTTTCGACAACGTTGCGGGCGCGGTAATCGGCGTTGGTTTGCAACCAGCCTATCGCGGCCCCGATCAATGCGACCACCAGAACGGCAACGGACATCATGGTATAGCCGGTTGAGCTCATGGCCCGATAACTCTGAGCCGCGCGCAGAACCGGCTGAGTGATGTCTGACGTCACCACCTGCCCTGCATCCTTCAGGCGCTGGGTCACGTCGACGACGTCTACTTGCGCATCACTGGCGGCACTCTCGGTCAGATTTCCCTGAGCGACCGCGTTGTCCAGACCGAAGGCGGTGCGGCGCACCTCGGCCATAACCAGACTGCGGGAAGAGCCTTCCTTGATGGCCGATTCCGGGATCATGCCCGAGACTTGCGAGTTGACAAAGAACGGCTGTGCCAAAAGCCAGACAATCAAGAGACCAACGGCTGGGACAAGTGTCTTCAGTGTAACGTTTGCACCATAAAATGATGGCAACGAATGCAGGTTCCGACTGTCACCGCCGGCGCTTTGCAGGGCGCGCGCTCGTCCAAGAACATAGCCGACAGCTGCGATCGCAGACACGATCAGAATGAGCCAAAGTATCGGCATGACACCCCCGTTTGCTCTCGATTGCGAATAGAATAAGAGACGATGAAGGGGCGACTGAACCGTCGCCCCTGATGCATTCCACCAGCGTCAGGCTTAGCTGCCCGAACCCATGGTGACTTCGTTGGCAATGGCGTCCTGAGTTTTTGCCAGCTCGGGATCTGCAACCAGACCATAGTTTGCCAAAGGACCTGAACCGCCAGCGATTTCGTCAGCAGTGAAGAACTGAGCATATTCTTTCAGGCCTGGGATCACGCCGATATGGGCTTTCTTCACGTAGAAGAACAGCGGGCGCGAAACAGGGTACTCACCGGTCGAGATGGTTTCGGTCGACGGTGCGACACCCGACATGGTGCCCACTTTCAACTTGTCTGTGTTGTTCTCATAAAACGCCAGACCGAAAATACCGATGCCGTTCGGGTTGGTGTCGATACGTGCCAGAGTCTCGGTATAGTCACCGTCGATGTCGACCGACTTACCGTCGGTGCGAACGGCCAGACATGCATCTTCTGCATCATCTTCGCTCATACCGCCCGAAATCATGGCTTCCATTGTGCCGGTTGCTTCACAACCGATCAGCAGGACTTTTTCTTCGAACACTTCACGGGTGCCGTGCTTGGTGCCCGGAATGAAACCAGCGATTTCTACGTCAGGCAGATCCGCGTTGAATTCAGACCAGTTGTTGTAGGGGTTATCAACAACTTCGCCGTCTTTCAGAACCTTCGCACCCAGAGCGTTGAATATGTCAGAAGGTTCAAACGCGGTGAAGGCGGGACCTGTCTGTTGGCTTGCAAAAACGATGCCGTCATAGCCGATGCGGACTTCCATGATGTCAGTCACGCCATTTTCGGCACAAGCTTTGATCTCTTTTTCGCGGATCGCGCGCGATGCGTTCGCAACGTCAATGGTGTTTTCGCCAACACCTTCGCAGAAACGCTTCAGACCAGCCGACGAGCCTCCCGATTCAACAACCGGGGTCGGGAAATCCGTGTTTTCACCGAACAGTTCCGCAACGATCGAGGCATAAGGCAGAACGGTCGACGAACCGGCAACCTGAACGTTGTCACGAGCTGCAGCAGTGGTTGCCGAGACGGCAGCGATTGCCAGCGCAGATGCCGACAGTTTTACAAAGGACATTTCAGTCTCCCTGAAAAAGGTATGCTTGATCACCCCCATGATGATCCTGTGGGCACCCCTATGGGGCGTGCGTAAGCCTTTTGTGACAAGTGTGTAACGCTTTTATGACAACCTGGGTTTTTTCGCTCTTTACCCGCCGTAAAGATTTCGAGCTTTGTGAACTGGGACTTCAGAAAATTCAGGCCGACAAGGTGTCACCTTGGTAAAATCACTGTAAAAACCGAGCCTTTACCCAATTCGCTCTCAACCCTTAACCGTCCTCGATGCCGGTTGACGATATGTTTGACAATGGCAAGACCAAGCCCGGTCCCGCCCAATTGCCGGGATCTATGGCTGTCCGCGCGATAGAATCGCTCGGTCAGACGTGGCAGGTGAATCGGATCTATGCCGGGTCCCTTGTCGATGACCTGAACTCGCACAGACGGACCCCTCAGCGCTGTGTCACGTTCCGAAGACAAAACGCAAACCGAAACGATCCCGCCACTGCCGCCATATTTTATTCCGTTCTCGATCAAGTTGGTGAACACCTGACGCAGCTGATCGCTGTCGCCGGTCACCGACACTGGCCCGTCCTGAGCCTCGAGCGAAAGGGCCACACCTGCGTCCTCGGCCAGTGGGCGCACCGAGTTCAGAATGGATTGTAGTAGGCCAGTAAGCTCCAGCTGTTCACTGGGTCGAACACGTTCTTCGCTTTCGACCCGGTTGAGGGACAGCAGATCGCCGACCAATCGGTTCATCCGATTGGCTTCGTCTGTCATGATCTGAAGAAACCTGTCGCGCGCGCTCGGGTCGTCGCGCGCCGATCCGCGTAGGGTTTCGATAAAGCCCATCAACGCGGTCAGCGGAGTGCGCAACTCGTGACTGACATTCGCCACGAAATCCCTCCGCATCTGACTGGCATGTTCCAGATGGGTGATGTCCTGAAATGTGACCAGAACAGCCCCGCCAGACACGGCGCCAACTCCGTTCATGTACCGGCAATCCACCTCGAACGTTGTGTCCTGTGCACCGTCATTGGACAGGTGACGCGTCTTTTTTGCGCCTTTGGACTGTAAACTTTGCTCAATGGCTTCCAGCACCTGAGGTTGCCGCAGGATGGTGGCGAAATGGCGTCCGACGATATTCTGGCCAAGCAGAGTCTTTGCATCGGTATTGGCGGTAATGATCCGTTCCGTATGATCCACCATCAGTGCGGGCATCGGAATCGCGCGGATAAATTCGTCTATTAGGTCTGTGGACATGCTTTGTTTCTCAAGTGGTCCAGACGCCTTAGGAGACGGATTTTAAAGTTTTGCGAAAATTGCGCATGTTTTCCTGATAGTGAAGCGCGCTGAGGGTGATGCGTTGCGCCGCGGTCTCATCCAACTGGCGTACAACCTTACCCGGCGCGCCCATGACAAGCGAATTGTCAGGAATCTCTTTACCTTCAGTGATCAGGGCACCGGCCCCAATCAAGCAATTCCTCCCGATCTTTGCGCCGTTCAAAACAATCGCACCCATGCCGATCAGAGAGTTGTCGCCAATAGTGCAACCATGCAGCATCACTTTGTGCCCGATTGTGCAATTTGCGCCTATGGTCAAAGGAAAGCCCGCGTCGATATGCATGACGCAGTTTTCCTGAACGTTGCTACCTGTGCCCACGCGGATTTCTTCGTGGTCGGCGCGGATCGTGCTGCCAAACCAAACTGAGGCCCCCTGCTCCAGCACCACCATGCCGATCAGGTTGGCGTCGGGCGCGACCCATGTGTCCTCGTGAATGACCGGTGTGTGATCCCCCAAGGCATAAATGGTCATGACAGGCCCTCGAATTCATTTTGCAGTTTGCGCACATGCTGTTGCAGCTTGGGTTGTTGGATACGGCGCATTCGTTCGGCGCTGACGATGGTCTTCAGCTTTTCTTCTGTCGCCTCAAGATCGTCGTTGACCAGGACATAGTCGTAATAACCCCAATGGCTGATCTCATCCCAGCTTTTGAGCATCCGCTTGCCGATGACGTCATCGCTGTCCTGCCCGCGGGTTTCCAGACGGCGGCGCAGTTCCGAGATGGACGGTGGCAGTATAAAGATCGACAAGGCGTGTTTGCCTAGGTCCGAGTTTCTGATCTGCACCTCACCTTGCCAGTCTACATCGAACAGAACATCCTTTCCGGTGTTGATCGAATTGCGCACGGGTTCAGCGGGTGAGCCGTAGAAATTGCCGAAAACATGGGCGTGCTCCAGCATCTGCCCTTCGGCCACGTGTTGCTTGAATTCGTCTTCTGACAGGAAGAAATACTCGCGCCCATGTTCTTCACCCGGGCGCGGTGCACGGGTCGTGGCCGAAACCGAGAATTTCAGATCCGTATCCCAGGCCATCAGCCGTTTGGCCAACGTGGATTTGCCCGCCCCGGACGGAGAAGACAGGATGATTAAAAGGCCGCGGCGATCCGCCATGTCAGGTATTCCCATTCTATTCTACGTTCTGCACTTGCTCGCGCATTTGATCGATCACCGCCTTCAGCTCTAGCCCAACCGCTGTCAGATCCGAGCTTTGGGCTTTGGAACACAGCGTATTGGCCTCGCGGTTGAACTCCTGCATCAGGAAATCCAGCTTTCGGCCCACTGCTCCGTTTTGTGCCAATAAGTCACGTGCGGCTGTGACATGCGCCGTCAATCTGTCGATCTCTTCCGTGATATCGGCCTTGACCGCGATCAGGGCAAGTTCCTGTGCGACACGCTCGGGGTCTGCACCCTGAGAATTGTCCAGGACCCGCGCCAGATTCTCCCGTAGGACCTGTGCGATCTTATCCCTGCGTTGTTCTGCCAGTTCAGCCGCCTTCGCGGTCAGCGTGGCGACCTGATCCAGTTGAGTGTTCAGAACTGCTGCCAGGGCGTCGCCCTCAGTTCGACGCATGTCGAGAAACGCGTCCACAAGGACGTCGAATTCAGCGGTAAGGTGTGCAACCAGTGGACCCGGGTCATCTGAGTCCGAACCAGTATCCAGCATTCCCTTCAGCGCCAATAGATCCGACGCCCGAGATGGCGCCAGAGTTATGCCACGCGCAGACGCCATCTGCTCTGTTTGCTCAACAGCCGTCAGTGCGGCGTTCATGGCGGCCTCATTCAAGGCCAGTTCCGTGGCCGAGTCCTCGCGACTTAAACGCATCGAAAGCGTAACGTTTCCACGGTTGAGAGATTTGGACAACTTTGCCCTCAGCGCGGCCTCAAGCCCGGTCAGCCAATCCGGCACGCGCAGGCGCATATCAAGCCCCTTGCCATTGACACTGCGCAGTTCCCACGTCCAGCTATGCGGGCCGTGCTGCCCCTTTGCCGAGGCAAACCCGGTCATGGATCTGATCATACCTGCCCTTTCTTCTGGTCCTGCCGCATCACACACATGCCGCACCTAATGCCATTGGCCGGTGCAGAGCAAGTATTTGCTGAAACCGCAATTGTTTGGTGCGAGTTAACCATTCGTTAAAGAATTGCTCCAAAATTGAATTAACCCGAGTCAAACTGCCCAAAGCAATGGTTTGCAGGCTGCGGATGCTCCCAATGTGTAGCATTTTATGAAAATGGCGGCCTTTTGGCGTAAGGGTAAAGAAGATGAAAACCTTTTTCGGGATTGGTTCCGGGTCAGAATTTGGAAAGATCGTCGCAATGGATCGCTTTGACAGTGGGCGCAGCCTTTCGCCGATCCGCCAGGCCGAGGCGTATTGGACCGCATTGCTGAGCGGTGACGGCGTTCCCACGCGGTCTCAGATCGATCCGCGTGGTTTGGAAAACATCCTGCAATATACATTTATACTGGAGCGCATTGCCCCCGGGTTGGCCCGGTTTCGTCTGGCTGGCAGCCATTTGAACGCGCTTACCGGGATGGAGGTACGGGGGATGCCTTTGACAGCGTTCTTTCAGCCCGATGACCGTGGAGGCGTCATGAATGTTCTCGAGCAGGTGTTCGCCGCCCCGGCCGTTGCAGAGCTGGGCGTGATCTCGGGTGGAATACTGGGCCGTACACGAATGCAGGCCCGGATGATCTTGTTGCCACTGAAAAGTGATCTGGGCGATGTCACCCGCGTTCTGGGTGTCATGGTCGCTGACGGGGCAATCGGAAAAACGCCGCGCCGGTTTTCGATCTCGGATACACGGATCAAACCGGTGGCTGACATTCAGGTCCAAACCCCTGCGGCACCGAAACCGGCCCATGGGTTTGCGGAAAAGGAAGACGAATTCAAACGCCCTGCCAAGCATCTGCGATTGGTCGTGTCACGCGACGACTAACGGTTCCTGAAACCAAGAACAGCGGACCAATGGCCCGCTGTTCGAAACAGTTCATCGGCGCTTAGCTTACGGCGCGTTTGCTGCCATTGCGGCGCAGATTTGTCAGTTCCTCTGCGACCAGGAAGGCCAGTTCCAGCGACTGAGACGCGTTCAAGCGCGGGTCGCAGGCGGTGTGATAGCGATCAGACAGATCCTCTTCGGTCACGGCGCGTACGCCGCCGGTGCATTCCGTCACGTCCAGACCGGTCATCTCGAAATGCACGCCGCCGGGGATGGTGCCCTCAGACTGATGCACACCGAAGAAGTCACGCACCTCGCGCAGGACCGAATCGAACGGACGAGTCTTGTAACCAGTCGCCGATTTGATTGTATTGCCGTGCATCGGGTCGCAGACCCAGGTGACATTGGCGCCTTCTTCCTTCACGGCTTTGACCAGGCGCGGCAGGTGCTCCCCCGCTTTGCCGGCACCAAAGCGCGCGATCAGGGTCAGGCGACCCTCTTCGTTCTCGGGGTTCAGTTTGGACATCAGAACCTTGAGGTCTTCCGCAGTCGTTGTCGGACCACATTTCAGACCAATCGGGTTCAGAACACCGCGGCAGAATTCCACATGTGCACCGTCGGGCTGACGTGTACGGTCACCGATCCAGATCATGTGGCCAGAACCAGCCAACCAGTTGCCCGAAGTTGAATCCAGACGGGTCAGCGCCTCTTCATACTCCAGCAGCAGCCCTTCATGGCTGGTGTAGAATTCAACGGTCGAGAATTCATGCGTGGTATCCGCCGTGATTCCCGCCGCTTCCATGAAGTCGATGGTGTCCTGGATACGATCTGCAATTTCGGAGTATTTCTGTACATCCTGTTCATCGGTGAACCCGAGCGTCCAGGAATGCACCATGCTCATATCCGCGAAACCGCCGGTTGAGAATGCGCGCAGCAGGTTCAAGGTCGCTGCGGCTTGCGTGTAAGCTTGCAGCATCTTCTGAGGATTCGGAATCCGCGCTTCGGGCGTGAAGGCCAGCTCGTTGATGATGTCGCCGCGGTAGCTTGGCAGCTCCACACCATCCACCACCTCGGTCGGTGCGCTGCGTGGCTTGGCGAACTGACCTGCCATGCGGCCAACTTTCACCACCGGCACCTTGGCGCCGTAGGTCAGAACCATCGCCATTTGCAGCATCACCTTAAAGGTGTCACGGATCGCATCCGCGCTGAATTGTTCAAAGCTTTCAGCACAATCCCCGCCCTGTAGCAGGAAGGCTTCGCCGCGACCGGCGGCACCCAAATGTTGCTTGAGACGCCGCGCCTCACCGGCGAAGACCAGCGGGGGATACTGTGAAAGCCGGGCCTCGACCTTGGCCAGAGCGGCCGCGTCGGTATAATCTGGCATCTGAACCCGGGCCTTATTGCGCCAGTTCGATTTTTGCCATTCGGTCATAGCTTTGATCTCCGCTGAAGTATTCAGGTGGCTTCTATACAAAATGCTTCGCAGAGTGGCCATATCCCATTTGCGCCTCTTGACGGCGTAAACAAGCTTTGATCATGGTGATTGGCAAATCTGTCGCTGGACCCGCATGAGTTCGGCGCCGAAGTAAGGACAACCCGCCATGCAAGTTCAACGCCAGGCAGTCACCGTGGAAGGCGCTGACGCCACTCCACGCCATTATGTTTTTATTCTCTTGGAGGGATTCTCATTGCTGTCCTTCGCTTCGGCGCTGGACAGTTTGCGGATTGCCAACCGCATGGCAGACCAAGAGCTGTATTCCTGGACGCTTTCTGGCGAAGGCGGTAATACGGTGACATGCTCGGCCGGGACCGAGTTCAAGCTCGACAAAGATCTGGAAGAATTGCAGCGGGATGATGTCGTCCTGATTTGCGGCGGCGTAGACGTTCAATCAGCGACCACCAAACGCGTCCTGAACTGGGTTCGGCGCGAGGCCCGGCGCGGGCTTCGAATCGGTGGTTTGTGCACTGCAGCCTATACGCTGGCAAAGGCCGGGTTGCTTGACAACAAGAAGGCTACGATTCACTGGGAAAACTCCGACAGTTTTATCGAGGAATTCGATGAGGTCGAACTGACGAAATCGGTCTTTCAGATTGACGGCAACCGTATGACTACGGCGGGTGGTACGTCGTCGATCGACTTGATGCTGAAACTGATCGCAGATGACTATGGCGAAGATCTTGCCAATGCTGTTGCAGATCAGATGATTTATTCGTCGATACGTACTGATCAGGACACCCAACGTTTGTCGACACCCACGCGGATTGGTGTGCGACACCCAAAACTGAGCCAGGTCATCCTGATGATGGAAAAGAACATCGAAGAACCGATCTCACCTTCGATTCTGGCCAAGGATGTCGGCATGTCGACGCGCCAGTTGGAACGTCTTTTCCGTAGGTATCTCAGCCGTTCGCCGAAACGCTACTACATGGAGTTGCGACTGCACAAAGCGCGGAACCTCTTGATGCAGACGGATATGAGTGTGATCAACGTTGCGCTTGCCTGTGGCTTTGCCAGCCCTTCGCATTTCTCAAAATGCTATCGGGCGCATTACAACACCACGCCCTACCGTGAACGTGGCGCACAAAGCGGTCGTTTGTCGGTCTAACGCTGCGGGGTCATTCGATACACCGCGCCCTGCCCGACTGAAATGAACCAGATCGATCCATCCGGACTCTCTACGATGTCGCGCACGCGTTCGGTTTCCCGCCCTTTGATCTGTTCAACCTCACGAAGCGGATTGCCTGCAAGTCGGGCGATGTAGTCGAACTTCAGGGAACCGACGAAGATATCACCCGTCCATTGCGGCCAGAGTTTGCCGGAATACACCAGCAAACCCGAAGGCGCGATGGATGGGTCCCAATACAACTTGGGCTGTTCCATCCCGGCTTTGGACGTACCCTCCCCGATTTTTTGGCCGGAATAATGTGTGCCATATGAAATGACCGGCCATCCGTAATTCCGGCCTGCGCGAGGTTGATTAACCTCGTCACCGCCCCGCGCCCCATGTTCCGACACCCATAACCGCCCCCGCGTGTCCAGCGCAGCCCCTTGAGGGTTGCGGTGGCCGAAGGACCAGATTTCAGGTTTGACGTTCGATTGCCCGACAAAAGGATTGTCCGCAGGGATCGATCCATTCCGGTTGATCCGAATAACCGACCCCATCGGGGAAGATTTGTCCTGAGCACTGTCGGGTTGGCCACGGTCACCGATGGTGACAAACAGCGTCCCATCCTGTGCTTCGACGACGCGGCTGCCAAAATGCCGCCCACCGGCTCCGCCGGGTGACGCTTCGTAAATCACCTTCAAATTGGTCAGGCGCTTTCCGTCTTCCGACAACCGTGCCACGGCGACTGCAGTGCCTGCCCCCCGATTCTGCGGTTTCGAGAAGGTCAGGAAAACCTCACGGCTTTGCCTGAAGTCGCGTGGAATCGTTACATCCAGCAGACCACCCTGACCCGTGGTCGCAACTTTCGGCACGCCCTGCACTGAATTTGCGGTACCGTCTTTAACGTATAGAAGGTCGCCCTCCCGCTCTGTCACAAGGAACGTCTCATCCGGTAGAATGCCTACGGCCCAAGGCGTATCCAGTCCGCTGACCATTTCGGTCAGTTCAATGCTTCCGGCTGACGTTGGCAAGGTCTGGGCCGCAGTCGAGATAGCACTGAGGACGAAAAACAAAATCGCAGCTGCACGTAACATGTCGGCCCTTTTCGGTGATCGTCACAGAAGAATTCTATCAAAACAGTTAGTTTCGCGACCGGTAAAAACACGTTTCCGTTTGGACTTTTCTTTTTGGACCAGCTTGCCTAGGGTCGAGATCAGAACAAAGACGTTCAAAACAGGGAGTAACCGTATGAAAAAGCTGCTTACTGCAACTGCAGCAACCGCACTTCTGGCCGGTGCGGCCATGGCCGAAGACGTGAAACTGGGCATTCTGCTCGGCTTTACCGGCCCGATTGAATCGCTTGCCCCAGCGATGGGATCCGGTGCCGAATTGGCGATTGCCGAAGTTAACGAATCTGGCAAGTTCATGGATGGCGCCAGTGTATCCGGTATGCGGGCCGACACGGGCTGTATCGACAATGGTCTGTCCACGTCGAACGGCGAGCGTATGATTGCGGATGGCATTGCCGGAATCATTGGCGGAGACTGCTCGGGCGTTACTGGCGCGATTCTGCAGAACGTGGCCATTCCAAATGGCATGGTCATGATCTCGCCGTCGGCCACCTCACCGGGCCTGTCGACTATGGAAGACAACGGTCTTTTCTTCCGCACCGCCCCGTCGGATGCGCGTGAAGGTCAGGTGATGGCGGACATCCTCAAGGATCGCGGCATCGAATCGATCGCTTTGACCTACACCAACAATGACTATGGCAAGGGCCTGGCAGACGCGATCCAGTCGTCGTTCGAAGCCGCCGGTGGCGAAGTGACCATCGTGGCCGCACACGAAGACGGTAAAGCCGACTATTCTGCTGAAGTTGGCGCTCTGGCTTCCGCCGGTGGCGACATCCTGGTGGTTGCGGGCTATCTGGACCAAGGTGGTCTTGGCATCATCCAGTCTGCGCTGGACAGCGGTGCATATGACACATTCGGTCTGCCGGGTGGCATGATCGGTGACTCGTTGCCAGCAAATGTTGGTCCCGACCTGAACGGTTCCTTCGGTCAGATCGCGGGTGCAGGTGGCGAAGGCCCCGAGAAGTACTTTGCCCTGGCCGAGGCTGCGGGTTTTGATGGCTCCTCGCCCTATTCACCTGAATCTTACGACGCTGCAGCGCTGTTCATGCTCGCCATGCAGGCAGCGGGCTCGGCGAGCCCTGCCGATTATGCAGGCAAAGTTCTGGAAGTGGCCAATGCACCGGGTGAAAAGATCTATCCGGGTGAACTGGCCAAGGGTCTTGAGCTTCTGGCAAGCGGTCAGGACATCGACTATGTCGGTGCGTCCGGTGTCGAGCTTATCGGCCCCGGCGAAAGCGCGGGTTCCTATCGTGAGATCGAAGTGACCGACGGCGAGAACAAGACCGTCAATTTCCGTTGATCCAGCATAAAAAGCCATAAGAACAAGCAGCCCGGGCCTTGTGTCCGGGCTGTTTCAATGACAAAAGGCTGCACCTCGTTTTTGCGAGGAAAAGGCAAGGGGATAACATGATCGTCGTCGAAGACGTGCACAAGCATTTCGGCGGGTTTCACGCGGTGGACGGGGCATCGCTGGAAATCCAGAAAGGGTCGATCACCGGCCTGATCGGGCCGAACGGGGCCGGAAAAACCACTCTGTTCAACGTGATCGCGGGCGTTCTGCCCCCAACCAGCGGCAAGGTCTTCATGGATGGTGAGGATATCACCGGCCTGCCCCCACATGAGTTGTTTCACAAGGGCCTGCTGCGCACTTTCCAGATCGCGCATGAGTTTTCTTCAATGAGCTGCCGCGAGAACCTGATGATGGTGCCCGGTGCACAATCGGGTGAATCGCTGTGGAACACATGGTTCGGGCGCAAGCGCATCGCGAACGAAGAACGCGCGCTGAGGGCCAAGGCCGATGAGGTGCTTGAGTTTCTGACCATCGAACATCTGGCCGACCACAAGGCCGGTCAGGTCTCGGGCGGGCAGAAAAAGCTGCTGGAACTTGGCCGCACCATGATGGTCGACGCCAAGATCGTGTTTCTGGACGAGGTCGGCGCGGGCGTGAACCGCACCCTGCTGAATACCATCGCCGATACCATCCTGCGCCTGAACAAGGAACGCGGCTATACCTTCGTGGTCATCGAACATGACATGGATTTCATCGGCAAGATCTGTGACCCGGTCATCTGTATGGCCGAAGGCAAGGTCTTGGCCGAAGGCACTCTGGACGAGATCAAGGCGAACGAGCACGTGATCGAGGCCTATCTGGGCACCGGCCTGAAGAACAAAGACAAGCTGGAGGCAGGCGCGTGAGCGACAATCCTTACCAGGACGACAAGGGGAACAAGGACGCTTCGATCACCAACACGCACGGCGTTGGCTCGATGACACCAGCGCATGCGAAAAGCGGTGAATCGCACTACGTCGGTGGCGGTCCCTTCCTAATCGGGGACACGATGACCGGCGGTTACGGAAAGGGTCCGGACATCCTGCACGACTGCACAATCGGCGTTGATAAGGGTGAGATTGCGGTGATCGTTGGCCCCAACGGAGCGGGCAAATCCACGGCGATGAAGGCGGTGTTCGGAATGCTGGATGTGCGTGCCGGTTCGGTACGACTGGATGGCGAAGACATCACCAATCTGTCTCCGCAGGACCGTGTGATCAAAGGTATGGGCTTTGTGCCGCAAACCTCGAATATCTTCACCTCGATGACGGTGGAAGAGAACCTGGAAATGGGCGCCTTCATCCGCCGCGACGACATCAGCCAGACAATGGAGCAGGTCTATGACCTGTTCCCCATCCTGCGCGACAAGCGCAATCAGGCCGCCGGAGAACTGTCGGGTGGTCAGCGCCAACAGGTCGCAGTGGGCCGCGCGCTGATGACCCAGCCCAAGGTGTTGATGCTGGACGAACCGACCGCCGGTGTCTCACCCATCGTGATGGATGAGTTGTTCGACCGGATCATCGAGGTGTCCCGCACCGGGTTGCCGATCCTGATGGTCGAACAGAACGCCCGCCAAGCGCTGGAGATCGCGGACAAGGGGTATGTGCTGGTCCAGGGTCGGAATGCTTATACGGGTACTGGCAAGGAACTGCTGGCCGATCCGGAGGTCCGGAAGAGCTTTTTGGGGGGGTGAGGGTGCTGCGGTTCGCCTAGCTTATCTTGATCGCAGTATTAACGCCATCGGCGATCTATGCAGTCACGGCAGCCGGACCTTCTCCATACTACTGCCATGTATCAGCAGTTTGCGACAGCGAAGGTTATTGCCTGTCCCCACAAGGCGTTCCAACGAAGTTTCTTGCCCTTCAAGTGCATAGTTTTTATGGGGAATCGTATCATTTTGAGGGCTTTGGAGGAGCCACAATAAAGGCACTGCTTTTCGATCACATTGACGAAGCAGAGGCATTCATCAACGCCACTGATGACGACATTGGAATTTATGCAGTCGCAATTCCTCGCAAGGACATAGCAGACGGCGTTGGCTTTATCGTTCATGGAATTTCGTTGCGCACAAACAAACGTGAAATTTCTAGCAACGCCACATTGGTTCATTGCAGTTCACTTTCCGACGGGGCGTACTAACGGGCACCGTCAATACCCTTGTAGCGATCTCCAACTTTGCCCTTTTTCCCGCTATCGCCTTTTGCAGAATCTGACCGTTCGGACGTATTGCAAACAAGTAAGCATGACTGACACACTATGTCAGCCTCTTCCGATGTTCGGGCATTTGGGACAGTTAACCCTCTCGCCCGTAGTTCCAGACGAACGTTGAAGGCGGCTACGACTTGCTTTTGGCCAAGGGTAACCGCCTTGCCAACCTTCACCCCGCCGGGTTGCTACAATACCCGGAGTCATTCACCGCGTGTGGGCCTTTGATCGACATGTCATAATGCAGGTTGTCGAAGTCCACCACAAAGGTCACGACGTCCTGATCCATGATATGCAGGAAGGTCAAAGAATTCAGGCCGGGAATGATCTGAGCCTCGCCCTTGATGTTGTCGGCCACAATGAACCCTTTGTCGGTCGCCCCGGACCGCGCCAGAGTCACCGCGCCCCCGTTGCCGTCCGACATGCAATTTACCACAAAGTCAGCGCCATTCAGGGGATCGCTTGTTGCGGAATGCGCCACCACCGGCAAGATCGCTCCCAGGGCAAAAGCCGCGAAAATCTTCATGTCGAACCTCTTTCATTTCATTCTGCGCCCCCACGCCTTGGACAAAATTCGTTACGAATCCGAAGGTTGCAATAGGTTGGACCTGCAACTTCACTTAACCTTGAAATCCGGTGATAAGGCGTGTGAACCAAAACCCTTGGTCAAAGTGCCTGACTTTGCCGCGGGGATGGATCGGAGATCCGTAACGAACCGTCACCTATGCGACACGAGCTAAAGGCTGCGAACGGGTTTAAAGCGCGTCTTGGTCGTGTTTTCCATGCCAAACACGACGTTAAGCACATAGGAAATATTGTCATTTCACCTGACCGCGTGCCATAAGATCGCACCCGGACAAAGAGATGGATTCATGGACTTACTCAACGCGCTTGTAGCGCTTGCAAATTTTGTGTTGGTGCCTGCTGTGGCCTATGGCAGCCAACTGGCGCTTGGGGCGCTTGGGGTCACGTTGATCTACGGCATCCTCCGGTTCTCGAACTTCGCCCATGGCGACACGATGGCCTTTGGCGCAATGATCGCCGTGCTGGTCACGTGGGGTCTGCAGGCTGCCGGGATTAGTTTTGGCCCGCTGCCAACCGCTCTGCTCGCCCTGCCCTTCGCCATTTTGGGCTGTATTGTTCTGGTGCTGATCACCGACCGGCTGGTCTATCGCTTTTATAGGGAACAAAAGGCCAAACCAGTGATCCTCGTGATCGTTTCGATGGGTGTGATGTTCATCTTGAACGGCCTCGTGCGCTTTATCATCGGGCCGGATGATCAGCGCTTTTCGGATGGCGCACGGTTCCTGATCAAAGCGCGGGATTTCAAAGAGATGACTGGCCTGCGTGAGGGGTTGGCGATCAAGACCTCGCAGGGCATCACGGTTGTCGTGGCTGTTGTTGCCGTGGTGCTTTTGTTCTGGTTCCTCAACAAAACCCGTACCGGCAAATCGATGCGCGCTTATTCAGATAACGAGGATCTCGCGCTGTTGTCCGGTATCAACCCGGAACGCGTGGTTATGATCACGTGGATCATCGTTGCGGCCCTCGCGACCACGGCGGGTGTGCTTTATGGTCTGGACAAAAGCTTCAAGCCCTTTGTCTATTTCCAGTTGCTGCTGCCGATCTTTGCGTCAGCGATCGTTGGAGGGCTGGGAAACCCATTGGGAGCCATCGCAGGTGGGTTCATCATCGCGTTTTCCGAAGTGACGATCACCTATGCCTGGAAGAAGGTACTGACCTATGTCGCGCCGGAAGGTCTGGAGCCGTCGGGATTGGTGCAGTTCCTGTCCACTGATTACAAATTTGCGGTCAGTTTCGTGATTTTGCTGATTGTGCTTCTGTTCAAGCCTACGGGTCTGTTCAAAGGAAAAGTGATATGAGCGAGCCCGTCAAAAACACGCTGCTGTTTGCTGTTGTTGCCGGTCTGATCCTGCTGACTGGATTCACGCAAAGCTGGAACACGGCCATTCTTATCCTAAACATGGGGCTGATCTCGGCCATCATGGCGATTGGGGTCAACCTGCAATGGGGCTTTGCGGGCCTGTTCAATGTGGGTGTCATGGGCTTTGTCGCGCTTGGCGGTCTGGCGGTTGTGCTGGTGTCAACACCACCTACGCCGGGGGCCTGGGTTGCAGGCGGTTACGGGATTGTTTTGTCGCTGCTGCTGGGGGCCGCAACCGTTGTGGCCGCCGTTCTGGTTGCTACGAAGATGCCTAAAGGCCGGATGCAGACCTTGACGATCATCGCCGTTCTGCTCGTTGGGTTCTTTGTCTATCGCGCGGTGTTTGATCCCAATGTTGCAGCGATCGAGGCCATCGATCCAGCAATTGCTGGCAATATCGGCGGTCTGAACCTGCCGGTCCTGCTGGCATGGCCTGCGGGCGGTTTGCTGGCTGCCGGTGCCGCGTGGCTGATCGGGAAAACCGCGCTGGGTCTGCGGTCGGATTATCTGGCCATCGCTACACTGGGCATTGCCGAGATCATCATCGCCGTCATGAAGAACGAAGACTGGCTGGCCCGAGGTGTGAAAAACGTCTACGGCATACCGCGCCCGTCCCCTGTGGTGGGGTATGAGGTCGATTTGCAGCAAGATCCAGCTTTCCTGGCGCGTGCGGATTGGTTCGGGCTTGACCCGATCACGGCCTCGACCCTGTCGGTCAAGCTTGGTTATTCCTTGCTGTTCATGATCGTGCTTCTGGTGCTGCTCTGGATGGCTCAGATGGCACTGAAAAGCCCGTGGGGCCGCATGATGCGCGCGATCCGCGACAATGAGGTTGCGGCTGAAGCCATGGGCAAGGACGTCACGCGCCGGCATCTGCAGATTTTTGTTCTGGGATCGGCCGTTTGTGGTATCGCGGGCGCGATGATGACCACGTTGGACGGCCAATTGACACCAAGCGCCTACCAACCGCTGCGTTTCACCTTCCTTGTTTGGGTGATGGTGATCGTTGGTGGATCAGGCAATAATTTTGGGGCTGTGCTGGGCGCATTCTTGATTTGGTTCCTTTGGGTTCAGGTTGAACCGATCGGCTTGTGGCTGATGAGTTTGATTACCTCAGGTATGCCCGATGGCAGCTGGTTGAAGGCGCATCTGATCGACAGTGCTGCCCACATGCGCCTGTTCACCATGGGCCTGATTCTGTTGATTGTTCTCAGATTCAGCCCGAGGGGCCTGATTCCAGAGAAATAGACCACAACGCTACGTAAAAAAGTTCAACCGCGCCTGAAAACGGGCGCGGTTTCTTGATTCTTGAAGGTATTGTGACTAAACGGGCACACCGCAGTGTTTTTCTTATGCGGTCTGTTGCTGGCACTCACACCCGCTCAAGCCGATCTTAAACGATCATTCTAACGTGTTGATACGAGTATAAAAATGAAAGCACCACGCTTCGGAACAGTTCTTTTGCTTTTGGTTGTTGTCGCCACAACAGCCGCCTGTATACCCAGACCCGAAGATCTTGAAACAACGCCGGTCAAGGTTCAGACGCCCCAAGGGGTCGTGACCTGCCAGTTGTATCGCCAGGATCGAGTGACTTGGGACCGCGCAATCGATTTTCCGGCCACAAAAATGTCGGTACCCCAGGCCGACGCTTATTGCCGCCAGGAAGGTCTGCGTCGTTTGAAATAATTGCGTCGGCGCCCGTTTTGGGCGCCGCGCCATTATCTGTTTTTGAATAAACCGCCCAGAATACCGCGCACAAGACGTCGCCCGGTTGTTCCTTTTAGTTCCTTGATCACGGCTTCGGTCATCGCCGTTGCAAACGTGTCTTTCCTGCGCTGCACACGAGAAGACGATCGACCCACCCGGCTGCCTGAGTATCTGCGTGCGGCAGAAAATTCGCGTTCCATCGGCGATTGCGCTTCAAGCACCTCATCAGCTTCTGCCTGTTCTGCAGCTTTGGCGGCCGCATCTGCCCGCGCTTGCAAGATTTCAAAAGCAGATTTTCGGTCTACGCCTTTGTCATATTTCGCTGCCATCGGGGACGCGGCTAGGATTTCTTTGCGTTCCGCCGCTGAGGCCGGCCCGAGCTGAGACCCCGGCGGGCGGATCAAGGTGCGCTCGACAATGCCCGGAACGCCCTTCTTTTGCAGCATCGAGGTCACGGCCTCTCCGACGCCAACCTCTCGGATCGCGGCTTCGGTGTCGAAAGCCGGGTTCTCTCGGTAAGTTTCGGCTGCCATGCGTAGGTTCTTGCGGTCACGTGCGGTGAAAGCCCGCAAGGCGTGTTGGACCCGATTGCCCAGCTGGCCCAGAATATCTTCGGGGATATCCGCCGGGTTTTGCGTGATGAAATACACCCCAACGCCTTTTGATCGGATCAGACGCGCCACCTGTTCAACCTTGTCCACCAAAACCTTGGGGGCATCGTCAAACAGCAGATGTGCTTCGTCAAAGAAGAACACCAGTTTGGGTTTCTCGGGGTCGCCCACTTCAGGTAGTTCCTCGAACAGCTCGCTCAGCAGCCAAAGAAGGAAGGTGGCATAGAGCCGGGGCGAGGCCATCAATTTGTCCGAGGCCAGGATGTTCACCATCCCCTGCCCGTTTTCATCTGTGCGCATCAGATCGGCCAGATCCAGCGCGGGTTCGCCAAACAGTTTCGTGCCACCCTGGTTTTCCAGCACCAGCAAACGTCTTTGGATTGCGCCAATCGAAGATGTCGACACGTTGCCATAGCGCAGCGACAGTTGCGCGCGGTTCTCTCCGATCCAGACCAGCAGTGCCTGAAGGTCCTTGAGATCCAGCAGCGGCATCCCTTCTTCATCAGCCACACGGAACGCGATGTTCAGAATACCTTCCTGCGCCCCGCTCAGTTCCATCAGGCGCGACAGCAGCAGGGGCCCCATTTCCGTGATCGTTGTGCGCACCGGATGGCCCTGTTCGCCAAACAGATCCCAGAACGTTACCGGACAAGCGGAATAGCTGAAATCCGAAAAACCGATACGTTCAGCACGGTCCAGAAATGCCTGATGCAATTTATGTTCTGGGCTTCCAGCCAAAGCCAGACCCGACAGGTCCCCTTTGACATCCGAAAGAAACACCGGGACGCCTGCTTGTGAGAATCCTTCAGCAAGTATTTGCAGCGTTACGGTTTTACCCGTTCCAGTGGCACCGGCGATCAATCCGTGGCGGTTTGCGTAGTTCAATGCCAATTCCTGCGGTGCGCCATACCCTTCGCCACCGCCGCCCAAAAAAATAGTCTTGCCCATTAACACTGCCTTATTGTTCACCGATCCGTGACCAGCATACAAAGTTAACCTTTGACTGCGATAGTCAATTTGCTCTGCGGTGGTTTTGATCTCGTGGGGCAGACTTCCTCCCTGTCGACTGGCCGTGCCTTCGGGCACGGCTTTTTTGCTTGCGTCAAGACATGTGCAAGTTCTGACGAGCAGATTAAAAATTCAGGATAGCTGTTGACCCACCTGCGCCGCTCTCGTAGGGTTTGCGCATAAATAAGTCGGCCAGTCCGACGGGGAGAACCTTTTGGGAAAGGGAGCTGATCAAACGGCTCCCTTTTTCTAATGAAAAAGGGTCTTGTCTCACATTCAGGCAAAAATCCGTTCACGTTCACAGAGGATGCTCTGTTAGTGCCTGACACCGGTACAGAAGAATGCTAAACGAGGCAAAAAGCTCAATCATCACACCGAGGCATTCATGATCAAGAAAATCCTCTCGTTTAACACAGTGGCAGCCCTTTTGCTTTGTGGTACGGCCTATGCTCAAGAGACACCAACAACCGAACCAGAGACTGGGCTTGACCTGGGTCAGGAAGGGCCACGCGTTGGTGAACAGTTTGTTCGCGAAGAATTCGGCGATTGGGATGTGTCCTGCATCAAAGCGCAGGCTGGGGAAGACCCTTGTGCCGTCGTTCAGGTGTTGAATGGCCCCGCAGGAGACCCGATTGCAGAAGTTTCAATCGGAAAATTGCCGGAAGGTGGAGCCGCTGTTGCTTGGGCAAATGTGATCGTTCCATTGGAGACGCTGCTGCAAGCCCAGCTCGCCTTGTCCATCGATGGCGCGCCACGCAAGCTGTACAACTATCATCATTGCCTGCCGGTTGGCTGCGTTGCACAGCTTGGCCTTAGCCAAGGTGACATTGACGCCATGAAAGCAGGCAGCAAGGCGACATTCTCGCTGGTTCCGGCCCGGGTTCCCGATCAGGTACTGGAAATGGACATGTCGCTGTCCGGCTTTACATCCGGCTATGACGCCCTGAACATCAACACGAACTAATCCGCGTTAACGCTTGCGCCGCTGCACAAAGTGCGGCGGCGTTTGTGTCTGTCATATCCGCTTCAATGCCAGAACGGCATTTAGCCCGCCAAACGCAAACGCGTTGCTCAGCGCGACGTTGACTTTCGCTTCTCGCGCTTCATTCGGCACCACATCCAACGCACATTCAGGGTCTGGTTCTTCGTATCCGATGGTCGGTGCAATGACGCCGTCTCGAAGCGCCATGATACACGCCAGCAGTTCAACGGCCCCTGTGCCACCAATCAAATGCCCATGCATGGATTTGGTGGATGAGATCATCAGATCATCTGCATGGGGACCAAAGACACCTGCAACTGCCGCGCATTCAGTTTTGTCATTCGCCGCCGTGCCCGTGCCATGTGCGTTGATATAGCAGACATCACTGGCATTCAGTTTGGCATCGGCAAGGGCGCCCGCCATGGCCCGCGCAGCGCCCTGTTTGCTTGGCATCACAATGTCCGCTGCATCAGACGACATGGCAAAGCCGGCAACTTCACACAGTATCTCGGCACCGCGCGCACGCGCGTGTTCATATTCTTCGAATACAAAGATGCCTGCACCTTCCCCCTGAACCATTCCGTTGCGGTTGGCGCTGAAGGGGCGGCAGGCGTCTTTGGACATCACGCGTAAACCTTCCCACGCTTTGATCCCGCCGAAACACAGCATGGATTCCGACCCACCTGTGATCATCGCCGGGGCGGCCCCGCTGCGCACCATCTGAAAGGCTTGCGCCATGGCGTGGTTCGAAGAGGCACAGGCGGTCGAGACCGTAAAGCTGGGGCCTTTGAGGTTGTACTCTATGGACACGTGGCTGGCTGCCGCGTTGTTCATCAGCTTTGGAACAACAAACGGGTGAACCCGGTTTTTACCATCCTCATAGACCGAACGGTAATTGTCATCCCAGGTCGAGACGCCCCCACCCGCCGTTCCAAGTACAACGCCGGATCTGGCAGCCAATTCACCGTGGAATTCAATGCCCGACTGCTCAATCGCTTCTTTGGCGGCTGTCAGGGTGAACTGAGTGAACCGGTCGTACAGAGACATCTGCTGGCGGTTAAACCGCCCTTCTGCCTCAAACCCACGAACTTGACCGCCGATCTTGATGGCCAAACGATCTACGTCCCGGAATTCCAGCTCCGAGATGCCGCAGCGACCTTCGCGCATGGCTTCCAAAGTGTCAGGAACCGAGTGGCCCAGCGAATTGATCGTACCTGCGCCGGTAATGACAACACGTTTCATGAGCGCTGATCAGACCTTTTCCGACACAAGCTTTTCGATCCCGGTAATGATCGCAGCCACATTGGAAATGTCGAAATCATTGGCCTCGGGTTCGTTTGCGTTGAACGGAACAGATATGTCGAACTCTTCTTCGATGGCGAAGATGCTCTCAACCAAACCAAGGCTGTCGATGCCCAGATTTTCAAGCGTGCTTTCGGGCGTCACATCCGATGGCTCCAGCACTGCCTGCTCTGCAATGATTGCGATGACGCGGTCGCTGATGCTCATGTCGATCCCCTGGTTTCCAGTTTGAGGATGATTTAATCGCTTGGGGTCTGTTTGAAAACAGCCTTTTTGAGTGCCTCAACGTCGCGTGCCATACGCGGCAGCCGCCGCTGCGCCTTGTAGACATCAGTATGGGTCTCCATTTTGATGGCTGGATACCCCATAATAACGCGCCCGGCGGGAACATTTGAAAGAATCTTTGTGCCTCCGCCCGCAATGACACCATCCCCGATGAAAATATTGTCGGACACTCCGGTCTGCCCGCCCAGAACAACGTTGTTGCCAATCTCGACGGACCCCGACACGCCTGTCTGTCCACACAACAGGCAATCCTGCCCAACGCGGGTATTGTGCCCTACATGAACAAGGTTATCCAGTTTCGAACCATCACCGATGCAGGTGTTGCGGATCGTGCCGTTATCCACTGTGCAGTTTGACCCAACTTCGACGTCATCTCCGATCTCGACCGCGCCCAAAGAATGGATGCGCAGCCAGCTCTGGGCTTTGGCTTCGCCCTGATCGCCCAAGGTTTTGCGGGCATTTTCGGTTCCGGATATTTCGGGCGTCACAAAGCTGAACCCGTCACCTCCGATCCGAGCACCGGGTTGCGCGATAAAGCGGTCTCCGATCTGGGCCCGTGCACCAATGCTGACCATTTCCCGCAAAAGCGCCTGTTCACCAAGAACCGTGTCCATCCCAATCACGCAATGCGCCCCAATGACCGAACCCGCACCAATCCGCGCGCGCGCGCCGATAACTGTCAAAGGCCCAACAGAAACATCCGCACCAATCTCGGCTGTAGGATCGACCACGGCAGATGGGTGGACGCCAGGTTCAACCCCCTGCCCTCGATCCAGCATTGCGGTGATACCGGCCATTGCCATACGCGGTCGTTTTACAAAAATCGCAGCGCGCAGCCCCAGGGCCTGCCAATCTGCCCCTTCCCACAAAACCGCCGCCCGCGCCTGGCCGTTGGAAAGTTCGTCGGCATATTTCGGAGACATGGCCATAGCCAGATCAGTCGGACCCCCGTCACTGGGTTCCGCAGCCCGTACAATTGTCAGGCCAGTGTCGCCCTGACATTCAGCGCTCAGAGAGTCGGCGATTTGTTGTACTGTAAACTGCATGACGGGTTTCCTTTTGGCAGGATTTGACCCGTGCTTACCCCTGAACGTCCGGCAGGGCCACCCCTGCCTTTTGCAGAGCCTCCCAAATCTTGGCATCGCGATTATAGACATCGCGACGATACTGCACTTCGCCCTTCGACCCGATATAGGCCGTCCGATAAATCAGATGTACCGGAACATGTTGTTCCAGTTCGACCTTGGTTTCCTTCCCGCTCTTGAGGACACGGTGAAAGAATGCCTTGGGGTCTTCTTCCTGTTTCGCCAGCAAAGCATAAGCGAACTCGAATGGTTGCGCCAATCGGATACAGCCATGCGAAAACGCACGCACCTCGCGCGCAAACAGGTTTTTCTGAGGCGTATCATGCAGATAGATGTTGTACTTGTTGGGGAACATGAACTTCACCAGCCCCAGTGCATTGCTTTTGCTGGGCGGTTGGCGCATTGCAAACGGGAAATTCCGGGCCGTGAACTGGGTGAAATCCACCGCTCCACGATTGACCTGCCGGCCGCTGCGGTCGGTGATTTCAATGTGCCCCACTGCATTTGGATTGGATTGCAGTTTCGGCAGGTATTCCTTGGTAATGATCGAGCGCGGCACATACCAACTTGGGTTGATTACCATATGCTCCATCACATCCGAAAACTCGGGGCTGCGTCGATCACTGGTGTTCTTGCCAATCACCGTGCGGGTTTCAAAAGTGACCCGGCCGTCATCAACGATCTTGGCCGAGAAATCGGCCTGATTCACCAGGATATGACGTGCGCCCCGCTCTCTTGGCAGCCAACGTTCACGCTCGAGCGCCACATAAACGGCTTTCAACCGGTCTGAGGCTGGGCGATTCAGTTCCGTGATCGTGCCTTGGCCTGCGACACCATCAGACGCCAGTCCATGCGCGGTTTGAAACGCTTGAACCCCGGCCAGAAGGGCATCGTCAAAAACCGGGCTGGCCGAAGGTTTCATAAACCCCATCTCAACCAGTCGGTTACGCAGTTTCACAACATTGGGGCCGGTATCGCCGAATTCCAGCTTGCTTACGGGCACTGTTGCGCCCCATCCACCTTGATCCACCAGCGCTTCAAGTGCCAGTTTCTGCTTCATCAACGCCCGGTATTGAGGGGTTTGCGGTGGCAACTGCTCAATATACTGCGCGCCTTCCGCATTCAAACCTGCCAAGTGCGCTGCGGCGCTGCGGCGTTCAACGCTCCGAACCAGACCCTCGTCCACACGCCCAGGCTGAACCGTACCCGAAAATAGCGTGTCAGCATATTCAACGAAAACCCGACTAAGCTCTGCTTCGATTGCGCCAAGGTCGCGCACGGATCGCGCTTGCGCCATCTCTTCCAACACGACTGCCACCGTAGACTCGGATTGTGGCAAACCATGCAGATGTGCGTTTGACAATGCCAAGATCAGCGCGGCCCGGCGCTGAGTATGTTCCAGCGTATCCCCAACCCAGATCGGCGCGAATCCATTGGCGCGATAGAACGCGGAAATCTCTGAATTTAGCGGTGTATTCTCAGCGATTGCCATCTGAAACGCGGTGTTTGGCGCTGGTTCAGAGGCGGTGTTGGCGACACTGGCCGTTGCCGCAAAACATGCGGTGAGAAGGATACTGGTACTGGTTCGAAAAACAGAAAGCATTGGATGGCCTTGAGTATTCAATAGCTTGAGGTGGGATATTCGCGTCGAGCCACTATGGATTTGAGGTCCAATGCTTGTCTATTCACAAATACCCTACCATAACGCTTCTGTCCGCGCCTGATGCGCGTTTGCATCGGCAGGGTGACCCGATCCTCACAACTGCATAAAAAATGCGAGACCCTGTGTCATTTGCGCAAAAAACTGCCGAAAATTCCCCCTTGAAAAGGTGAATGTGAAACACTTCTTGGCCGCTGATTCCGATTGTGCCATACATTTCGCATCTGGGGTGGAAAAAAAATTAAGACAGCGCGCGTAACATCGTGTGCAGGCAGGAACAGTACGGGACGAACCAAAAATGACCAAGAGCAGTTCCTCGGGCTTGACCCGGCGTGCCCTATTGGGTGCGTTTGCAGCAACCGCAGTCGCGGCAGCACCCTCTTATTCCAATGCAGCAGGCTTCTTGCGCGGTGGCGGTGATATCCGTCGCATTCGTATGTATTCCGGTCGCACGGGCGAACGGTTGGATATGATTTATTGGGTCGATGGTAAATATATCAAGGACGCTGTCAAAGAAGTGAACCACTTCATGCGTGATTGGCGTACAGATCAGACAAAATCCATCGATTTGCGCGCGATTGATATCATGGCGGCATCACACAACCTTCTGGATGTGAATGAACCCTATATGCTGCTGTCGGGTTATCGCTCGCCGCAGACCAACGCGATGCTGCGGTCCAGGTCGCGCCGCGTTGCGCGCAAGTCGCTTCATATGGAAGGTCAGGCTGCTGACCTGCGTTTGGCGTCTCGCTCGGTGTCGCAGATGGCCAAGGCCGCGATGTCTTGCCGCGCCGGGGGCGTTGGGCAGTATTACGGTTCGAATTTCGTTCACATGGACTGCGGCGTTGTCCGCACCTGGCGCGGTTAAACAAAAAAACCCTGCGTTTTTAACTTATCTGAGGGCGCTTGCAGTGGATCGACTGGCTGTACCAGCTACATCCCTGCATCTCCGCCTCCGCCGCCTCCTCCACCGGCGTCACCGCCGCTGGAATCGCTTGCGGCTGCGGTTTCCGCAGTAGCGCTCCCGGTCTCACGCGCCTTTTCATCGTCGACGCCAGATTGAACGTTAGACCCAGAAGCACTTTCATCTTCCAAATCATCGCTGCCCCAGTCCTCATCAGTCAGCTTGCCGAGGATCAAAGCGGCTACAATTCCGACCAAAACCCATATAATGATGCTTATAGATGAAAAGCCTGTGACAAACGAACAGCCCAAAACCGTTACAATCGCGACCACGGTAAGAAACATCTTTTTTGAAGAGATGACTTGCAAGTTCTTTCCTCCTTCAAAGGTGAACCGAACCAAACTCATCCAGAGAGTGTACAGGAAAACGTGCTGTTGGAGAAATAACCGCCTCAATGAAGGCGTCTACAGTCGCTTTGTATACCGGGCCAACTGAAAACAGTGCTCACTCAATATATTCAATAATATGTAAAGTGATGGCGCACCTGAGAGGTCTACGATTATCGTTACTTTTCAATGGCATACATTGGAAACTAGGTTCACACCCCGTCACCAAAAATCAATGACTTACATACCGTTTTGGAAACTGTTTTGGGGCATTTTCACCCCATCTCAGGCCACCCCGGCAGATTGTCCGGCGCGGGAACGTCCTTGCGCTCCAGCCACTCTTTGATCGCCATCCAGTGATCTTGAGGCTTGGCCACGTATCGGCGTGAATGCAGGTCTGAGATGGCGCGCTGTAGCTGTGGATACCATTGGACCTTGAGTTTCGGCCCGTGCGCCTTTGCCAGACGCGCAAGGCCGCTTCCCAATCCGGGATGGGTCGGGCTTCAAGTTCTTTATGGAGGTCAAAGGGGAATCGGTTGGGCCAAGTCGTCATGCGGAACAACTAGCGAACTCAGAATACTTGTCCAAATGAGTTTTGGCACCTACCGTCTTTGCTATGTGCAATTTGTATTCCAACACGATTCCAGCCGATGCTATGCGGCAATTGTTCGATATACCCGCAGAGCGGGACAAGCTGGGCAACGCCGAGCCGCTGCCCGCGATCTTCCCGAAGCACATGGCTCCAGTTGTCCGCAAGAGCGAGAATGGCGGTCGCGAATTGGTCCCGCTTAGCTGGGGCTTCCGCACCACGAAGAAATCGAAAAAGACCGGGGCAATAATCCAACCCAACGCGTGGAATAATGCCCGTGACGACAAGGTCAGATCGAGCGGGCTTTGGAAGGGAAGTTTCGAAGGGAGGCGTTGTCTCGTACCCGCCAGCTCATTTTGCGAGGCCAAAGTAGTGGCCCAGTTTTAGGGGGCAAAGACAGCGGCATCTCCTGACGTATGCCATGCACAGATAGTGATCTTTACAATTTCTAAGTCGCTTTATCGCTGATGGATTTGCATTCAAAGAGGTTATCAACGAAGCCTTGTACGCAACGTATAAATTTGGTGTCCCTTTATGTAAAAAATAGTGTATCGAACTTCACAAGATACTATTACAACCCTGTTTTTGGTGGATCACCATGGCTCGAACCTTTGTCGATAAGCTTGAAGCAATCGTGCTACCAACTCCCAAGATGGGTATCGAAAGCTTCGAACGCGACCCCAATATTAGCTACGTCTCATCTGATAGCCCATTGAGCCAAGGCCCGTTGCATTCAGAAATCGCACGTACAGGGCGACTAAACTCAAAACAGTTTCGTGCCTGCATAAACGAACTTCGGCTTTCACATGTTCACCATCGTAAGCATTGGGAGTTTGCTTTCATATTGGAAGTTTTGCGCGAGCGCGGCCTTCTCAAGCGTGGGATGAAAGGCTTAGGTTTCGCAGTTGGGAAAGAAAGAATCCCTGCTTACCTTGCGGCGCACGGTTGCGAAGTTTTAGCGAGCGACCTTGCGGATGATAACAAGGGAAACAAAGGCTGGGATGTAACTGGGCAATGGAGTGCGGCAGTTGAAGATTTAATGTTCCCGGATATCTGTTCGAACGAAATCCTTCGAAAGAACGTCAAGTTTCGACCCATAGACATGAACCATATTCCGAACGATGTATCTGGTTTTGACTTTACTTGGTCCACGTGTTCTTTCGAGCATTGCGGTTCTCTCGAACTAGGCATTCGTTTCTTGGAGAATCAGATGAATTGTCTGCGTCCCGGTGGGGTCGCTGTACATACAACGGAATTTAATCTCTCATCGAACTCCCGGACTTCAAAAGGCGGTAAAACTGCAATCTATAGGTTACGTGACATTGAAGACGCTGTGAAACGCCTCCAAGACAAAGGACACACTGTGGAACCGCTGGACATTCGTTTAGGTGACGACCCGCTTGATCGTACCGTTGACAGGCGAAAAGGAGATCCAAGGCAATACTCTGACACCAAGCACATGCGATTGCTCTTGAATGGATATGCTACAACGTCGATAGGACTGATAATCGCAAAGTCGACATAGTCGATGCTACTTGGGATATCTAAATACGCCACAAAACTGCACAGAGTAGAACCGAGCATCGTTATCAATTCGCAATTTCACTGGTCTATGCTGGCTGGACCCCTCACAAGATTGGCGCGTGGACAGGTCACGACAGCCTAAAAAAGATCGAAGAATACACCAAGGGCGTGAACAAAAGAGCACTCGTTTCGAGTGGAAATGGGAAACTGGTTCAAATCGGTTTCCAAAAAGGCCAAAAAACCTAATGATATCAATGGCGTTTTAGGGAAATGGCGCACCTGAGAGGATTCGAACCTCTGGCCTCTGCCTTCGGAGGGCAGCGCTCTATCCAGCTGAGCTACAGGTGCCTTGGCCGTTAGCTAACCTTGTTCCGATCCGGGTGCAACTGCAAATCGCGGGTGTTACACCCAGTTTAAGTCCAAAGTCAGGCGAACAGATCATGCGCCAATTCCAGCGCATCGATCAGCGTATCGACCTCGTCCGTGGTGTTATAAAGACCAAAGCTGGCACGGCAGGTTGCGGTCACGCCCAGATGGTCCATCAGCGGCCCGGCGCAGTGATGACCAGCGCGGACAGCCACGCCTTTTTTGTCCAGGATGGTCGAAACATCATGTGCATGGCCGGCCCCGTCCAGTGTAAAGCTGAAGATCGCGGCCTTGTCTGGGCGTGTGCCTTGCACCTGCAACCAGTTCAATCCTGTCAGTCGCTGCATGGCATAGTTACGCAGGTTGGATTCGTGGGCCGCGATGTTCGCCATTCCCAGATCCATCATGTAGTCCAGCGCAACGCCCAAGCCTATGGTCTGAACGATACCGGGCGTACCGGCTTCGAACTTCATTGGCGGGTCGTTATAAATGACCTCATCCTTGCTGACCTCTTTGATCATGTCTCCGCCACCGATGAAGGGGCGCATCTCGGCCATGCGTTCGGATTTGATGAAAATCGCGCCAGACCCGGACGGGCCATACAGCTTGTGACCGGTGATTGCATAGAAATCACAACCGATCTCTTCGACATTCACCGGCATATGGACCGCGCCTTGGCTGCCATCCACCAGAACTGGAACACCTTTGGCATGGGCACCCTCGGTGATGGCTTTGACATCCACAACCGTGCCTAGCACATTCGAACACTGGGTCACAGCAACCAGCTTGGTTTTTGGTCCAATCGCATCAATTACGGCCTGAGGATCCAGCCCCCCGTCCGCGTCCACATCCACCCACTTCAGAACAACGCCTTGCCGTTCCCGCAAGAAATGCCAGGGTACGATATTGGCGTGATGCTCCATGACGCTCAGAACGATCTCGTCCCTGGCCTCAAGTCGCGGCATCGCCCAGCCGTAAGCGACAAGGTTGATCCCCTCGGTCGTGCCCGAGTTCAGGACGATCTCATCCTCATTCGAAACCCCTAGAAAACGGGCAATGGTGCCGCGCACGGATTCGTACTTCTCGGTGGCCAGATTGGACAGGTAATGCAGGCCGCGATGAACATTCGAATATTCCTCGGCATAGGCGCGAGTCACGGCATCAATAACGACCTGAGGTTTCTGGGCCGAAGCGCCGTTGTCCAGATAGGTCAAAGGTTTACCATTGACCTGACGCGACAGAATCGGAAAGTCAGAGCGGATTTTCTGCACATCATACATAAGCGTATTTCCTAGACAGGTCCGGTTGGGGTGAACATGAGGACTATGGGCAAGGCGACAATCGCCGCCAGCAGGATTACGGCAAACGCCTTGCCGAGCGAGCCGAACTGATGCGCCTCGTTCAGGAAATGGAGCGTTATGTAAAGGCTCCACCCCAGGGTCGCCAGCAGCAGCAGAAACGTCAGGGCGGGTATGGTCACGCTGGAGATGACCATGGCCAGCAACGCACCGCTTTGTAAAAAGCTCAGCCAGATCATAAGGGTCAACAGGCCCGAAAGCGTTGCATTCCCCCCAAGCACTCGCCCGACCAACAGAAAGGCGGCGACGCTCAGCAGCATTGCACCAGCTGATCGGATCAGAATGAAAGGGATGCCTTCCGCCTCGGGGTTCAACTGGGCGTCCGGCGTCGGGATGATCAGATCGGTGCTGAGTTGGATCAGGCAATTGAAGACCACCACCAGGAAAAAGCTCAGCCAGACGGCTTCCCGCCCCAGATCAAGGGTCAAAATCTGACGGGCCGCTTCGGCAGGCCGTCTGAGCGTCAGAACGACCAGGGGACCCAAAGGTGGAATATTCATTCAGCTGACCTTTGTACTTGTCTGAGACCGGATAACCAGAACCAGACAAAAACAGCAACCCAAAGGAAGCCCACAATCGACAAAGCAGGTCCGGGCCCGATGAATCCGGCCACCAAACCGTTCAGCAAGACCAACGGCGCCGACGAAAGTAAGGCCCAAAACAGGGCAAGCCTTGCCCCGTAGGCGGTGCCCTTGCCACCAACCAGTCGCGCGGCCCAATGCGAGACCAAGGCCAGCGTGTAGAAAAACAAAGGCAAAATGAACACAGTACCCAGCAGCGCACCACCCAGCAGCATGTTCAGTTCAACGCCTTCCAGATGCGCCTGACGCGAGAGCCCAGGCATCTGCGCAATAAACGCGACGATGCAAAAGCCCATCACAAAGACTAGCGCCCGGTCTTCTCGTGGCCCCAAGTCCAGAAGCCGGCGCACAACACGCCCCGGCCCCCGGTATGTTGCCAAAATATCCGACGAAAGAGCCATTAACTGCGGCGGGCGAGCCACCCCTCCAGACGGCTGACAATCTCATCAGCCAACGCTCTGTCTTCGATTTCGTCCACCGCTTCGGCCAGGAACGCAAGTGTTAGCATATTGGTCGCGTCCTTGGTCGGAACCCCGCGAGACCGCAAATAGAACAGTGCGGTTTCGTCAATCGCACCCGACGTCGAGCCATGCGAGCATGCCACATCATCGGCGTAGATCTCAAGCTCGGGCTTGGCGAGAAACTGGCTGTCACCGTCCAGAAGCAGCGATTGGCTGATCTGATAGCCGTCGGTTTTCTGAGCTCCTTCTTTCACAAGGATCTTGCCCTGAAACACGCCGGTCGCCCCATTGCGCAGCACTTTCTTGAAAACCTGACGACTTTCACAGTTCACTGCGTCATGGGTGACGAACACAGTGTCGTCATGATGGAAGTCGCCATCACCGACACAGGCCCCGGCCACATGGGCCATCGCGTCATCACCGGTCAATTCCACGACCTGTTCATTGCGCGTCAGCATGCCATTTACAGTCAGAGTGAAGGATTTGTAGACCGACTCAGTCCCCAGGCGCGAGAACATATGGGTCGCGGCGCGACGCTCATGGTCCCTGCCCTGCGCACGTACATGATGCAGCGTGCCCTTGTCGGCAATGTCGATTTCCATGCACTTGTTGAAGCGTGACGCCGCCGGGCCGGTTTCCAGAATGGTTGCCTCGGCCCCGCTTTCCACACGCACAACATGGTGCATGATCACGTCAGAGGTTGGCGAGGCGTGGCGATAGATCAGGTTAATCGGCTTGGACGGTTTGCCTGTCACGTGAATGGCCACACCATCCGAAGCAAAGGCCGTGTTCAATGCCGCGAGCGGACGCTGCACCGGAGTTTGACCGCGGGCTTCCAGAACCCCATAAAGGTCCTTGGCCCAGTGAATATCCTTGCAGCAGATATCCTCGAGCCGGTCGATACTTACACCTTCCAGTGACAAGTCGTCCGACTCCTCGGCGCTGAAAACACCGTCTACGAAAACGATACTCAACCGGTCGAGCGCATTGAACATCAGGGGTTCATCATCTGCAAAAACTGCAGCCGGGATAGCATCTGGCGAAACCAGCGAATCCGGTTGAGTGTACTTCCAGTATTCATCACGCCGGTTTGGCACACCAGTTTCAAGCACACGTGCCAGCGCATCTTCGCGCGCGGCACGGGTGCAGCCTGCGTCGGGCATGGTCAACGTAGACAGCCGTGCCTCGGTTGCGGATTGTTTGGCTTCGGGCAAGGCCATCAGTTCACCTCGGCAAGAATGTCGGCATAACCATTGTTTTCAACCTCAAGCGCCAGATCCGGACCGCCGGTTTTGACGATGCGGCCATCGGCCATAATGTGCACCACATCCGGTTTGATGTGGTCCAGCAGGCGCTGATAGTGCGTGATCACCAGGAAACCACGGCCTTCGTCGCGCAGTGCGTTTACACCTTCGGCCACCAACTTCATCGCATCCACATCAAGACCCGAGTCGGTCTCGTCCATGATGCACATTTTGGGTTCCAACATGGCCATCTGCAGAATCTCGTTGCGCTTTTTCTCACCACCTGAGAAGCCCACATTGACCGGACGCTTCAGCATGTCAGCGTCGATCTTCAGAGTTTTTGCCTTGGCGCGCACTTCTTTCAGAAAGTCGGCGGCTGACAGCTCTTCTTCGCCACGTGCCTTGCGCTGCGCGTTCACGGCGGTCCGCAGGAAGGTCATGTTGCCAACGCCCGGAATTTCGACCGGGTACTGGAATGCAAGGAAAACACCCGCCGCGGCGCGCTCTTCCGGTTCCATTTCCAACAGGTCTTCACCGTTCAACGTGGCCGACCCTTCGGTAACCTCATAGCCGTCGCGACCGGACAGAACATAGCTGAGCGTCGACTTGCCCGACCCGTTCGGTCCCATGATTGCATGCACTTTGCCGGCTTCAACCGTCAGGTCCACACCTTTGAGAATTTGCTTTTCTTCTTCTTCAAGCTGCACGTGCAGGTTTTTGATTTCCAGCATGTTTTGTCCTTTTGCGTATCGCAAGGGGCGTCACGGCCCCATCAATTTCCTAACCCAGAATTCTGCGGATCAGCCGCGCGACGATCCAACCAAGGATCGCCCCTCCGCCCACTGCCCAAACCGGGTTGATGAACTCCATATGATTGACATTGACGAATGCGACGCCCAGCAACCCACCCAGAACAGGAAGGATGTATCCAACCCAGGTCAGTACATCATTCTTCTGGATGCGAGTACGGCGTGCACGTGTCATCAGCCAACCGAACCTTCCAGCGAGATTGCCACCAGTTGCTGTGCTTCCATGGCAAATTCCATCGGCAGCGCTTGCAGCACGTCCTTGCAGAACCCGTTGACGACCAGTGCCACGGCTTCTTCTTCGTCCATGCCGCGCTGACGGCAGTAGAACAGCTGATCGTCATCCACCTTGGATGTCGTCGCCTCATGCTCAACGCGGGACGAGTTGTTCTTGACCTCGATATAAGGAACCGTATGCGCACCGCATTTGTCGCCAATCAGCAGACTGTCACACTGGGTATAGTTCCTGCTGTCCTTGGCTTTCGGGTGCATCGAGACCAGACCGCGATAGGTGTTTTGGGCCTTGCCCGCGCTGATGCCTTTGGACACGATGCGCGATTTGGTGTTCTTGCCCAAGTGAACCATCTTCGTGCCGGTATCGGCCTGCTGATAGTTGTTGGTGATCGCAATCGAGTAGAACTCACCCTGACTTTCGTTGCCCCGCAGAATGCAGGACGGGTATTTCCAGGTCACGGCCGAGCCGGTTTCTACCTGCGTCCACATCACCTTGGACCGATCGCCTCGGCAATCGGCGCGTTTGGTAACGAAGTTATAGATGCCGCCCTTGCCGTTCTCATCCCCAGGGAACCAGTTCTGAACGGTCGAGTATTTCACTTCAGCGTCTTCCTCGACGATGATCTCGACCACCGCGGCGTGCAGCTGTGCGGTATCACGCTGAGGCGCCGTGCAGCCTTCCAGATAAGAGACGTAAGACCCCTTGTCGGCAATAATCAGGGTGCGTTCGAACTGACCTGTGTTTTCCGCGTTGATGCGGAAATAGGTGCTCAGCTCCATCGGGCAGCGGACGCCCGGTGGGATATAAACGAAGGATCCATCCGAAAACACGGCCGAGTTCAGAGTGGCATAATAATTGTCCGATACGGGAACAACAGTACCAAGATACTTCTTCACCAGTTCAGGATGCTCTTTGATCGCTTCCGAGATGGAACAGAAGATCACGCCTGCTTTCTTCAATTCGGCCTGAAAGGTCGTCCCCACAGAAACCGAGTCGAAAACCGCGTCTACAGCGACCTTGCGACCCTCGGCAGGAGCGTCTTCAGCGCCTTCGATGCCAGCCAAAATCATCTGTTCTTTCAGAGGGATACCAAGCTTTTCGTATGTGGCCAAAAGCTTGGGATCAACCTCATCCAGTGACTTGGGCTTTTCTTGCATCGATTTCGGACGCGCATAATAGTATTGGTTCTGGAAATCGATCTCAGGGTAGTCGACCATCGCCCATTTGGGCTCGTTCATCTTGGTCCAGCGCTCGAACGCAGCCAACCGCCATTCGGTCATCCATTCCGGCTCTTCGTTCTTTTCCGAGATCAGACGGACGATATCCGGGTTCACACCCTTCGGCGCGTACTCCATCTCAATGTCAGTATCCCAGCCGTACTTGTAGGTTCCGACTTCGCGTACCGCATCCACGGTTTCCTGATCGACACCATCTTTCACCTGGGTCTGGTCCAAAGCGGCCATAACTTACCCTCCGTCAGATCACGCGGCACGCGCGCGATGCTTTTTCTCTTTCTCAAGCCACGTTTCGGCGAAACGCAGCACATCTTCTTCCGTTGTCCGAGGGCCCAGCGACACGCGAATAGCGCTGCTGGCTGTCACCTCGTCATAGCCCATTGCGGTGAGAACCGCGCTGGCACGAACCTTGCCGCTGGAACAGGCAGAGCCCGCACTGATCGCGAATCCCGACAGGTCCATCTGCATGACCTGGGTTTCGCCCTTCCAACCAGGCGCAACAAAACACAGGGTGTTCGGCAGGCGTTGCCGCCCTTTCCCGACAAAAATAGGTGATTTTACAGCGGCCTCAAGAGCGTTTTCTAGAATATTTCTAAATTCTTCGATCTGCTCCCAAACGCCGTTGGCCAAGTCCCGTGCCGCAGCTTCAGCTGCGGCCCCGAAGCCCGCGATTCCAATGACATTTTCGGTACCAGATCGACGCCCCATTTCTTGGCCGCCCCCCTTGATCTGCGCTGGCAGATCAGTACCGCGCTTCATCACAACGGCACCAACGCCTTTCGGCCCGCCCAGTTTATGCGCGGACACCAGCGCCATCTGCGCATACATCCAGTTAAACGCAATCGGCAACTTTCCAAATGCCTGAGTGGCATCCGTCACCGCTAAGCCAGGTGGCAGTGTTTGAACGATGCCTGTCTCGGAATTCGCCAATTGAAGGGTCGAATCGCCCGGCACTGAAATCAGAACCTCTCCGGTCGCGGAAACTGGAAGACCTTCATTGATCCAAGCTCTTACCGCATCATGTTCGACTGCCGCGCCGTGCAGGTTACGCCCGGCCAATGTCAGCGCAGCGCCTTCGGTCGACCCAGATGTGAAAATGATATCTGCCCCATCGGCACCAAATGCCGTTGCAACCTGTGCCCGCGCGCGTTCAACAAGTGCCTTAGCAGCACGGCCTTCGGCGTGAACAGAAGACGGATTTCCGCATACATCCATCGCCGCAATCATCGCCTCTCGCGCCTCGGGGCGCAGCGGTGTTGTTGCGTTATGATCTAAAAAAACACGATTCATGGATGCATCTTTTTGCCAACGGATTTCATATGCCTGTTCCGCCTATTCGTATTAATCGTCTACGACCGAGAAAAGGCTCGGCACTGCGGGGCATGGGGCGAGATCGTTCTTGATCACATCGGACAGGCGCGTCTGATGCAAGAACACATAAACATGCGCGCTGAGGCTTTCCCAAAGACGATTGGTCAGCGATTGCGCCCGGCTACCTGAGGATGCACCCGAAGCTCCGGCCCCTTTTTGCAAGGCATCCACCGTTTCATCCACGGCTGCCAGAATCTCAACCACACGGATTTCAGACGCAGGGCGCGCTAGGCGATATCCACCACCCGGTCCGCGTACCGAGGAAACCAGCTCGGCCCTGCGCAGTTTGACAAAAAGCTGTTCCAGATAAGGCAGCGACACGTCCTGGCGTTCCGAGATCTCGCCAAGGGTCACAAGACGGTCGGTTGGCTGCAACGCAATATCTGCCAAGGCAACCATCGCATATCGGCCTTTGGTCGACAGCTTCATATTTAGCCCCTTCTTTGCAGGATTTGCGCGAAATCATTGACGCCGACGCTGCCAGTGCGTATCTCCGACTGACAGCGCAAATAGCGCCAAGCAATGTAATTAGAACCGTTCTAAGGTGCCCGACGATTATCGTCAAGTATATCCGGGCACCCGTACGAAAAAGACAGGACCAAAGCACACATGCCCGAGGTGATTTTTCCCGGACCCGAAGGCCGCCTGGAAGGCCGCTACCACCCGCAAAAGGAAAAAGACGCACCGATCGCAATCGTGCTTCACCCACATCCTCAATTTGGCGGGACCATGAACAACAAGGTGGTCTACAACTTGCACTATGCCTTCTACAACATGGGCTTCACCGTGTTGCGCTTTAACTTCCGCGGCGTGGGTCGCAGTCAGGGCGAGTATGACCAAGGCGTGGGTGAACTGAGCGATGCGGCCTCGGCGCTGGATTACCTGCAATCAATGAACAACAACTCGAAACACTGCTGGGTTGCCGGGTTTTCGTTCGGGGCTTGGATCGGAATGCAGTTGCTGATGCGCCGCCCAGAAATCACTGGCTTCATCAGCGTGTCGCCACCAGCCAACATGTATGACTTTTCGTTCCTGGCCCCCTGCCCGTCTTCGGGCCTGATCATCAACGGATCAGCTGACCGCGTGGCCCCTCCGGCAGACACCACCTCGTTGGTGAACAAGCTGCATGAGCAAAAGGGCATCACGATCACTCATACCGAGGTTGAGGGCGCGGATCACTTCTTCCAAGATCGCCACATGGACACGCTCATCACGGATGTCAGCGACTATGTGAAGCGCCGCCTGACCGAGACCACCCGCTGATGTCTGACACCATCATATCTCTTGCGGCCAAACTGGCCGAAGACACGATGAAGGTTATGGATGAAACCGGGGAAGACCGTTTTTTCGTTGAGGTCGGCGAAGTTCTTGGGGCCGCGTCACAATCGCTGGAAGAGGCGTTCTTGACCGAGATCCGCGTGCGGCTGGCCGAACGCAAAGCCAGACAGTTTGTGATCAAGCGCCTGACCGCGCATCGCTCGAAACAAAAAGCGATAGAAAAACAATGACGGATCGCTTGTCGGCGCAAATTGCGTTTTTGAAACGGGCCGACATGCTGAAAATGGTTGAGCGGGCAAATGTTCTGATCGATCAATCCCGGCTCGAGAATTCTGCCGAACACAGCTGGCATCTTGCATTGTGGGCTTTGGTTATGGCCCCCTTGGCCGAGCCAGATGTATCAATTGACCGCGTCATCCGTATGTTGCTGCTGCATGATCTCGTCGAGATCGTTGTAGGCGACCATCCGATCCACTTGGAAACCGACTGGGATCATCTGGCTGATGCGGAACAGGCTGCCGCGTCAGAGCTGTTCGGCTTGCTGCCAAAGGATCAGGCACAAACGTTCCTAACTTTGTGGCAGGAGTTCGAGGCGGATCGGACGCCAGATGCGCGGTTTGCCAAGATCCTGGATCGGTGTCAGCCGCTGTTTCAGGTTCTGTGCGCTTCTGATCCTCACCCGGACCACGTGAAAATTGCGCGCGCCAATCTGGACGGTGGTCGCGCCGCCTATCTCGCGCAGGTCTTCCCGCTGGCCTACCACCATGCCACCAACCTACTGACCGGATCTGAAACGCAAGACAACGCGTTCACAACGCGGCTTGAGTTTCTGACTGAAGCGGACCAGTTGAAATCGATCTTGCGCGCGTCGCGTCTGATGGCGGGTGATCGGTTCGAAAACTCTGCCGAGCATTCGTGGCACATCATGCTGTATGCTTGGGTTTTGGCCGAACACGCGCATTCTGAGATTCGGATGGATCGCGCGCTTCAGATGCTCTTGTTGCATGATGTTGTTGAAATCGATGCCGGAGATCACCCAATTCACGGGCAAGTGGATCATGCCGCCCAAGAGGCCAAGGAACAAGCCGCGGCACAGCGGTTGTTTGGTTTGTTGCCGGATGCACAGAGAAGTTTTTTCAAAGACTTATGGCAAGAGTTTGAAGCCGCAGAAAGTGCGGATGCCCAGTTTGCAAAAGCTGTGGACCGGTTTCAGACACCGATTGCAAATCTGGAAACCGGCGGCGGTTCTTGGGTGGACTACAATGTCACCTATTCCCAGCTCGAAGCGCGCGTGCGTCCTGCCATAACAGGTGGGGCACCGGCACTTTGGAATTGGCTTCAGCCCCAACTTGTGATGCATTTCCAGAGTTGCGACGTTACACCGTTAGACGCTTAACGAAAAAAGGAGCCCAAAGGCTCCTTTTTCCTTCTTGGTTCTGAGTGGCGTTAAAAAACACGACTACCATCAAACTGTTGAACCACAATGGCTGCTTCATTTTTGACGGACCCCCCGTCAGCAAGCCACCCAATTGCCACTATCAGACCAGAAACAAAAACGATCGATTTCGCGAATTTCGTCATCGAACAATACTCTTTAACAATTCATAAAATATGAGGTATATCTTACACTTATTCTAAGTCGGGAATAGTAAGGTATACCTGACCCAACGGAAGTTAAGATGTGAGACTGTTCTTGCCTTTTTCGCGAATTCTGTGTTCAAGGCGATGACACCACAAAACTCCCGAAAGACCATAATGCCTCAAGCTTACCTGTTTCTGTTGCTGGCCGTTTTGGCGGAAACCATCGGCACAACCGCCCTGCAGGCCAGCCAGCAATTCACCCGGTTTTGGCCGTCCGTTCTTGTTGTTTTGGGCTATGGTGTTGCTTTTTATTTGCTGGCACTGACCCTAAAATCCATGCCCGTGGGCATCGTCTATGCAATCTGGTCCGGGCTGGGTATCTTTTTTATCGCCCTCATCGGGTTCCTGGTTTTCGGGCAAAAACTGGATTGGCCTGCGGTGTTTGGACTGACCATGATTCTGGCTGGAATTCTGATCATTCACCTGTTTTCGAAGACTGCCGGCCACTGATCCTCGGTTAGGGCTGGTATATTTTGTCGCGCCGCGTTATGCGCGCGGCAACTTCCCGTTCAAAGGCTGACCTCTCATGGACCTGCGCAATATCGCAATCATCGCTCACGTGGACCACGGCAAAACGACCCTGGTGGATGAGCTGCTCAAACAATCCGGTGCGTTCCGGGAAAACCAGGCCGTGGCGGAACGCGCCATGGACAGCAACGATCTGGAACGCGAACGCGGTATCACCATTCTGGCCAAAGCGACGTCTGTCGAGTGGAAAGATACGCGTATCAACATCGTCGACACGCCAGGCCACGCCGATTTCGGCGGCGAAGTCGAACGAATCCTCAGCATGGTCGATGGTGTTGTCTTGCTGGTTGACGCTGCCGAAGGTCCAATGCCGCAGACAAAGTTTGTAACCTCCAAGGCGCTCGCGTTGGGCCTGCGCCCGATCGTTGTTCTGAACAAGGTCGACAAGCCCGATGCCGAGCCTGACCGCGCCCTGGACGAATGTTTCGACCTGTTCGCCAACCTTGGCGCTGATGACGACCAGCTCGACTTCCCGGCGATGTACGCGTCTGGCCGCTCTGGCTGGGCTGACATGGAACTTGACGGCCCCCGTAAAGACCTGAGCGCTCTGTTCGATCTGATCGTCGATCACGTCCCTGCCCCCAAGCAAATTGATCAAAAAAGCGAACCGTTCCGGATGCTGGCCACCACACTTGGCAGCGACCCGTTCATCGGCCGCATCCTGACTGGTCGCGTAGAAAGCGGAACACTGAAAGCGGGCGACAGCCTGAAGGCGCTTAGCCGGGATGGCACGCTGATCGAAAACTTCCGGGCCTCGAAAATCCTGGCCTTCCGCGGTTTGGGGCAGCAGCCCATCGACGTCGCCGAAGCTGGTGACATCGTGACCATCGCAGGCATGAGCAAGGCCACCGTGGCGGATTCGCTGGTCGCCCCACAAGTGGAAGAGGCGCTGCCCGCACAGCCCATCGACCCGCCGACCATCACCGTGACCTTTGGCATCAATGATTCACCGCTGGCTGGCCGCGATGGAAAAAAGGTTCAGTCGCGCGTCATCCGTGACCGCCTGATGAAAGAAGCCGAGTCGAACGTTGCAATCCGCATCACCGACACTCCGGGCGGTGAAGCCTTTGAAGTCGCTGGACGCGGCGAATTGCAGATGGGCGTTCTGATCGAGAACATGCGCCGTGAGGGTTTCGAGCTCAGCATCTCGCGCCCGCAGGTTCTGTTCCGAGAGGAAAATGGTCAGCGGCTGGAGCCGATCGAGGAAGTCACAATCGACGTCGATGATGAGTATTCAGGCTCGGTCATCGAAAAGATCACGGGTGCCCGCAAGGGTGAACTTGCCGAAATGCGCCCTGCCGGTACTGGCAAGACGCGCATCATCGCACATGTCCCGTCGCGCGGGCTGATTGGCTATCACGGTGAATTCCTGACCGACACACGTGGAACCGGCGTTCTGAACCGCGTGTTCCATGATTGGGCACCGCACAAAGGTCAAATCCCGGGCCGTCGCGCAGGCGTTCTGATCTCAATGGAGAACGGTCAGGCCGTGGCCTATGCGCTCTGGAACCTGGAAGAGCGTGGCCGCATGTTTGTAAGCCCTCAGACAGATGTCTATCAGGGCATGGTGATCGGAGAGCATTCTCGCGACAATGATCTGGAAGTGAATCCGCTCAAAGGCAAGAAACTGACCAACGTCCGCGCCAGCGGTTCGGACGATGCAGTACGCCTGACGCCCCACATTCGGTTCTCCTTGGAAGAGGCGATTGCCTATATCGATGACGACGAGTTGGTCGAGGTGACGCCAAACGCAGTGCGGCTGCGCAAACGCTTTCTGGACCCGCACGAACGCAAACGGATGGCGAAATCGGCCTGATCAACCTGCGCCTGAATCTGTTTCAATTGGAAACAATGGCGCAACTGTGGCATATTTGCTTCCAGCTGATCAAAAAACGCAAAATCGAAAGCCGGGCATTGCGCCCGGCTTTTTATTGTAATTACTATAATTTCTTCTTTAAATTGCATTAATTCCCAGTAGCTCTCTCAATCCACATCTTGCGATTGCGACAAAGGCAAGGTGTAAATATGCCGGAAGTGTGACGATGTTCACTCACACCAGCGTCCACACGGTGCATAGAGATGAACATAAAAGGTACCGAGTTCCGAGGAGTTAATGATGGTTGTTCCTTCCCTTAAGTTGCCAGTTTTTTTGGCCGCAACAGCATTTGTCGTCGCGCCCATGACCGAAGCCCTTGCAAGCGGAGCGTGTACAGTAAAAACCGCTCGCCAGTCTGCTGGGTCTCCTGGGGTCCTGTGCGAATGCGATAGTGTTACATCCGGAATGTTGCGTTATATTCAGCGTCGCGCAGATTTTGACCAGATCGTTGCGCGGCTGGGGGCTGAGTGTTCTCCGCTGGCCGACTTGCTGACAGACCTTCCGACGGCGTCGACCGGATCGTCGGACTCCCGGTCGGGTGATGGGCCGTCCCAAGAAGGTGACACCGGCGGCACCCCCGGAGGCACAAACAATCCCGGTGGAAACAGCGCCCCTGATGGAAATGACTCTCCTCGGGGCGGTGATCCCGACCAGGGCGAGCCTGAACGTGAAGAGCCCGATCGAGGCGAGCCTGAACGTGACGAGCCCGATCGAGGCGAGCCTGAACGCGAAGAGCCCGATCAGGAAGAACCTGAGCGCGAAGAGCCCGATCAGGAAGAACCTGAGCGCGAAGAGCCCGATCAGGAAGAGCCTGAACGCGAAGAACCCGATCAGGAAGAACCTGAGCGCGAAGAGCCTGAAGAACTGCGCTGACAGTTGGCAGCGGCATAAGTGTACGTGCTGCGGTAACTGGCGGTCTATTTGAGACAACGGTTCCGAGAACCGTCAGGCCGAGTATGCAGTTGCGATGAAGACTTGGATACCAAATCCAGCAACGAAAAAAGTGGGCGCAGTCAAAACTGTGCCCACCTAGCTTTCAAAGCGACCGGTTTTCAGCTGCTTCCGTAGACACCAACCCAACGACCGGGTTTTTTAGGGTCCTGCATGCGAAGGAATAAATACCGAGTCTTGGACCATGGTTTGATGCGGTTGGTCAGGTTGTCCAAGACCAAGTCGCCCTGCGTCGAACGATAGATCAAAACCGCATGAGCAGTCCGGCGCGTATCCAGAACCGTAGCAATAAAGAGCTTGCTTGGATCCACTCCGGCGTGGATGAGGTCTCTTTTCTTCAACAACGCAAAGTCTTCACAATCCCCACCTCTGGCCGTTGGGAGCGCCCAAAGCTCGCGCGTCTTGTACTGCGACTGATCCGTCACGTCGCGCGTTGAGACATTCACCCGCCGGTTAATCTCTTTCACTAACTGCATTTCGGATTGAATGGTCAGTGTCGAAGATCGTGCCGCAGTACACGCCCAACTATATTGGCGGCACAGGTTTCTTGCCCCGGTTGGCGGTGGTGAGGATGTTACGGTGGGAATAAATCGACCTTCAGAGGCATGCGCTTCAGTCGCGACAAAGCTACTTGCCATGACTGCCGCTGCCATGCCAATCGCGCAGACTGAAGCTGACAAAACTCCGGTAACTCGGTAGCCGACCGTTTTGACCAATGACATCATGCCCATTCCCCGATCCAGTATCATCCAATAGATTGCCGATACTGCAGACCCACATTCCGCTTCTTGAAACTATTCGCGAAAGGGCCTCAGTCGCAATCATCTCGAACGTGCCGAGGAAAAAGGGCGAAAATTCGTTCTGTAATTTGACAATTTCGGGCGGGAATTAGGACGACTCTGCCACATTTCCAGGCAGCACCTTTGAAAAAGGAACTTTAGAATCTCATGGCAAGCGTTTGTTAAAGAACCAAAAATACGAAGGCCCGCAGATCGCAGGCCATTCTTAGTGTGTGGTAAGGGCGTATAAGCTGAAAATCGCTGAAACCAGCCCAAAGGCGGTCTGTGCGATAACTATTCAGTGATCTCAACCACAAGCAGCTCTCTCTCGCTAGCATTGCGGGCATAATTCAGCGCCTGTTGGTAATCATCCGAGTTGTAACACTCGACCGCTGCCTCAAGCGAGGGGAATCGGGCGACCACGTTGCGTGGCCGTTCTTTGCCTTCCAACTGAACATAGCGTGCAGCACGCGCGATGAACTCACCACCGTACTTAGCTAAGGCTGGTCCTGCCAGCTCGGCATATTTTCCATATGCATCGGCGTCCGTTACAGTAACATGTGCAATCCAAAGTGCAGCCATCTTATCCTCCCAATATCTGTTCTGCGGCCTTGATCGCAGCATCCGCATTCGATGCGTCCTTGCCGCCACCCTGGGCCATATCAGGTCGGCCACCGCCGCCCTTGCCGCCCAATTCAACCACGGCCGCTTTGACCAGATCCACCGCCGAAACGGTTCCCGTCAGGTCCTCGGTCACACCAGCTGCGACCGCAGCCTTGCCGCCTGTATCTGCAATAAGAAGAACAGCACCTGATCCAAGACGCGTCTTGTGTTCATCGATCAGCGCTGGAAGATCCTTGCCTGACACACCGTTGAGGGCTTGCGCCAGGAATTTAACGCCATTGATATCACGCGCCTCGGCCCCACCGCCCTGCCCGGCCCCGCCGGCCATGGCCAGATCGCGGCGCAGCTGAGCCACTTCGTTCTGCAATGACTTGCGCTCATCCAACAGGCTCTTAACCCGGGCGACCACGTCATCCGGTTGTGCCTTCAGTTCCAGCGCAATCTGAGCCAGCCGGTGATCTTGAGCCGAGAGGTAACGGTTGGCCTCATCTCCGGTCAGCGCTTCGATCCGGCGCACACCGGCACTGCTGGCGCTGTCCCCCAGCAAGACAAACGTACCGATATCCCCGGTCCGGCGCACATGAGTTCCCCCGCACAGTTCGATTGACCAGGTTTCACCATCCTGACCCTTACCCGTAGGGGCTTTGCCCATCGAGACAACACGGACCTCATCGCCGTACTTCTCACCAAACAACGCCTGTGCCCCCAGTTCCCGCGCATCATCCGGTGTCATGATCCGGGTTTCGACGGTTGAGTTCTGGCGGATGAAGCTGTTCACTTCGCGCTCGACCTTCTGAATTTCATCATGGCTCAATGCTTTGGAATGGCTGAAGTCGAAACGCAGACGATCCGCTGCATTCAGCGAGCCACGCTGCGCCACGTGATCCCCCAGAGCTTCTCGCAGCGCTTCGTGCAGCAGGTGGGTGGCCGAGTGGTTGGCGCGAATGGCCGACCGGCGGGCATGATCCACCTCAAGCTCGACCGCGTCCCCCTTGGACAGCGTGCCGTTTTCGACCGACACTTTATGCGCATAGACTTTGCCGTCGGCAAACTTCCTGGTATCCTCTACTCGGCTGAGGTCATCGCGATCGTCGACACGGCGCAATTCACCGGTATCACCGATCTGACCACCGGCCTCGCCATAAAATGGGGTCTGGTTTACGACTACCCAACCGTTTTCCCCAGCGTTGATTGTGTCCACCAAAGCGCCGTCTACAATCAAAGCAGCAACCTGAGCTTCAGCCTTCTCAGTCTCATAGCCCAGGAAATCCGTCGCACCTGCCGAATCCAACACATCAAACCACACGGCTTGATCCGCAGCTTCGCCAGAACCGGCCCATGCTGCCCGCGCCTTGGCCTTTTGTTCGGCCATTGCGGAATCAAACCCTTCGGTATCAACAGCTCGACCCTTTTCGCGCAACGCATCCTGAGTCAGGTCCAGTGGGAAGCCATATGTATCATAGAGTTTGAAGGCCGCGGCACCCGGTAAAGGCGCGTCCTCGGCAAGTCCCGCAACCTCGTCATCCAGCAGTTTCAAACCGCGATCCAACGTTTGCTTGAACTTGGTTTCTTCAAGCAACAAGGTCTCTTCAATCAGGGGCTGGGCCTGCGTCAGTTCCGAGTAATGCCCACCCATCAGCTGTACCAGAGTTGGCACAAGACGGTGCATGACGGGATCCTTGGCACCCAACAGGTGCGCATGGCGCATGGCGCGGCGCATGATCCGGCGCAGAACATAACCGCGCCCATCATTGCTGGGCATGACCCCATCCGCAATCAGGAACGATGTCGACCGCAGGTGGTCTGCAATGACGCGATGATGCACGTTCTGATCACCAAAAGGATCCACACCGGTCGCATCCGCAGACGCTTCGATCAGGGTTTTAAACAGGTCGGTGTCATAATTGTCATGGCTGCCCTGCAGCAACGCTCCGATCCGTTCCAGCCCCATACCAGTGTCAATGGACTGCATATCCAGCTCGACCATCGAGCCGTCTTCGAACTGTTCGTTCTGCATGAAGACGACGTTCCAGATTTCAATGAACCGGTCACCGTCTTCTTCAGCAGACCCCGGAGGGCCGCCCCAGATGTGATCGCCATGGTCATAGAAAATCTCAGTACACGGGCCACAAGGACCGGTCGGGCCCATCTGCCAAAAATTATCGTTGGTGGCGATACGGATGATCCGATCTTCCGGCACGCCGACCTTTTTCCAGATTTCAAACGCCTCGTCATCGGTGTGATAGACCGTGGCCAACAGGCGGCTTTTGTCGATGCCGAATTCCTTGGTAATCAGGTTCCAGGCGAACGGGATCGCCTCGGACTTGAAGTAATCACCGAACGAGAAATTGCCCAACATCTCGAAAAACGTGTGGTGGCGCGCGGTATAGCCCACATTGTCCAGGTCATTGTGTTTTCCGCCTGCACGCACACATTTCTGCGCTGTTGTGGCGCGTGTGTAGTCGCGGGTCTCCAAGCCGGTGAACAGGTTCTTGAACTGGACCATGCCCGAGTTCACGAACATCAGTGTCGGGTCGTTGCGCGGCACCAGCGGGCTGGATGCCACAACCTCATGCCCCTGTTTTTCAAAGTAGTTCAGAAAGGTCGATCGGATATCGTTCAGGGTTGGCATAGGGCTCTCTCGGCGCGCAAAAATCTTGGTCTCCGCAGGTTTATCCCCCTGTCCGAGCAGTGTCCACAGTGGAGGCGCCCCGGAACGAAACAAGGCGGCCCGATGGACCGCCTCTTTCATAGTCTTTTCAATTTACAACCGGAAACCGGAGAGCTTCCGAAGCTCTCGTCAGCGGCTGTCAGGCTTCGAGGATGTCATCATCCTCGGCGGCACCCGGAGGCATGTCAAATTCCAGCCCATGAGCGGCGCGAATCTTGTCTTCGATGTCCAGCGCAATACGGCTATTGTCACGCAGGTATTGTTTAGCGTTCTCACGCCCCTGCCCGATCCGTTCATCGCCATAGCTGAACCATGAGCCTGACTTTTCAACCACGCCTGCTTTGACACCCAGATCCAGCAACTCACCCATTTTCGAAATGCCTTCGCCATACATGATGTCGAATTCGACCTGCTTAAACGGAGGTGCCACCTTGTTCTTCACGACCTTGACGCGGGTCTGGTTGCCGACAACCTCGTCCCGGTCCTTGATCGCACCGATACGGCGGATGTCTAGACGAACCGAGCTATAGAATTTCAGTGCGTTACCACCAGTAGTGGTTTCGGGGCTGCCAAACATGACGCCGATCTTCATCCTGATCTGGTTGATAAAGATGACCATGCAATTCGAGCGGCTGATCGAACCCGTTAGTTTCCGCATCGCCTGGCTCATCAGGCGGGCCTGAACGCCAACACTGCTGTCGCCCATATCGCCTTCAAGCTCGGATTTCGGCGTCAACGCCGCAACCGAGTCGACGACGACCATATTCACTGCACCTGAACGAACCAAAGTATCGGTAATCTCAAGCGCCTGTTCACCGGTGTCAGGCTGCGAAATCAGCAGTTCGTCCAGATCGACACCCAACTTACGGGCATATTGTGGGTCCAGCGCGTGTTCCGCATCCACAAATGCACAGACACCGCCGCGCTTTTGCTGCTCTGCAATGCAATGCAGCGTCAGCGTCGTTTTACCTGAGCTTTCAGGGCCATAAATCTCGACAATTCGCCCCATTGGCAGACCTCCAATTCCCAGCGCAATATCCAGCCCCAGCGAACCGGTCGAGCTTGCCTCGATATCCTGCGTGGCACCTTCGCCCAGCTTCATGATCGAGCCTTTTCCGAACTGCCGTTCGATCTGGGCCAGCGCACTGTCGAGCGCCTTTTGCTTGTCTGCGTTTTTCTTGTCGCTCATTGTCAGAAGATCCGCCATTGTCCTGTCGCCTTCCCTTTTGTCACACCCTTGAACGGGCGGCAATCGCTGCTTTGTTCGCCTCTTGTTCCTTATGGGACCAAAAAGAGAACATTTCAACTAAAACTTACAAGACTCACTCTTCTGCAATTGTGTTAAAGAGTCGTTTACGACAATCTGCCAAAAAGATCAGGTCGAAGCGGAACGCGATATATGCTAGTTTTTTATGAAGAACGCCTGGCTTTTCTTGCGGTTCCCAAGACCGGCAGCACAGCGTATCATACAGCGTTGCGCGACCGGGCCGATCTTGTCGTGACCCATCCGCCCGAATTGAAACATGCCACCGTGCGCCGATATGATCGGTTTTTTCAGAATATTTTTCAAAAAGTCTGCCACACCGAAATGGAAATCATAGCCATCGTGCGTGAACCGATAGACTGGCTGGGCAGTTGGTATCGTTTTCGCGGCCGCGACGATTTGCAGGGTCATCCCCGTTCCACTCGCGACATGAGTTTTGATAGGTTTGTTCAAGCCTACATGCAGTCGCCGCGCCCCGACTTTGCCGATGTCGGCAGCCAGAGCAAGTTTTTTCAAACTCGCAGTAGCAGCACCGGGACGATCCTTACTTTTAAATACGATCATCAGGACAAGATCCTGGATTTCCTGCAAACCCGTCTGAACACGCAGATCGCGTTACAGCAGGAAAACGTATCCCCCCTTAAAGATCTTAGCCTATCGCCAGAGACCGAGGTGCAGTTCCGGGAGACTCACGCGGCGGAATTTGCGCTCTATGATGCGGCCCTCTGAGCCCGTCAATTCAGCTGTTGGAACACTGCTTCTGTCAATTGATTGAGCGAAAAGGGTTTCGGCAGGAAGGTGGAGTTGGCGATATCCGGCCCCGAATCTCCGAACGCCCCTTCGGTGTACCCAGACACAAAGACCACGCGGGCATCCGGGCGTGTTTTTTGCGCTTCGCGCACCCAGGTCGGACCGTCCATGCCCGGCATCACCACGTCGGTGACAAAGACATCGACATTCAACGCTGGATCCTCAAGCAATTTCAACGCCTCTTCCGCCGAGTCCGCTTCAAGCACGGTATACCCCTTCAAGCGCAAGGCGCGCGTTGCAAAGGCACGGACCGGAGCTTCGTCTTCGACCAAAAGCACCACCCCTTCCCCTTGCCGCGCATAATGCGTTTCGGGTTGCTTTGGCGCATCGACCTCAACCTCGGCTGCGGTCACGCAAACGGGCAAAAAGACTGTGAATTCAGTGCCGCGCCCCACAACGCTGTCTACAAAGATGAAGCCGCCCGTTTGTTTCACGATGCCATAAACCGTGGACAGCCCGAGCCCGGTGCCCTCACCCGTGCGTTTGGTTGTATAAAACGGTTCAAACACCTTCTGCAGCTTGTCCGCTGGGATGCCCGTTCCACTGTCGACAACCCGGACTGTCACATATTCACCCGGTTGCACAGTTGCCCGATCGCGGCTGAACGGTTGCGATAAATTCACAACCTCGGTTTCAATGCGGATCTCGCCGCCGTCCGCCATCGCGTCGCGGGCATTGACGACCAGATTCATCAGCACCTGCTCCAATTGGCGCTTGTCGGCGCGCACCGGTTTCAATACCGGATCGTGGCTCAGCGTCAGTTGAACTTTCTCACCGACCAGCCGGTTCAACAGGTGAATCAGGTCCGAGATCGTATCTCGCAGATCCAGCACCTCGGGTCTGAGGGTCTGCTTGCGGGAAAACGCCAAAAGCTGGCTGACAAGTGCGGCCGCGCGATTTGCGTTCTGATTGATCTGAACGAGATCGCCGTAATCCGGGTCATTTTGATCATGCCGCAGCAAGAGCAAATCGCAGTGACCCGAGATAGCCGTGAGCAGATTGTTGAAATCATGCGCCACACCCCCGGCCAATTGGCCGACAGCCTGCATCTTTTGACCCTGAACGAACTGAGCCTCCAGCGTTTTCAGTTCGGTGGCGTCATTCAATACAGCAATCAGCCCCGCTTTGCCGTCTGAAACGACTTTGCTTAACGTGACCTGCACAAAGACCTCTTTTTCGCCTCGGATCAGCTGCAGAAACTCCGTGCGTTGGACGTCCTCTTCAGACGCTGTGCGCGCCAACCAGTCCGGAATAGGTATACGCAGTCCCCGCATAACCTGGTCGATATTGGTGCCTTTCAGCGTATCCTTCCCCAGCAGTCTCGCGGCCAATCTGTTAGTGTCGAGGATCGTACCATCTGTCGACAGGTTCAGAATTGGAACCGGAAGATCTGCAAAAGATGTCCCGGCCTCTGACACGGCGGGTTTCAGCAGCGGGACCAACCCCAGACATCGTTTGGTCCCGGTTTGCGACAGGTCTGCCACTGCGACTGACACCACCCCATCACGAGATCGGACAGTGTTTACGGACCCGTTTACGGGAGCTTCCCCACAGAAGATGTCCTGAATATTGTTGGGTGCGTTGCCGAACATGCGCGTGGCGGCCAAATTTGCGTGTTGGATTTCACCCCTGTATCCAATTGTCAGTACTGGTATGCTCAGCTCTGCATTGACAGCTGCCTCTCCTTCCTGAAAGCGCCAGCAAAATACATCAGCGCTTAGCCGAAACGCGGTCACGGACAATATATTCCCGCCGTTCGGAAACTCTTCAAACGCGCGTCCGTTTGATTGAACTTGAGATTGCAACCTCAACAAAACCGCCTGAGGGTTCGAAAACGTGGACCGCAAACACAAGGTCAGCGGAATACCTTGTACTGCCCCGAACCTTTTCTTGGCCCGCGCGTTGGCGGTCAGAACTTCCCCGAATGTGTTGGCGACCACAAACGGAGCATCTTGGTGTTCCGCAAAAGCACTCATGACCGCCACATTGTTTTGTGCGGTGACATTGGCCATATGTACCTTGATCGCGACGCAGATCGCCACAACAAGCAGGGATATACCTGCAACTGTCAGACCCGCGTTCCAGTCCGACGACAGAATGCCCGTCATCGGTGTCAAAATGATCAGAAATGCAAGACACAAAAGTGAACCGATGCGTGTGGCTGATGGCAGGTTGGCTAGGGAAGGATTTCGAACAAATACGGCAGTGTCAGACATAAAATAGGCTCAGACGAAAAGGTGGCAGCAGTAGAGGTTAAATAGGTTAACGCACGCTTAACGGATTTCGACAAGCGTCAATCTACCCTGGGTTGCTTTCGCCAAAGTCTTAAGATGTCAGGTGTGACGTGAAAAACCCGTCCGACTGGCCAGTAACCGGCCATGATTTCCGGAAGGTTTCATTCCAACCCGAATGCTGTGCCAAAAATCGCGTGACAACTGCGCTGTTTTCATCGTCGAGAACCGAACAAGACGCATAGGCCAATACGCCTCCCGCACGAACCAAAGGCGCGATATCCTTAAGAATACCGGATTGAATGCGCGTGAGTTCTGTCAGACGTTCCTCGGTCAACGCCCATTTTCCGGCAGGCGCTCGCCGCCATGATCCGCTGCCCGAACAAGGCGCATCCGCCAAAACCACATCAAAAGGGGTTAAACCCGCAAGATCTGAACTGTTCAGAACAGTTATTCTGGCCCCTGCCCGCTCCGCTCGGATCGGGATGTCTTTCATGCGTCCCTGATTTACGTCATGCGCAAAGACATTGATGCTCTTATTCGCTGCAAGCGCAAGTGCCTTGCCACCACCGCCTGCGCAATAATCCAGGACACGCATTCCCGGCTTTAGCTCCAGCGCTGAGACGACAGCCTGACTCGCGGCATCCTGAAGTTCGACCAGACCCTCGGCATAGGCCCGGCTTTGTGCGATGCGTCGCGCGCCTTCCGTGACCTCTAGCGCCGTGTGACACACAGATGTTGGACGGGCGATAATCCCCTCACCTTTTAACGCCTCAGATGCCTTAGCGACATCCGATTTTAAAAGATTGACTCGCAGATGAACGGCTGCCCGACCCTGCAATGCCTGTGCGCATGGCACCGCTTCGCCGCCCAGAGATTGGGTAAAACGCGGCCACAGCCATTCCGGGATGTCGAACCTTTCCGCTTCGGTTTCAAAACCCCGCGCTGCCTCTGCATCCTGCACGGGCAATGGCGCATGGCCGTCGCCGGTGAACAAATCGGCCGGATCCGCGTCAGAGGCACGGATCGCCCCGATCATCAATCCGCGACCGCTATTGCTTCCGCCAAGCGCCGCATATGACCGTCTGCATCGCAACGCGTCGAAAACATGGTCCCGTACGGCCGCGCGATCTTTGGAGCCTGCAAACCGGCTGCGTCGCGCCCAACCGGTCAACGCCTTTTCCACCGGAGCTCCGGTCAGAATCTCATCCAGAATTTCTATAGATGCCTGAACGCGGGCGGCGGGTGTCATTGCAATTATACCTTGTAACGAAACAGCCCGTTCGCTGTTTCAAACGTAAACGACGCTCGTATTCGAGCGCCGTATATGGTTCTCAAGTTCTCACATCCCCCGGTAATTCGGGCTTTCGCGGGTGATCTGAACGTCATGCACATGGCTTTCCTTCAGGCCCGCGCCGGTAATTTTAACGAAATGGCAGTTTTTTCGCATCTCTTCGACAGTCGCACAGCCGGTATAGCCCATCGCAGCCCGTAAACCGCCCACAAGTTGGTGGATCACGGCGCTGGCCGATCCTTTGTAGGGCACCTGCCCTTCAATGCCTTCGGGCACCAGCTTGTCGTTGGCCGCGTCCTTCTGAAAGTACCGGTCCGCCGACCCGCGCGCCATGGCGCCCAGGCTTCCCATACCCCGATAGGACTTGAACGACCGACCCTGATACAGGATCACTTCGCCCGGGCTTTCATCGGTGCCCGCGATCATCGAACCGACCATGGCGCAGGATGCCCCCGCGGCGATCGCCTTGGCAAAATCGCCTGAGAACTTGATGCCACCATCCGCGATGACCGGAACGTCACCTGCAGCGGCGGCGCAATCTCCGATTGCCGTCAACTGAGGTACACCCACGCCCGCCACCATCCGTGTGGTACAGATCGAACCCGGGCCGATGCCCACCTTGATTGCATCAGCTCCAGCATCGATCAGCGCCTTGGTGGCCTCAGCCGTGGCAACGTTTCCTGCGATGATCTGGACCTCGTTCGACAGGGTTTTGGCGCGTGTAACCGCGTCCAGAACGCCCCGAGAATGGCCATGGGCCGTATCGACCACAATGATGTCGACACCGGAATCCACCAGTTGTTCGGACCGCTCAAAGCCCGCATCACCCACCGACGTCGCGGCAGCCACGCGCAAACGACCAAGCCGGTCTTTGCAAGCGGTTGGGTTCAGGACGGCCTGTTCTGTGTCCTTCAAGGTCAAAAGACCGGTCAGTTTCCCTTGGCGGTCTACCACAAGCAGTTTTTCGATGCGTCTGGCCCGCATCAGGCTTTTTGCTTCTTCCAGATCAGCCGGCTCTTGCAGCATGGCCAGATTGTCAGCGGTCATCATCGCCTTGATCGGTGTGTCGTCCGAAGTCGCAAAACGCATGTCCCGGTTGGTCACAATGCCCACGACACGACCTTCCGCATCCACGACGGGGAAGCCGGTGAAGTTATAGCGTTCCACCAAAGCCTGTGCATCCGCCAGCGTCTGATCTGCGCGCAACGTCACCGGGTTGTAAACGATACCCGATTCAAACCGCTTGACCCGCCGCACTTCACGGGCTTGCTCTTCAACCGAAAGGTTCTTGTGAATGACCCCGATGCCACCGGCTTGTGCCATGGCGATGGCCATTCGGGCTTCGGTCACGGTATCCATAGCTGAGCTCAGCAGCGGGATGTTCATGGTGATTTCACGCGTCACACGCGTGGTGGTATCCGCCGTCGCCGGAAGCACAGAAGATGCGCCCGGAACCAGGAGAACGTCGTCAAAGGTGAGTGCCTCACGAATCTGCATCTGATAACCCCATGCAAAAGCCCGTTTGACGGCGACGCTATCGCATGGATTGAACCAAAGGGAAAGCCCCCCAGCGCAACTCTGGGCTATGGTGGCGCAGAAAACGCCGCAAGCCGAGCAAATCGTGCCGCTGATAGCCCTTTCCCTTTCCGCTCAACATCATATCTTGCGCCACATACGCGCGAATATGAAAAGGTATGTCACTAATGACCACCGACCCTCTTGTCGTCTTTACGCCCTCTGGCAAACGCGGGCATTTTCCCGTCGGCACCCCGATATTGACCGCGGCCCGCCAATTGGGCGTGGATCTGGATTCGGTCTGCGGCGGGCGTGGAATCTGCTCCAAGTGTCAGATCACCCCAAGCTATGGCGAGTTTCCCAAGCATGGCGTCACTGTGTCCGAAAACGCGCTGAGCGAATGGAACGCGGTTGAACAGCGCTATGACGAAAAGCGTGGCCTGAAACCGGGTCGTCGTCTGGGATGTCAGGCGTCGGTTCAAGGCGATGTGGTGATCGATGTCCCGCCCGAAAGTCAAGTGCACCGTCAGGTTGTGCGCAAAGCCGCGGCGGCCCGCGCCATCACCATGGATCCCGCGACACGCCTGTATTTCGTGGTCGTCGAAGAACCCGACATGCACTCACCCACCGGTGATCTGGAGCGGTTGGAACGTGCCCTGCGCGAACAATGGCAGATCGAGGCTATCACAGCAGATCTGTCGCTGTTGACCAAGCTGCAACCGGTTCTGCGCAAGGGGAAGTGGGAGGTCACGGTGGCCGTTCACAAAGGTCACAACGACAACGTCGCCCGCATTGTCGAAATCTGGCCCGGCCTGCATGAAGGTGGGCTTTATGGTCTGGCGATCGACCTCGGTTCGACCACGATTGCGGCCCACCTGACCGATCTTGAAACGGGTGAGGTCAAGGCGTCGTCGGGTCTGATGAATCCGCAAATCCGGTTTGGCGAAGACCTGATGAGCCGTGTTTCATATTCGATGATGAACCCGGGCGGCGATCAGGAGATGACCAGGGCCGTGCGCGAGGCGATCAACGACCTGACCACTTCAATCGCCGAAGAGGCCGAGATCGACGCTGCACTGATCGTGGAAACCGTGTTTGTCTGTAACCCGGTCATGCACCATTTGCTGTTGGGTCTGGATCCGGTCGAATTAGGGCAAGCACCTTTTGCTCTGGCCACTTCGGAAAGCATGTCCCTGCCCGCGCGTGAAATGGATCTGACCACCATGAACCCCCGTGCGCAGGTCTATATACTGCCCTGCATCGCAGGCCACGTGGGTGCGGACTGTGCCGCTGTGGCGCTGTCGGAAGAGCCAGGCAAATCCGAGGATCTGGTGTTGATTGTGGACGTCGGCACCAATGCGGAAATCCTGCTGGGCAACACCAGCCGCGTTCTGGCCTGTTCCTCGCCCACCGGGCCAGCGTTTGAAGGTGCTCAGATCAGTTCCGGCCAGCGCGCCGCGCCTGGCGCCATCGAGCGGATTGAGATTGACCCTGTCACAAAAGAACCCCGCTTCAGCGTGATCGGGTCCGAGAAATGGTCGGATGAGGACGGGTTTGACCTCGACATCGCCACCACGGGCATCACCGGCATCTGCGGTTCCGGTATCATCGAAGCCGTGGCCGAAATGCGTATCGCCGGTTTGCTGGACGAAAGCGGATTGATTGGCTCGGCCGAGCAGACCGGAACCGCGCGCTGCGTCCCCGAAGGCCGCACCAATGCCTATCTTATCCACGATTCCAGCGCTGAAGGCGGCCCGCGCATCACGGTCACCCAGGGCGACATTCGCGCCATCCAGCTTGCGAAATCGGCGCTCTATGCCGGTGCGCGCCTGCTGATGGATGAGATGGATGTCGACCGCGTGGACCGTGTGGTTCTGGCCGGCGCGTTCGGGGCGCATATCTCGACCAAACACGCAATGGTTCTGGGGATGATCCCGGATGCGCCGCTGGACAAGGTCTCAAGCGCGGGAAACGCCGCAGGGACTGGTGCGCGTATTGCACTGTGCAATATCGGCGCACGGTCCGAGATTGAACGCGTGGTGCGCGAGATCACGAAAATCGAAACCGCCATCGAACCCAAGTTCCAGGATCACTTCGTCGCGGCCAACGCAATCCCGCATAAAACTGATCCGTTCCCGGAACTGGCACAGGTTGTCACGTTGCCCCGTCCCAGTTTCAACACCGGGGGGGGTGAAACCGAAGGGGGCGGCGGGCGTCGCCGCAGGCGTCGCGGCTAACCAAGAAATGGAACGACCCGGGAATCCTCTCCGGGTCGTTCCATCATTTCATTTCGGTATCCTTGGATCTTTAGGCGCGGAAGCCGCTATTGCCTTCGATGCACGTGAACAGCGCAAGGTGCGTGACGGACAACACGTGAAGCTGTCGATCCAAGAAAATAGTCGCTCAGCCCCGGTTTGTGAGAACCGATGACAATGCAATCCACCTCATTGTCGACTGCATAATCGATGATTGTTCGGGCTGTATGACCTTTGACGATCACGGGTTTAACCCCCGACAACCCTTCGACCTTTTTCAGCAATGTCAGTCGCGCACGATCAAACCCTTCGGCAACAACGGATTTGTCCAGAAAGGCGCTGACCGACCCATGTGGCATCTCGTAAACGTGCAAAGCAATGATCTCGGCTTCGTTTTCCGTCAATGCGCGCGCAACATCCAGCGTGTGTTGCGATAGGCCATGATCCAAAGCCATCGGAACAAGGACTTTCTTATACATAGAGGCCTCCAAATGTGGCGGGGCTATGCCCAGGGTCTCAGGATAATCTTAGGAGCGGCCACAGTACCAGAGCGGATATCACGAAATGCCTGTGCGCCGTCTGCCAAGGCACGCTCCTCTACCCAGTCCAACGCGCCAAGCCGCCCGTCAAAGATAGCGTCGGCAGTCTGGCGGAAATCCTGCGCGGTGTAGGTATACGAGCCGATGAAGGTGATTTCCTGCAAGGTCATGCGGCGCACGTCCAAACCGCCGGTATCTTCGCCCAGGCCAACATGAACAATCACGCCGCCGGGATCTGCAACGGCAGATGCAACAGATCGCGTGGCCGCATACCCCACGGCATCAATGACAAGCGAATAGTTCCCTATCGCGGCGTCCGTGACTTCAAAATCTTCAATGCGCTGCAAATGCGATCTTCGCAAAGCATTGGGTTCCGTGATGGTGACATCATCGGCCCCCATCGCGCGCAAGGCCAGTGCAGCGGCCAATCCAATCGCGCCTCCACCAATGACCAGGGCCTTACGGGACATCGCCGGATGCAACGACTCAAGTCCCAGCCGTACCGCGTGCCAGCTAACGGCCAGTGGTTCCGCCAAAGCGGCTTTGGCGAACGAGACATGATCTGGTACAACAACCAGATTTCTGTCCGGCATCGAGACAAACTGCGCAAAGGCCCCTTCCCGCGGCGGCATCGAGATGATTTGACGATCGGGGCACAGGTTTTCCCGGCCCGCGACGCAAGCTGGACATTGACCGCAGTTCACCAGCGGATTGATCGTCACTCGATCTCCGGCGCGCAAACCTTCGACAATCATCCCGGCGGCCTCGTGGCCTAGGATCAAAGGGGCCGGACGACGCGCATCATGGCCAAGATAGGCGTGCATGTCCGATCCGCAGATACCGGCGGCCTCGACCCGGATCAAATGCTCAGACGCGTCAGGCACGGAATTTGGGACATCGCCGAATTCCATCTGCTCCACGCCTTTGTACACCAGTGCTTTCATTTGGCTGTAAACCCTCCGTCCACCATCAAGACTTGTCCGGTTACATAGTCAGAGGCTTGCGAGCACAAAAACAAGATCGGCCCATCTATGTCCTGCATCCGACCATTGCGCCCAATGCAGGTTTGCGCGGCATTCCGCTTGGAACGCTCGGGGTCGTCAAAAACGGCTTGCGTAAGCTCGGTGGGAAAGAACCCGGGACCAATGGCGTTGGCGGTAATCCCATAAGGCGACCATGCCTCGGCCATGGCTCGGGTCAATTGCCCGACACCCGCCTTCGTCGCGCCATAGGCGATACCACCGGGAAAAGCGCGCGTTGTTTGCAGCGAGGCGAAGTTTACAATGCGGCCCCAACCTTTCACCCTCATCGCAGGCACCATGGCCTGACTTAGAAAAAAAGGCGCGCTGAGGTTCAGCGCCAGCGTGGCATCCCACCCGTTTGGTGTTACATCATCAGCGACCTCGCGCGTGTTTATCCCGGCTGCATGGACCAGAATGTCAGGCGCGCCGAACTTTGCGTCCACAGCTTCGACCAGGCCATTGATCCCGTCTCGGTCCGCGACATCGGCCACCACCGAAGCAGCCCCGGACCCAATCTCGGCCCGCATCTGCGCCAACGCATCTTCACGCCGCGCTACGCCGACAATCTGCGCGCCTGCGGCAGCAAGCGCGCGCGCAACCTGCCGACCCAGCCCCGAACTTGCCCCGGTAACGCAGGCCACCCTGCCCGTCAGGTCAAACAAAGCGCGCGGGTCATCCATCGGCGGTCAGATCAAACTGTTCGTCCGGAAAATACTTGGCCAGACGCACATCCGCGGCGCGTGCGTGCCCCTCCATCCCTTCCAGCCGCGAAATCCGCGCTGTCGCAACGGCAATGGGTTTGGACCCTTCCCGTGTTGCGCGCTGCCACGTCACGATCTTCATGTACTTATGGACACTCAGACCGCCGGTATAGCTGGCCGCGCCAGAGGTCGGCAGAACGTGGTTGGTTCCGGTGGCTTTGTCGCCATAAGACACAGTGGTCTCTTCACCCAGAAACAGCGAACCATAGCAAGTCAGCCGGCCCAACCACCAGTCGAGATCCTCGGCCTGAACGGTCAGGTGTTCGGGCGCGTAGTCATCGGAACAAGCGGCCATTTCTTCGCGATCACCGCAGACGATCACTTCGGCATAGTCTCTCCAAGCGGCGGCGGCATTTTCCCTGTTCAGCTCGGGCAGGTCGTCGATCAATTGCGGCACCAGTTCCATCACGTTCTGAGCCAGAGTGCGATCGTCCGTCACCAGCCAAACCGGCGAGTTGTATCCGTGTTCGGCCTGACTGACCAAATCGGTTGCGACCACGTGGGCATCAGCACTTTTATCGGCCAGGATCAGGCTGTCGGTTGGCCCCGCGATCATGTCGATGCCTACCTTGCCGTAGAGGATGCGCTTGGCCTCGGCCACGAACTGGTTGCCGGGACCCACGAGGATATTCGCCCGTGGCAGGCCAAACAGGCCATAGGTCATCGCGGCCACGCCCTGCACACCGCCCATCGCCAGAATACTGTCGGCCCCGCAAATATGGGCAGCATAGACGATCGCAGGTGCCACGCCTTCGCCCGGACGGGGTGGAGAGCACGCGGTGATGTGGCGACACCCGGCCACCTTGGCCGTGGTTACCGTCATGATCGCGCTGGCGACATGGCTGTAGCGCCCGCCTGGCACATAGCAACCCGCCGCATCAACCGGGATAGCCTTTTGCCCTGCAACAACGCCGGGCACGATCTCAGTCTCGACATCTGACACGGTGGCCTTTTGCGTCTCGGCAAAGCGGCGTACGTTGTCATGGGCAAAACGGATATCGGCCTTCAACTTCTCGGGCACCAGGGCGATGGCGGCGTCGATCTCCTCCTGGGTCATCAGGACATTGCCTTCGAACTTGTCGAATTTGACGGCGTATTCCAATGCCTTGGCGTCGCCTCCGGTCTCGATTTCAGACAGGATAGTCTTAACCGTATCATGCACCTCGGTCGCATGAGACTCCGCCGTCAAGGTTGCCTTTTTCAGATAGTCACGCGGCATGTTCAACAGGTCCTATTGGTAGATTTCAGGAAGCAAGGTGGTCGAGACAGCTGGTACGTAGGCAATCAAGAGCACCACGATCAGCATGGTCAATACGAAGGGCACAGCCCGGGCGGCAATCTTCAGAATCGACTCTCCGGTAATGCCAGATACAACGAACAGGTTCAGACCCAGCGGAGGCGTGATGAAACCAACACCCAGCGCGGTGATCATCATTATGCAGAACTGAATCTCATTCATTCCGATATTATCCGCCAGCGGTTTCAAGATCGGCGCCAGGATCACAATATTGGGCGTCGTCTCCATAACACAGCCCGCAGCGATCAGAATGCCGATCATCAACAGGATCAGCAGATAGGGATCGTCGGTCATTGCCGTTATCGAGGTCACAAAACCCTGCGGAACCCCCATGATCGCCAGCGCCTCGGCCAGTGGTGCAGAGAAGGCGATGATCGGCAGGATTACCCCGTTTACCTTGGCAGAACTGACCAGCATCGACGGAAAATCGGCCAGTGTCAGTGTGCGCAGGATGAACCCCATGATGATAGTGACAACAACTGCAGTCGCACCGGCCTCGGTCGGCGTCAGGCGGCCCGAGAAGATGCCGTAGAAAATGATACCCGGCACGATGAAGGCGTACCAACCAGATTTCAGGGCCTTGCCCAGATTGGACAACCATTCACTCATGGTCATCAGTCCACCACCTTCATAAGCATATAGACGGTTCATGATGATGTTGGTGATCAGGATCGACACCAGAATGGCCAGACCGGGGATCAATGCGGCCAGAAACAGGGTCGAGGCGGAAATACCCAGTACAAGCCCGATGATGATGTATGCAATCGACGGTGGGATCAGAATACCGGTGCAGGCCCCTGCCGCGACCAGAGCACAGGCATAAGGGCGCGGATAACCGCTTTCGACCAGACGATTAATGGTCATTCGTCCCACAGCTGCAGCCCCTGCAGCATCCGAACCCGAGATTGCAGCAAACATGCCGCAGACCAGCACCGTAGCCGACCCGAAGCCGCCTTTGGCAAAGCACGTCAGTGCCTCGGCCACGTCCAGAAATTTACGCGACAATCCTGTTCGAACCAGAACGTCCCCGGTTAGAATGAACAGGGGCACGGCAGTTAGAGCAAAGGCATCGATACCAGTGAACAGGCTCTCGCCCACCAGGCTTAGCGGCAGGTCGCCGGACATGATCAGCATCACGATGGCTGCCGACCCAATGGCGGCCCATACGGGCACAGCCATGGCGATCAAAGCAACGAACAGGATCACCGGGACATAAAAGTCCCAGCCCAGTTCAACGGTTTGATTGAGTGAGTTCCAAAGCATTGCGCGTCTCCTCAGTCAAACAACTTGTCGCCTTCGAAGACGGGGGTACCGTCTCGCAGACATTTCAAATCACGCATCAGGGATTGGATCAGTCGCCAGATCATCAGCGCAAATCCGGTAGGTACAGCCATCAGGAACCAAACTTTTGAAACCCGCAGACCATCCGTCACCGAGCCGAATTTTGCTGAAACATGCACCGCTTCATAAGACCAGTAGAGTGCAATAGCAGCCACGGCGAACATCACCAGATCGCCGAAGATATACAGCACCGCCTTGGGACGAGGACTGAGGTAGTGCATGATGACATCAATACGGATATGGGCGCGTTCCTTGACCGCCGCAGCCGCGCCAATCCAGGCGAGGTAGATAAAGGAATAGCGAACGATCTCTTCGCCCCAGATTGAAGAATAGGCGAATATCTCACGCCGCAGCACTTCGATCGCCATGGTGATCACCAGCATCACGTAGAACACGAGCAGCAACCAGCGCTCTGCGTTTCGGTCAAGGTTTTGAAGAATGGTCATCAGATCCCCCGGCGATAGGACAGTGATCCCCTTACCCGGAACGGCAAGAGTATTGCAGTCGGTCTGTGCGACAAGGTTGTGGACGCCAAAACGGCGTCCACAGTTTGGGTACTATGCGTCGTGAACGTAGTATTTGCCCTGCGTTCCGGCGGCTTCGACCAGCTTTTCGAAGTTTTCCATCGACCCGGCCAGCTCGGTCTTGAACGGGTCCCAATCGGCGTTCTGATAGCCACCCGCATCCTGCCATTCGGCCAGTTGATCATCGCTGAGCGAGTGGAATTCTACGCCCGCCTTGTTCAACTCGGCCATGGCATAAGCACGAGCAGACGGAACCTTGGACAGGTTTTGATGCGCGGTCATTTCAGACCCCCACATGATACCGTCCTGAACGTCTGCAGGCATTGAGTTGAACCACTCAAGATTACAGGAATAAACCTGACTGTCCGGCACCGCCTGCGTGAAGGTCACGTGGCTCAGGATGTCCTTGAAACCGAAGACAAACAGCGCGCCGACAGAAGGATCAAGCGCATCCGCGACACCTTGTTTGATGGCCGAAGGTGTCTCACCCCAGGCGACAGGTGTCGGGTTGGCGCCAACCATGCGATAATATTGCTGAAGCATCTTTGAGCCGGGAACACGGAACTTGATGCCGCTCATGTCGCCTGGAGTAATAACGGCGTTACCACCCTGACGAACTGCAACAACACGCGGATCGATATTCACGTAAAACAGGGCCTTGAAGCCCGCAGCCTCGACCTTGGGATGAACCTCGTTCTCCCAGGTGTCCGAATGGACAAGGTTGGTGAAACGCTGGTTCGAGCCACAAAGGTACGGCATGTTGATCAGGTCAACGGTCGACGCAAAAGGCGCGAAGTTCGACAGCGAATGCTGCGCAGCCTGAATGGTTCCGCCCTGCACTTTCTGCACCAGTGAACCACCTGCACCCAACTGCCCGCCCGGTGCCAGTTTGACATAGATCTTACCGTTGGTGGCGTTCTGAATGTTCTCTTTCAGGTCCAGTTGCATGATCGGATAGCTGCGTGATGCGCCCAGCACATAAGCCGTGGCCACAGTCATCACATGTTCTGCCGCCTGCTCGCGCTCGCGCTCTTCCTTGGCGGTTTGCGCGGCGGCCTCGGACGACCACAACACCCCGCCTGCCCCGGCTACCAAAGCGGCGGTAAACGCACCACTTGCGCTCAACTTCAGGAAATTACGGCGTTCAGCGGACGCCAGTTCGGTCTTGTCGTTGTTCATGAATTGCCCTCCCAAGCAAAAAATTCAGCTGCCGTCTGTTGCGTCGCGGTCAGCTTCCTTTTTCAGAATTGCGACAACGAACAAGATCGACGCCGCGAACAGAACCAACATCTCTCCAACGTCCCCAAGAAACGCGCTGTTCGCATAGGCACCCAGGGCGACGTTGGCGAAGTAGATCGCAAAAACGACAGCAGATGCTGCGACAAACATATTTGGGACTCCCTACAGAATCGGCTCACCAATCTATTTGTAAGCGCTTACATGTTAAATGCAAGCGCTTACATAGGCACTACCATCGCCCCCAAAAAACGCATAACTTAAGGCAAACGGAATAACGGGTTTGAAAATGTCAAAACATCGATCCGCACCGACGTTGGATGACGTTGCCAAGGCTGCGGGGGTTTCAACCGCCACTGTGTCGCGGTGTCTGAACAATCCGCAACAGGTTGTTGAAGCCACGCGCCAGCGTGTTTTGTGCGCGGTTGATGAACTGGGATATACGCCAAACTTCGCAGCCCGCGTGATGGCGGCAAAACGGTCATTCACTATTGGAGCAATCATTCCAACGATGGAAAACGCCATTTTTGCGCGCGGATTGCAGGCGTTTCAGGAAGAGTTACACAAACGCGGTTACACGCTGCTCGTCTCAAGCTCTGCCTACAGACCCGAAGCCGAAGAAGAGCAAATCAGAACACTGGTTGCCCGCGGCGCTGATGGGCTTTTGCTGATCGGTCACGATCGTGAAGAGCAGATATATGATTATCTCGAACGGCAAAAGGTGCCAGCGCTGGTTGCCTGGTCTTTCAACCCGACCAACCGCACACCCTCGGTCGGATTCGACAACCGGCAAGCCATGAATACCCTCGCTCAACAGGTCATCGCGCTGGGGCACAGGCATCTTGCGACAATTTCGGGCATCAGCAAGGGTAACGATCGCGCGCGGTTGAGAATCACGGGTATCAAAGACGCGATGGCCGAGAACGGACTGGCGCCGGATGATCTGTTCGTTGTCGAAACCACCTATGAAATCGAAAATGGCGCTGAAGCCTTCAGGGATCTCATGTCTTACGCCCCTGCCCCGACCGCAGTTCTTTGCGGCAACGACGTTCTGGCAGTGGGTGCAATACGCCAGGCGCAAGAGATGGGGCTGCGCGTGCCTGACGATGTTTCGATCACAGGGTTCGACGACATCGAATTGGCCCGTATCGTTTCGCCCGCGCTGACCACGGTTCATGTCCCTCATCGTGAAATGGGGCAAAAAGCGGCGCTGGAATTGATTCACATGATCGAAACAAGCGCGTCCGGTCGTTCAGTTGAACTATCTACACGACTGATAAACCGAGAATCTTTGCAGGCAGCAACAGTTTAAGCGCCGGGAAACCACGTAACACATGAGACTGGATTCTGGAGCGGGTAGCGCGCACCATGTTGCTGTTGCAACATGTCGCAAATAGAACGTAACCCACTGTCCGTGTTGCATTTTGCAAATTTCACTTGTAGCTAATTGTGTCATCATGTGGCAAATCAACCCAACGCACGTGGGGGGCAGAATGTGGGGCAGATATGGCAAGAGGAAATAACCAACTTTCCGCAACACAAGTAAAGAACGCGCCTCCCGGCAGCGTCGTGCAGGATGGCGGCGACCTATCCCTAAAGCGGTCGCAGAGCGGCGGGCGCTGGACATTCCGTTTCCAGATCAATGGAAAGCGGCGAGATATGGGCTTGGGCTCTTACCCTGACATGTCCCTGCATGATGCACGTAAAGAACGATCTAAGTGGACCGCCTTCGCGGAACGCGGCGAAGATCCGATTGCGGAACGTGAGCGTCGGCGCTTAGAGGAAGAAAACAGCTAGAACGACCCTACGTTTGAGGAAATGGCACAACTGGTGTTTGATGGGCGCAAGGAGCGTCTGCGCGGCGATGGCAAGCGAGGCATGTGATTTTCGCCGCTCAAGAACCACGTAATCCCCAAGATCGGCAATCGCAGAATCAGCACCCTGCACCAGCGCGATATTCACGATGCCTTGAAACCGATCTGGCGCACCAAGCACGAGACTGCCGACAAGGCGATGTACCGCACTCGCATGGTTCTGCGGCAGGCAAAGTTGATGGGCTACGAGGCGGAACCGTTCATCTGTGACGCGGCCCGTCATATGTTGGGTTATGTCGAGCGCGTTCAAAAGCCCCTGCCCGCAACGCCTTGGCAAGAGATCCCTGATCTGTACTCGCGGCTGGATCAACATCATCCCTCTGACCTAGCTCTGCGTTTCACGATCCTGACGGCGGAGCGCGGGATGCCCGTTCGCGGGGCTCGAGTCGATGAGATTGACGGCGACGTGTGGACGGTCCCAAAAGAGCGCATGAAAGGCGAACGAGGCAAGGTGCAGGATTTCCGTATCCCTCTATCGACCGAGGCCATGAACGTGGTTGAGATATGCCGCGAACTACGCCGCAATGACTTCCTGTTTCCAAGCCCGAGGACGAATAAAGGCGTCAGCGACGTTGCCATGGCGAAGGTACTGAACCATCTGAATGAAGTGGGTCGCATACACGGCTTTCGGTCGTCGTTCAGGATGTGGATTCAGGACAATGAAACGGCAAGTTTCGAAACCGCGGAAACGGCCTTAGCTCATGCCATCGGCAATAAGGTGGAGCGGTCCTATGCGCGCTCGGATCTGCTGGATAAGCGACGCGTCCTCATGCAGAAATGGGCCGATTTCGTAGCCCAGACCGAAAGCAAGATATTGCAGCTTCGCGGTTAGATAGGCAGCGGCTCGGTTCGTTTATTAAACAAATTTTGCGTACTCTGGGGGCAAGACCCGAAAACAAGCATATATTCAACTGCAGCTTCACACCAAATTGCAGACGTTCGTCAAAATTTGGGCCGTGACCGTTGTGCGGACGGAGCAGACATTCAAAGCAAAGGCCGTTGCCGCCAGCGGCCCTTCGGATTTAGAGAGCTTGCAAGGCGGAACGGCAGCGATGCACAGTGGACGCATGTCAACCTTTCAACGGATCATTCTACCTGCAACCACTCTGATGCTTGTTGGTACTGCGGCAGTGTCTTTGGAGATGTCCTGCACTCACCCTGACAGGCCAAATCACACGTATAGCATTGACGGTGATCAGGGTATTTTTACCTGGGATGACCACGACATCGAGCGCACTTGGTTGCTCAAGTGCAATGACCAACGAAACGGCTTTCATGCTTGCCACAGGTCAGAGAGCTTCGGCGAGCGCGGCGCTAGCGTGATTACTTTCGTGATGCTTCCAGATGGAATCTTAGTCGAAAGCGGCTATTGGGCTCTGCTCGATACCAGCCGCGTCAGCGTAACATCAGGCTTCGTTTGTGAGACCGAAGGCAATTGACCGCTTTGCGGACAATGCCTCTGTTTTCGTGGCTTCGAAACTCTAGCCGTTTAGGCAAACAGAACAGAAGGCTGCTCTTGCTTCAAGGCGGAGTCTCACCTGGCGAGTTTGGCATATTTTGTTGCGGGCGTGCCGGCCTATAGCCATAGTCCTGACCGAACGAAGTAGGAGACGCACCTCATGCCCGCCCGCAACAGATTTGCCGAAATGCATGCCGAGATCACTGAGTGGCGGCGGGACATTCATGCTCATCCCGAACTGCGGTTCGAAGAACATCGAACTGCTGCAAAGGTGGTCAAATTGCTCACTGAGTTTGGCTGCAATGATGTGGTCTCTGGCGTCGGCCGGACCGGGGTCGTGGGCGTGATTCACGGTCGAACGCAGACATCAGGCAAGGCGATTGGGTTTCGAGCGGACATGGATGCATTGCCAATTCCGGAAACCACAGGTTTATCGTACGCCTCGACTAATCCTGGTGTTATGCACGCATGCGGTCATGACGGACATACTGCAATGCTGCTTGGTGCTGCGAAATACCTAGCCGAGACGCGCAATTTCAACGGTACCGTAGTGCTGATTTTCCAGCCCGCTGAAGAAGGTAGCGGTGGCGCGCGCGCGATGCTTGACGATGGATTGATGGACCGTTGGGGCATTCAGGAAGTTTATGGTATGCATAATTGGCCGGGCATTCCAGCTGGTCAGTTTGCAGTGCGCGACGGACCGCAAATGGCCGCTACTGCGTTTTTCGAACTCACAATCAAAGGCAAGGGAGGCCACGCGGCGCTACCTCATATTGTGGTGGATACAACCGTGGCTGCTGCGCAGGTGATTACCGCGCTACAGACCATCGCGGCACGCAATATCGATCCGTTAAAATCCGTTGTTGTTTCCACCTGTGGACTGCGCAGTGACAGCAATACCTTCAACGTTATCCCGGAAGAGAAAAATTGCGTGGTACGGTGCGCTATTTCGATGCTGACGTACATGAGATCGTGCAAAAACGCCTACGCGAGCTTGCCGAACTGACGGCGCAAGCAAACGGCGCAAAAGCACATCTAGATTACACTTCACGCGTGCCACCCACCATCAACAACCCAGAAGCCGCTGCGCGCGCTGCTAAGGTGGCACAGGCAGTTTCCGGCAATGTAATCCGTGAATTCGACCCGGTCATGCCCGGCGAGGATTTCTCTGAAATGCTGGCCGAACGGCCCGGGGCTTTTCTCTTCATCGGCAATGGTGACAGCGCCGCCCTGCACAACCCGGCGTACGAATTCAACGACGACATAATCCCGGCAGGCAGTACATGGTACGCGGAGATGGCGGAGAGGCGCATGCCAATTTGATCAGGAGTAGCTGACCCAATACGACAACCGCTGTACTAAGAAACCGATTTCCTGGTTAGATGGTTTGCCGTCAGTTGGTTAGTAGGAAGAGATTACTTTGCACTTAAGTCATGCTCTTTCTTGCGGCTACTCATGGGCCCTGTGCCGCTTCGATCGGCAGCAGATCTTCTCGAAAATTGCAGTTATGCCGCGGGCAGCAGTCGCCGCTTGTAGCGGGCCTTGCGCTTCCGCAAACGATTGGCAGATCGAATACGCATAGGCCACGATTTCTGGCAAGACGGTTTCGAATTTTGAGAGGGTAGCCACAGTTAGAAAGCGAGCCACGCCTCGCATGAACAAATGATCAGGTTGAAGAGGGTTCTTCACTTCGCGCTCGATCAAACGGGAAAGGCAGTATCCGCGTAGTCAACGGCACCTTCCCGCGTAGGAATCTGTCCTTACAGTTCGTAGTTTTCCAAATACGTCGGATTTAGCTCCGCGCTGCGCTGATTGGCACGATTTGAGTCGTCCGGTTAGACCGTTTGAGCGGTTTGGATAAATGACGAACAGATTGCCGTTCAGATTTGGATAACAAGCGGAATCTGCCAATCGACTAACGGTCTATTGGACAAGGTTTAAGAAATCCTATGGTTTAATCGACCAAACCTTGTGCGGCACATGCTTGAGCATGAAGCTAATCAGCGAAAACTCGACCGTCTGTTTTAATCAAAACGCATACCCACCATCACCCGTGTATTGAATTTGTGAGACAATACCGCAAAAAATGCCCCGCGCAGAGGCAGGAGTTATTTGACCGCTAGCCCATTGTTGCGAGAACTGCGACGCGCCGAACTCGTACCCCCTCATTAAAATCGTAAATCCCCATCAGGGCGCGCCGCCTCACTCTGATAGATTTGCCGTTTGTTCAAATTGCGCCCATGGGATGAAAGGTGCGGTAGCCCCCTGACATTCAAAAATCGCAATTCAATCTTCGAACAGATAATGAAAAGCTCGTGGGGCGACACGCCGAACTCAACAACCCCCTAAAATCCGGCTAGTAAGACCGGATCACCCAAAAACCTTCACGTGCCGCCCACGGGAAGAGGATCGCATTGTGGCAAAGTTGTGTCCACGGCTCATTCTGAAACTTACCGTTCGCACTTTGGAAACAGACTATTTCGACTGAGCTTGCTGCATTACGGGAATCCCCCAATTTTGGGCAAGACGCCAATTGAGTAGTGTGGGATCAAATTATCGACTTACCCCCTCGTGATGAAGATAGGGGCTGGCCCGACCCCCCTCAGCCAGCCCCTACGATTGCTC
>NZ_LGXZ01000002.1 GCF_001238295.1 Ruegeria sp. 6PALISEP08
CTTGAGCCTAACAGCGTACTTTCAACCCATTCCCGAAGCTGTTTATGCTGCTGATCAATTTTAGCGCTAGCAGCAGTCAAACTGTCGATAGCAGCGCTACATCCCTCGGTTTTTACAAGGTCATACTCGTTAATACAGATGTGAACTAGGAAGTTCCTTAAGGTCACTGGCGCTGACGGGGCCGTTGACGAGTGGTTCCGGCGGCTGACGGGTGGTCGCTGGTGCTTGCGGGTGGGGCGCAGCGGACGTTCGAGCGGAGAGCAGCGAACGACCGTTGAGAGCCCATGGCAGGCATTGTTCAATGTGTTCGACTACCTCGCGTTTTACGAAAGTGACAAGTCGCCACGTTAATACTAAGTTGAGACATAAATATTCAAATGTTTGACTGCCCAGTTTCTCAGCTTCATCCAGCGCGAGTCTCAAATGTCCAAGTTCAAATTTCCCACCGCCTTTACCATTCTGTTCATTCTGATTGCCGCCGTAGCTGCCCTTACCTGGGTTATTCCGGCCGGCGAGTATGACCGTCAGATGAACGAAGCTCTGGGCAGCGAAGCACCTGTTCCGGGCACCTACCACGAAGTCGAGCCGAACCCTCAGGGACTTACGGCAGTTATCCTTGCCCCGATTGCCGGCATGTACGATCCCGGTCTTCTGGGAAGTTCGTCCAGCGCCGCAATTGATGTCGCTTTGTTTGTTTTGGTCATTGGTGGTTTCCTGATGGTTGTCACCAAGACAGGAGCTATCGACGCCGGTATCGGTTGGTTGCTGCACAGGTTGGCCGGGCGGGAAATCCTGATGATCCCGATCCTGATGATCGCCTTTGCCTTCGGCGGGACAAGCTATGGTATGGCCGAAGAATCCCTCGCGTTCTACGCTCTGATTATTCCGGTCTTTATTCGGGCAGGGTACGACTCCTTGACCGGGGTCGCGGTGATCATGCTTGGCGCAGGCATTGGGACCTTGGGCTCAACCTTCAACGCATTTGCGACAGTTGTTGCCTCGCAAGGTGCGGGTATTCCGTTCACGAACGGGATCGTTCTTAGGTTCATTATCCTTGTCCTTTGTCTTGCTGCAGGCATCGCATTCGTCATGCGATACGCATCACGCGTGAAAGCCGACCCGTCATTGTCCGTGGTGGCCGATCAGGCTGAGGAAAACCGGGCGCATTTCCTAAAGGGTTCGGAAGGCAATGATACGTTCCCCGAGATGACCAAGACGCGTTCGATCATTCTGATTCTTTTCGGGATTACCTTCGCCATTATGATCTATGGTGTTGTCGCGCTGGGGTGGTGGATGGCGGAAATGTCCGGTCTCTTCATGGTGATGTCCATCATCGTTTGGTGGGTCGGGAAAACGGATGAAGGGTCCAGAATGGACGAAGGGACTTTTGTGGAAACTTTCGTCGATGGAGCGCGCGATTTGCTGGGCGTGGCCCTGATCATTGGCGTCGCGCGCGGCGTGGTCGTGATTATGGACGCGGGCAAAATCACCGACACAATCCTCGCCGGAGCCGAGGGGTTTGTCTCGGGGCTGAGCGAGTTTGCTTTTATCAACGCGATGTTTGGCATTCAGATCTTGATGTCATTCCTGGTGCCGTCCTCGTCTGGGCTGGCCACGCTTTCGATGCCGATCATGGCGCCACTGGCAGACTTTGCGGGCGTCGGTCGTGACCTTGTGGTTACAGCGTACCAGTCGGCAAACGGATGGGTGAACCTGTTCAATCCGACATTTGCCGTCGTCATGGGTGGGCTAGCCATTGGCCGCGTGTCATACGACAGGTGGCTACGTTTTGTTTTCCCGCTGCTCGTAATTCTGGCCGTGATCATCTGCGCCGCACTTACCGTTGGGGCCATAACTGATCCGGGGATCGACGGGCCCACAACCGAGACTTCAGACACAACATCGAACTGAGCCGTCGCAATGACCGATCGCTCCGCTCCAGAGACGACTTCTACATCGGGTGCCCTAGGGCTGACGGCCTGTATCGCTTTGGTTGTTGGAAACATGATCGGGTCGGGAGTTTTCCTTCTACCAGCGTCACTTGCACCGTTTGGGCCAATCGCAATCGGCGGGTGGATTCTGACTTCGGCAGGGGCGCTTGTTCTTGCGATCATATTCGGAAGGCTGTCACGCGTCGTTGCGAAACCCGGTGGTCCCTATGCCTATTCGCAAGAAGCATTCGGGGACTTTGCAGGCTTCATAATTGCCTGGGGGTACTGGATCGCACTTTGGACCGGGAACGCCGCAGTTGCTGTCGCGTTGGTGGGGTATCTGGGATTCCTGTTCCCGATTATCATCGAAGTGCCGATGTACGGCCTCTCGACTGCGTTGGTTGCAATCTGGACGCTCACCTTGGTTAACATCCGAGGGGTCGGAGGCGCTGGTTTGGTTCAGATCGTGACTACCGTACTCAAACTCGCGCCGCTGATATTGATTGGCACATTGGGTATCTTCTGGATCAACACCGATAACTATGTTCCGGTCAATCAAAGCGGCACCACGGCGTTTACGGCGATTTCTGCCGCGGCTGCTCTGACGCTTTGGGCCTACTTGGGCCTTGAATCTGCAACAGTTCCATCTGGCGATGTTATCGAGCCGGAAAAGACTATCCCGCGCGCCACCGTGATCGGCGTGATTATCGCGGCAAGCGTCTATATCTCGGTAACTGCCGTTTCGATGGGCGTCATTCCTGCCGAGCTGCTTGCTGTTTCCGCCGCACCTCTGGCAGCCGTCGGTGAGGTGATGTTTGGTCCCGTTGGCGGTGTCCTTGTTGCAGTGGGCGCGGTGATTTCGACCTTTGGCACTTTGAACGGCTTTACGCTGCTCAGTGGCCAGGTCCCTTACGGTGCCGCCTTGGATCGCGTCTTCCCGGCGGCCTTGGGCCAAAAATCCAAATTTGGAACGCCTGCTAATGCGTTAATCCTGTCGAACGCGTTAGCCTCGGTTCTGATCATCATGAACTATGCCCAAGGGCTGGTCGCCGCATTCAACTTTGTCATTCTGCTCGCCGTTGTCGCCAGTCTGTTACCCTATGCCATTTGCTCTGTGGCCGAGATTATGATCCGGCTGAAAGGCGGGCAGGTCCTGCATGGCCCGGAACTGGCGAAGGTCATCGTACTGGGCGCGCTTGGGTTCATTTATTCGGTCTGGGCCTTCATCGGCTCAGGCGCTGACACCGTTTTGGTTGGCTCGGTCCTGCTGCTTATGGGCGTGCCTATCCATGTCTGGGTCCGCTGGAGCCAGGCCAATGACATTGAAGAGATTCAGAAAACGGATAGTTCGAAAGGAGAGTTGCAATGAAGCTCGGCGTTCATTCCGAGATCGGAAAGCTCAACAAGGTGATCGTCTCGCGCCCTTCACTGGCGCATGATCGGCTGACACCACGAAACTGCGAAGAGCTTTTGTTCGATGATGTGATCTGGGTCGAACAGGCCCGCAAGGACCACGCTGAATTCTGTTCCCTGATGCGTGAACGTGGGGTCGAGGTCTATGACATTCAGGATCTGCTGGCCCAAGCTATCGCGGACGACCCAGAGGCGCGGGCCTTCATGCTGGACCGCTTGATCACGCCAAACATGGTCGGTCTTGGCTTTTCAGTTGAAATGCGCGCCTGGCTGGATGAGATGGACGCCAAGACCTTGGCACGCCACATGCTGGGCGGAATCATCTTTGCCGATCTGCCCAAAGGTATGATCGACGAACAATTTGGCGACTTGGTATCGCTGGGCGATTTCATCCTGCCCGCTGTTCCGAATGCGCAATTCCAGCGTGACCCGTCTTGTTGGATGTTCAATGGGGTCACGACGAACCCGATGTTCTGGCCGGCTCGCAAGCCGGAAACACTGATTATGCGCACGGTGTATCGCTACCATAAGATGTTCAAGAACGCCGAATTCGAGTTCTGGTGGGGCGACAGCGACGACGATTTTGGCCTCGCCTCGGTCGAGGGTGGCGATGTGCAGCCGGTGGGCAACGGCACAGTGTTTATCGGCATGGGTGAGCGCACGACCCGGCAGGCTGTCGCACAGGTCGCAGAAGCGCTGTTCAGCAAGGGCGGCGCCGAGCGTGTTGTCGCCTGTGCGATGCCTAAGAGCCGCGCGGCTATGCATCTAGATACGGTTTTTACCTGCCTCGACCACGACAAGGTTACTGCATTCTCTGAAGTGGCAGACCAGATCACATGCATCTCGATCCGTCCGGGCGACCGTGGGGATTTGGATATCCACGTGGAAAAAGGGCACCTGTTTGACGTCTACAAGGAAGCCCTAGGATTGAATTCGCTCGAGGTGATTTCTACAGGTGGCAATGAATTCCAAGCCGAGCGCGAGCAATGGGATGACGGTAATAACGTCGTCGCCCTCTCGCCCGGTGTTGTCGTCGGCTATGCGCGAAATACGTTCACGAACGGAAAGATGCGCGCAGCCGGTGTCGAGGTAATCGAAATCTCGGGTCAGGAGCTTGGGCGCGGCCGCGGTGGCGGCCATTGCATGACCTGCCCGATCGACCGCGACCCCGCCTATTGAATTTACCACGGGTGCAGACCCTGCGCCCTCTGATTTTTGTTAGGGAGAGATAAAATGGCATTCAATCTCAAAGGCCGTAGCTATCTGAAAATTGCTGATTTCAGCCAGCGTGAAATGCTGTACCTGCTGGATCTGGCGCGCGACCTAAAGCGCGCGAAATACGCCCGGGCCGAGCAGCAATCCTTGAAGGGCAAGAACATTTGCCTGATTTTCGAAAAAACCTCGACCCGGACCCGCTGTGCATTTGAAGTGGCAGCATACGATCAGGGCGCGAATATCACTTATCTCGATCCGTCGGGCTCACAGATCGGCCATAAAGAGTCGATGAAAGACACCGCTCGCGTTCTGGGACGTATGTTCGATGGAATTGAATTCCGCGGCGCGGGTCAGGACATGGTCGAGACGTTGTCAGACTATGCCGGTGTCCCGGTCTACAACGGTCTGACGGATGATTGGCATCCCACCCAGATGCTCGCGGACATGCAAACCATGATCGAGCATGCCGACAAGCCCCGCAAGGACATCGTTTATGCTTACTCGGGCGATTGCCGGTCGAACATGGGCAACTCGCTTCTGATGCTTGGCGCGATCATGGGCTGCGACGTCCGCATGATTTCGCCAAAAGAAACCCAGCCCCATGACGACGTGCGCGAGTTGGCGATGGAGCGGGCCAAAAGGACCGGTGCACGTGTGACCATCACGGACGATACGTCTGCCGTCGAAGGCGCGGATTTCATTCATACCGATGTCTGGGTATCAATGGGTGAACCGAAAGAGGTTTGGGCTGAGCGTATCAAACTGCTGAGTCCGTATCAGGTCAACATGGATCTGATGAAGAAAACGGGCAACCCGAGCGTCAAGTTCATGCACTGTCTGCCAGCCTTCCACAACTTGGAAACCAAAGTTGGTCAGGACATTCATGAACAGTTCGGCATCTCCGAGATGGAAGTGACCGATGAGGTTTTCGAAAGCGATATGAACATTGCGTTCGAGCAAGCAGAAAACCGGATGCACACCATCAAGGCGATCCTCGTTGCCACACTGGGGAGCTGATTCATGGGACGCGTTGTTGTAGCACTCGGCGGCAACGCGCTTCTCAAACGGGGCGAGGAAATGACGGCGGACAATCAACGCAATAACGCGAAGATTGCCGCCGAAGCCCTCGCTCCGCTGTGCGAAGCGCATGAAACCGTCATTACACACGGCAATGGTCCGCAGGTCGGTATGCTGGCCCTGCAAGAGATCATGTACACCGATGTCGAAGAATACCCACTGGACGTCCTCGTCGGCGAAACGATGGGCATGATCGGCTACATGATCGAGCAGGAGCTTGGAAATATCCTGCCCTTCGAGCATCACATCGCCACCCTGTTGACCATGATCGAGGTCGACCCGAGCGACCCGGCCTTCGACAACCCGACCAAGTTCATCGGGCAGGTTTATTCCGAAGCGGACGCCAAGAAAGAGGCGACTGACAAGGGCTGGACGGTGAAACCGGATGGCGAATACTGGAGGCGCGTGGTGCCATCGCCCCGACCGAAACGAATCTTCCAGGTCGAACCGATCCGTTGGATCCTAGAAAAGGGCGCGACTGTGATCGCTGCTGGCGGAGGTGGCATACCGACAATGTACGAGGCAGGAGCTGAACGGAAACTGGTCGGTGTCGAGGCCGTCATCGATAAGGATTTCGCCTCGTGCCTTCTGGCGCAGAATATTGAGGCAGACTTCTTTGTCATTGCTACGGATGCAGAAGCCGTGTTCCTGAACTGGGGCACGCCTGAACAAACGGGTATTAGATCGATCACTCCGGATGCTTTGGATGAATATGATTTTCCCGCAGGATCAATGGGGCCAAAGGTGCAAGCCGCGCAAGACTTTGTGCGATCATCGGGCGGGCGCGCGATCATTTGCGCCCTCGCCGATGTTCCTGCTGCAGTTCGTGGTGAAAAAGGGACAACCGTTTCGGTGGAAGCGGGGGAACCACAGTTTCACTAGGCTCGAAAAATAGGCCTTGTTCATTATGATGCTCTCTAAGGGACGCGCGGGACGACGCTGCACGCTGCGCGTCACTAGATCGTGCGTATGGGTTATCAGGCCCTAAAATTTAACTTCCTCTAATTTCTTGTGGGCGGAATGCTGGCCAGGCACGATGCAGACCCTCTGCCAAGAAGTTGGCACCGAATGGGTGCTTCAGGATGTCCATTCTAGCACCTTCAGTGCCGTTCTAAGCAAAGGTAGCGTCAGAGCCATTTCAGTCCGAACATTTCCTTCAGCGCAGACAACAGAAGCGTGGGCAGTGCGGCGATAAAGAACACTCCGAGCAAATGCAACAGAGGCAGGGAAACTGTTCCAAGCACGAAATGTCCAGCGCCAGTATAAATGGCGAGAAGGGACAGCAATATGGAAATGCTCACCGCTCCAAGCAAGATGCGGTTGCCGAGCGGCGACTTTCGGTAGAGCGTGGAGGTCGTTCGGGCGTCGAAAATATGCCAGATCTGGGCAAAGATCAGTGTCATGAACGCTGCTGTCTGGGCGTGTTCCAAGGAGGCGCCTCGTTCGAGAAACTCCTGGAAGACATAAAAGGTCAGCAGGCCGAGCAGCGTTCCCCGGATCAGGATCCGCTCCTTCATTCCGCCACCGAACAGATTATCGTCGCGCGGGCGCGGTGGGCGCTGCATCAGGTCGGGTTCCGCTTTCTCGAAGCCGAGTGTCAGAGCCGGTAGCCCATCCGATACAAGATTCACCCAGAGGATCATCAACGGTGTGATCGGCAGGAGCGGGTCTGCCCCCATCAGAAGGAAGGCGAACAGGATCGTTGATACCTCGGCCACGTTGGCGGTGAGCGCCTGCCGAATGAATTTCAGCAGATTGTCGAAGATGCGCCGGCCTTCGCGGACTGCCGTCACGATGGTGGAGAAATTGTCATCGAGCAGCACGAGGGCAGCGCTGTCCTTGGCGACCTGCGTGCCGGTGATGCCCATGGCGACACCAATATCCGCCGCTCGCAGAGCGGGCGCGTCGTTGACGCCATCCCCGGTCATTGCCGCCACCTCGCCATTCTCCTGCATGGCATTGACGATGCGCAGCTTGTGCTCCGGCGTTACCCGGGCAAAGACGGCCGCGTGCTGCACCACCTCTTTCAAATCCTGATCGCTCATCTGGTCGAGCTCGACCCCGGTATGAACCGTCTGCGCGTCGCTGGTGCGAATGCCGATCTGTTCCGCAATCGCTTGGGCGGTCACGGCGTGGTCGCCGGTGATCATCACCGTTCGGATGCCGGCCCCGGTTGCCTCCGAAACGGCGATGGGTACTTCGCTGCGCGGCGGGTCCATGATGCCGTGAATGCCAAGCAGTACGATCCGCTGCTCGGGATCGGCATGGTCCAGATCCTCTTCTGCCACCTCCCGATAAGCCACGGCGAGGGTCCGGAGCGCCTTCTCGCCGAAACTGTCGATCACCGCCTCGATCTCTTCCCGCAAGGCCGGGGAGATCTCAAGCGTTTCCCCGGCCATGCGAACATGGCTCGCCCTTGACAGGATCACATCCGGCGCCCCCTTGGCGCCGAGCACAGTGCGCCCATCCGGCAATCGAGCGAAGACAGACATCATCTTGCGCGTTGAATCGAAGGGGAATTGCTGAAGCGCCTCGACCCGCGCTTCTGTCAACTTCTCGCGGGAAATCCCGACCTTGGCCGCGGCCACGACCAGAGCGCCCTCAGTCGGGTTGCCCTGGATCGCCGGGCGCCTGTCAGCCTCGACCATACGCGCATCGTTGCAATAGGCGGAGACGGACAACATCTGCCGAAGATCCGTTTCGGCCTCGATCTCGGCCACGCTGCCGTCTTCGGAACGGAACTCGCCATGCGGATCGAACCCCTCGCCGGTCACTTCCCAGTCCTTACCACCGGCCCAGCATTGCATCACCTGCATTTGGTTCTGCGTGAGCGTGCCGGTCTTGTCCGAACAGATCACAGAGGTCGCGCCGAGCGTTTCTACAGAGGAAAGCCGTCGCGCCAAGGCGTTGCTAGCAGCCATGTTTTGCGATCCGAGCGTCAGAACGATGGTGACCACTGTCGGCAGGCCCTCCGGGATCGCCGCGACCGACAGCGAGATTGCCGTGTTCAGCATCTCGGCCGCATCCATTCCATTGACCACGCCAATGCCGATCACGATGGCGACCACGATCAGGGCCGCCATGATCAGCACCTTGGAAAGGCCCTCGATCTTGAGTTGCAGCGGGGTCTTTGGCTCTGTCGCCGAGGACATGAGGGCAGCGATGTGACCGACCTCGGTCTCCATTCCGGTGCCCACGACAATGCCTTCACCAGCGCCGCCAGTGACCTGCGTGCTCATGAAGCCCATATTCAGACGATCGGCCAGAACGACGTCTTCGTCCTCGATCGGATCGGCATGTTTGTCGACCGGTTCGGATTCTCCCGTCAACGCGGCCTCGTCGACCTGCATCCGGCTGGCGGTGACAAAGCGAATGTCGGCGGCCAGAATGTCACCGGCTTTTACTCGCAGAATATCGCCCGGCACGAGATCCGCCGCGGGTACCTCGACGATCTCGCCGCCGCGGCGCACGAAGGCCTGCGGTGCAGACATCTCCCGCAGGGCTGCCAAAGACTGCTCGGCCTTGTATTCCTGCCAGAAGGAGATGAAGGCGTTGAAGATGGCGATCGCGAAGATCGCAATCGCATCAACCCAATGCCCCGTATAGGCCGAGACAAGAGCACCTGCTATCAGGATGATCAGCAGCGGGCTTGCGAATTGCCGCAGGAGCATCTTCCAGGGCGGCACTGTTGCAGTCTCTTCTAAGCGGTTTGGACCGGCTGTTGATTGCCGCTTGGCCACCTCGTCCGGATTCAATCCCGTCTCAGGGTTCACGCCGAGGTTTTCGGCGACCGCTCTACCGTCCAACACCCAAGGTGTGTTCCCGTTACCAAGTACCGATGGGGTTGTCTGCGCGAAACCTGACATTCTCAACTCCGAATGAGCAATTGCGTGACCGGATAAGTCTTGGGGTGCCAGTGCCCATTCTCAGCCAATGAGCAAACTTGCGCAGTTCATTGACGGTTCTCCAATTTGTGATGCGCACGCCTTTATCCAGATACCAGCAGCGACGGAACTTTGTCATCTGCAAAATCGAGAAAGGTCAGAAAAGCAGATATCCGCCATTGAATGGAATACGCCCAGCCTAGAGAGACCTCAGTTAGCCGACATTCGGGCTCTTCCTGTCAAGGGCAGCAATGTCCCGTCAGCCGTCCAGCCCTGTTTTTTGATGTTGGCTTTACCCACCACCGCTAAACTACGATCATGCTAAGGTCAGCCGCCTTCAAAACCATCATGCTTGCGCTTGTCATCGCGCTCGTCCTCATTGGAGTTTGGATCACGGTTCAAAGACAAAGCCTTCCCTGGAACTGGGTAGAGCTTCAAAACTTCCGTGAGAAGGATATACCCATGCCGTTGGCGGCCGCTTTCCGGGATGATGTCGGGTTTGTGTGCATAAACACACCCTACTCTGACCCAACACAGCTGCCGGAAGATAGCTCTGCGTCGCTGGTTGATCAGCTTGACATCTCTTGGGTGCCGGAGAACGCCATTCGGTTCTCACTATTCAATCCCGAAATGAGGCTTCTTCATGAATACGACCAGCCTTTTGTTACCGACCAACTTGTTTTTTCCAACACTGGATTACGCGGCTTTTGTGGGCCAGCTGGTACGCTCAGGCTCAGAGTTCATGGCACGCCTGAGCGGCTATTAATCGAACTGTTGTACCCTGACTAACGGGCATCCGCTTCCGCGATTGGAAAAGCAGACCTTGGCGCAAGAGCAGCAAGCGGCAGAAAAGTCAGCAGAGCGGTCATTGCTGCACTGCGCAACGAATGACTACTTCGAGCCCGAAGGAGCGGTTTGGCCGGTCGTTTAATGCCAAAAATAAGGGCAGAAGTCATCGGCGGATCGCGTTGACGCGGGGCCACGCAAAGTGGACGTTGGAAGGGTCTATTGAAGCTCTGCTGATCGATCGTGACCCATAAAGTCCAGCACTGCTTGGCAGAACTCTTCTGGCCTCTGAACGGGTAGTAGCAACTGCCGGGCACCTCTGATCACTTTCAACCCGCTTGAAGGGATCAGGGCATGCGCAGTATGAGCTAAAAGTTTGTAGAAAGATCGGCTTTTCCGCGCCGACTTACCGTTTTTGTTTTCACACATGCCTTTTGGACAGCTTGAGCAACGAATTCAGGCCCGTTGTCCGACCGGATGACGAAGCTCCTAGCGGGTCAGACCGTGGGCTTTATGTGGTTCAGACTTTCCTTGAGGAAAAGTTTCACTCGAAACGATCGCTGCCACCCGGTGATCATCCACTTTGGTCGAATTATCCACGACCAATTCAATGTAACGAAAGTGCTTCGTCATCTTTATACCTCTGGCAATCTCCATGTAATATGTCTAATTTTTATTTACATATTATCAATAGGTTAAACATGAAACACACTCTTCCGACGGTCGAAGGACTGAACCAGAAAGACGCCCTTAGATTAGCTGGGATGCATGTAGATTCATTTAGAAAGCTGCTGATTGGCGAACATCCGCGACCAAAAAACTCCCACGGGTATTATGAATTCGAAACGCTCGGTCAGTGGATTCGGGACAAAGCTTATCGGGACAAAGTTTTACCGGTGCTGACGGCTGACTTAGACCAAGCCAAACTTGATCCGGCGCAGGAACGGGCACGCAAAGACCGCGCATTAGCCATTCGCACCGAAACCGAGAATAAGGTCCGGTCTGGTCAATTGATAGAATTGGACACTGTAACCGCAGCGGCGTTCGACGTGGTTTTTCGGGTGAAAGCCCGATTGCTCAGGATACCCGCAGTCACTGCAAACCTGCTAACAGGCATCACCGACAGAGTGGACATTCAAGAAATTATCGAGCGTGAGATTCGAAATGCGCTTGAAGAAATGTCCACGGATTGGGCTGACACAAAGGTGGACAAATAGGTGGATACGATTCAGCCACTACGGACTAAAGCTTTGATTTTAATATAATTTTATGGAGATTATGGTGCGGTCGAGAAGACTCGAACTTCCACGGGTGTTACCCCACAGCGACCTCAACGCTGCGCGTCTACCAATTCCGCCACGACCGCACTGCTTGTGACTTGGTAGAGCGGCGTATAGACGGTGGCGCGCGCGATGTGAAGAGGCAAAAACGCTCTGGTTTAAATTACTCTGCAGCAGACCTATCTAGCTGGATGATCACCACACATCCGATCTGACAGGAGCCGCAAATGACTTCAACCGAGAACCGCCCTATTGTTCAGATCGACATCGTCTCTGACGTGGTTTGTCCCTGGTGCATTGTTGGTTTCAAGCAACTGGACACGGCCTTGCAGCAAATGGGTGTTCTGGCCCGGTTACGCTGGCATCCGTTCGAATTGAACCCGAATATGCCGCCAGAAGGTCAAAACCTGCGCGAGCACATCATGGAAAAATACGGCTCGACGGCAGAGCAGAGCCAGCAGGCGCGGGATCGGCTGACCTCGATGGGTGCTGAGTTGGGGTTTACCTTCAACTTCGACGATGACAGCAAGATGGTGAATACCTTTGCCGCACATCAGCTGCTGGATTGGGCGGAAGGACAAGGCCGTCAGCACCCGCTGAAACTGGCGCTTTTCGACGCCTATTTCACCCAGCAGAAGGATGTCTCAGACACTGAGGTCTTGCTGAACGCGGCTCGATCGGCTGGACTGGATGCGGAAGCCGCGCAACAAGCGCTTGAAAGCGGGGAACACAAAGCCGCAGTGCGCGAGAAGCAGCAATTCTGGACCAGCCAAGGCATTTCCGGTGTTCCGTCCATGGTGTTTGGCGGGAAATACCTGCTGACCGGAGCACAGGGGAGCGAAACCTATGCGCAGGTATTGCAACGATGCCTGTCCGAGGCCGCCTGACCCCTTTCCCTGACGACTGTGGGCGGATATGAGGCCGGCATGGAATGGAAAATTACCGATGGTCTGACCAGCTATGACGACGCCGTAGCCTTCATGGAGGCCCGTGTTGCAGATATCGCACGTGGCGACGCCGAGGAATGCGTCTGGCTGCTGGAACATCCGCCCCTGTATACCGCAGGCACGTCAGCCAAGATCGAGGATCTGACCGACCCGGATCGGTTTCCGGTCTATGAAAGCAAACGCGGTGGCGAATACACCTATCACGGGCCGGGTCAGCGCGTAGCTTATGTGATGCTTGATCTCAACAAGCGCGGACGCGATGTGCGTCAGTTTGTAAAGCAGCTGGAAACCTGGGTGATCTCAGCCCTGGCAGAATTCAATGTACATGGCGAGATTCGCGACGGGCGCGTGGGCGTTTGGGTCCGGCGGGACGACAAGCCCCTAACGGTGACGGGCAAACCGGCCGAAGACAAGATTGCAGCCATCGGCCTGCGCCTGCGCAAATGGGTCAGCTTTCACGGCATCTCGATCAACGTTGAACCAGATCTGGACCATTTTTCTGGCATCGTGCCCTGTGGAATCAGCGAATTCGGCGTAACCTCTTTGGTCGATTTGGGACTTCCAGTTACCATGGCAGACCTTGATGCCGCGTTAGAGAAGACATTTGTGGATGTCTTCGGTTCGGCGGACGCCTGAAACACCCTGTATCGCCGCGAAACGAATCGGTGTTAGCGTGCAAGCCTTAAAACAATGCGCTCATGCGATTGGCTCTGTTTCCGAAGCCTGACGCAATTAACCGTGCTTACACCCGGTTTATCGGTTTCTTTAGACATTTTTTAACCCAATTAGATACAAAGGTGTCGTTAACGAGTAGTATGAATCTGCCAATCAAGAGTGAGTGGTATGTTAACCGGTGATCCAGGGCTCGCCCTCGAAATCCGAGAAGTGTTTGGTTACGAGTCTGCCGTTCCGACCCCAAATCGGAACGGCAATTCACTTTCCTCTACCTGATACGCGCATGGACACTGCGCCCATTGATGGGGTGAAGGCCGAATACCCGTCGCAGGTGGGTAATTGAAACCCAGCTTCACAAAGCGGCTTTGATCTTTTCGGCATGCTGCGCGATCTGGTCGAAATCACCCATGTTTCCAGGCGGCCGCATAGACACGCCTTCGTGACGAGGCAGGACGTGAAAATGCAGGTGGAACACCTCCTGCCCGCCCGCGGCTTCGTTGAACTGTTGGATCGTCACGCCGTCCGCATCAAATGCCGATTTCGCGGCCTGCGCCATTTTCTGGACCGTATTCATCACGTTTGCCAGTTGTTCCGGCGTGGCATCCAGGACATTGCGGCATGGCGTTTTGGGAATCACAAGCAAATGACCGTCCGTTCGCGGCATGATATCCATGAAGGCCAACGTCTCATCATCTTCAAACACACGAGTCGAGGGGATCTCGTTGCGCAGGATCTTGGCAAAGATGTTTTCGGGATCGTAATCAGCCATATCAAGTCTCCGGATTGCGGGTGCTGGCGTAGTTCTGAGACGCCTGCACATGACGGTCAAGGCGGAACTCTGCCGAAGGCCGTTTCAGGTTGTCTCCTATGGCTTGAAAACAGAGCGGACATCCCCAGATAAACCCCGTTCGAGGCACAAAAATCGCGCGGCGGCCCCCTGCCCGCGACAATTAATCTTGATCCAGATCAAACTCGGCCATTGAAGGTCGCCCCCTCGCAATCTAAAACCAGCAGGAATCCCGCGCGTTGGAGAGGTCCGACAGCGCGGTGTAGTTGCAACAGGAGGCACCTAATGGCAGACGCAGCCATTCATGGTCACGATCATGAAGACGAGCGCAGCTTTTTCCAGCGCTGGTTCATGTCGACCAACCACAAGGACATCGGGATTCTGTACCTGATCGTCTCGGCCCTTGCCGGTCTGATCTCGGTTCTGATGACCGTCTATATGCGGCTCGAACTGATGCACCCCGGTGTTCAGTACATGTGCCTCGAAGGTTTCATGGCCGACCCATGTACCCCCAACGGACATCTGTGGAACGTCATGATCACCTATCACGGTGTTCTGATGATGTTCTTCGTGGTCATCCCGGCGCTTTTCGGCGGATTTGGCAACTATTTCATGCCGTTGCAGATTGGCGCGCCGGATATGGCGTTCCCGCGGATGAACAACCTGTCCTTCTGGCTGTACGTCGCCGGCACCTCGCTGGGCGTGGCCTCGCTGCTCAGCCCCGGTGGTAACGACCAGCTCGGTTCGGGCGTTGGCTGGGTTCTGTATCCGCCGCTGTCGACGACCGAGGGCGGCATGTCCATGGACCTTGCGATCTTCGCCGTGCACGTATCTGGCGCCTCCTCGATCCTCGGCGCGATCAATATGATCACCACCTTCCTGAACATGCGTGCCCCGGGCATGACCCTGTTCAAGGTGCCGCTGTTCAGCTGGTCGATCTTCGTCACTGCATGGCTGATTCTGCTGTCACTGCCGGTTCTGGCAGGCGCGATCACCATGTTGCTGATGGACCGGAACTTTGGCTTCACCTTCTTTGATCCGGCCGGTGGCGGCGATCCGATCCTGTATCAGCACATCCTGTGGTTCTTTGGCCACCCGGAAGTGTATATCGTGATCCTGCCCGGTTTCGGTATCATCAGCCACGTGATCGCCACTTTCTCGCGCAAGCCGATCTTCGGCTACCTGCCGATGGTCTGGGCGATCATCGCGATTGGTGTTCTGGGCTTTGTCGTGTGGGCGCACCATATGTACACTGTTGGCCTGTCGTTGCGTCAGCAGGCGTATTTCATGCTGGCCACAATGGTCATTGCGGTTCCAACAGGCGTTAAGGTCTTCTCATGGATCGCAACCATGTGGGGCGGCTCGATCGAGTTCAAAACTCCGATGCTGTTTGCCTTCGGCTTCCTGTTCCTGTTCACCGTTGGCGGTGTGACTGGTGTGGTTCTGTCGCAGGCTGGTGTCGACCGTGCCTATCACGACACCTATTACGTTGTTGCGCACTTCCACTATGTGATGTCGCTTGGTGCCGTCTTCGCGATCTTCGCAGGTGTCTACTTCTATTTCTCGAAGATGACAGGTCGTCAGTATTCAGAGTTCTGGGGCAAGGTTCACTTCTGGCTGTTCTTCATTGGCGCCAACCTGACCTTCTTCCCGCAGCACTTCCTGGGCCGTCAGGGCATGCCGCGCCGCTACATCGACTACCCCGAAGCTTTCGCGCAGTGGAACTTCGTATCGTCGATTGGTGCGTTCATCTCTTTCGCCTCGTTCCTGCTGTTCTTCGGCATCGTGATCTACGCTTTGCTGCGTGGCGCTAAAGAGACACGTCCAAACCCTTGGAACGAATACGCGGACACGCTGGAATGGACCCTGCCCTCGCCGCCGCCGGAACACACGTTCGAGCAGCTGCCCAAGCAGGAAGACTGGGACAAAGGTCACGCGCACTGATCGCGTCCTGATCCAAAGAAACCCCGCCCAAGTGGCGGGGTTTTCCTTTGCAGGGGCCTTACGTTCGCCAATCGCTACAATATCGGGTATCATATGCAAGCAAGGTAGCCGGAGGGTCGTCTATGCCTGAGATCGATTTTTGGTATTCTATCGGCAGCACCTACAGCTTCCTTACCGTGATGCGTCTGGACGAGTGGTGCGCCGAACACGACACGACTGTGAACTGGCGTCCTTTCAATGTGCGCACGGTTATGTCGTCGCAACAGAACATTCCCTTCGCGGGAAAGCCGGTGAAAGCAGCTTATATGTGGCGCGATATCGAACGCCGCAGTGCCAAGTACCACATTCATGCCAACCTGCCCGCGCCTTACCCGATTTCCGATCTGGCTCTGGCCAATCAGGTCGCTGTAATGGGCATGGCAGATGGATGGGGCAAATCATTCACCCAAGCCCTGTACCGCATCTGGTTCGAGGAAGGTGTCGAAGCCGGAAGCGAAAGCGCCCTGTCCGAGGCTCTGCTTCGGTGCCAGCAAGACCCCCGGTTGGCGTTGGGACGGGCCCGCAGCGCTGAAGTCTCGGCAACGCTGGAATCGGAGACGGAAACAGCCATTAAACTGGGCGTATTCGGCGCACCGAGCTTTGTTGTCCGGCAAGAAGTGTTCTGGGGAGATGACCGATTGGACGACGCCCTATCCTGGGCTCGTGTCGGGCATGTCGTCTAAGCAAAACCCATCGACACAAGACGGTCCTGCGCTATTTTCGCGATATGCCATACACATGGAATCAGACATCCGAAACGGAACATGAACTGCGTCTTTGGCCGCATAACTCGTTGCCACCGCGCGGAGCGATGATCACCATACTTTCGGTGTTCCTATTTGGCCTGATCCCGTTGCTGGCCATGCTGGGGTCAGTTGTTCTGTGGGGGCTATTGCCATTTCTTCTGATCACAGTGTTTGGCCTTTGGCTGGCCATCCAGACGAACTACCGCGCCCGAAGCGTTTTCGAGGTTTTGACACTGTCTGACACCCAGGCCCATCTGGTGCATCACACACCGGGCAAGGACCAACGGAAGTGGTCCTGCAACAGATATTGGGCGCGACCTGAAATGCACGAGAAAGGCGGCCCTGTGCCTCATTACGTCACCCTCGTCGGTGATGGGCGTGAGGTGGAGATCGGATCGTTTTTATCGGAAGATGAGCGGATATCGCTCTATGACGAACTGGTCAAAAGACTGCGCGAGCCGGCCGCGCAGTAGCCATTCGTTTCAGCGTACGCTTCAGCAGTTGCCGTTCGACGCGGCACAAAGATGATCCTTGACCATCGGCCCAACCTTGCCGAAATCCATCTGCCCGGTATAACGGGATTTCAACTCGCCCATGACCTTGCCCATGTCACGAATAGACCCGGCCCCGGTGGCGGTGATCGCAGTCTGAATCGCCTTCGAAACTTCATCTTCATCCAGCTGCTTGGGCAGGAACTCCTCGATAACGGCAACTTCCTGCATCTCGCGTTCGGCCAGATCCAAACGACCGCCTTCTTCATAGGCGCGGGCACTTTCTTTTCGTTGCTTGGTCATTTTACCAAGGATTTCAAGCACCTCAGCATCGCCGCAGCCTTTGGCCTCTTCATTGTCCGAGGCGCGCGCGGCGATATCACGGTCCTTGATGGCCGCGTTGATCAACCGCAACGTCGACAGACGCTCGGCTGCTTTGTCTTTCATTGCTTGCTTCAGGGCGGTGTTCACCCGTGATCGCATGTCCATTTGGTTTGTCCATCCCCATGACAACGGAACCCCGAACATATCTAAACAAAAAGCCTGATACAACAGGAAGCGAATACAGTTAAGTCTTTGAAAAACAACAATAGCCGAAAAATTGAACAGGCTTGACCCAAGCGCCCAACCCCCTTAGGTATGCGCCGGTTTACCTTGCAGGAGAGTCGCGCCATGGCCCAGAACGCCCCGTCCAAGCCCACCGCATGTCTGGCATTGGCCGATGGTACACTGTTTTACGGCATAGGCTTTGGAGCCACTGGACAGACAGTGGCCGAGCTGTGCTTTAACACCGCCATGACCGGCTACCAAGAGATCATGACAGATCCGTCCTACGCAGGTCAGATCGTGACGTTCACCTTTCCTCATATCGGCAATGTCGGCGTGAACCCCGAAGATGATGAAACCAACGATCCGGTTGCTGCGGGTATGGTTGTCAAATGGGACCCAACCGAGCCTTCGAACTGGCGTTCGGCCGAAGAGCTCAAAGGCTGGCTGGCCCGACGCGGACGGATCGCGATCGGCGGCGTCGACACCCGTCGCCTGACACGTGCCATCCGCCAGCAAGGCGCACCACATGTCGCGCTGGCCCATGACCCCGAAGGCAATTTCGACATCGAAGCGCTGGTTGCAGCCGCCCGTGGATTTGCCGGGCTGGAAGGCATGGATCTGGCCAAGGACGTGACCTGTGCTCAAAGCTATCGCTGGGACGAAATGCGTTGGGCCTGGCCCGAGGGGTATAAGCGACAGGAAGCCCCGGCGCACAAGGTCGTTGCCGTCGATTACGGTGCGAAACGCAACATCCTGCGCTGCCTTGCGTCAGCTGGATGTGATGTAACTGTTCTGCCCGCAACAGCCACCGCCGCCGAAGTTCTGGCCCACCAGCCCGACGGTGTGTTCCTGTCGAACGGCCCCGGCGATCCGGCAGCGACCGGAGAATACGCCGTACCGATGATCAAAGAGATTCTGGACACCACCGATCTGCCTGTTTTCGGCATCTGCCTTGGCCACCAAATGCTGGCGCTGGCCCTGGGCGGTCAGACAGTCAAGATGAACCACGGTCACCACGGTGCAAACCACCCGGTCAAGGATCTGGACACCGGCAAGGTCGAGATCACATCGATGAACCACGGTTTTGCGGTTGATGGTCAGTCTCTGCCAGAAGGCGTTGTGGAAACCCACCTGTCTTTGTTTGACGGTTCGAACTGCGGAATCCGCATGACCGATCGGCCTGTCTATTCGGTGCAATACCACCCGGAAGCATCCCCCGGACCTCAGGACAGTTTCTATCTGTTCGAGCGTTTCACCGATGCCATGGAAAAGAAAAAACAGAGCGCATAACGCTCAAACTGTGCAGTGTTAACGGCGCGTTAACCTTGATCAAACAACCCTGAGCGCAGGTAACTGTGCCAGGGTTCTTTTTATGGTTGAGCTTAACCTTCAAGATTTCACCACCGCTTCTCCTATCCCTGCCCCAGGAGTAAGAAAACCGCTGGGCAACTGTCTGGTAGAAGCCGGAACTCTGACACAGTGGCAACTGGACCACGCCTTGCGACTGCAATCCCGACAGAACGCGCCTTTGGGCGAAATTCTGGTGGGCGAAGGATTTGCCACTCGGCGCGATGTCCTAAACGCCCTGTCCACCCAATCCGGTTGGCAGATTGCGGACCTGGAGCAAATCCCGCCCATGCCGGGGGTATGCGATCTCAAACCAGTTGACTTCTGGCTGGAACACAACGTCATTCCGTGGATGCGAATTGGTCCACTTCTGTTGGTTGCCACAGCGCGGCCGGATCGGTTTTCAGATGTCACGACCGAAATGCAGGACGGCGACTATACGATCGTTCCAGTTCTGGCCGCCTCTGATCAGATCGATCGCACCATTGCCCGGCAGTTTTCGCGCCCTTTGGCCGAGGCTGCTGAAACACGGGTCGATGGTGAACAGAGTTGCCGAAACTGGACGATCGGGTCGCGCATTGTACCCTGTGTATCAGCGTTTGGAATTATTGCCTTGTTTGCCACTTTCCCGTGGTTTGGGTTGGCGACTCTGCTCACCGCGGCCGTGGGAACCTTGTTTCTGTTCACCGTTTTGCGCGTCGCCGGGACTTTGGCCTATCTGCGCCATAGGTTCCAAAAGAAGCGTGAAGTTTCTGACGCGGCAATCCCTTTGCGGCAGCCCTGCGTCTCTATCATGGTTCCCCTATACAAAGAGCGCGAGATTGCGGATGCGCTTGTTCAACGGCTGAAACGCCTGACCTACCCCAAAGCACTGTTGGATGTCATCTTGGTGTTGGAAGAAAAAGACGAGGTTACGCGTACAACTCTGGCGCAAGTTGATCTGCCCGGTTGGATGCGGATTGTAGAGGTGCCCGAATTGCACGGGCTGACCACCAAGCCGCGCGCCATGAATTATGCGTTGGATTTTTGCCGCGGCGACTATGTTGGCGTCTGGGACGCCGAAGACGCACCGCAGCCGGATCAGATCGAACGGGTGGTCGCACATTTCACCCAGGCTCCGCCCGAAGTGGTGTGTCTTCAAGGCCGCCTGGATTATTATAATCCGCGCACAAACTGGCGCTCACGCTGCTTCACCATCGAATATAACAGCTGGTTTCGCATCATCCTTCCAGGCATTGCACGCTTGGGGCTTGTCGTCCCGCTGGGTGGGACAACGTTTTTCTTCCGTCGAGACAAGCTGTTGGAGTTGGGTGGCTGGGATGCCCATAATGTAACCGAAGATGCTGATCTTGGCGTGCGGCTGTGTCGGGCCCGATACCGGACAGAACTGGTGGACACCACGACTTATGAAGAGGCGAACTTTCGCGCCTGGCCCTGGGTGAAACAGCGCTCGCGCTGGCTCAAGGGTTTCATGGTGACGTATCTTGTGCACATGCGGTCTCCGCAAAAACTGCTGCGCGATCTGGGTGTTGCGCAGTTTTTAGGGTTTCAGGCATTCTTTCTGGGCACACTTGGGCAGTTCCTGCTGGCCCCTGTTCTTTGGATATTCTGGCTATTAACATTGGGGCTGGCAAATCCGCTGGCGCCCCTATTGCCGCCCCAACTCACCACGGCGCTGGTGCTTTTGTTTTTGGCGACCGAGGCGCTGAATTTCTGCGTTGGATGTCTTGCAGTCTCTGGTCGCGAGCGGCGTTTTTTGTTGCCCTGGGTTCCAACAATGGCCCTGTACTACCCGCTTGGCGTGGTTGCTGCCTACAAAGCCCTGTGGGAGCTGGCTGCGAATCCATTCTTCTGGGACAAAACCCAACATGGGCAGGCCAGCGAAGATCAGCCGCTGACCTGACACTTATTTGTCACGCAGGCTTGCATCCTGTTTCAGGCGGGTCATGAACGCGATCGAGATATGGTCCTTCAACGCTCGTGCCGCGGCTTCTTCGTCCTTTGCGGCAATGGCTTCGACAATGCCCTTATGCTCACTTTGGGCAATTTCACTACGCCCATGCACGGCCAGCGAGGTGGTCGCCATCAGGGCCATTGTCCGGTGCACAAGACCAAGTTGCTGCACCAGGTAACGATTATGAGACGCCAGATGGATCTGCTCGTGAAAGCGCCGGTTTGCGCGCGACAGGGCCGACGGATCATCAATCAGCTTGTCATCTTCGACGACCATTTCTTGCAGAACCTTGACCTCTTCTTCAGTCGCATGTTTGGCCGCAAGGCTCGCGGCCAACCCCTCCAGTTCCCGACGCACGATATATAGCTCAGCCATCTGATTGTGATCCAAAGACGCCACGATCAGCGACCGCCCGTCCCGTTCCAGAAGTGACTGTGTCTCAAGCCGCTGCAACGCTTCGCGGATCGGCGTGCGTGACACCCCGAAGCGTTCAGCCAGTTCACTTTCCACCAGGCGATCACCGGGCTTGTAGATACCCACGTCGATGGCTTCGAGTATCAGGTTATAAGCATCCTTTGTTGGGGATCGGGTCTGGCTCATGGGGTTCATTATCTCCTCGTTCGGACCTGTCTATCCGTCCGAAGGGGTCACGATCAAGTAGAGCATTGAAAACACCGCGCCCGCGCCCTACACCCTGCTTATGGTCAAACCAGCTTTTTCTCATGTCACCCAATGGGTGTTCGATCTGGACAACACCCTGTACCCGCCGCACATGCGTCTGTTCGATCAGATCGAGGTGCTCATGACCGATTATGTCATGCGGGCCATTGGTGTGGATCAGGCAGAAGCGGACCGTTTGCGGACGCATTACTGGTGCGAATACGGCACCACGCTTGCCGGTTTGATGGCCGAACATGGCCTGGACCCGGACCCGTATCTGCACGCAGTCCATCAGGTAGACATGAGCCACATGGACCCGGATGCAGATCTAGCTGATCACATCCGCGCCCTGCCGGGGCGGCGTATTGTCTACACTAACGGCAGTGCCCCATACGCCGAACGGGTACTGGAAGCGCGCGGCCTTTCGGGATTGTTCGATGCAATCTATGGCGTGGAACATGCAGGCTATCGGCCAAAACCCGAAAAAGCAGCCTTTGAGGCCATTTTTGAACAGGATGGGATTCAGGCTGAAAAAGCCGCCATGTTCGAGGATGACCCGCGCAATCTGGAGGCTCCGCACGAGATGGGAATGCGCACCGTGCACGTAGCACCTGACCCACATGATGCGGATCACATCCATCATCACACGGACGATCTGACGGCGTTTCTGGCCCGCCTGCGATAGCCTGTCACACTGCGACGATCGCGCTCATCCTGCACCTGCATCTGCATCCCTATATGCGCTGCATCGACGAACAGATGGAGACCCCAATGAGCGCGATCGAAATGCCGATGCGCCTGCCGATATGGCAGCGCCTTTTCTTTGCAATTCCGGTTTTCGGCTGGCTGGCCCGAGACGCGGCCAACGCCGAGGCAGAAGACCTGTTTTATACCATCGGTGCGGTTTTCAGCATGTGGGGCTGTTCCATCATGTTGTTTGGTCTTCCCGGGCTCTACATCCCTGCCCTGATGATGGTGCCGGTGATGTTTTTGATCCTCATCCTGATTTCAAGGGGCTGAGAAACGGGACAGGATGTCACTTGGCGCTTGGGATGGAACCGAACTAGGTTCTGCCCAAATCGATGAGAGGCGCCATGACTGACAGCTGTGACATCCTGATTTCCGGCGGCGGAATTGCCGGTCTGACCGCAGCAGCGGTGTTCGGAACAGCCGGGTTTGACGTGATCTGCGTCGATCCGACCCCTCCGATTACCGAGCGGGATGTGGATGGATCAGACCTGCGCACCACCGCTTTTCTACAGCCCGCCCTTAGTCTGATGGAGCAATGCGGGCTTTGGACGCGTCTGGGCGCCCACGCTGCACCATTGCAAATCATGCGCATCGTTGACGCCGGTGGCGACGAGCCCGAACCGCGCGTTGTGCGCGATTTCAATGCCGCCGACATTTCCGATCAACCCTTTGGCTGGAACCTGCCCAACTGGCTGCTGCGCCGGGAAATGGTGGCGCGATTGGCCGAGTTACCCAATGTCGATTTCCACCCCGGCACCGGGACGACCAGCCTGTTCACCCGAACCGCCGAAGCGCGTGTGGGGCTAAGTGACGGCAGCCGCGTCCGGTGTAAACTGGTGCTGGCCGCCGATGGCCGCTCGTCCCCCATGCGTGAGGCCGCCGGCATATCGGTTCACACAACGCGGTATGGTCAGAAAGCGCTGGCATTTGCGGTCACCCACCCTATTCCGCATGAAAACGTCTCGACCGAGATTCACAGATCGGGCGGGCCCTTCACGCTGGTCCCCTTGCCGGATTGGCAAGGGCAGCCTTCGTCAGCCATTGTCTGGATGGAGCGTGGCCCGCAGGCCATCGACCTTCTGAACCTCGAGCCTGAAGCCTTTGAAGCCGCAATGACCGAGCGGTCCTGCGGATTGTTCGGCCCCTTGAAGCTGGCGTCGCGCCGGACGATCTGGCCTATCATCAGCCAGTCTGCCGAGCGGCTGGCCGGTGAACGAATTGCTTTGATGGCAGAAGCCGCACACGTGGTGCCGCCGATTGGCGCTCAGGGGTTGAACATGTCTTTGGGCGATTTGCGCTGTCTGCTGGATTTGGCGCAGACCCGCCCCGATGGTCTGGGTGACGCCCAGATGCTGGACGCCTATCACAAAGCCCGCCACACCGAGGTTGAGATGCGGGTCAAGGGCATCGACCTGTTGAATCGCGCCTCGATGATCGAGGCGCGTCCGTTGCGCGACGTGCGGGCCATGGGGTTGAGCGCGCTTTATTCCCTGCCGCCTGTTCGTAAAACGCTGATGCAGATGGGCCTCGGCGTCCGCTAAGGCCCGGTCAGTTTACAGAACCTGGTCCAATACACGTTTCAGGCGCGCAATAGTGCCATCCACATCATAAAGCTTGTCGAGCCCGAACAGACCCAAACGGAAGGTGCAGAACCCTTCGGGCTCATCACATTGAAGGGGCACACCGGCAGCAATCTGCATCCCTAGCGCCGCAAATTTCTTGCCGTTCTGGATTTCGGGATCCGACGTATAGCTGACGACAACGCCAGGTGCTCCGAAACCATCCGCTGCGACCGAAACGATACCTTTGTCCTTCAACATCGCCCGCACACCGTCACCCAACGCCCATTGCGCTGTACGCAGTTTTTCAAACCCGTAGTCCCGCGTCTCTGTCATGGTATCGCGGAAGGCCAGCAACGCGTCGGTCGGCATGGTTGCGTGATAGGCATGACCGCCATTTTCATAAGCCTGCATGATCTGACGCCATTTTTTCAGATCAACCGCAAAGCTGTCTGACTCAGTCTCTTGCAACCGGGCCTCGCCCCGTTCGGACAGCATCACCAGACCAGCACATGGTGACGCGCTCCACCCCTTCTGCGGGGCAGAAATCAAGACATCGACGCCCATTGCCTTCATATCCACCCAAGCGCAGCCGGATGCGATGCAATCCAGCACCATCAGCGCACCGACCTCATGCGCGGCTTCTGCCAGTGCAGTAACATAATCATCCGGCAGAATAACACCCGCCGCGGTTTCGACATGAGGCGCAAAAACGACTCCCGGTTTCTGTTCACGAATCGCGGCGACAACCTCTTCAATCGGAGCAGGCGCAAAAGGTGATGGGCTGGCATTGCCTGTCTCCCGCGCCTTCATGACGGTCACCGAATTTGTCAGAGCACCGCTTTCGATAATCTGGCTCCAGCGATACGAGAACCACCCGTTTCGAACCACCAGCACATCTGCTCCACGCGCAAACTGCCGGGCCACCGCTTCCATGGCATAGGTTCCGCCCCCGGGAATGATCGCGACGCCGTCAGCCTTGTACACGTTCTTTAACATGTCCGAGATGTCGCGCATCACTTGCTGAAACTTCTGCGACATGTGATTTAGCGAACGATCGGTGAAGACGACCGAAAATTCTTCAAGCCCGTTCGGGTCCACGGCTTCCAACAAGGCTGGCATTACATTTCCTCTCAATAACATCCTCAGAAGTTTGGTCTCATTAGCTTTGCGCGTAAAGTGCTAACGTCGCAAAAATTGACGTAAGGGAAATTAGGCTATCTCTGTGAAAAATATGCCATATTACGTAAAATGACGCCAACCAGTGTCACCTTCCCCTTTACACTTCTGCTTGCTTCTGAACAGATGCATACACTTTATACTTGAAGGGATAATTCTACCCGTGACTATACAAAAGCGGATCAGCTTCCAGTCCGTTCGAGACGAAGTTAAACGACGTATTGAAAGTCGTGTCTGGCCACAAGGATCGCTTTTGCCAACCGAAACGCAGCTGGCAGAAGAATTCAATTGCGCGCGTGCCACGGTCAACCGGGCCCTAAGGGAGTTGGCAGAACAAGGCTTTGTCGAACGCAAACGCAAGAGCGGCACACGTGTCAAGAAAGAGCCGAGCAAACATGCCAAGCTAGAATTTTCGCTGGCCCGGCAAGTGGTCGAAAGCCAGAACGCAAACTATCGCTACGCGCTGGTCGAACGGAACGTGGCGGAAAGCCCCGGCTGGTTGTCGTCACAGCTGGATTTGCCCCCTGATGGGCGCGTATTGCATGTCACTTGTATGCACTACGCAGACAACAGACCATTTCAGCTGGAAGAGCGCTGGATCAATATCGACGCGGTCCCGGATGTGGAAAATGCGGACCTCAGCCAACATGGGCCACATGAATGGCTACTAAACGCAGCCCCTTTTACCAAGGCCGAGATCGCGTTTTGCGCCATTTCCGCGGACGGCAAACTGGCTGAATACATGGGCACCACAACGGGCACATCGATGATTCAGATGGAACGTACCACGTGGAAAGAAGACAAACCGCTGACATTCGCCCGCATGACGCACCATCCCGGGTTCTGTATCCGCACCAAATACTGAGTTTTATTCAACCCAAAGGTCCAGGCATACGTTCTTCGCTCAGCAAAACGTTTGCCTCGACATCGCCTGCACCGGGCAAAGTCATGATCCGTCGTCGCAACACGCGTTCGAAATCGGACAAGTCCCGCGCCACGACACGCAGGCGATAGTCATACAATCCCAGAACATGTTCCACAGTCTGCACCTCGGGAATGGCGCTTACGGCGCGCTCGAAATCCTCTAGACTGATCTGCCCCTTGCGTCCGAGTTTTACCCCCAAAAAAACTGTCACACCAAACCCAAGCGCCTCTGCGTTCAAACGCAGCCGCCGTCCCGTGATGATCCCTGTCTCTTCCAGCCGCCGAATCCGCCGCCAAGTGGCAGGTTGGGACAATCCAAACCTGCGCCCCAGGGCACCTGCACTTTGGGTTGCGTCCTGCTGAAGGGCACGTAGCAGACGGCGGTCAATTTCGTCCAACTCAATCATACCGGCAACACCTCATCCCGTTTGACCCGCGCGATGTGCATCAGCGCTTCGATATCGGCGATATGGGGCAAGGTCAGAATACGGTCGCGATACAGCTGCTGGTAATGGTTCATATCCTTGGCAATGACCGACAGCCGCACGTCGACCCGACCCAGAAAAGTCTGGATCTCGACCACCTCAGCCACGCCTCGTGCGGCCTCGGTAAACTCGTCAAAGGCGCGCGCCTGTGTCTTGTCCAGCGTGATCCGAAGCGAGACTTCGACCGCATAACCCATGGCGGTCCAGTCAATCACGGCCTCTTGCCCTTCGATAATCCCGGCCGCCTGCATCTTTTCGATCCGCCGCCAACAGACCCCAGCGCTGATCCGGCACAGATCGGCTAGTTCCGCAGTGGTCAGGCTTGGGGCAGCCTGGAAATGGCGCAGGATGCGACGGTCAATGTCATCAAGCATTAATTTTTCACATTCGTTGGTTTTAAAGAATTATTCTTCACCTTTTTTACAAATACTCAAGCCTAACCCTATCGCCATTACGCAATTGAGCCGGTAAAACCACCGCAATCTAACCAGAAAGGACCGGCGAAATGCGCGTCTATTACGATCGCGATTGCGACATCAACCTGATCAAAGACAAAAAAGTGGCTATCCTGGGCTATGGCTCGCAAGGTCACGCTCATGCGCTGAACCTGCGCGACTCGGGCGCCAAAAACCTGGTCGTCGCGCTGCGCGAAGGGTCCGCATCGGCCAAGAAAGCCGAAGCCGAGGGCCTGGAAGTCATGGGCATCGCGGAAGCCGCCGCATGGTGTGACCTGATCATGTTCACCATGCCCGACGAATTGCAGGCCGAGACCTACAAAAAATACGTCCATGACAACATCAAGCCGGGCTCGGCAATTGCCTTTGCCCACGGCCTGAACGTCCATTTTGGCTTGATTGAGCCGAAAGAAGGCGTCGATGTCATCATGATGGCCCCCAAAGGCCCCGGCCACACCGTGCGCGGCGAATACACCAAAGGCGGCGGCGTACCCTGCCTTGTGGCCGTGGACAGCGACGCAACCGGCAAAGCGCTGGAAATTGGCTTGTCATACTGCTCGGCCATCGGTGGCGGCCGCTCGGGTATCATCGAAACCAACTTCCGTGAAGAGTGCGAAACCGACCTGTTCGGCGAACAGGCTGTCCTGTGTGGCGGTCTGGTCGAACTGATCCGTTGTGGTTTTGAGACACTGGTCGAGGCCGGCTACGCGCCGGAAATGGCCTATTTCGAGTGTCTTCACGAAGTGAAGCTGATCGTTGACCTGATCTACGAAGGCGGCATCGCCAACATGGATTACTCGATCTCGAACACCGCAGAATACGGCCAGTACGTCACCGGCCCGCGTATCCTGAAATACGACGAAACCAAAGCACGCATGAAAGCGGTACTGGACGATATCCAGCAGGGTAAATTCGTTCGCGACTTCATGCTGGAAAACGCCGTGGGCCAGCCGACCATCAAAGCGTCGCGCCGTGCCAATGACGAGCACATGATCGAAGAAACCGGCGCCAAACTGCGCGGCATGATGCCGTGGATTTCGGCCGGCAAAATGGTCGATAAAGAAAAGAACTAAGTCTGACCTCTGTCAGCATAAGGGCGGCCTCAGTGGCCGCCCTTTTTCGTTTGCACAATAAAGCAGTGCGGAACATAAACACTCGGTCAGATTTATCTTTTTCGCGCATTCCCGTGGCCCCGACAGGAAAACCAATGGTGCATCAGCCAACGAAACAGGATTGGAGCGGCGTCTTCACGCTGGGCTTGATCTGGGGCGCGACCTTCATGGTCGTCGCCATGGCGCTTGAAGGCTACGGCCCGATTACGGTTGCGACGTCACGGACGACGCTGGGCGCTGTGACCTTGCTTCTGATGATGTGGGTAACCGGTCGCAAGCTGCCGGTTCTGACGCCTGCGCTCAGTATTTCGATTGTCCTCATCGGCGTGTTGTCTACCGCCGTGCCTTTCATGCTGCTGAGTTGGGGTCAGCAATTTGTGCCCTCGGCCTTCGCGGGGCTGTCTATGGCGGCGATCCCGCTGATGGTTTTGCCGCTTGCCCATTTCTTCTCGGACGAGCCCCTGAACCTGCGCCGTTTTCTAGGAGTTTGCCTGGGGTTTTCGGGTGCTCTGGTATTGATCGGCCCGGGCCTTGCACAATTGGGCCAAGGGACAGAACCCATCGCGCAACTGGCCTGCATCACAGCAGCCCTGTGTTACGCAAGCTCATCTGTGCTGACGCGACGCTGCCCGCCGGTTGACCCTTTGGTGTTGGCTGCCCTGACACTGGTTGTTGGGGCCGTACTTTTGCTGCCCATAATGCTGGTCACCGAAGGTCTGCCAACATGGCAAGGGCCACGCCCGACGATTGCTCTGATTGTGTTGGGATTGCTTCCAACCGCTTTCGCCACCCTCTTGCGTGTTTCGATCACCCGCAGCGCCGGTTCGGTTTTCTTGACACTGGTGAACTACCAAGTGCCGATCTGGTCGATGGTGTTTGGCGCTTGGATCCTGTCCGAGGCCCTGCCCCTACGCTTTTACATCGCACTGACCCTGATCCTGACCGGCATGGCCATCAGCCAGTGGTTCAGCCTGCGCAAGGTTCTGTTCGGGCACTAGCCCGCTGCAGCCTCGACCTCGGCCACGATACTGTCGACAACTTGGGTCAGCAGCCCATCGTCTTCACATTCAGCCATCACCCGGATCAACGGCTCGGTCCCGGATTTGCGGATCAGTAACCGGCCCTGCCCGTTCAGCCGCGCTTCGGCATCTGCGATAGCGGCCTGAACGCTCTGAACCTCCAACGGGGCTTGCCCACTGGTATAACGCACGTTCTTGAGAAGCTGAGGCACCGTTTCGAACTGTTTCGACAGATCCGACGCCTTGCGCCCCGAAAGAACCATTTCCGCCAGAAAGTGCAGGCCCGCCATCAATCCGTCACCGGTGGTGGCATAATCGCTCATCACGATATGGCCGGATTGTTCGCCGCCAAGGTTGAACCCGCCTTCGCGCATCCGCTCGACCACATAGCGGTCCCCGACCGAGGTGCGCTCCAGACGCAACCCCTGCTGTGTCAGGTGACGTTCGAGACCCAGATTGGACATCACCGTCGCCACAAGGGCGTCGCCTTTCAGCTGATCCGATTTTTTCCATGCCGTCGCCAACAGAGCCATAAGCTGATCGCCATCGGCCACCTGACCGGTTTCGTCGACCACAACAACCCGGTCTGCATCACCGTCCAGACAAATGCCGACATCTGCGCCATGGGCCACAACCGTTTCTGCGGCCAGTTGCGGCTTTGTCGATCCGCAATTGAGGTTGATGTTCTTGCCGTTGGGCGCAACGCCAACCGGAATGACATCAGCGCCCAGTTCCCACAAAACCTCGGGTGCAGTGCGGTGGGCCGCGCCGTTTGCGCAATCGATGACCACTTTCAGACCATCCAAACTCACGTCACGCGGCAACGATGATTTCACACGTTCACCATAGCGAAACCGTGCATCATCGACACGACGCGCCCGACCGATATTTTGGGCTTGAGCGGGCCGGACGCCTTCGTCGATCAGTTTTTCGATCTCGATCTCGGCCTGATCAGACAGTTTGTAGCCATCCGGCCCGAAAAATTTGATCCCGTTGTCTTCCGCCGGGTTGTGGCTGGCCGAGATCATGACCCCAAGATCAGCGCGCATAGATCGCGTCATAAGACCAACCGCCGGTGTCGGCACGGGGCCTAGCAGCAATACGTTCATACCCGTCGAGGTCAGACCGGCCGTCAGCGCATTTTCGAGCATGTAACCGGACAGACGTGTATCCTTGCCAATGACAACCCGGTGCACACCTGTCGTGTCACGGCGAAAGTAACGCCCGACCGCAGCGCCGATGCGCAAGGCCATTTCTGCCGTCATCGGATGCGTGTTGGCGGTGCCCCGCACCCCGTCGGTTCCGAACAGCTTGCGCATACGTGTCACTCCGTGATTTGTCGTGAGACCGGATTACCGGACAGCAGCCCATAGGCGCAAGGCCTGAGAGGTCTCGGCCACGTCATGAACACGGATGATTTGCACGCCCTGAGACAATCCTGCCAGAGCAACAGCAATTGATCCCGGCGCACGCGCTGTCTTGCGAGGCTCTTGCCCGATGGAACCGATGAATCCTTTGCGCGACGCGCCCAGCAGGATCGGGCAGCCCAAACCGTGGAACAGGCTGAGATTGCGCAGCAAGGTCAGATTGTGATCCTCGGTCTTGCCGAACCCGATTCCCGGATCAACGATGATCAGATCCCGACTGAGGCCCGACCTCTCTAGCAGTGCAATCTGGTTGTCCAGAAAGTCATACACATCCAGCAAGACATTGTCGTAATGCGGATTGTCCTGCATCGTGGTGGGATCGCCCTGCATGTGCATGACACAAACAGGTGCGCCCTGCGCCGCGCAGAACGGTGCCAGATCAGGGTCATAGGTAAAACCCGAGACATCGTTCACAAGCCCCGCTCCGGCCTCATACGCGGCGCGGGCGACGCTGGCCTTGCGCGTGTCGATCGAGATCAGAGCGTCCGTTTCCGCCCGGATCGCCTCGATCACCGGTCGCGTACGGGCGATTTCTTTGTCTGCAGGTACAAAATCCGCACCCGGACGGGTCGATTCGCCACCGATATCCAGAATGCCGGCCCCCTGCACGACCATATCAACCGCCGCCGCGCGGGCGGTCTCAGCCGAGCTATGAACGCCGCCGTCCGAGAAACTGTCCGGCGTGGCATTCAGAATACCCATGATATGCGGCACCTGCATATCCAAACCCGCGATGTCAGCCCGCGCTTGGGTCAGTCGACTCAGATGGTCCGACGGAACGTCCGAAGCCACTACGATCACGGGTTCAGCCCCACGCCGCAGAGCTTCAACATGGGTGAACCAAAGCGGTTGACCCGCCAGCGGTTGGGCACCGGAAGGGCGGGTCGAGCCATGTTGAACCAGTGGCTTGAAATAAACGCTCACAGCTGGGCTTGATCCACGGCCACTGCGCGCAGCGGCGTTTTGGGCTCTTTCGGCAATGCGCCGCCGATCACCATCATTTCGCTGGCTTCAAAGGTCGCCGCGAACCAAGCAGCGAGGGCCACAGCATTCGATGGTGCGGCAGATGGACCGTCCACGGCATCCAACACGATCTTGGACGGGGCCCAGACGCAGATTTGGCCATTCTTCATGGCCCAATCCAGTTCCGTCCGGGTCGAGACAACGACACAACGGTGATCCCGTGCCGCCAGAACCCAAGCATTCTGTTCAATGGTCAGTAGATCAATCCGTCTCTGCGTCATCGCGTGGCCGGTCTGCGGAGCGGCGAGGTCCGCCGCCCCAACACACAGGATCAACGGGCGTTGACGGTTTTCCAACTGATCGATCCATCCCGTCAGATTGTCCGAGGCAATCGCTTCGTTCGACAGATAAACCAAGCGCGGGTGTGGACGTTCTTCCTCGACCATTTCATGATGAATCGAGTCCTTTCCACGTACAATTTCAACACCTAGCGCGCCCGGACCACGGTCCAGTTTTTCGATGCGAACAAAGACCCTTACGGCTTGATGCTCAAGTAAGATACGCTCGGCGACACGGTCGGCCAGCGTCTCAAGCAGATTCAGACGTTCCGCCGCCAGCTCAAAGGCAATCGCTTCGGTGACGCGATCATAGGACAGGATACGATCCACGTCGTCGTCAATATCAGCGGTCAGCGGACGCACCTCGACCACGATGTTAAAGCAAATACGTTGGGTCGTTCCCCGCTCGGCCTGGAAGGCGCCGATCTCGACTTCGACAATGTGATCGCGCAGCGAAATGCGATCCAGCGGACCTCGGGGTGAGGTTGCCTCGGATCTTTCGGACGGGTGTGCGAATGCCAGGCGGATTTCAGAACTCATGGGACAGGCCTCTTTGGGCTCGTTGCGTAGATTGCCTACTATAGGCTTTGCCGGGGCCTATAACACTCATACAAGCGCCATTCCAACCGCCGATTGCGGCGTTAGGCGACCCGAAACCAGCTCATCATCCCAGATGCGGCATGTCCCAGCATATGGCAATGCAACAGCCAGTCGCCCGGATTGTCCGCGATCAACGCAATCTGGCGGGTCTGGCCCCGCCCAACCAGAACAGTGTCGCGCCAGGGGCCTAGGGACCCATCGTCCAAAATCAGTCGGAAATGATGGCCATGCAAATGCATTGCATGTGGAAAGGCTGTTTCATTCACGAACTCTACCCTGTGCGGACTGCCGATTTCGGCTTTCAGGAACGGATCATCGGGGCGTTCGGCATAACCGTTCAGCGCCCAGAACCGACCCAACTGTGCCAACTCGCGGCCCGACAATTCGGTTTCTCCTATCCGAGCGCTTTCCAGCCAACGCATCGCGCCGCCCTGCAGAACCATCTTATGCAAAGGCGTGCTTTCAAGATTCTTGATTTCTGGCAGAGGATTAGGTGGCAATGTAGACACACCCTGCCTTTGCACCTTGGCGGCATTGCCTGCGACGTCGAAACGCGTCAGACCAAAGGCCCCGTCTCTTTCGATACTAACCAGGCTTGCCGTATCGCCTTCGGTGATGACGTCGACAATCAGGTCCGCGCGCTGCGCAGGTGCCAGTGGAAACGACCCAGACAACTCAAACGGAGTTTCCAGCGGCATCCCATCCAAGGCAACGATCCATCCCGACAGGCCGTCGAGTTTCAGATCATAAATCCGAGCGTTGGAGGCATTGATCAATCGCAGTCGAAGGCGATCATGTCTTTGCACAGAAAACGCAGGATCAAACGATCCGTTAACAGTGACGAGGTTTCCAAGCCGGCCAGCGTGGCTCAGGTCATGGCCATTGTCGAAATCGTCTGTAATCTCTGCGGTTTCTGGATCGAGCCGCCAATCATCCAACATCAAAATCAGGTCCTGATCGATATCTGGCGCTCGGGCCTCTTCGACGATCAGTGGCCCGTAAAGGCCGCGCGCAACCTGCTCCATTGACCTGTTATGCGCATGATACCAATACGTGCCTGCATCACGAGCAACGAAGTCGTAATCAAACGAGCTCCCCGTTTCGACTGCGCCTTGTGTGAGTCCGGGCACGCCATCCATGGCATTGTCTATGCGGATTCCGTGCCAATGGACCGAGGTCGGCTGAGGGAGTTGATTCACAAGCCTGCGCTGAACACGCGCACCTTGCCCGACCCTTATGGTCGCTCCAGGGACAGAGCCATTGAAACTCCAAACCGTCGTTTCAGGAAACCCATCGGGCGCCACAAGTTGCTTGGTCTCGCGCGCTTCGAGCAACGGATACGCGGCCCGGGCCGAAAGCGGCAGCAACGAAGCTGCGGCAGCAGTTTTCAGAACGTGTCTTCGGGTGAAAAGCATTACGGGCCTCCTGGCCCGTAATATAGACTGCAACTTGTTTCGCGCCATCAAGCTTCCAGCGCGGGTGCGTCAATCAGTTGCTCGCTGTCCGATAGTTGTGGCGATAGAAGATGTGCACACCAATCCGCGCAGTCTGTTTGTAAACTCGCGACCAGGATGGGCGCACTGCGGTGGTGTGATAATGGGTCGCCCCTTCGGTCAGCTCTTTCGCCGCACCGTCCATAGAAGCACGGGCCACTTTCGACACGCGCTCATAGGCTTTCTTCTCATGGATAACTTCCTTGCGGCCATCGCATGTGTATGTGAACTGGCACTGATATTTTTTGCCGGTGCCTTGACGGATTACACCGCACAGTGAGTCTGGGAAACGACCGCTTTTGACCCGGTTCAAGATGACCTCGGCCACAGCGAACTGTCCACGCACGCTTTCACCACGTGCCTCAAAATACAGCGCCTCGGAAAGGCACTTCCAGTTTTCGTCACCGGTTGCTTTTGGCTGTTGGTCAAGCCAGTCTTTGGAATAGGTGACTACGACCGGCTCCGCGGATTTGCGTGGCTGGAACAGCTTAAAGTAGTCACGGAAGCTCTGCCCCGGCAATTCATTCCGGGCCACAAGCTCGTTCTTGGCAGTTTCGGTTGCTTCCCTCTCGGCGAAGGACGCACTTGGCAGCATGGTTGCCGCCAATGTGGCAGCAGCCAGTATATAACGTAGCATCAGATAACCTCGCACAGGCACTTCACGCGCCATACCCTCCCCCGGCGGGCGCGACGAGGCATCTAACGCAACCAGACGCAAACGTCCAGCCTTTTGAAAAAAGCAAGTGGAAAATCGCCCGTCGTGAAGAATTACTTCACCTACGAGTGGCCAGATACCCCACTAATCCTTGGGATACAGGCCCCTGTCAACCCCCAAGTCTGGACGAAATCGCCAGTTGAGCGGCAGCCAGCCGAGCGACCGGAACCCGGAACGGAGAGCAGGATACATAATCAAACCCCAAATCCCGGCAAATCGCGATTGATTCGGGGTTACCGCCATGTTCGCCGCATACCGACAGGGTCACGTCAGGTTTTGCGGAACGTCCACGTTCGGCACCCAGTTTCAGCAATTCGCCCACACCGTCCGGATCAAGGACGTGAAATGGATCTTCGCTAAAGACACCCTGCCGAACATAGTCTGACATGAAACGACCCGCATCATCGCGCGACAAGCCATAGGTCATCTGGGTCAGGTCGTTTGTTCCGAAACTCATAAACGCCGTCTGTGGGGCAATCTCTTCGGCCCGCAAACAAGCACGCGGGGTCTCAACCATAACACCCAGTCGGTAGTCGAATTCCTGCCCCTGCTCGGACGCAACCGCAGCCGCCACCGTGTCGATGCGGGATTTGACCAGCTCGACTTCGCGCTTTGCCGAAACCAGAGGGATCATCACCTCGGGCACGACCGCAGCACCGTTTTGCCGGGCCTCCAGCGTGGCTTCGAAAATCGCGCGCGCCTGCATGTCGTAGATTTCCGGCACGGTCACTCCCAGACGCACCCCGCGCAGACCCAGCATCGGATTGTATTCGCTCATGGCAGCGACACGGCGTTCAACATCTGAAACAGGCAGGTCAAGCGCTTCGGCCAGTTCGCGTTGGCCAGTTCTGGTGGTGGGCAGAAACTCGTGCAGTGGCGGATCGAAGAGGCGAATGCAGACCGGCTTGCCCTCCATGATCCGGAAAAGTTGCACAAAGTCTTCTCGTTGCATCGGCAGCAGACGTTCCAGCACCGCCGCCCGACCGGATGACGTTTGCGCAAAGATCATTTCGCGCATCACGATCAAACGACCGGGATCAAAGAACATATGTTCGGTCCGGCACAGACCGATCCCCTGCGCCTCGAAATTCCGGGCTGTCTGCGCATCGGCAGGCGTATCGGCATTGGCCCGGATATCAATGTCGCGCTCGGAATCCGCCCAGGCCATCAGCGTCTGAAAACAATCGTCCAGCGCAGCCTCGAGCATTGCAGGTTGCCCCGCCAGCACCTGGCCCGAGCTGCCATCGATGGTCAGAACATCACCAGTTTTAAAGACACGCCCATCCGGAGCCGTCAGCATCTTTTTCTTTGTTTGAAACCGAATGCCGGACGCGCCAACGATACAGGGCAACCCAAGCCCGCGCCCGATAACTGCCGCATGGCTGGTCATCCCGCCTTTTTCGGTCAAAACCGCAACAGCCGCGTGCATCCCACGTACATCTTCGGGCGAAGTTTCGCGACGCACAAGAACACAGGCTTCCCCCCGCGCAGCGCTTGCCTGAGCCTCAGCCGAAGTGAATACGATCTTACCTGTCGAGGCACCCGGGCTGGCCCCGATAGCCGTAGTTAAAACGTCACGCCGCGCATCTGGATGCACCTGACGGTGCAAAAGCTCGTTCAGCGCATGCGGGTCCACGCGCATGACCGCCTCTTGCTGGGGTATGGTCCCGTCTTCGGCCAAACGAACCGCGATCCGCATGGCCGCACGAGCGCTGCGCTGCACCCGCACGCCGTCCAGGATATGCACATTTCCGTTTTGAATGACGAATTCGACCTGCATCTCTTCACGCAGTTTTTCACGCATCAAGGCGGCTTGTTCCTTGAGTTCGGCAAAGGCTTTGGGCGCAACTTCCTCAAGCGATGGACCGCGCGGGTCCTTTTCAAGAAACAGCGCGGCAACATCTTCGCCCAGCGCATCCCGGCCCTGGCTCTGGCTCAGGTAACGACCGGTGATCTGCTGCATTCCGGTTGTGGAATCGACCAGTTGCAGGACACCAGAACCACATTCCCCCTGCCCGACACCGGGGATCATTTCTTGAATGACCAACCCAAGTCCGGCATCCGCCGGAGCACCCTTGGCCTGCCGCAACAGGCGTGCGGATGTTCCATCCCAGGCACGGGCCATCGAACGTAGAACGCCGATCAACTGCTCGCCCCTGTCTTGGGGAAAGGCCTCGTCCGTTTCATCTTCATAGGCGCGCAGCGAATGGCCCAGCCCCTCGCTGCCATCCATATCGATATCATCGAAGACATCCGCGTCCAGCCGCGCAACGTGGATAGCATAGCTTTGAACGAATCTCAGGTACAACGCCGCAGCAGCCTCTGCGCCCATCGTATCGGACAGGTCCACGTAACGCGCATCATTCATCCCGATATTCAGAACTGCGCCAGGCCCACCCCAGTCAGGGTCCTCAGAGCTTGGTCGGACGCAAAGCAATGAGGCGGGATCAAATTGTTCAAGGATCGCCGCCAGGTTCGGAACTTCGCCTTCCGCAATTTGATGGACGGCATCAAACGACAGCGCCACTGTCCGGGGTACCGGCAGGTCCAGACGAACAAGCCGTTGCAGGCACTTGGCCCGCCCACCATGAGTATTGGCCGTGACCGGCGCGTCGGTCGTTATGAGCGTGGTATGCGGATTATTCTGCACTGCAGCACCTTTTGGTTTGCGTGCAGCATAAGCGCTTGCGCCCTTCGCGCAAGGGCGTTCTGGGCGCGCAATGGCCGCGCGCCCGGAGATTTACCCTTCGATACGGGTCAGATCGGCGACACTGGAACAGACCGTCCGGATCTGGCTGAGCAGGTTCAGGCGGTTGCGGCGTAGAATGTCATTGTCGGTATTGACCTGCACATCCTCAAAGAACGCGTCCACTGGCCCGCGCAAGGCGGCCATGGCGGCCATGGCGGTCGGGAAATCTTCGGCCTTGAGCGCCGGATCGATCTGCGCCTGCGCCTGATCCAAAGCTGCAAACAGCGCCTTTTCGCTGTCCGTCTCGGCAAATTTCACATCCGCGCCATAGGAGTACTCAACCCCGTCCTTCTCCTCGGCCTGAGTCAGGATGTTGTTGGCACGCTTGAATCCCTGCACGAGGTTTTCGCCATCCTCGGTCGCGATCACCGCATTCAGAGCACGGGCGCGTTTGACCAGCAGGTTAAGGTCGTCATTGCCATCCATCGCGATACAGGCGTCGATGATGTCGTGACGGATACCCTCGTCGCGGAGGAAGACCTTCAGGCGATCGTGGAAGAAGGAGAGGAGGTCATCGGATGCGTCAGGAACCTTTTTCTCTAACTCAAGAAATGCCGCCGCAGGCAATCCGCCAATTCTTTCTTTGACAGCCTGAAAAGCCCCGCCAAATACACCGTGATCCGCAATCTCCTCCAGAAGGTCGCGGACATTTGCGTCCGGCAGCGCCTCACTGATGGCGCTCTCTGCCCGCACTAACTGGCTATCAAAGAAGCGGTCCAAACTGACACGCAGATTGTTATCCAAAACCAGCCGAATAATCCCCAACGCCGCACGGCGCAGCGCAAACGGGTCTTTCGAGCCGGTCGGTTTCTCATCGATTGCCCAGAACCCGGTCAGCGTGTCCAGCTTGTCGGCCAGCGCCACGGTCACCGAGAGCGGCGCGGTTGGCACATCATCCGACGGACCCAGCGGTGAGTAATGTTCCTGCGCCACGGCGGCGACGGCGGTGTCCTCGCCTGCGGCCTCGATGTAATACCGACCCATAAGCCCCTGAAGTTCGGGGAATTCATAGACCATCTCGGAACTCAGATCAGCCTTGGCCAGCCGCGCGGCTTTCTCGGCCTGATCGGCATCCGCACCCGTTACCGGGGCCAGTTCGCGGGCCAGCGCGGCAATGCGATCAATCCGTTCGGCCTGTGTGCCCAGTTTGTTGTGGAAGGTCACGTTCTCCAACGCTCGGGTCCATTGGGCGATGTCCGACTTGGCGACACGCAGGTCATTCTCCCAGAAGAATTTCGCATCCGCCAGACGGGCTGAAAGCACCTTCTGGTTGCCCGCCAGAATGGTCGCGCCATTGTCGGCGGTTTCGCGGTTGGCCACGGTGATGAAGCGTTCGATCCGGCCTGTTTTAGGGTTCTTTACGGAAAAGAACTTCTGGTGTTCCTTCATCGAGGTTTGCAGCACCTCGGGCGGCAGATCGAGGAATTCGTCGTCGATCTTTCCCATCAGCACCACGGGCCATTCCACCAGCCCGGCGACCTCTGCCAGCAGACCCCTGTCTTCAACCACGTCCAGATCGGCGGCAAAGGCCATGTTCTGTGCGTCGTTCCAAATATGCTCGGCCCGTTCCTCGGGCAACAGCACGACGAACGCAGTTTTCAGCTTGGCGGCATAATCTTCAAACGATGTAACAGCAAAACGGTTGGGTGCCATGAAACGGTGCCCTTCCGTGATATCGCCGGATGTGATGCCTTCAACCTCGACCGGTACGACCTGAGACCCGGCCTCATCACTCAGGATACACAGGATCGAATGCAGCGGACGGACCCAGCGTAAAGTCCCACTGCCCCAGCGCATGGACTTTGGCCAGGGGAAGTTGCGGATGGTGGCTTCCAACACTTCCGCCACAATGTCAGCCGCAGGACGTCCTGCTTTTTCGATGGTTGCAAAGTAAATTGCGCCTTTGGGTGTGTCGCGTTCTTCCAGCTGATCGCGGGTCAGGCCAGCGCCTCGCAGAAACCCCTCGACGGCTTTGTCCGGCGCGCCAACCTTGGGGCCTTTGCGTTCCTCGCGAATGGTGGGGCTTTCCGCCAACAGCCCTTCGACTGCCAGCGTCAAACGACGCGGCGTGGTCAGGGCGGCAGCCCCGGCATAGGTCAAACCGGCCTCGACCAAACCGTCGGTAATCCGCTTTTTCAGGTCCTCACCGGCGCGGGTCTGCATACGCGCGGGAATCTCCTCGGAAAACAGTTCGATCAGCAGGTCAGGCATTGTCGGTCCTTAGAAATTGACGATCGTCTGGATGACGATGGCATTTGCGATATCCACAAAGAAGGCGGATACAAGGGGGAGCACAATAAAGGCAATAGGCGATGGGCCATATCGCTTGGTCACGGCAGTCATATTTGCAATGGCGGTGGGTGTGGCCCCCAATGCAAAGCCCCCGAAACCCGCTGCCAGAACCGCCCCGCGGTAGTTTGAACCCATGAGCGGAAACAGCACCCAGATCACAAAGGCAACTGTAAACAACGTCTGCGCCGACATGATCACCACAATCGCCATTCCCAATTCGGCAATTGTCCAAAGCTGAAGGCTCATAAGGGACATAGCCAGAAACGCGCCCAGTGCAAACTCCGAGATCAGGGCCAGCGAGGGCGTGCGCGCAACGGGTGGGGCGGACGGCGCCAAAGCCGTCCGCAGGTTGGAAATCACGATACCCATCAGAAGGCACGGCACGAACAACGGCAATTTCAATCCAGCTGCGGAAATCGCCTCGCCCAGTATATAGCCGAAGATGATCGCAAGGTTCAGATGCAGCAGGACTCGCATGATTGACATATGGTCTATGCCCGAGGCCCCAGGCTCGTCGTCGGGCAGCCCCACCGTATGTTCCTCATCGGGTCGATCAGGGGTCAGGTTGCGGGATTCGACCAACAGGCGCGCGATTGGGCCACCGACCAAAGCTGCCAGAACCAGGCCCAGCGTGGCCACCGCAACGCCAAGTTCGGTTGCGCCATCCAATCCGGTCGCGCGCGCAACTTCGGGTGCCCAGGCAATTGCCGTTCCATGTCCGCCGATCAGTGCGGCGGATCCGAACAAAACCCCGGCTTGCGCCGGATAGCCAAACAAAGACGCCCCCGCCGCCCCGATCACGTTCTGCGCGATGATCGTCAAAAGCGTCAAAACCAGAAGAATTAGCAAAGGCTTACCCCCTGCTATCAAATCAGAAAACCGGGCATTCAGACCGATTCCCGCAAAAAACAGAACCAGAAGAGAATCTCGGGTGTTCAGTTCGAAGGACAGTTCGAGGTTGAACAAAAGATATAGGGCCAGAACGACAAGTGATGCCAAAAGCCCACCGGTGACGGGCTCGGGAATATTGAACTGTCGCAGCACCACGACCTTGCTGTTGATCCGCGCGCCCAGCAGGTAGACTGCAAAGCCCAGAGTTGCGGTGATGAAATCCGGGATTGTTACAGCGTCGGCCAAGGCGATCTCCTCAGTATTCAGGGCGCGGGGGGCACTCCTCTCCGACGACCGTACCGTCATAAGCCTTTTCACCGCAATTGTTCAGAACGTGCCAGATAAAGCCCCGGCCGTCTTCGGTAACCGCCACGATGCGATCAACACCGTAATGCACGTTTTTTTGGCCGATGAATGCCTGCGCCTTACCGGACTTCAAGTTCTCGGCCAGGGCCGCGGCATCGTAGCAGTCAAACCAGCCCGGTGCGGTCAGTGGCGTTGTCTCGTCTGCTTGAAGGTAGGTGGCCTGCAGTTCTTCCAGCGCGACATCGGTTTCAAAACACGCGCGGAACCGGATCGGAGAGCTGTCTGCGTCAATGGCCTGAAACGAAGAATAGGAAATGGCCACCGGCGCCTGAGTTGCATCAACGGACAGAACTACATCCCTGCCTGGAGTGGGCTCAACATCATAGTAATAGCCGTAGACCTGCAGATAATACATGCCAACGCCTGCAATAGCTGCAGACATGAGCAGGATGAGTGCCAGAATTTTTCCAGTCATCTTTCGATGCTTCCCTTTATGCAGGTACTTCCAAGTGCTTCAGAAATAGGCCACGTTTCACCGCAGAACAGAACGACCCGAGGTGAACCGTATGGATACCACTCTTGCCGTTGGATTTTTCGGCGCGCTTTTTGCCATTATGAACCCGGTGACGAACCTGCCCGTTTTTCTGAGCGTGACGCAGAGTCTTTCGGCAACCGACCAACGCAAGGTTGCGATCAAGACGTCCCTCTACTGTCTTATCCTTGGCGGAGCGTTTGCAGCCGTCGGCAGTCAGGCGCTTGGCTTGTTTGGCATAACCGTCGATCACCTGAGAGTTGCCGGCGGTCTGGTCGTCCTTATGATCGGTTTGAACATGCTGAACGGCAACGAAAGCAGTTCGCACCACGGAACGGATGATGAGAAAGAAGAATACCTCGCGGCTGAGACAGTTGCCTTTTACCCTCTGGCCTTTCCCATACTTGTCGGCCCCGGAACCATCACGACCTTGATCCTGTATGCGCATCACGTGAAAAATCCCATTGAAGCAGTTGTTTTCGCGGGCGTTTTCTTGTCGGTCGTTGCCCTTTTGTTGATCACGTTCTGGAATGCGGCATGGCTGGCCGAACGCCTTTCGGGCAACGCGCGCGTGATTATGAGCCGCTTTATGGGCATGATCTTGTCGGCCATCGCGATCGGCATGATCGCGGACGGCCTGAAAACACTGTTGCCGGGGCTGGCCTGATTGGCCCATCAGGCTTGGAACCCGGCCGCCTCGGTCTGAACAAACGCATCCGCGCATTGCTTTGCTAGCGCCCGCACGCGGCCGATATAGGCCTGTCGCTCGGTCACCGAGATCACCCCCCGCGCGTCCAGCAAGTTGAAGATGTGGCTGGCCTTGATGCACTGATCATAAGCCGGGTGCGCCATGATGATGCGCTTGCCGGTTTTTGGATCGACGTGCTCTTGTGCCAGAATGGCGGCGCACTCGACCTCGGCCTCTTCGAAATGACGCAGCAGAACTTCGGTGTTGGCAACATCAAAGTTCCAGCGGGCGTATTCCTCTTCGGTTTGTTTGAAGATGTCACCGTATTTCAACGGGCTGGGCGATTGCGGGTCATTAAACGGCATGTCCATCACGTGATCGACGCCCAGCACATACATGGCCAGACGCTCCAGACCATAGGTCAGCTCACCCGAGACGGGTGCACAATCATGGCCACCCACCTGTTGGAAATAGGTGAACTGGCTGACTTCCATACCGTCACACCAGACTTCCCAGCCCAGACCCCAGGCGCCTAGCGTGGGGCTTTCCCAGTCATCCTCGACAAACCGGATATCATGCAGTTCCATGTCGATGCCGATAGCCTCAAGGCTGCCCAGGTACAGTTCCTGCAGATCGGGCGGGCTTGGTTTGATCAGCACCTGATACTGATAGTAATGCTGCAACCGGTTTGGATTCTCGCCATAACGACCATCCGTCGGACGGCGCGAGGGCTGAACATAGGCTGCGGCCCAAGCCTTGGATCCCAGCGCACGAAGAGTGGTCGCGGGATGGAACGTCCCTGCCCCGACTTCCATGTCATATGGCTGCAGAATCGCGCAACCTTTCGAGGCCCAATAGGTCTGAAGCCGCAGGATAATCTCCTGAAATGAACGCGGTGCGCTGTTCGGTTCGGTCATGGCATTCCCTCTGGGCACCCTTGCGCCCGGTTCCGGTCGGTTTGGCCCTTCCTATGCAAGGGGCAAAGGGGCGTCAACGGGGCTTTGGCCCACGGCTGTATCTGCGCGGCCACACCGCAAATTCCCCGTATTCGCGGCATGGCAATTGACACCTGAAATCGCGTACTCTGCGCCAAAGCACAAACACTGCAAATAAACGGGCAGATTATGAAACGCGTATTCACAGCAATTCTATTGTTTCTATTGGTCGGGCTGCGCGCCGCGTCCGCTCAACAAGACCAAGGCGTCTGGGTGCAGGTCGAGGCGCAACCGTCCTTGCGCGAAGCACAGGATCGCGCGCAAGCCTACGCCGGTGCTCTGCCCGACGTGAACGGCTTTCGCCTGAACAGCGGCTGGTACGCAATCGTCATCGGCCCCTATGCGCGCCAGGACGCCGAACAGGTGCTGCGGGTGTATCGATCCGAAGGTCAGATTCCCCGCGACAGCTTCATCGCCTTTTCCGGCGGGCTCGGGCAACAGTTCTGGCCTATCGGTGCAAATGTGCTGAACCGTGGCACTGTCGCGGCACCCGTTGCGCCGGTTGCTGAGGCCGAAGACACTCTGACAATCGCACCCACTCAGGACGCGGATGAAACCCGCGCACAGGCTCTGCAATCCGAACGCCTGCTGACCGCGCAGGACCGCAAGGATCTGCAAACGGCGTTGCAGGCGGCCGGGTTTTACAACTCTACCATCGACGGGGCCTTTGGTCAGGGAACGCGCCGTTCAATGGGTGATTGGCAACGATTTAACGGGTTTGAAGCAACCGGCGTGCTAACCACGTCGCAGCGCAAAGCCTTGATGGACGACTATAACGCGCCGCTGACCAGCGTTGGGATGGCCCGATATTCCGATGACGCGGCTGGGATCACGATGGACCTGCCTTTGGATGCTGTCCGCTTTGATCGCTATGAAGCTCCGTTTGCCCACTTCAACAGCGCATCCGAGCTGAATGCCAAAGCCCTCTTGATCAGCCAGGACGGTGACAAGCGCACCCTGCGCGCCCTGTATGAAGTCATGCAGTCGCTGGAAATCGTTCCGCTGAACGGCCCGCGTGAGCTGCGAGGAGACCGCTTCACCCTTGAAGGGCGTGGAAATGGCGTGGTGTCCTTTACACAGGCGCGCCTGACAGACGGCAAAATCAAAGGGTATTCACTGATCTGGCCCGAAGGCGACGAGGCACGCCGCGTGCGAGTTCTTTCGGCTATGGCCTCCAGTTTTACCACCACCGACGCGGTGCTCGATGCCGCCGCAGGTGCAGATGCCGCGCAAAACATCGATCTGGTGTCCGGCTTGCAAATCCGCAAACCGCGCCTGTCCCGCTCGGGTTTCTTTGCCGATGAGAAGGGAACCGTTTTGACAGTTTCGGAAGCCGTCGAGAACTGCACCCGGATCACTCTGGACGGGGATCAGGAGGTGCAGCTTGCCATGGCCGATGACGAAGTAGGAGTCGCGGTTCTGCGCCCATCCAATGCACTGGCCCCCATGAGCGTGGCCGCTTTCAGCCCGGCACTGCCGCGTCTTCAATCTGACGTTGCGGTCTCAGGTTTTTCTTATCAGGGTGCCCTGGGTGCCCCGACACTGACATTCGGACAAGTTGCCGATGTGCGTGGCCTGAATGGCGAGACAGGTGTTAAACGCCTGGCCCTGAACGCGCAGCCCGGCGATGCGGGCGGCCCGGTTTTCAATGACAGCGGCAACGTTGTCGGGATGCTGTTGCCCACACCGTCTGAAGGGCGCAGCCTGCCTGCTTCGGTCAGTTTGGCGGCCACTGGTGAGCGGTTGACGGAAATCCTGGCGAAGGCTGGCGTGTCCGGTCAGTCAAGCGAAGAAACCACGCAAATCTCACCCAACGAACTGAACCGTCGCGCGACAGGCATGACGGTTCTGGTGCACTGCTGGGATTGATCCGCTCCTACTTGAGAAACCCAAAGCGCCGCACATCCACGCGGCGCTTTTTTGTTACAGAATATCTGGCGTCACGTGGATCAGAGTTGGGCCCGGCGCGTCAAAAGCCGCACGAGCTGCGCCCTGCATCTCATCCAATGTCTCAGGTGCCACGGAACGCGCACCAAAGGCCTCGGCGAGCTTACAGAAATCCGGGTTTCGAGCCACCACGGCATTAGGCGCGATCTGGCTGCGCACCATGCTGTCTTCAATCTCTTTCAGCTTGCCGTTGTCCCACAAGATGATCGGCAGAGACAGACCCAGCTCAACCGCGACACCCAATTCCTGCATCGTGTAGTGAAACCCATAATCCCCGGCGATAACTGCCGTTGGTTTTCCACGCCGTGCAACTGCCCCGCCTATTCCGGCAGGCAACCCGTAACCAAGTGTGCCAAACCCCGTTGGATGATGCCAATGATGAGGATAGGCCACATCCCAGACCTCTTTCGCGACATAGGCGAACTGGGTCATATCAGAATAAATCATGGTGTCGGCCGGCATCGCTTCACGCAATGCGTCCGCGATCGGCACGATTCCGGGTCGTTCCGCGTCCACCTCGGCGCGCCAGCGTGCGCGCGCCTCGGCCACTTCGTCTGGCGACCAGCCTGTCGCTGGCTTCATGTTCTCGGTCGCCTGCCACAAGGCGCGGGCAAAGCTCTGACTGTCCGTCTGAAGCTTGATTGCGGCACGGTGGCGGTCAGACAGAACCTCAGGGTCCAGATCCACACGGATCAGCGTCGCCTTGTGCCCCAGCTCATGCCGCCACAAATCGACCTCTCCAAGCTCTGCGCCCACGGCAATTACAAGATCTGCCGAGGCAATGACCTCGGCGCTTCCGGGGCGTGGCAACATGGGCCCGAAATCCAGCGGATAGTTCACACCCGTCAACCCACGCCCGGCATAAGTGGTAAAGCAGGCAGCCCCCAGCTGCGTCAAAATCTGTCGCCAGTCGTTGGATTTGCACCCCCCACCCAAGATGAACAAGGGCTTGCGTGACAGGTTCAGCATCGAGACAACCGACGACACGTCAGGCGGCAACGCCCTGGTGCGCAGCGCAGGCTGGTTGGGGAATGGCGCCGGTTCGGCATCAGCCTCTAACTGTGCAATCGGCACCTGAATGTGTTTGGGCCGCGGTCGCGACAGCTCGAATTCTTCAAAGGCACGTTCTACCAGACTGTATGCTGCTGCGGCAGTGTCCGCCTGCACCGACCAATCTGCAACCGTCCCGGCCGCAGCGCGCTGATCTTTCATCTGGTGCAGCTGACCGCGCATAGCTTGCTTTTCGTCAAGACACGAAGACAACACCAACATCGGGACGGAATCGCTATAGGCCTGACCGATCGGTGTCATGATGTTGCACAGGCCAGGGCCGGTGATGACATAGGCGACACCGGGCTTGCCGGTTGCCCGCGCGTAGCCATCGGCCATGAACCCGGCCCCTTGCTCGTGTCGAGCCAGAACATGGGTAATACCGGCCTCTTCGATGCCACGATACATTTCCTGATTATGGACGCCGGGAATGCCGAAAATAACATCCACGCCACGATCCTTGAGCATATGCGACAACTGTGCGCCAAGGGGTCTTTGCATCAGTTTCTCCAGAATTGAGTTGTAAAGATTGCGTAAACGGCCAGAAGTTCAAGCCGCCCAACCAGCATTCCGATTGTCAGCAGCCATTTGGCCGTATCGTTGAGACCTGCGAAATTACCTGCCGGTCCGATCTGGCTGCCCAGGCCGGGGCCGACATTGGCCAAAGCGGTCGCTGCCCCGGACACGGACGTGATGAAATCAAGACCAGTCAGTGCCAAAGCCCAGGACAAAACGCCCATCGACAGAACGAAGAACATGAAAAAGCTCATCACCGAGGTCAGAACATCGCGCCCCACGGGTCGTCCGTCATAAAGCGGCACAAAAACCCCATGCGGGGACCTGATCCGCTTGATCTGAGTTTTGATCGACGCCAGCAACAGTTGGTAACGGAAGATCTTGATCGAACATGCCGTGGATCCGGCGCAGCCGCCAATCAACCCGATTAGGAAAAACAACATGACTGGAAAACTGCCCCACCCCATATAGTCGACGCTGGCATATCCGGTCCCCGAGATGATCGAGGTGATGTTGAACAAGGATTCGCGAAACGCCTGTTCCCAGTGCCGCGGGAAAACCGATGTCAGAAAGACGGTCATGATCAAGACCAGCACCAGAACAGTCGCCAGAAAGACGCGGATCTGGCTGTCCTCCCACAAAGAACTGGTGTGGCCATTGGCAAGCTGAACATATCGCACGAAGGGCAGTGCCGCCAAAACCATGAACACCGCGGCCGCATATTCCACTGGCCCCGAGAAGGTTGCGAATGACGCGTCGTAGTTGGCAAACCCACCTGTCGCGATGGTGGTCATCGAATGGACGGTGGCATCAAAAAAGCCCATCCCGAGCCCGGCGTAGACCAACGCGCACACAACGGTCAGGAACACGTAAATCAGGGATATCTGACCGGCGATCTCTTGCGCGCGTGGAAGGATTTTCCCCATGGTTTCAAATCCTTCCGAGCGGAAGATTTGCATGCCACCCACCCGCAATTCTGGCAGGAACACCATCGCAACCACGATTATGCCAATGCCCCCCAACCATTGCAGAATACCGCGCCACAACAAAAGCCCCCGTGGCAGCGAGTCGAGCCCGGTTATGACGGTCGAGCCGGTTGTTGTAAGCCCCGACATCGCCTCGAAATAGGCATCGACAAAGCGCAGTTCGGTTTCACCAAACAGGAATGGGATTGCACCAAATACCGGCAGCGCGACCCATACGCCGGTTGTCAGCAAAAAGGTCTGCCGGATGGTCAGCCCCTCGCCCACGCCGTTGGAGCAGCTCATTGCCAGAACTGACCCGGTCAGCATCGTGATGATTGCGCTTTCCAGGAACACATGCCATTCCCCCCGCCCCTCGATCATGTCGGCGAGCATAGGAAACAGCATGGTCGCCCCAAGAATGGCGACCAGCAAGCCAATCACATATCCGACCGGGCGAAGATCCATCATGACGCGCAGCGTTGGCGCGCCAACCCGACCGTGTCAAGCAGATGATCCGAGTTACGCGTCCGATTTCGTACCTGCCCCGGGCATCGCGGGGGGGTTAGACGGCGCACGGGTTCTGCGCGTCTGCGGATTGGGCTGCTCGACCGCCGGTGCCGGTTTTGACTGAGCGACAGAAGGCGCAGGTTTCGTCGGTGCGGCCTTGCGCGTGCGGGGCGCTGGTTTCGCCCGGGTCGACACCGCTTTTTCTACAGGTGTAACGGTTTTGGGCTGAGCTTCGAGCGCCTTGGCAGCGGGCTCAACGGGCTGGGCCGGGGTTTGTTTGGATGGGGCCGCCTTGACGGTGGAAGCCGCGCGGGGGGCGGGCTTTCGTGCAACCTTTTTTGCGGGTGTTGCAACGGTTGCAGCTGATTTTGCGACCGGCTTGGGCTGAGCGGCCGGTTTTGGCGCGGGTGCAGGTTTGGTTTTCACAGCAGGCTCGGCCTTTGCCGAGGCCGTAGCACGCGGCTTGGCAGAAAACTCTACCGGTTTGGGCTCGGGTGTAGTTGCAACAGTCTTCTTTACAGGTTTTTTCGCAGCCACAGCCTTTTTTGCCACCGGTTTTTGCACACGCGGCGCAACTGGTTTTGCCTTGACCGTCGGTTTCTTAACCGGCTTCTCAGCAACGGATGCCGGAGCAGACGCGGCCAGGTGCAGCGCATGAACAGGGGCCATCGGCAGCTCGATTGCGGACCGGGTCACGATCTGCATGATCTTCATCTGGTTGGCCATCGCGTAGCCTGCCACTCGGAACGCCGCAGCCTGAAGCTCCAGCGAATGGGTAATCGGATTCATTACATGTTTCTCCTGTAAAAACGATGCAGCCCGAATTTTTGGGGTAAGGTACCCCGCCCGCGCAGATTTGCCGCGCGGTGGTCGGGGTCTTGCAGTCCAAGGCGTGTCACGTCTCGGTATCCTTTCGGGGACGCACACCTTCCCGAAGGCAGGCGTACGTCTGCTGCATTCTCTTCGAGTATACAGGAAAACAATGCGCAAGTGCAGCATTTTTGCTGCATTGCGGCGAAAGAACGCTGATCGATGCAATCCCTGATTAAATTCTAACCGCTTACGTGGGGGAACTCATCCAACATGAAACAGGGTTGTGAACAATCGAGGGTCAAGGCTGGGCGTTTCAAATGTTGGGCCCTCGGTCAGAATCGACACGGCGTCATGGCTGTGCAAACTCTCCTGGTGGCTGGCAACGACACGGAAATCGCCCACGTGGTGATCCGCCAACAGCTCGGCACAGAACAGGCGCGCGGCGTCTTCGACGAAAATCGGGTTGGCGGCGTTCAGCTCGGCAAATGCCTGTTCGTCTTCGCGTTTGACCATGACCTGCGTTTCGGTCGGAACGGCCCGACGACATAGCGCAATCAGGTCTTCAAACCACAGGCAATCAGCATCGCAATCCACCACAACCGAAATACGCGCCACCGAGCGCTGTGAATGCGGCGTTGCAAGTTGCCCGCGCATAGAACGGGCGTGTTCGCTTAGTTCCAGCGAGCATGGACAGGTCGAGGAGTACACATAATCCAGATGCATGATCTTCTGACGCACACCGTTTTGTTCGACCAGTTCCAACGCAATGTCGTAGTACTGATAGCCCTCCAGACCCGAGCGCAGGCTCTTTACCTTGTCCGGATAGGAAAACCGCATCTGAATGCGGGCATCAAAGCTGTCCAGATCGGTCATGTAGTCGTCAAGCGCTGCTTCCATAACCTCGAAGCTGAAGGTGCGTTCCGCATGTTTGTAGAAAGACCGCATGATCCGGGACATGTTGATGCCCTTCTTCTCGGCCTCCAGACTGACGGTACCTGTGATCGATGTCTCAAGCGACAGATCATCACCCTCTTTCCGGTGAAAACGGATCGGCAGGCGGAAATTCGAAATGCCCACATGCTGGATTTGCTGCTTGGCCCCGCGGATCAGGCTGGATGGACCATTCTGCAAGTCCGGCAACGACGCCCGATAAGCGGCATCTACTGCGAAATCCTCTGGATACTCGCGCGAGAGCGAAGGATAATTCACCGCATCCAACCCCGGCACCAGACGCGCGATCGCCGGATCCAATTGGCTGATCTCGGACGCAGACGCCGTTTTTGCCCACTGCCGCAGCACTTTCAGGGCCTCGGCAGCCTTTTCGCGGTCAGGTGTCTCATCAATGTCGCGCGGGTGAACGTTCATCGGATGCGGTTCCTCGATTGATCGTCGGACTATATACGACTGAAGTTCCTTTTCCAGTCTATCCCGATACGTTTGCAATAGCAGTCCGGATCGAAAAAAGCGGCGCCAAACCGTCAATTTGCAACAGTTTGCGCCCTTTTTTGGTTCTATCAGCGGGATGCGGCCCAAGAAGCAACCCATTCGGATAGATTTTCAAGCGGCACTCCGATGTCAGGTAACAGCCCGACAAAAAGGTGCGCGCGCTAATACGGGTTATTTCTGTGAGACTTCCAAAGCCTGCTGAATATCGGCCAACAGGTCATTGACGTCTTCCAGACCAACAGAAAAACGAACCAGTCCTGGCGCAATGCCCAACTCGCCTTTCTGCTCATCGCTCAGACGTTGGTGCGTCGTTGTGGCCGGGTGCGTTGCGATGGATTTGGCATCGCCCAAATTGTTGGAAATCACAGGGATTGTCATCGCGTTCAAAAAGGCAAAGGCCGCGTCCTTGCCGCCTTTGATGTCCAGCGACAGAACCGTGCCGCCCTTGCCGCCAAGCTGCGTCCGCACCAATGCATTCTGTGCATGGGTTTTCAGGCCGGGATACAGGGTACGCTCCAGCGCTGGGTTCCCTTCCAGGGCCTCAGCGATCTTTTGCGCGCTTTCAGCCTGCGCATTTACGCGCAGAGCCATGGTTTCCAGACCTTTCAGCATGACCCAGGCGTTGAACGGGCTAAGCGCACCACCGGTATGCTTCAGGTACGGCTCGACCGTACCGCGGATGAAATCCCGGGTGCCGATGATCACTCCGCCCAGCGCGCGGCCCTGACCGTCAATGTGTTTGGTCGCCGAATAGATGACAACATCTGCACCCTGTTCGATCGCGCGCGAAAAGACTGGTGTCGAGAAGACGTTGTCCACCACGACAAGGGCGCCAACGGCATGGGCCAGCTTTGCCACCGACGCGATATCGATCACTTCCAGTGTCGGGTTCGACATGGATTCGAAGAACACCGCCTTGGTGTTGGGCCGGATCGCTGCTTTCCATTGCTCAAGATCAGTACCGTCAACAAAGGTCACATCAACGCCAAATCGGGTCAGGATGTTTTCGACAATGTACAGGCAGGACCCAAACAAGGCTTTGGCGGACACAATATGGTCGCCAGCTTTCAGCATTGAGGTCAACGCACCGTTGACAGCCGCCATGCCCGATGCCGTCGCAAAGGCGTCTTCGGCCCCTTCCAGCGCCGCGATGCGCTGTTCGAACATCGACACGGTGGGGTTGCCATAACGGGCATAGATGAACTCATCGGGGCCGCATTCCAGAAACCGGGCCTCGGCCTGTTCAGCATTTTCGTAAACGAAGCCCTGCGTCAGGAAAATCGCCTCGCTCACCTCGTTATACTGACTGCGGCGGATGCCGCCATGGACGGCTTGGGTGCGTTTGTTCCAGTTCTCGCTCATCTCTTTCCTTTCAGCCTCCGGCGGAGGCAAACAAAAAACCCCAGACGCGGCCAAGCGAAAGGGGTCTTTCATCCTGACCTTTTAGCGGTGTTGTTTAGCGTGGCCCGCAATCCGGTAACAAATCGCCACGTGGTCTGTGATGTTGCCCTTACGCCGCACTCGCAAATTCGTCAACCCCGGCAGGCGCATCGTCACGGTTCTGTAACCAAGCATTCACCAAAACGTCATAGCGTTATGACAGATCGGTACCACAACATCTTGTGTGAGGCAGAGCCAATGCCAATTATCAGGATCAATGCTGTAGACGATCAGGCCCATCTGTACGGTAGGTCCCGTCCCGTGATGGAGGTTCTGCGACGAGCCAGCGGTACAGACGGCCCGGTTGTCATCATGACCCACGGCTACAAATACCGACCCGACGATGTGAACGCCTGCCCTCACCGGCATATTCTGTCTTTGCAACCCGGGGCCGCACCCTGGTACAGCCCAAGCTGGCCGTAACAACTGGGCTTTGGGGCCGGGTTCGAAGACGAAGGTCTGGCCATCGCGTTCGGGTGGCACATCGCCGTGCCATTGAGGCCGGGCACGTACTGGCTGAAACCATAACCGAACTGCACCGCCTGAACCCAAGTCGCCCTATCCATTTCCTGGGCCACTCCATGGGTACGGAACCGGTGCTCGAGGCGAAGCAACACATTCCTCCCAAAGCGCTGAGCCGAATCATTTCGATAACCGGTGCTTCGTATCACAGCCGAACCATTTAGGCCCTGGCCACCGCTGCGGGGCAACACGTCGAATTCATCAATGTCATAAGCCGCGAGAACGACCTGTTCGACGCGTTATACGAGTTGCTGATTCAACCACCCCAAAAAGGGGATCGCAGCATTGGCGATGGTCTTGAAGCGGCAAACGCGGTCATCTTGCAGATCGATTGCCCGGCAACGCTGTATCATCTGTCCAAACTGATCTTTCCGATCACTGCTCCGGAACGCCGCGTATGCCATTGGTCCAGCTATACCCGCCCGGGTATTCTGCAGGTCTACAACGCCTTGTTACGAGATCCGAATGCCCTCAGCCTGACTTCATTGAGCGTTGGTGTCCCACCCCGTCCCCATCGCCGCTGGTCACGGCTTTTTGCTCTTCCTCGGCCTCAAGCCCTCTTGCCGTTTGCCCAGAAAGCCTCATGATCTCTGCAACCTGAGGAGATACCATGATCGACCTGTATTTCTGGCCCACGCCAAACGGCTGGAAAGTTTCCATCGCACTGGAAGAGATGGAACTGCCTTACACCACTCACCTGATCAATATCGGCAAGGGCGATCAATTCGACCCAGAGTTTCTGAAGATCGCCCCCAACAACCGGATGCCTGCCATCGTCGATCCCGATGGTCCTGATGGTGCGCCCGTTTCCGTGTTCGAAAGCGGTGCGATCCTGATGTATCTGGCCCGCAAGACCGGGCGGTTTTATGGCAAGACCGAACGTGAACGGATTGCGGTCGAGGAATGGCTGATGTGGCAGATGGGCGGCGTCGGCCCCATGGCCGGTCAGGCGCATCACTTTCTTAAATATGCCCCTCAGCTGGACCCACCACAGGACCTGCCTTATGCCAAGGACCGCTACCGCACCGAGGTCGCCCGTCTATACGGCGTGTTGGATCGCCGATTGGCTGAGAACGAGTACGTCGCGGGCGATTTTTACTCCATCGCCGACATGTCCATCTGGGGCTGGGCCAGCCTGTGGGAAGGGCAGCAGCATGTACTTGAAAACACGCCTCATTTCGCCCGCTGGCTTGAAACCGTCAGCGCCCGCCCCGGCGTCCAGGCTGGCCGTGCATTGCACGCTGACCTGCGTGGGGATCACCGGGACAAGCAATCGCAAGGGGTTTTGTTCAAGCGTTGAATGCGAGTAGAAATCGGCAACGATCCGTGTGAAATGAACGTGCCAACCGCAGGCTTTGATACAGCGCTTCAGGACAGAAGTACTTTTGCACACTTACGCGCCATCGTGTGATGGGACATCGCCGACACGCACGAAGATATTTACATGGCCTCATGTTCTGAACGCAGGCGCATTCCCCGAAAAGCCATATTGGCCTGCATCGGCCCTGATGCTTTCATAACCACGCCATAGCAGATTTGATCCTGCTCTACAGCGAAACTTCCCTACCTTAGAACACGATGAAGCCCATTCAAGGCTTTGAGCGCGGCGCAGTTTGTCAACGAAACTGGAATTCAGGCTCCGCAGGAAAGCGCATCGGTTTGCCTGTCCAATGTCCGCTGCGCAACTTTGTTTTGTTCCTGCCGTCAACACGCATCCCGGTCGTCAAGACAAGTGCTGATTGTTTTGACGTTGTCTTCCGCACCGGGTCGACTGATGTGCTGGTGGCATCGAAGGGGAAACTATCCGGCAGTCTGGAGCGCCTCGAACAGAAATTCGGAACCCCACGCTGTTTCCCGTCCGTGTCCCCTATCGACCGTGAAAATTCCGTGCCCTTCAGATGCTGCAACTCTGAACGGTATTCTTCAGCGACCCCAAGGTGTTTACACTCGAAGACGTATGCGCTTAACGCCTCTTCGATCATTCTGGCGGTGTGTATACACCCCTTTGACCGCGTGAGTTTTACGAGTTCAGCAAGGCTGTTACGGAGGTGGTTTTCCTCTAGATCGGTGGTTTCATCGAGCGATTTATGTTGTGTTACGTTAGTCATCCTGACTGACTCTGAGAAGATGTTGAGTATTGCATGATCGAACCTAATCCCGGACACAGGCCGACGCGCAAAGACGCATTCAGATACCTGCCCTACTTCTGAGAGTCGACCAATGGACGCCAGATTGGCGGAAAAGCGCTTTAAGCACTTAGGTGGGTTAAAAATGAGTATTTCTTCCTGCCTGAACGGAAATTTTCGCATGGGTGCAAGCGATTGAAAATCAACTGATCCATCGCCGGTCCCCTTTCAACTTCGAAGGGGATCACCAGCCGCCGAAAACCGACCCGAGTATCACCCAAGAACTCAGAACTATCCATGTTCCGGTGATCAGCCAAAACATCAAAGGTCGAGTCGCGCGGTCAATTGGTTCAACAAAGTCGGCGCGCCCGGATTTTAGCGCCAGACATGCCCAGATCAAAAACAGGACACCCCAGAACACCTGTAAATCCATGATCACGGCCAGCCAGACACAAGCCAATGCGACCAGCGACTTCCAGGCTATTCCATCGGTCGTATTTCTTTCGGTCACATGCGGGGTTTCACCGACCGCAGCGGCATTCTGACCCGCATTCTGGATCATGAAATGAGCCCCTTGCCGGTCTGACACCAAAACGCGCCCCTCTGGCAAGCCATTGTGATGATGCCCATCCCGTGCCTCGATTTGCCGAAGGGTATCGCCAACCGACCTGACACCAAAACACGGCATCCAATAGCGAAACTTTCCACGGATGGCCTCGGGCACCTCTTCGGCCTGTGCGATAACTGCTCCGTTGGGATGGCGTATTTCATAGCATGGCCATGGGCTTACTGAGCTTTTCTCAAAGCGCCACCCAAACAGGTCCGCATAAAACGGTGCGATCAGCATGATGTCAGGAACGTGGTGGAATCGGCTTATGACCTTGCCAGCACCCGGCGCTCCGGTCTGGATGTCCGGCCCTTCATACATCGTAAAGCCTGCGCCAGATGGATCCCGAACCAGCGCGATACGCGCTGCGTCGCCGAAGGGTTGAGGTTCTACCTCGATGATGACGCCCTCATGTGTCCGGGCGCTTTCAACTTTCGCGTCCAGATCATCGACATGGACATAAGACACCCAAAAAGACGGCATGTTCATTTTCGCCAAGCGATCCGGCATCGGGAAAACCGCCGCGACTTCCTGCCCGCCGATGGTGGCAAAGTCATAGGTATCTTCTTTGTCAAATGACCAATCGAATAACTCGGCATAGTCCGCTCTGGCAGCACGCATGTCGTAGGTGGACAGGTCCGTCCACAGAAAATGTCCGTTTGCCATCGCACCCTCTTATCCGCTTCGATACCTGTCCGGGCTATGACCAACAAAGCGCCCTGTCCAGAGGCCTGACTATACGCAGATTGCTTTAATGCCCCTCACCCCGCACCAGCACATCCAGCATGCCCGAGATATCTTCGATCTCTTCCGCAATCACATGAGTCACCGAATGCGCCCGCTGCATCCGGCCCGTCACCTTCAGCAACCGCCCTGAAATCACCGCGCGGCGGAATTGCTCGTAAATTTTGCGCCACACCACCACATTCACGATCCCGGTCTCATCCTCGAGCGTCAGAAAGATCACCCCCTTGGCCGTCCCCGGCCTCTGCCGCAGGATAACCAGCCCGGCCACGGCCACGCGCGCGCCTTCGGGCGGTGCAGTCAACTGGTTTGACGGCAAACAAGATGGCGGACGTGGCCAGTTCTGGTTGGAAACCACAGGATGAAAAGAGGTAACAAGCATGAGAACAAAAATAGAACAAACGCCAAGAAAGTCCAGACACGGCCTCAGGAGTCGCAAATGAGGCTGGAAAGACCTAAATGCCTTGACTAAGGAAGAATTCGAACATCGCAAAAGGAAGACGCACGCAATGGCAAAGATCACCTATGTCGAGCACGGCGGTACCGAACACACTGTCGAGGTCGCCAACGGACTGACCGTCATGGAAGGGGCCCGTGACAACAACATTCCCGGCATCGAGGCCGATTGCGGCGGCGCCTGCGCCTGCTCGACCTGCCATGTCTATATCCACGCCGACTGGGTCGAGAAGATCCCGGCCAAGGATGACATGGAAGAAGACATGCTGGACTTTGCCTATGAGCCCGACCCGGCCCGCTCGCGCTTGACCTGCCAGATTAAGGTCACCGACGCGCTGGACGGTCTGGTCGTGCAGATGCCGGAAAAACAGATCTGATGATCTCCAAAGCGCCGCGCCTGTCCGCCCGCCTGTGGCGAACCCGGGCACGCGGCGCACTGACAGCTCTGTGCCTTTGGGCATCGGCCTTTGGCACAGCAACAGCTGCCGATCAAATTAAAGCGGCCAAATTTACAGAACCAACCACACGCTATGCGCATGGGGTCTTGGGCGACAATGTTGAATATGGTGCATTGGAACTCCGTGTTCAAAATACCGATTCAAACCTAAAGACCGTAACCATTCGCCTATCCGAAGATCGCGTTTTTGAAGATCTCGCACCACGGCTTTTGGACATTGGTGCGGACGGCACGCCCGAGGCGATTGTCGTCGAATCTCAGGACCAACTTGGCGCACAGCTCTCCATCTACGACGCAAGCGGCAAGAAAGTCGCCGCCACGCCCCATATCGGTACCCGTTTCCGCTGGCTCGCCCCAATCGGCGCCGCCGATCTGGATGGCGATGGCCATGTCGAAATCGCTTACATCGACCGTCCGCACCTCGCCAAAACACTGCGCATCTGGCGCTTCAAAGACGGCGGCCTGACCGAAATCGCTGCTCTGCCCGGTTTGACCAATCACAAGATCGGTGAGGACTTCATTTCCGGCGGGCTACGCATATGCGACGACCATCCCGAACTGATCGTCGCCAGCGCGGACTGGGCACGGATCATTAGTGTTTCCTATAAGGATGGCTGGCACGTGACCGACCTTGGCCCGCTCAAACGTCGGGATAACCTCTCATCAGCCCTGAATTGCTGATCCGCTCTTCATCTGGCCCAAAATATCCTGGGGGTGAGGCCGCAAGGCCGAGGGGGCAGCGCCCTTTGCCCGTTCGAAAGTAGCACTTTTAAATGTGGTCAAGAAGTGATCAATGCTGATTGCGGTCTTTCTGAAACATTGCCTCAAGCGCGAACGTCAAAACCTGACCCAAAGCTGTGGTTCTCAATCGATTAGCGATGCGGCGCATGCACCCTGCATCGCCGCCAATCCAAAAATGTTAAGGTTAGCATCTCCACCACAGTGGCATGTCGCTCAAGTTTGTAATAAGTGGAATTTCTACGTCGCCGACGGAGCACAAAGCGACCAAATCCGGGTAATCCCTTGACGTGACGCGGGGGCACTTCGTAAAACATTTAAGTTACCGCGCGCCATCTTTTTCGTCATCAGGTGTAAAAATGAGATACTCGAAAATTCGCAATATGGAAGAATTTGCTGCAGTAAGCGGCATCTCGCGGCCTACTGTGTCGAAGTATTTCAATGATCCCGGCAGTGTGCGCGCTTCTACACGTGCAAGGATCGAGGCCTCGTTGAAGAAGTACGATTACCAGCCTAACGTCTTTGCAATGAATCAAAACCGGCGCACGACAAAGAACATCGGCATTGTGGTCCCGAACCTTGCAGACCCATTTTTCTCCGAGATCGCCAGGCGGGTCGAACTTGCGTGTATAGACGCTGGCTACAGCCCAATTTTGGCAAGTTCTCATGGTAGCCCCGAGATGGAACGAGAAAACTTGCTGTCTTTGCGGTCCTTGAAGCCAGCTGGTGTGTTGCTTGCCCCCTTTGGCCGGATGTCCGACGAGGACGCGGTTAAAGACATCAGCCATGATTTCCCCTTAGTTCTTTTTGACGCGAATATAGGCGACGTCGGTCAGGCATTTGTTGGGACGGACAATGCGCAAAGTGTGGATATGATGGTTGAGTATCTGTGTCGCAGTGGCGAGCCGCCCTGCTTTTTTGAAATGAAATCCCCCTCGAATCCAAACGCCAACAAGCGCCGTCAGGCTTATCTCGACAGCATGCAAAGGCACGGACGTGAACCGTCTATTTTTCAGGCTGATGGTGAGGGTTGGCATTTCGAGGAAATCGGGAAAACCGAAGGCGGTCGGCTGCTATCTTCCAAAGCATTCAGCACCAACACTGTGTTATGCAGCAATGACCGTTTGGCAATTGGCATGCTGTCCGCAGCTTACGGCCTTGGGCTACGCGTGGGTCACACTGAGGGTTGCGACATAAGGGTGGCTGGCCATGACGACCACCCCTTCTCCAAATTCACCTGTCCTCCGTTGACCACAATCGCGCAGGACTATGAAGCCATCGCGAATCGTGCATTCAACGATCTTTTCGAGATGCTTGAGCAAGGTGAGCGCCTTTCAGAACGTACGGAAACCACCTTTGAGGGACGATTAGTCATGAGGGATTCCGCCTAAGCAATTTATTAAAATAAATAAATTACCTAAATATTTACGCGCGCAAATTTTTAATTGACTTCGCGTTGCGACACCCGGTATCGTCCTGTTTATCACCCAAGGAGGAGGAAATTGGGATGTCCATCAAGAAAGCACTACTCTCTGCCACGGCGGTGTCACTTTTTGCAGTCAGCGGCGCACTTGCCGACGGTCACGCCAAAGAACTGACAATCGCGATCGTGAACAACGGTCACATGATCAACATGCAGAAAGTTGCAGAAGCCTACACAGAAGAAACCGGTGTAAAACTCAATTGGGTTTCTCTCGAAGAAGGCGTTCTGCGTGAGCAAGTCACGTCCGATACCGCAACCGGAGGCGGTCAGTACGATGTCATTAACATCGGCATGCAGGAAGCGCCCATCTGGGGTGCAGCTGGTTGGATCGAGGCCCTGGACTTCGGTGCCGATTATGACGCTGACGACATCCTGCCCGCAATTCGCGCTGGTCTGTCCCACGAGGGCACTATGTATGCGGCACCGTTCTACGGCGAAAGCTCCATGGTTATGTATCGTAAAGACCTGACCGACGCTGCAGGTGTAACCATCGCTGACAACGACAGCTGGGACAATATCAAAGCGGCGGCGGCAGCAATGCATGACCCTGACAACGGCATTTACGGTGCGTGTCTGCGCGGCAAGCCGGGTTGGGGCGACAATATGGCCTTCGTCACCACTATGGTAAATTCTTTCGGTGGTGCCTGGTTCGACGCGGATTTCAAACCGACCATCGATTCAGACGAATGGAAAGCAGCAATCAACTTCTACGTTGACCTCTTGGGCAACTATGGCCCTCCTGGATCGGAAGGAAACTCCTTCAACGAAATCCTCGCTCTCTACAACGAAGGCAAGTGCGGCATGTGGATCGACGCTACGATCGCAGCTTCCTTCTTGACCGTTGACGGTGTTGAATACGCGCAGTCGCCAAACGCTGGTAACCCAGTTGGCGCGAACTGGCTGTGGGCGTGGGCAATGGCTGTTCCTGCCGGAACACCTAATGCGGAAGAAGCAAAAGCCTTCATCGAGTGGGCTACTTCCAAAGATTATGTGCAGGCCGTTGGGAACCACCCTGAGTTCGGCTGGGCGAAAGTCCCTACTGGTCAGCGTGCATCAACGTACGCTCTGCCCGAATTCCAAGCTGTTGCAGGTTTCGCGGCAGCTGAGATGGCAGCGATTGAGTCAGCCGCGCCTGAAGCGACAGACCTGAAACCATACGTTGGTGTTCAGTTCGCAGCGATACCTGAGTTCCCAGAGGTGGGTTCCGCTGTTGCGCAGGAAATCGCGGCTGCTCTGTCTGGCGCCAAATCTGTCGATGACGCTTTGGCGGCTTCACAGGCTGCTGCTGCATCCATCATGGAAGAAGCAGGCTACTAAGCTACGACTTTGAATAACATGGATGGTCCGGTTCATCCGGGCCCTCTCCAATACTATTCGCGCTGAGAGACCAGCGGTTTACAGAAGTCCTGTTCTCCAGCAACCTGACCACCGATCACTTACGAAATTATTGATATCATTGCGAGCAATTTGCTTCGCGGGGGTCCTTAGCCATGTCTAATAGAAAACTTCCACGCATGCTTCAATCACCAGCGGTCATCTTACTGCTGATCTGGATGCTAGTGCCGTTGTCGATGACGCTCTACTTCTCGTTTATCCGCTACGTCTTGAACAACCTGCGTCGACCTGAGTGGACAACTCCATCTATAAGCAACTGGCGCGGTTTAGGTAACTACGAGTTTGTTTTGAAGTCCAAGGACTTCCTGTTCGCAATCCAGAATAGCCTTCTCATTGTATGCAGCATTCTCTTCCTGACCGTTGTTCTGGGAGTATTGATTGCCGTGTTGATCAACAAGTCCTTCCCAGGCCAGGGAATCGTTCGCGTGTTGCTGATTTCGCCCTTCTTTGTGATGCCCGCCGTGAACGCGGTGTTGTGGATCAACATGATCCTTGACCCTGTTCTGGGCCTGCAGGGCATCGCGGTCGCAGGAATAAACGAGACGGTTGCCGGGCTTCGAAACACACCGTTGATCGGAGGATTCTTCTCCTTATGGCCGGAGTTTAATCCAATTTCTTTCCGCGCCACACAGACATCCGCCTACGCTGTGATCATGATGGTCACGTGGCAATGGACTCCATTTGCGGTTCTAATCTTTATGACGTCGTTACAGTCAGAGGATCAGCAGCAAAAAGAGGCGGCAATTCTGGATGGGGCCAGCGCGTGGTCGCAGTTCCGCTTTCTGACTCTGCCTCACCTTGGTCGGCCTATCGCGATCGTAGTGATGATCCAAGCGATCTTCCATCTCTCACTCTATGCCGAGATTGAGATTGTCAGCCGGGGCAACGGCAACAAAAACCTGCCTTACTTGATCGGCGAATTCGCCAACAACAACATCGGCGCGGCCTCTGCTACGGGGATATTCGCCGTAATCCTTGCCAACATCGTTGCGATCTTCTTGCTGCGGATGGTCGGCAAGACATTGATGGAGTAACAGACCTATGGCCATTGTTGCACAATCCTCGAAATACGGAGATATCGGCCGCGCTATATTGGCTTGGGCAGTGGGACTTCTGTTCTTCTTTCCAATCTTCTGGCTGGTTCTGACGAGCTTCAAGACGGACGCTGATGCGGTGAAACCTGAGTTCCTATTCTTCTTCACACCTACGTTGGAGAATTACCTAAACATGACCGAAAACTACGACTACTGGCGCTTCGCGACCAATTCGGTCATCACTTCTGTCTTCGCCACGGTTTTCGCACTCGCAGTGGGTATTCCATGCGCCTACGCCATGGCATTCAAGCCGACACGCGCGACCAAGGACGTATTGATGTGGATGCTCTCCACGAAAATGCTGCCTGCAGCGGCGGTGTTGTACCCGATGACCTTTCTGACAAAGAGTCTTGGTCTGTTTGACACCCATTTTATGGTCATTGTGGTGTTGATGTTGATCAACCTGCCCATCGTGATTTGGATGCTTTTCACCTACTTTAAGGAGATCCCGAAAGAGATTATCGAAGCGGGGCAGATGGATGGCGTGAATACCTGGGGAGAGATCCGAGAAATCCTCATTCCGCTGGCCTGGGGCGGCATCGCCTCAACCGCGCTATTGTGCTTTATCTTCTGTTGGAACGAGGCCTATTGGACCGTCCGGCTCACAACTACCGAGGCGGCAACACTCTCCAAGCTCATCGAAGGTAACCGTGCGCCGGAAGGTCTGTTCTTTGGGCGTCTCTCCGCTGTCTCTGCTGCTGCAGTCGGCCCCATCATTGTGTTGGGCTGGTTCTGTCAAAAACAATTGGTCCAAGGTCTCACCTTTGGCGCCGTGAAATAGGAAAAGATCATGGGACGTATTGTACTTGAAAACGTAACCAAAAGCTTTGGCTCGACAGAAGTCATCCCGCCGTTGAACTTAACTATCGAAGACGGCGAGTTCGCTGTGTTTGTCGGACCATCAGGCTGCGGTAAATCCACCCTATTGCGTGTAATCGCGGGTTTAGAGGACGCAACGTCTGGTAAAGTGCTCATCGATGATGAGGACGTGACAGAGATCTCCCCTTCCAAACGCGGACTTGCCATGGTGTTCCAGACCTATGCGCTTTATCCGCACATGAGCGTTCGCAAAAATATTGCTTTTCCAATGCGGATGGCAGGCATGAGCGAGGAGGAGCAAGAAAAACGCATAACAGCGGCGGCAAATTCGTTGAACCTGACCGACTATTTGGACCGTAAACCAGGCCAATTGTCCGGTGGTCAACGTCAGCGTGTAGCCATTGGCCGTGCCATTGTCCGTGACCCATCTGCGTTCCTTTTCGACGAACCTTTATCGAACCTTGATGCAGCTTTGCGGGTCGGAATGCGGCTCGAGATCACCGAAATGCATGAACGTATGAAGACTACGATGATCTATGTGACCCACGATCAGGTTGAAGCCATGACGATGGCCAACAAGATAGTCGTGTTGCAAGCCGGTGTAATCGAACAGGTCGGCTCTCCGCTGGAACTTTACCACCGTCCGCGCAACAAGTTCGTGGCGGGCTTTATCGGCAGCCCTAAGATGAATCTGATTGAAGGTGCGTTGGCTGAGGAACATGCTGCCCATACCATTGGCATCCGCCCTGAGCATTTAAGCGTCTCGGACAAGGAAGGTTTGTGGCAGGGGACAGTCGGTGTTGCAGAGCACTTGGGATCTGACACATTCATCCACATACATGGCATTGAAGGTTGTGATCCTATGACCATGCGTGCCGCAGGTGATGTTTCGTTCAAACACGGTGATCGGGTCTACCTGACACCGGATGCAACGCAAATTCACAAGTTTGATGCGCAAGGTCTTAGGATCGAGTGATGCAACTGGCGCGAAAGACAGCTCTTATTACAGGAGCCGCCCGCGGAATCGGGCGGGCCATTGCAGCCGCTTATATCCGCGAAGGCGCTCAGGTTGCGGTTGCAGACATTGACGCGCGCAGCATCGCCTTAACGGCCAATGAACTCGGAGAACAGGCTTGGTCTCTGCCCATGGACGTAACCGATCAGGTCAGTATTGATGAAGGGGTAAATCGCACGATCGATCACTTTGGGCAGATCGATATCCTAATCAATAATGCGGCACTTTTCACGGCGGCACCCCTGGTTGAGATCAATCGCACAGATTATTCTCGCGTGTTTGATGTGAACGTCTCCGGCACACTCTTCATGACGCAGGCCGTTGCCCGCCACATGATCGCACGCGGTAAAGGCGGAAAAATCATAAACATGGCCTCTCAAGCAGGCCGGCGCGGAGAACCCCTTGTCGCCGTTTACTGCGCCACCAAAGCGGCAGTGATCAGCCTGACCCAATCTACCGGGCTAGACTTGATCAAGCACGGAATCAACGTCAATGCGATCTCCCCCGGTGTTGTGGACGGTGAACACTGGGACGTCGTTGATGCCTTCTTTGCCAAATATGAGAACAAAGAATTGGGTCAAAAAAAGCGGGAAGTTGGGGCCGCTGTCCCCTTTGGGCGCATGGGCACCCAAGAAGACCTCACAGGTATGGCCGTCTTTCTGGCAAGTCATGCTGCAAATTACATCGTTGCGCAGACCTATAACGTAGATGGTGGACAATGGATGAGCTAATCTCCCTTTCGAACGCGACACTTGATCAATTGACCGTCGAACACCCTCGGTATGACCGCACAACCCTGACACCCGGAATTGTTCACATCGGCGTTGGCAACTTTCATCGCGCTCATCAGGCCTGGTACCTACATCGCCTGATGCAAGCAAACCAAGCAAAGGACTGGGCCATTATCGGTGCTGGCGTACGTCCATATGACGCAGCCATGCGTGAGAAGTTGCTTGCTCAGGATTGTTTGACCACCCTGATTGAACTTGATCCAAAAATTGTCTCTGCCGAGGTCATCGGCTCAATGATCGATTATCTGCCAATCGAAGAAAGCAATGCGACGCTTATTTCTCAAATGGCGGAACCCGCAATACGTATCGTTGCAATGACAGTGACTGAAAGCGGCTACTACATCGATCCGGTCACTAAGGAATTTGATGCCGCACACGCCGATCTGCAACACGACGCGGCTAATCCCGACAGGCCGATCACCGCCTTCGGCGCAATTGTCGCCGCTCTACGCCTGCGCCATGCCGCCGGTCATGGGCCGTTCACCTGTCTCAGCTGTGACAACCTGCAAGGGAACGGGGACATCCTACGCCAAACCGTCGTGTCCTTAGCGCGCCTATCCGATGCAGATCTGGCTGATTGGATTGACACCGAAGTGACGTTCCCAAACTCCATGGTTGACTGTATTGCACCTTCCAATGGGCCCAAAGAGCTGGCGCTTGCCGCGGATTTTGGCATCATCGACAATGCGTTGGTCACGCACGAAGCCTTTCGCCAATGGGTCATTGAGGATAAGTTTTGCGTAGGGCGGCCGAATTGGGAAAAAGTGGGCGCGACCTTCTCGGACAATGTTCATTCATTTGAGACTATGAAAATCCGAATCCTGAACGCTGGTCATCAGGTCATTGCAAATGTCGGTGAAATACTGGGGATCGAAACGATTGCAGATTGTATGGCGCATTCCGAACTTGCAGCGTTTTTTGGCACAGTCCAACGCACAGAAATCGCACCTACAGTCGCCGCTGTGCCAGGCAAAACGCCCGCACAATATGTAGAGCTTGTCGAAGATCGCTTCTCGAACCCCCGAATTGTGGATACAACCCGCCGCGTAGCCTTCGACGGTTCTGCTCGCCACCCCGGTTTTGTCTTGCCCATCCTGCGCGATCAGCTTGCCGCTGGGCGCAGTGTTGAAGGATTGGCGCTGGTCGAGGCTCTCTGGGCACGTATGTGTTTCGGTACGCGGGAAGATGCGAGTGTGATCGAAGCAAATGATCCCATCTGGAATGATCTTTGCAAAACGGCGAAAGCGGCGAAAGAACGTCCGATGGCGTGGCTAGAACTAAATCGGATTTACGGCGACTTGGCACAACCGAGTCCTTTCTCAGAGGCGTTTTGTAGATGGCTCCCGATGATCTGGGAGCAAGGTTGCGAATCGGCATTGAAGGCTTACGCCGTCCTTGTTCGAGAAGAATCCTGTGCCTGATATCATCTGCGCATCCGTAACTTGAACCTCTGGCTATTGGGGTAAATTAGATGTCCTAATCGACATGCTAAGCGTTGCAGAAGCCGGAATAATGACTATGAAGCCAGTCCACTCAAAGTCCTGATTAAATCATACGGAATCTGACTTGATTGTACTGGTAAAATGGCCAAGATTTGGAGTTTCTTGATCCAAGCGCACAGCGCCCAAATTTCACGTGAACCAATTCTAGAACACTGATTTCCAAAAGATATTGAGCTTTCACTACACGTAGCGGCCACTTTTAGTACGCGCGACTATTCACTCCTTCATTTCAGAGACGGAAAAAGGACACAAACGAATGTCCCCTTTTTCTTATAGGGAATTGATTTTTTCGTTTGCCGCGAATTTCTGCTTCTCGCCCATTTCCTCGCCCTCACGCTCAACAGGGGACGACAACGGGTTCGTTCTCGGAGCTGCCACCCAGCAGAGCTCCGCTCCTGAGATGCATCTCGGCTTGCAACCCGTGTTGCGCTCGCTCGTCTGGCATCAGCGTGATCTTGTCGATGAGCATCGCCAGATATCCATGCGCTTCCTCGACATAAGCCTTGTCAGAGAGCAGATGCTCGAAGTTGTTAAGCGCGCGCTCATAGATGGCGCGCGCATCTTCAACCTCAGCCTGGCTGCGCGCGATCTGTGCCTCAAGTGCTGTTTTACAAGACGTCAAATCGCTAATTTCTTGCTCCAGAGCGCCCGCCTTGGTTTTAAACGTGGAATATGGAGCGCCTTCAGCGACAGCCGCGAGGATATTGTCACGCCCAGCGGTTGCTCTGTCGCGCGCCGTTTCAAATCGTCTGAGGTCAGCCTCCAGCTGCCCGTCTGCGAGCTTGCCGCGTTCGTCTTCCAGGGCCTGCTCAAAGCGTTTTAGCAGGTCGTCTGACCGAAAGGCCGCCCGCAGCGCCCCAAACACACGCGCTTCAATGCGTCTGCGCGAGATCGGACGTTTGTTGTTACATGCGGCGCGCCTTGCTTCTCTGCAGCGGTAGCTCGTCTTGTTGATGGTGACATACGGTGCTCCGCAGCACCCGGACTTTAACAGGCCAGACAGAAGAAAGACGGTGCGCCGCGCCGCACTGGCCGCTTTGGGTGTGTCCGCGGCCCTCCGTGCCAGCTCGGTCTGCACGGCGTCCCAAAGAACCTGATCTATGATGCGCAATTCAGGGATCTCCTGCTCCACATAGTCTTCCGGTGTGGGTTTGAGTTTCCGCTGACCGGTCTTTGGGTGATATGTGTGCGTAAACTGGCAAATGCTGGCGATCCCGATGTAAAGCTGGTTGCGCAGAATGCCTTCCCGTCGAGACGGATTGCCGCGGATCGTAGAGCCATCCCATGAGCCACCATTGGGCGCCGGGATACGGTCCTTGTTGAGGCCTTCGGCAATCGACTGTGCCGAACGACCGGTTGCAAACTCTTCAAAGATACGGCGCACAATACGCGCCTGATCGGGATCGATCTCCCGGTTGGTGCCGGTTTCTGCCTCACGCTTTCGGTAGCCGAACGCACGGGTGTGCAAGCGGTGCCGCGTGACCGCGCCTTGCATGCCGCGGCGGGTATGATCCGAGATCTTCTGGCTGAACATCTGCGCGCCAAAGCCCGCAAAGAGCACCTTCATGAAGTCCTGCTCACCTTCCTGGATCGAGTGCAGCTTGATATCCTGGAACATGAAGAAGTCGTACGTGCTCAACGCATCTTTGACTTTGCGTGTGAGACGGTCGATGGCTTCCACCACGACCACATCAAAAGACTGAGCCGCAGCTGCCGCCTTCATCGCCTGGAAGCCCGGACGACGCATGTCTTTGCCTGACTTCTCTCGGTCTTCAAAGACATTAACAATCGCCCAGCCCTGACGCGCGCAGAAGCGTTCCGCCACGGCAATTTGATCTTCGATCGAGGTGGCTTTCTGCAAGTCTGAGCTATAGCGAGCATAAACGACGGCGCGGAGAGTCATGGCGTTTCCTTGATTGGGTGGTTCAAATTGGCGGCGGGTTGCGACGCGATGGCTTGCACCTCGGCGCGCGCCATCAACTTGAGTAAACCGCGCAGGGCGATCTGGGTCTGGTTTTTTGCGCCCTGTGGCGCGTTGGCGGCCTGGGCGGTGAACTGAAGGGGTGAACGGTCCATGTCGGGGTCCCTGTGTTGGTGTCTGCCTTGAGTGGCAGTCGGAACTTGGGACTGACGGAATTTTTGCAAAAAACAGTTTGGATGGTTTGATCCGAAAGCGCCTTTGCGCCTCCGGATCGTTGCAGGTCAGGTCATATCCTCGCCGCGCAGCGTCAGCGCTATTTGCTCGGATCGACGCAGTCGGCCAAGTGTTTGCAGGGTTGTGAGCAACGACTTCAGGGGCTGGATCTTGCTCTCCAGGTCCCGCGCCTTCGGCTCCAACTCTTCGATATGGTAGCCGCCGCGCACGTGGTTCTCATCCGATATGAACTCGGTGCGCCGTCCAGTGTCGACAACTTCGATCAGCGGCAGCAGCATACACTCCAACGCATCGAGGTCCCGCGCAGAGAAAATCTTCTCCTGCGCAATCCGCACCGCAAGACGGCGTGCGGCATTGGCACTTTGTATGTCGGTCCAGCAATCCACCAACTGGTCCAGCGCGTCGTGCGCGCTGGGAGCGAGGCTGAGAGCTTGGAAGATCGCAGATTGGATCGGGTCGTAGTCGATGTTGAGCTTAGACATTGATCGTCTCCCATGTGGTTTTATGGAACTTGGACCGTCGCTCAACAGTGACAGGCCGGCGGCCACCGGCCCTACGCCGCTGTCGGCCCAGATAATCGCGCCGGATATCGCGTTCGGCGTGAATGCGGGCCCGCACCTTGTGCATGCGGGCGTTTGCAGGACCGCTGAGGCGTCCGAGCACCGGCGTCCCTTTCTCTGAGTGCAGCTCGAACCCGGGATGATCGAGTGACACGAGAATCCGCCGCGAAGCATCGAAGCGCGTTGGAAGGTGAAGTGCGGCTAAAGCGCGGTCCTTCTCGGAGCGCACATCTACGCAGTAGGCGGCCTTGCAGGAACGCGGATTGGATGTGCCGTAGGCGAGAGACGCGAAGCGACCAACATCTGTCTCTTCCACATCGAGTACCAGTGCCGGACGGACCTTTGGAAGGTTCGGGCCATCTGTCTCATGGGGAAAGCGGAAAGCAACAACGTCGCCGGTATGTAGCGCATCCTGCCAAGTGGCCGGACGCGCGGTGTTGGTTGGTGGTGTGTCGGTCATTGGAATCTCCAATTGGAACAATCATCACGTCTTGTTCTGATCCGGGGCTGGTCCCCGGCCTCAGATGCGCGACACAACGTCTGCGCAGCTGAGACCGGGCGTCCTGCACCTGGTGCACACACCGCCTCACAGCGGCCAGCGCTGGAAGGGGCTTGGGGAAGGTCGGGCAAGGATCTTCCTCAAGAGCACGGGGTCTCGGGGCGGTATGCGGAATACCCCTTGAGCCTGCCGGGAGGCGCCCATGGAGTGCAGAGGAGCGTGGCAAACGTTTCTTTGCCGCCCACCGCGCAGGGGACCCGCGGTAGCGCGGGGTTCGGGGCAGCGCCCCGACGAACGACAGCCAGAGCGGTTTCCAAGGGAAACTGCGCGGTCTGATTAGTGAGTAACTCTCCCTGCACAGCCAGGCCGCGCCTTGGTCAAGACGGCGCGTCAAACCTGCGATGCACAAGTTTGCGACAGCGGACGCACTTCCCGTCCTCAAGATGAGAGGACGACGTGACGGACGAAGTGATCAAGGCGGCCACCAAGCAACACCCTGTGGTGTTGCGCATGGAAGGTCTGTTTCCAGCGGATATGGGCGGATACGAGCTGCACCGCCGCCGAAAAGGCGGCGATCTCGGTCACGTGGATGAAACACGATCGAGCCTCAACCGGCGCCTGATCGGCGGCGAAGACTGGGCGCAGCGTGCGCTCAAAGAGATCGAAGAGATGCGTGTGGAGAACTTTGCTAAAGAGCTTGAGGGGCTGACGAAGCGGCGGCGTAAAGCGGAGCTTGCCAAACGTGTTGCCGAAGGCCCGAAGAATCCTTGGCGAGCAACGCGTCATGGTCCTCTGCGTGAGGTGATCATCACGGCGCACAAGGACTGGTTTGCAGCGTTTGATCACGACAACATTGACGACCTGTTTGGCGAGAGCCGCGAAGACCGCTTTGAGCAGATAGCTGTGGCATGGCTCAAGGACAGCTTTGGAGATGATGTCATTCACGCGCGGGCTGATCTTGATGAGACCACTTATCATATCCACGCTATTGTCATGCCACGTTCTGAGACAAAAGACGGGCGCAAGATGCTGCAGCCGTCAGTGCACGCTCTGATCAAGGACTATGAGAAGGCGCAAGACAGCGTTGGAGATTGGTTTGCAGAGCTTGGATTGAAGCGCGGAGAGCGGCGCAAGCAGGCATTGCGAGACGCAGTGCATCAGCATCGCAAAGAACAGACATCGAGCGCCAATGAGCACGAAGGACTCGCGAGCCTTCCGGAGTATGTGGAACACGTCAGCCCGCGCAAATGGCGGGAAGAGAAAGAGCGGCAACTGACAGAGCGTGAAGCCCACGTAGGCAAACGCGAGAAACAAGCCGCGACCGTGATAAGACCGCAAAGGCCGTTGCGGAAGGCGGCCCCAAAACGCTGGCGGAGATGGCGCAGCCTGATGGCAAATCCATCGCCGCGCGCTTGTTTGGAAAAGCATTTTTTGCGTTGCGCATAAAAGCCCGCGAGGAGGCAAGGCAGGAAGCCCAAGCTGAGGTGCAGACGCATTTTGAGGAGACCAAAGCGGCGGATGATGCGATTGTCGCAGCGTCGGCCTCCCTTCCGGACCGCGCAAAGAAAGAGATCATCAAAGCGCGTCGGTCACTGGTGGGGCGCATCACGACACTCAAGCGCGCGATCAATAAATGGCACCAACCAGGGCAAAACAAGGATCCCGAGGTTTAAGGGTGTCAAACTCCCCTCAAACTTTTTCTCGCTAAAGACCAATGAACATACCTGATGAGTGTCGGTGGCGGCAATAAGCCCCCACCGACATTCACCGGGAGCAAATGCTCCCAAATAATCACGGTAAACAAGAGGGACTTCTCATGAACCTACCGACAAACCTCTCCTCGGCGCAGTTGCGCGCGCTCGGGATCATTGCAGGCATCGGCAAAGCGCAAGCCGAGGAAACCTCAAAAATCACGGAGGCCTTTGCGGATACGCTGCCTGCATTCCTTGAAGCCGCGACTGAAGACGAAGCCTTCGGGCGCAAAGTCTTCGTGCTCTTTGAAGCCGTCGCCAAAATCGGCGCAGCCAAAAAGATGCAACGTCATCCGCTGCGCCCAGCAGGCATCGACCAAGAAGTAGAGACACTGCGGGAGGCGAAAAAGAGCAAGCCGAAGGTGATGGCAAGACCAGATCCGGAACCCAAGGGGTAAGCGGCTAACGGCAAGCACACCGAACAGAAAAAGGGCGCGGATCAAGCCGTGCCCTTCTTCGCTGTGTTGTTTTTTGCCGCCCTGGCTATTCAGGGTGCTCGTAGTGTATAAAGCGGACCTTCGCCGCGGGTTCAACAAAAACGGCCAGTCAATGCTAAATCCCTGGCAATTTGCGTCAGATGACCGGCAAGATCCCGAAGCAGTTGCTTGTTAAAAACGGGGCAATATAAGGTGACGAAATAAGTGCCCGCGCTGCCTTTTTCTGGGATGATGGACAACGCGGGCCATAGTCTGGTCATGGGACTGCCCAGACTATCTGGAAAGTGCGGTTAGGCACGGGGGCAACCAGGCTGGTATTGACACTGAGTGACGCCACTATTGTCCAAATTCGTAACCGACTACTTGATCGACGCGACCCTGTCTTAAAAGACAGGATGTAAGCTCAAATACTCTTTTACACATCCAGCACGCGATAATTTATATTTTTTCGCGCGCAAAAAACCTTGAATTGTTGTAATTTTGATTCAAGTATTCGAATGCTTGGCAAGTTTGAATTACCTCTGTTGCTCTCGCATCTGCCAGATATGTCTGGTTACCTCCTGGCGGCGCGGTGAGTGGCGTTGCCAGGAGGCATTTATCTGCTAAGCGGGTCATTAAATGAGATCTGGTATTGAGTTGGACAATGAAGGCCTGACCCTTTGCGCGTGTAAGTCAGTATGACCGCATCGCTGTCGTTCACGATATTTGCACGAACGTTTGCACCGAGCGCATAGCGGAAGTGCTCTGTTGCAAAGGTTTGCAAACGCAGCAAAAGCAAATGAGGGCAAGGGGCGGTCAGGGCCGTTTAAATGTCCTGAATAGCAACCGCTTGATAGCGCATTTTTTGCCTTAATGCTGAGTAATGTACGAGAGCGCCAAAGTTTTTGACCAAAACTGACAAGGCGAGGTGTTGCCAAGAAAAAAGTTCGATCAACGGCTTGGCAACGCCCCCTGCCCGATCAGCCATCCAGAGCACGCCATCCGATATCGCGTCGAAAGAACCCGTCAGACCAATCCACACTGTCAACCATCACATAGGCTCGGTCGCGCGCCTCTTGCAGCGTTTCACCGCGCGCGGTGACGTTCAAGACACGCCCGCCGGCGGCCTGCACCTGACCCTCAACAGCCTTGGTGCCAGCGTGAAAGACCATGTTGCTGCTGTCTTCAGGCAGCGCGTCCAATCCTTTGATGACAGAGCCTTTCTCGTACGCACCCGGATAGCCATTGGCCGCCATCACAACTGTCATCGCATGATCATCGGCCCAATTGACCCGCATCTCGCCCAGCCGCCCTTCGGCAGCGGCGTGCATCAGATCCATCGCCTGCGCGCCTAGGCGCATCATCAAAACCTGACACTCAGGATCGCCAAAACGCACATTGTATTCCACCAGGCGTGGCTGTCCGTCCTTGATCATCAACCCCGCATAGAGAACGCCCTGAAACGGTGTACCCCGGCGCTTCATCTCGGCAATGGTCGGGCGCACGATCTCTTCCATTGCGCGCGCTTCGATCTCTTCGCTCAGCACCGGTGCCGGTGAATACGCCCCCATGCCGCCCGTGTTCAGCCCGGTGTCGCCTTCACCTACCCGTTTGTGATCTTGTGCGGTGCCGATGGACAGGATGTCTTCCCCATCACACAGAACAAACAGCGAGGCTTCTTCACCTTCCATAAATTCCTCGATGACTACCTCAGCGCCCGCACCGCCAAAAGCGCCGCCGAACATGTCGTCAATGGCTTCAAGCGCTGTGCCTTCGTCCATCGCCACGATCACGCCCTTGCCTGCGGCCAAACCGTCGGCTTTGACCACAATCGGCGCGCCTTGCTGGCGGATATAGGCCTTGGCGGATTCCGCTTCGGTGAACCGGGCATAACCTGCGGTGGGGGCATCAGCCGCGTCGCAGATTTCCTTGGTGAAGCTTTTCGAGGCTTCCAACCGGGCAGCTTCGGCCGACGGTCCAAAAACCAGCACACCAGACTCGCGCAGACGGTCGGCCACACCAGCGGCCAATGGTGCCTCGGGGCCAACAATCACAAAATCAATCGCGTTTTCTTCAGCAAAGCTGACGACGGCCCCGCCATTCTCGATATTCAAATCCGCACAATCCGCGATCTGAGCGATCCCGGCATTTCCCGGTGCCACGATCAGACGGTCGCATTTGGGGTTTTGCAACACCGCCCAGGCGAGACTGTGTTCGCGCCCGCCGCTGCCGAGAATGAGGATGTTCATGAATGCGCTCCGATCTGCTTGGCCTTGCCTGCGCGGCGTTCTAAGCTGGCCCGGCATATGAAACAAGGCGTTGAAATGTCCGACCTGCTTGATGACCCGATTCCGGGCCAAAATACCCCTGAATACACGGTGTCCGAGATCTCGGGCGAGGTGAAACGGACACTCGAAGGCTCGTTTGGGCGAATCCGTGTGCGCGGTGAGGTCGGGCGCGTGTTCAAAGCACGCTCGGGCCATCTGTACTATGACATCAAAGATGACCGGAACGTTCTGTCCTGCACCACATGGAAAGGACAAATTTCCGGCTTATCCGTGGTGCCGGAGGAAGGGTTAGAGGTCATCGTCACCGGCCGCCTCACCGCTTTTGGGGCGCAATCGAAGTACAACCTGAATGTCGATGAAGTTTCAGTCGCCGGGCAAGGCGCGCTGATGGCGTTGCTGGAAAAGCGCAAGAAACAACTTGAGGCCGAGGGCTTGTTTGCGCCCGAGCGAAAGAAGCCCTTGCCCTATCTACCGCAGATCATTGGGGTTGTGACATCTCCTTCGGGTGCCGTGATCCGCGATATTCTTCACCGTCTGCGGGATCGGTTTCCGCGCAAGGTGCTGATCTGGCCCGTGGCCGTGCAAGGGGCGAACTGCGCACCTGAGGTCGCCCGCGCCATTGATGGTTTCAACCAGTTGAGGCCCGGAGGTGCATTGCCGCGTCCAGACCTGATCATCGTGGCGCGTGGCGGTGGGTCCATCGAAGATCTCTGGGGCTTTAACGAAGAGGTCGTCGCCCGCGCCGCTGCTACTTCGGACATACCGCTGATCTCGGCCGTCGGGCACGAAACCGATACAACGCTGATCGACTATGTCTCGGACCGCCGCGCGCCCACGCCCACTGCAGCAGCGGAACTTGCCGTGCCGGTCCGCATGGAACTGCTCGCCTGGACCGGAGAGCAAGGTGCCCGCCTGTCGCGCGCGGCAACGGATTCAGTTCAACGCCGAACCCAAAGGTTGCGCGATCTGTCCCGCGCCCTGCCGCGCCCGGACACCCTGTTGAACACCCCACGACAACGCCTTGATTTAATTGCAGATCGCTTAACCCCTGCCTTGACCCGCGGCGTACAAAACCGCCGTCTGCAAGTGGTGGAAATGTCTGCGCATCTGCGCCCCTCGACCTTGCGCAGTTTGGTAACGACGCGGCAGGAATCGCTGCGCAACCTGTCTTCACGTCTGTCTCTGCGTCCCATTCAACGAGAAATCAGCCAGCAGCAGCAGAGCCTTGCACGGCTTGGCGATCGTATGAGCACCGCCCAGACCACACGGCTGGATCGCCTTCAACAACTGCTTGAATCGACGGACCGCTTGCGTGAAACGCTCAGCTACAAAGCCACTCTGGAACGCGGATATGCCGTCGTCCGCGCGGACGGGGACTTGATCACCACCAAAGCGCAGGCCGCGAAACACTCGGCGCTTGAGATCGAATTCACAGATGGCATTCTTAGCACCGGAACAGTGGGAAAACCGACACCCAGGAAACCCAAACCGGACGCCCCGGATCAAGGATCGTTGTTCTGAACCATGCTGACTATCTAGGGCCGCAAAACATCATCGAATGTTCAGGCTCTGATGTGGTGTGTCGGTGAGTTGGGCGTGGAATATCACCGTCACGATCTGGGACACAGGTTTGGAGGGTTGGACACCGACGCGTTCCGCCAATTGAACCCAAACAGAACCATCCCGGTCATACAGGACGACGACCACCCGCCCCTGTGGGAGACAGGCGCGATCCTGCGCTACCTGGCCAACGCCTACGGGAATCAAGCGTTCTGGCCCCGCGATACGGCACGACAGGCCGAAGTCGACAAATGGGCGGAATGGGCCAAGATCAATATTGCTATGACGTTTACCGTCCCCGTGTTTTGGCAGGTTGTTCGAACCCCTAAAGCGGAGCAGGACCAACACGCAAACAAACACGCCGTGGCTGCATTGGAGCACAAACTGGCCCTTGCCGATGCGCAACTGTCCGAAGGCGCGTTTCTTTGCGGCGCCGACCTGACCTTGGCGGACATTCAGCTGGGTCACATCCTTTACCGCTATTACGACATCGACATATCTCGCGCAGAACTGCCGAACCTGCGCCGGTATTACAAGATGCTGGCGGACAGGCCCGCGTATCAGACCCATGTCATGATCAGCTATGATGAACTGCGCGCGCCGTGATCAAACACCAACCTCAGGCCCGTAGCACACCATTTCCTCACCTAGTTCTTCGGCCTCATACAACTCCGTCGCCTCCGGATTGCCCTCAAACTGTGCGACAAGGCCGCCACCGGACTGTGTGAAAACCCAGCATTGAGGGTCGGGCCTGTCTTCGTAGAGAAAACAGATCTGCTCATCCCGCTGATACCAGACGCCTTCCTTGCAGTTGCCATCCAGAAAGGACCAGATAACGCGGCGGTTCGGCAGGTACCGCTCGACCCCGTACACCTGCCCCTCAAACCCGTAGAACAGAGTTTTGCCCTGCGTGTATTTATCGAATTCCGGGCCAGACAAAGGGGTCTGGGCCGCAACGGATTGCGCAACAACGCTTGCGAGAATCATCCAGTATCTGAGCATAAGTGCATACTGCCAGAAGCGCTTTACCTGCGCCATTCACCCTTTGCCTCCGAGGCATCACAATGAACTTAACTTAACGTAAGCGGTTGATTTCAAATCTCACTCCGGCTGAAATCATCTGAAAACTGCAGGGGCCCCTATGATCAATATACTCTTCTGGATCGCTCTTGGCTGCGCGCTCAGCTATCTGCCCCTTACGGCTCGCCCGACATCGCATTTGCGCACAGTATTGAAAACCGCTTCCGTGGCCACCTTGGCCATTATTGCCCTCGTGCACGGCGGACCTTGGTTACTTGTATTCGCGCTTGTTCTATGTGCGACGGGTGACGCTCTGTTGTCGCGCGAAACGGATGCCACGTTTATGGTGGGTATTGCCGCCTTTGCCGCCGGGCATCTGGCCTATATCGCGCTGTTCCTGACTTATCCGGCCAGTAACCCCGGCTTGATCTGGAACGCGCCCGCAATGGTATGGTCTCTGGTCATCCTGGGCATCATCATGGCCACGGTACTTGCGCCCCGCGCCGGTGATCTCAAAGGGCCCGTTCTGGCCTATATCCCCATCATCCTTGGGATGGGTATCACCGTTCTGGCGCTGCCGGATACGGGCGCTATGCGGTGGGCATTTCCTGCCGCCATCGCCTTCATCGCGTCCGATCTGATCCTTGCGACCGAAAAGTTCCTGCTGCCACCGAGCCATCCGGCCCTCAAAGCGACACCCTATCTGGTCTGGCCACTGTACTGGGGCGCGCAGCTTGGCTTTGTTCTTGCGTTCGCGTGACCCTTTGCAACTGCCGCAAATCCGCATTAGGTGAAGGGAACACCTGCGGAGACCAAAAATGGCGTTTTTCTCAAAGCTAAAAGACAAGCTGTTCAAATCCTCCTCTCGTCTGGAAGAGGGATTGGAAGCCATCGTCGAAGATGGCGGCGAGGAAACGGTCGCGCCCGATCCGGTGATCCCCGAACCTCAGCCTGAACCGCAACCGGTTCCCGAAATTCCGGATCCTGCCCCGGCCCCGCAACCTGTTGAGCCGCCTGCCCCGATCCCAACCGATCCCACGCCCGTCGCGCCACCGCCGGAGATACCGGAAGCCAAAGGTATCCTGAATCGCCTGTTCAACCGCGGTGGCACCACTGAAATACGCCGCACGCTGGATGACGACATGCTGGAGCAGCTCGAAGAGCTGTTGATCGCTTCCGACATGGGCGTTGATACGGCCTTGCGCGTCACTTCGAACATGGCCGAGGGACGCTTTGGCCGCAAACTTTCGACCCTTGAAATCAAGCAATTGCTGGCGCAAGAGGTTTCCCGCGTGATGGAGCCCGTGGCCAAGCCCCTGCCGATCTATCCCAATCGCCCGCAGGTGGTGCTGGTCGTTGGCGTCAACGGATCGGGCAAGACCACCACCATCGGCAAGCTGGCCAGCCAGTTCAAAGAAGCCGGCAAGAAAGTTGTCATCGCCGCCGGTGACACCTTCCGCGCCGCAGCCGTTGAACAATTGCAAGTCTGGGGAGACCGCGCCGGGGTTCCGGTACTGACGGCGCCCGAAGGCTCGGACCCGGCCAGCCTTGCGTTCGACGCCCTGACCCGAGCACAGGCAGACGGTGCAGATCTGTTGATGATCGACACCGCAGGACGCCTGCAAAACCGTGCTGACCTGATGGAGGAACTGGCCAAGATCGTTCGTGTCATCCGCAAAGTCGACGAGACAGCACCGCACAACACCTTGCTGGTCCTTGACGCCACAACCGGCCAGAACGCGCTGAGCCAGGTGGAAACCTTCCGCAAACTGGCGGACGTCTCGGGCCTGGTCATGACCAAGCTGGACGGTACCGCCAAAGGCGGCGTGCTGGTCGCGCTGGCAGACAAGTTCGGCCTGCCCATCCACGCGATTGGCGTGGGCGAACAGATTGACGACCTTGCGCCTTTCGACCCCGAAGAATTTGCCGCCGCCCTGACCGGTCTGGACAAAGGCTGATCCGCCCCTTCATCTGGCCCAAAATATCCTCGGGGGGTGTGGGGGGCAGACAGCCCCCCACCTTCTCCACCCTACAAAAGGTTGGCATTTTTGAGCAACTGGCTGATCTCACTTGAAGGGACCGAAACAGGCCACCAGCTTGCGCTGGGCTTGGCCCTGATGGCTGCCTTCCTTCATGCCGTGTTCGGCGCGCTGCAAAAAGGGCGGCATGATCCGTGGCTGTCCCGTGGGGCCATTGATGCCAGTTACTGCATTATGGCCGCGCCTTTTGCCTTCTTTGTGGTGCCCTGGCCTGAACCGCATATGTGGCCGATTTTTGCATTCGTATGGCTGATCCATATCGCCTACAAGACGCTTCAGGCCATGGCATATACCAAAGGCTCTTACACCGTGGTCTATCCAGTGGTGCGCGGCACCGGTCCCCTGTTCACCGTGATCGGCGCTTATCTGTTATTCGGCGAGACCTTTACGACAGTACAATGGATGGGCGTCGCAACCCTGCTGGCCGGGATATTCGGCCTGGCCGCGTATAATTTCAGATTTCTGGAAACCAATCGGGATACACTGGGCATCGCGTTGACACTTGCGATCATCACGGGCCTTTTTGTAGCCCTATACACCACCTATGACGCCTATGGCATCCGCGCCACCGCCGACCCGTTCACCTTTCTGGCCTGGTTTTTCATGATTGATGGCGCAGCCATGCCCATCTACGCCTTCCTCAGGTGGCGTGCCATGGTCGACCGCCCAGCAGTTGGCCCGCTGATGGTGCGCGGTCTGGCCGGCGGTCTGATCGCTCCGCTGTCTTTCGGCGCAATCATGCTCGCCACTCGACTGGATAAAGTGGGTGAGGCCGCCGTTCTGCGCGAAACCTCAACTGTCTTTGCGGCATTGATCGGCTGGCTTGTGCTAAAGGAAACCGTAGGCCCCAGACGCATTGCCCTGATGGCATTGATTGCACTCGGCGCTGTAATAGTTGAAATGGGCGGGTAAACAGCAGGACAATCAGATGACAGGCAAAAAAGACATCAACCCGTTTCTCAAACAGGTGCTGGAACTGGGCCCTCCGCTGGCCTTCTTCTTCATCTACCTGCGCCTTCGCGACGACAGTTTTCTCGTCGCTGGCACCGAGTATTCCGGCTTTATCGTGGCGACGATCATCTTTGTTCCGCTGATGCTCGGGGCAATGGCCATCCTGTGGTATCTGACCGGCAAACTCAGCCGAATGCAAATTTTCACGGCCTTCATGGTGATCTTTTTTGGCGGCCTTACCGCCTGGTTCAATGACGAGCGGTTCTTCAAAATGAAAACCACGCTGGTCTACGGCCTGTTCGCCCTGATCCTGGGGATCGGCCTGATGCAAAAGAAATCTTATCTGGCTTATGTGCTGGACGAGATGTTGCCGATGCAGCACGAAGGCTGGATGATCCTGACCCGGCGTCTGTGCGCCTGTTTTGCGGTTCTGGCACTGGCAAACGAACTTGTCTGGCGCACCATGTCGACGGACATGTGGGTCAAGATCGAGACCTTCGGATTTCCTATTGCACTGATGGCCTTCCTGATGCTGCAATTCAGCATTTTGCAGCGGTTCATGGACGACCCAGAGAAAAAATAGCTGCCCTTACGTCCGCCAGGTCTGCCAAAACAAACAAAATTCTTGGCTAATGCGCCCAGCTATGGGAAATTGAGTGACCACCCACACACTCACCTTGCCCAAGATCGGTTCATACATGACGGCCTTTCCCAACAGCGGCTTCCTTTCCGAAGCCTCCGACGGGCTCAGAGACATGCTTTCGGCTCAAGCGACCGAAATTTCCCTGGCCCAAAGCGAAACACTCTTTGAACAAGGCGACGAGGGCGACGCGCTCTACGCCATATTGGACGGCACGCTGGAAGTGTCGTTTCTGGCCATGAGTGGCCGCAAACTGACCCTGACGCTGATGCGTCCGGGTGAAGTCTTTGGTGAGATTGCGTTGTTCGACAACGGCCCGCGCACCGCCACCATTGCGGCAGCTGAACCCTCACGCGTGCTGCGTGTGCGCCGCAATGACGTCATGAAACAAGTCCGGCAACAACCTGATCTTGCAGAGGATTTGATCCGCTTGGCGGGATTGAGGATGCGATGGATGGGATCGCAGTTGAACGAGCAGGTCTTTTTGCCCATGCCCATTCGACTGGCCCGCAAGCTGCTGCATCTGTCGGACCTGCAAGACAACCCGTCAGAACGGATCACATTGTCTCAAAGCGAACTGGCCGAGTTCGTCGGAGCCACGCGTGAAGCCGTGTCCAAAACAATATCAGGTTGGAAGCGTGACAATGTGGTCGAAGCTTCCCGGGGCGGAATATTGATTCAGGACTTCTCAGCCTTGCGTGAATTGGCCGATTCCGACCTAATTTGACCTTATGTGACCTGGTTCACAGATCGAACACAGAAGATGGTTAGGGTGGATTTGTTACCGTAGGAGGTCAGAGAATCATCCCCGATATCTGTCCAATGACCTCTCCCTGTATCTGAGCCATACGCAATAGCAGCGTATGGCTCATTTTTTTACATTACTCAGAGTTTGAAGCCGACCAGGCAAAGAAAAAGGCCGGGATTTTGTCCCGACCTCGTGTCTTTAGTCTTCGAGGCTCAGCGCCACAAATCGCGGGTCGCCGCCTCTTCGAACCAGAAGAAGCAAAGACTTTCTGCCAGCTTCGCGTGATTCTTCCATCCGCTTTTCCAGATCTCCGATGGTCGTTACCTTCTGCTGACCTGCTTCGGTGATCAGATCACCAGCCCGCAGACCTTTGGCGTAAGCTTGCGACGCCTGATCAACTTCGGAAATCACCAGACCTTCTGCATCTGCATCCAGCCCAAGATCCTCGCGCAGCGTATCTGTAAGAGGCGAGATGGTCAGGCCGAGAATATCAGCATTCTCATCGACGGGAGCTTCTTCGACGCTTTCTTCACTACTGTCAGCGCGTTCAGCATCCTCACGACGACCCAGCGTGACCAGCACGGTCTGTGTGCCGCCGTCACGGTGCACGATCACGCGCACGGACTTGCCAACTTCGGTTTCACCAACCTGACGCACCAGTGCGCGCGTGTCCTCGACCTCTACACCATCAAAGCTGGTGATAACGTCGCCTGCCTTCAAACCCGCCTCCTTCGCGGGTCCATCCGGGACATCGCTGATCAGGGCACCACTTGGTTTCTCAAGCCCCATGGCTTCGGCCATGTCCTCGGTCACGTCCTGAATACGGACACCCAGCCAGCCACGACGGGTTTCGCCAAATTCACGCAGTTGATCGACAACTTTGACAACAACATTGGAAGCCATCGAAAACCCAATACCGATCGACCCCCCGTTCGGAGACAGAATCGCGGTGTTCACGCCGATCACTTCACCTTCCATGTTGAACAGTGGGCCGCCCGAATTGCCGCGGTTGATCGCTGCGTCGGTCTGAATGTAGTCGTCATACGAGCCGCTCAGTGCCCGATTGCGTGCCGAAACGATCCCGGCGGATACCGAAAAGCCCTGCCCCAGCGGGTTGCCCATGGCAATCACCCAGTCGCCCACTCGTGCGATATCGCTGTCGCCGAAGGTCACATACTGCAGAGGACCCGACGCCTCGACCTTGAGCAGCGCGATATCGGTTTTCTCATCTGTACCGATGACCTTGGCCACCAGTTCTTTCTTAGGCTGATCGTCGCCGGGAAAGAATTCCACAAGGATTTCATCCGCTTCGGCGATGACGTGATTGTTGGTGACGATAAATCCGTCTTCCGAGATCACAAATCCCGAGCCCAGAGCGTTGCTACGACGCGGTGCGTCGTTGTCGTCATCGCCGTTGCGGTCCTGAAACTCGCGAAAGAAATCCTCGAACGGAGATCCTTCGGGCACAATACCCTGCGGGCCGGTCTGGCCTTCAATCAGGGTGCTGGTTGTGATGTTCACCACCGCAGGGCTGATTTTCTCTGCCAGCGGTGCCAGGCTTTCGCCCCGGGCCTGAGCTTCGGCTGATTGCGCCAGCAAAAGCAACGAACCGGCAAACGCCAGCCACATCAGCCGCATCCAAACACTCACTTCGTCCCACCGGACGGATACACTGCGCGCTTTCGCCTGCACTTGAGCTCTCCTTGTTGACGTTCTTGCCAAGACCGCTCCAACACGGTCTTTCTTGACAACCAATGTAGTCAGTTTGGTCTGACGAGCAACTCGGGATCGCAGGGAAATCACTGCCAAGTGAAGGCATCGTATCAAAAACCCAGTTGATACGCCCCCCAAAGCAGGATCAGCCCACTGATGACACAAAGCAGCCCGGCCAATCGACGCGCCTGTTCAGGCAGCGACCTTAACGCTTCGAGCATACGCTCGATAAGCGAAGGGGCCAGCGCATAGGCCAGCCCCTCGACAATCAATACCAGCCCGAAGGCCAGAAGGATCATACCCATTATTCAGAGGCCGGAGCCGCTGGCACAGGCCGCCCTGTCGGAGACCCAAGGTAATTGAAGAACTCTGAATCCGGGCTCAACACCAGCGAGCTGTTGCCGCCTTGCAGCGCATTCTCATAGGCCGTCAGTGAGCGGTAAAACTCAAAGAACTCCGGATCGGCACCGTAGGCTTCAGCAAAGATCGCGTTGCGTTCGGCGTCGGCCTCACCGCGGGTGATTTCAGCCTCACGACGCGCATCCGACACTAGTTCAACCACAGTTCGGTCGGCCTGCGCACGTACACGCTGCGCGGCCTCGTTACCACGCGCGCGTTCGTCGGTCGCTTCACGTTCCCGCTCGGCCTTCATCCGATCGAAGGTCGCCTCAAGGTTGGCCTGCGGCAGATCTGTCGCCTTCAAACGAACGTCGATCACAGTAACACCCAGCGCCAGCGCCTCGGCAATAGCACTGTTGCGGATACGCAGCATGAGCGCGGCACGGTCGGAACTCAGGATATCGCGTGAGGACACCGAACCCAGAACTTCACGGGTTTCGGCGCGCAAGATGCGATCCAGTCGATCCTCGGCAACCGGGATACCGCCAACACCAACCGCCTGACGGAATTGGTTCAGATCGGAAATCCGATAACGTGCAAAAGCGTCGACCACGAGGCGACGATCATCCAGAGGTGTGACCTCCAGCGGCTGCACGTCGATGGACAATATGCGGTCGTCATAACGCACCACTTCCTGAATCAGCGGAATTTTGAACGCCAGACCTGGCTCTTCCTTCACCGCGACAACGCGGCCAAATTGAAGAACCAGCGCGCGTTCACGCTCGTCCACGATGAAGATCGAGGACAGCACGCCGACTATCGCGATGAAAACGATCGGCAGAATAAATGTCGTCTTACGCATCAGTTGCTCTCCCCTGCAGGGCTTCGGCGCAGCTCGTTGAGCGGCAGATAGGGCACAACACCCTGCCCTTGCCCACTCGAGCTCTGGTCCAGAATGATCTTATCGACGTCACCCAAAATCTGTTCCATCCGTTCCAGATACAAACGCTTGCGGGTCACGTCCGGTGCCTTGGAATACTCTTCCAGAACCGCGCTAAAGCGGCTGGCCTCACCCTGAGCGCTGTTGATCTGTTGGGCACGGTATCCTTCGGCCTCTTCCAAAATCTGTGCGGCTTCACCGCGCGCTTCGGCGAGTACCCGGTTGGCATAGGCGTCAGCGACGTTCTGCAGACGGTCACGCTCTTGCGCGGCGGCTTGAACATCGCGGAACGCCGCAATCACGTCTTGCGGCGGGTCGGCCTTGTCAAAGTTCACACGGACGATGTTCACGCCCGAATCGTAGCTGTCCATCGTCGCCTGAATCAGTTCCTGCAGGCGGTCGGCGATAATGCCGCGATCCCGGTTCAGAATCGGCGCCAGTTCGCTTTGCGCAATAATCTCACGCATCGCAGATTCTGACACGGCGCGGATGGTTTGGCGTGGATCGCGCAGATTGAACAAGTATTTGGCGGGATCGTTGATGTTCCAGACCACTTGATAGTCGATATCGACCACATTTTCGTCGCCGGTCAACATCAGGCCGTCATCACTGCCACGGGCACCGCCCATGTCTTCGTTCTGTTCGCGTGTTACCGGGATTACCTCAGCGGTTACGAACGGCCAGGGCGCAAAGTTCAGACCCGGATTGCCGACGGCCGAGAATTCGCCCAGGAACAACTCAACCGACTGTTCTTCTGGCTTTACGGTGTAGAAGCTCGCCAACCCCCAAAGACCGGCAGCGACCAGAACGCCAATTGCAATAGTGCCCTTGGTAAAGGCCGGACCACCGCCGCCTTGACCACTGCCGCCACCCTTGCCCGAGCCGCCGCGACCGCCCATCAGAACGCGCAGCTGCTCTTGACCCTTTTTCATCAGTTCGTCGATCTCGGGGATCTGCGGGCCATCGCTTTCGGGGGGCTTGCGCCCATCGCCGTTGTTGCCCCGATTTCCTCCGCCGCCGGAAGAGCCTCCGCCCCCCCAGGGGCCGCCGCTGTTGCCCGCCATATGTTTCAATTCCTTCATTGTGGACCGTGTGATCACGGTGTCCCTTGTAACGTGTGTATTCGCGCTTGCAAATCAAGCGGTGCGTACAGGTTGCCGCATTGTCACCAGTTCTTCAGCCATCACCGGGTGCACCGCAACCGTGCGGTCGAAATCTTCCTTGGTGGCGCCCATCTTTACGGCGATACCAGCCAACTGGATCATCTCACCCGCGCCCGGCGCCACGATATGGCAACCCAGAACCTTGCGGGTGGCCTGGCTGACCAGAAGCTTCATCAAAACCCGCTGCGTTCCGCCAGCGAATGCCTTCTGCATCGGCTTGAACGACGTGGCATAAACCTCGATCGGTTCTTGCGCTGCGGCCTCTTCTTCGCTGAGGCCAACTGTTCCAAATTCCGGTTGCGTGAAGATCGCAGTCGGGATCAGTTCGTGATCCACGGGCGTTGGGTTGCCTTTGAACACCGTTTCGACAAAAGCCATGCCCTCGCGGATCGCTACCGGTGTCAGGTTCACCCGATCCGTAACATCGCCAATGGCATAGATCGAAGGCACCGCCGTCTGGCTGTATCCATTTACAATGATCTCACCCTTGCGACCACGTTCGACGCCCAGATCTTCCAGCCCCAGATTGTCGGCATTTGGCGCACGGCCCGTGGCGTACATCACAACGTCAAATCGATCCTCGGTGCCATCGGTTGCCTTGACGCGTATCTGGTCCCCGTCTTTGGTCATTTCCAGAACATTGGTGCCCAGGCGTACGTCGATACCGTTCTGGCGCATCTCTTCACAGATCAGCCCCCGCGCCTCTTCATCAAAGCCACGCAGAATCTGCGCGCCACGATAGAATTGCGTGGTCTTGACACCCAGCCCATTCATGATCCCTGCGAATTCGCTGGCGATATAACCGCCACCAACGATCAGGATGTTCTGGGGCAGCTTGTCCAGATGGAATATCTCGTTCGAGGTGATCGCCAGGTCCGAGCCCGGAAACTCTGGCACGACCGGACGGCCGCCAGTGGCGATCAGGATGTGCTTGGCGGTTTTGCGGGTGCCATCGGTCAGCTCGACCGTATGGGCATCAACCAAACGCGCGCGCTGGTCAAAGCTTTCAACACCGTTGTTTTTCAGGATGTTACGATAGATACCTTCCAGCCGGTCCAGTTCCGTCACCAACTTGCTGTGGAAGATGTTCCAGTTGAACGCACCGGGTTGAATGTCCCAGCCATAGGCTTTTGCATCACCGACCATGCCCGAGTATTCACTGGCAAAGACCATCAGCTTCTTGGGCACACAGCCACGGATCACACAGGTGCCGCCATAGCGGTCTTCTTCGGCCAAGGCGACCTTAGCCCCTGTCTCACCTGCCGCCACACGCGCAGCACGGACCCCGCCCGAGCCTCCGCCGATGACAAAAAGATCATAGTCAAAGCTCATGCCGGGTTCCTTCGTTCAACATTCAAAAATCCTCTGGATATCTGGGCGCAAAAACCTCGGTGCCAACCCCTGGGCACAGAAATTTCGAACATTCACTGACGCTTGTCGGGATCAAGGGCATCAAACTCAGTCCGAAACATCGGAAAAAAGGTTGTCGCGCGACCGACCCAAAAACTGGTCCAGCTCGATGGTGCCTGCATTGATGTCCCGCAGTTCGACCCGGCCATCGCCGTGGCCCAGAACGACCTTGTCGCAGATATCGATGAACAGGCCATTTTCGACCACGCCCGGCACCTGATTCAGGATCAGCGCCATCTGACGCGGATTGCCAATGCGTTGCAGGTGCAGGTCCAGAATGTGATTTCCTTCATCGGTCACAAAAGGGGCCTGACCATTCATGCGCAATGCAGAGGTCGTGCCCAGAACATCCATGGTGTCCAGCGCCTCTTCGATCAGCGTCCGTGTGGTTTGCCAGCCAAAGGGAACCACCTCGACCGGCAGTGGGAAAGCGCCCAGCGTTTCAACCTCTTTTCCGGCGTCAGCGATGACGATCATCTGATCACTGGCCGTTGCCACGATCTTTTCCTGCAGATGCGCCCCGCCGCCGCCCTTGATCAGGTTCAGGTCGGCGTCAAACTCATCGGCACCATCAATGGTCATGTCCAACCACCCGGCTTGGTCCAGTGAAATGACCTCGACCCCGACCTCGCGTGCAAGCTGTGCCGTGCGGGTCGATGTCGGCACGCCCTTGATCCGCAAGCCTTCCTCGCGAACCCGTTCGCCCAGACGGCGCACCAACCAGGCGGCTGTGGAACCTGTCCCAAGGCCTACGCGCATTCCGTCTTCGACCATCTCGGCCGCACGGCACGCGGCCACGTATTTTGCAGTGTCGATGGGCGACAAATCTCCGGTCATGGCAGCTTTCCAAGGTTGGCTTGCCGAAGTTATAGGGAATGCGTCGAGTGACTGCGACCCCAATTTGCGACCCGGCGGGCTTAAAGAGACAGAAGGACTACGCGTTTCCTATCGGAAACGTCGCAATCATGTCTTACAAGCTCATCTTTGCGTTATAAGTTGCCTCCATGTTGACGCCCTACCGCCTGCACTATGCCCCCGACAACGCCTCGCTGGTGATCCGCCTGGCGCTGGAAGAGATGGGTGTACCTTATGAAACCGCTCTGGTGGATCGGCGCCAGAACGCGCAGGACAGCGCTGCCTATCGGGCACTCAATCCCAACGGCCTGATCCCGGTTCTGGAAACGCCGCAAGGGCCGATCTTTGAAACCGCCGCTATCCTGCTGTGGTTGTCCGAGCAGCATGGCCAGCTTGCCCCGGCCAAAGGTGATCCGGACCGCGCAGGCTTTCTGAAATGGCTATTCTTCACTTCCAACACGCTGCACGCGGATTTGCGCATCCTGTTTTATGCCGAGAAATACATCGACCCGTCGCAGGCTGACGAATTGCGGGCTGGCATTCGCCCCCGCGTGAGACACCATTTGCAATTGCTGGACCAAGTAGCAAAGAGCGCGCCGGATTGGTTCTGTGCTGATCACCCATCCGTTCTGACGTATTATGTCGCGTGCATGATGCGCTGGATGGCACTTTACCCCGCTCAGGCAGACCGCAGTTGGTATCAACTGCCGGACACGCCTTACCTGCAAACGCTGCTGATGAAGCTTGAAGCACGCCCAGCGACCCGTTCGGCCATTGCGGCAGAAGGTCTGGGAGTCACCCCGTTCACATCCCCAGTTCACGCCAACCCACCAGAAGGCTCAGCTATCTGATATGTTCCTCTCTGTCTTCGATATGTTCAAAGTGGGCATCGGCCCGTCCTCTTCTCACACTATGGGCCCCATGGTGGCTGCCGCGCGCTTTCTGGATATGATGCGTGCGTCGCCGTTTGAGTTTTCGGGTCTCAAGGGGTCATTGCACGGTTCACTGGCCTTTACCGGCGTGGGTCACGCAACCGACCGGGCGACCATCCTTGGCTTGGCCGGTTTTGTACCGGACACCTATGACAACGCCAAAGCCGAGGCTGCGCTGACGGAAATCACCCGTACGCATACGGTTACGCCAGAAGGTTTGCCGACGCTTCAATTCGACCCCAAGACCGACCTGATTTTCGACTATGACAACACTCTGCCCGGACACGCCAACGGCATGATCCTGATGGCGACGGACGCACAGGGCGACGTGATCCTGAGACAGGTTTTCTATTCCGTCGGCGGCGGATTTGTCCTGACCGAGGAAGAACTGGCCGAGGGAAAAGCAACCAATGAAGGCGCACCGGTGCCGTTCCCATTCAAATCAGCCGTGGAAATGCTGGAGATGGCAAAATCCAGCGGCAAGAGCATTGCCGGAATGAAGCGCGAAAATGAAATCGCGCGGGGCTGTGCTGACAGTTTTGCCAAAGGCTCAGCGCGCCTGTGGGAAGTCATGAACGCCTGCATCGAACGCGGATTGACCACAGACGGCATTCTGCCGGGCGGGTTGAAAGTGCGCCGCCGCGCCAAGGGCATTTATGACGCCCTGATGGCTGAACGCGGCATGAACCTGACCGCGCCGCATACGATCAACGACTGGATGAGCGTCTACGCAATGGCGGTAAACGAAGAAAACGCAGCCGGTGGGCAGGTCGTCACCGCACCTACCAACGGTGCGGCAGGTGTTCTGCCTGCGGTGCTGCGTTATTACCTCGACCACGTGCCCGGTGCCTCGGAAAGCCATATCGAGGACTTCCTGCTGACCGCAGCCGCCATCGGCGGGTTGGTGAAGTACAACGCCTCGATCTCGGGGGCCGAAGCGGGATGTCAGGCCGAGGTCGGCAGCGCAGCCGCCATGGCTGCTGCCGGGCTTTGCGCCGTAATGGGCGGGAGGCCTGAACAGGTAGAAAACGCCGCCGAAATCGCGCTGGAGCATCACCTGGGCATGACCTGCGATCCCGTCGCCGGGTTGGTTCAGGTACCCTGTATCGAGCGGAACGGGCTGGGTGCCATCAAGGCAGTTTCTGCCGCGTCACTTTCCTTGCGCGGGGACGGCCAGCATTTCGTGCCTTTGGATTCGGTGATCGAGACCATGCGTCAGACCGGGCATGACATGCACGAAAGGTACAAGGAAACCTCGCTTGGCGGATTGGCTGTGAACGTGCCAAACTGCTGAAGGAGACCAGGAGAGGGTCGATATGCGTGGACATTGCCTGTGCGGTAAAATCAAATACGAAATCGACTCTGCGCCCCTGTCCTGCGTCAGCTGTCATTGCGACAGCTGCCGACGCCAATGCGCCGCTCCGATGACCACCTATTTCGCGGTCCGCGACGGGCAATGGCGCTGGACCGGAGAGGACCCCAAGCGCTTCAACTCTTCTCCGGGCGTTGAGCGCAGCTTTTGCCCTCATTGCGGCACACCGATCTCATTCCGTTCGACGAAGATGTCGGGTGTGCAGCACTTGTATGTCGCGACATTGGAAAACCCCGAGGCTCTGACGCCCACTCTCCATGTGGCGTATGAAGAAAAGCTGAGCTGGCTTCATCTTGATGATGGTCTGCCCACTTGCATCGGACCGGATTACACAAAGGTTCAGCCACTGCCCGATGCGTGACATCGGACCTTTCTCCTGTGACGTGAAACGGATAGCGTCGCCGACATGACCCACGATCGCCCCGTCTTTGGCATCGTCTTGATGCTTGGTTTTTGCGTCCTCGCCCCATTGGGCGACGCGATGGCCAAGCTGTTGGGCGAGACCACCCCGTTGGGCTTGCTGGTAACAGTTCGCTTTGCTGCGCAGGCCCTGGTTCTGATCCCTCTGATTGTTTTGACCGGGCGGCCCTGGCGGATGAGCGGGCGCATCCTGCGCCTGACGGTGATCCGCACGCTGCTGCACATCGTTGGGATCACGGCCATGTTCAGCGCGTTGAAGTTTCTGCCAATGGCCGACGCCATCGCAATCGCCTTTGTCATGCCCTTCATTATGCTGCTACTGGGCAAGTTCGTTCTCGGGGAAGAGGTTGGCATACGCCGCCTGGCTGCTTGTATCGTTGGATTCGCGGGCACGTTGCTTGTCATCCAACCCAGCTTTGCCGAGGTTGGCGCCCCCGCCCTGCTGCCCCTGATCGTCGCTGTTGTCTTTGCCTTGTTCATGCTGGTCACTCGGCAAATCGCGAAAGAGACCGACCCTGTGTCTTTGCAGGCCGTCTCGGGCGTTTTTGCCACGCTCATATTGGCCCCGGTTCTGCTGGTCGGTACGCAGCTGGATATCTGGGAGATCTCAGTGATCCTTCCCGGTCCTGACATGTACTGGCTGCTGTTTGCGATCGGAGCATTGGGAACGATTGCCCATTTGCTGATGACATGGTCCTTGCGCTATGCGCCCGCTGCCACACTGGCTCCGATGCAATATCTGGAAATCCCTGTTGCAACGCTGATCGGCTGGATGATCTTCAGCGACCTGCCAGACGGACTTGCAGCGATAGGAATCGCCATCACAATCGCCGCCGGGCTCTACGTTATTCTGCGCGAACGGGCCACCGCCCGGTCTGCCCCGACAGAAACACCTGCATAAGCGGGTCCAGCGCGGCACGCGGGATCATGACCAAAAGTCCCGGCCCGTCCATTTGCAGTTCAACCTCGGCCAGCGCACGGTTGGACGTCCCCATCTGACCGTCCGGTTCGAACTGCAACCCATCAATTGGCCACTCCAACCCGGTGCTGCGGCCGGTCACCAAGCGCATTGAAAACAGCGATACCACGTCCCCGGGGTCAACTGGCAAGCGGATCCGGGGGGGTGCGTGAAAGACCACCTCATCCTCGCCCAGCAGAATGCACGTCTGATGCTGCCTTCGGATCAGGGTATTCAAAACCGCAAGCTGATGATCCAGCCGCCCCCCCAGAAAACCTGCTCCCAAGATCACCGGGCTCTGCACGCTGCGCAGCGCCTTGTCGAAATCGGTGCTGTCTTGTTCGCGGATCGGAAAAAGCCGCTCCGACGGTATTTTTGCCTTGGCCTCGGCATCAAGCGAATCGAAGTCTCCGATGACAGCATCGGGGATATGACCTGATTCTGTTAAAACAGATGCCCCACCATCGGCCGCGACGACGGACTTGACGCGGCTCAGCACCAGATTCAGGTCATCAGGCCCGACAAATCCCCCTCCAAACAACCCAATTGGATCATTAGAGCGTACAATTGGCTCAAATTTACTAAGATTGGTCATATTTCCCGGTTTTGGACACATTAAGACCACAAAATGATAGATTCATGCAGGATGTTCAGAGCCGATGTGTGCTCCCGATTCCGGGTAAGTTGGCTCTCGTAGTTTGTAAAGGACGTGCGTCTGATGGTACAGAATAACAAGGTATTGACAGTTTCTTACGGAACCTTCTCCTGCACTTTGGAAGGATTTGACGATTCCTTTGAGACGATGAAAGCCATCGCCGAGTATTTTCGCGATCTTGCAGCGGATGACCGCTATTTCGGCTCGGAACCCCCTCAACCTGATGCCGAGATGCTGGCCCACATAGCCCGGCGCGACGCGTCGCAGCGCGTTGAAGCCAGTCAGAACGACTCCGGCCTTTTGCTGCGCGCGACACAGACGCCCGCAACCGCTGCAACTGTCACCCATCAGGATCCAGCCCCGCAAACAGCAGCCGCGATGCCCGCTGCAACCGCGCCGACTCACGGACAGCCAAGCCCGGCCGAAACCAGCTTCGCAGAGGTGGAACCAGTTGGAGACACACCTCCTCCGGAAGCCGACAGCATCGCCGCAAAGCTGCAGCGCATTCGGGCCGTTGTTTCTCATTCAGACGTCCCACCCGCGGCCTATTCCGAAGACGAGGATACTTCGCTGCTGACCAACCCCCAGCCCCCTGTTGACGCTGTCGCGGCAGCGTTTGAAGCCGGCGCTCTCAACGCTGAGGACTTTGCTGAACCCGAAGAACCCAAGGCCGAAGAACCGCAAGAATATGTTGTCGATGAACCTGAAGCCGAAGAAACAGATGACCTGACCGCCGAAGCCCCTACTGAAGCACAGGACATCGAAGCCGACGAAATCCTAACGTTCGAAACCGACGATTTGCCCGTGCCTCTGACCCCCGAGCACGTGCAAGTTGACGATCTGGAAGACACTTCGGAAATGGAGCAGCTTCCCGCCGAAGAACTGCTTGCGGACGTGGAACAGGAAACTGAGGACGAATTTGACGAAGAAGACGTCCCGAACATCCTTAACGTCGAAGATGTGGCCATCGAAACTGCGGACGAGGTCGCAGATGACGCGGATGAAGATCTTAAGCAGGGCATGTTGACCGCTGAGGATGAAGAAAACCTGCTGAGCGAGATTTCCGATATCGAAGACAGTTTTGCCGTTCGTTCCAGCCAGAGGCTGACCGACGATGCAGATCCCGATCAGGACGTTCTGCGTCTGATGGCCAAAACAGGCGAACATATGGACGACCCGTCCAGCAGCGATGCGCGGGAAACCTATTCGCACCTGCGCACAGCCGTTGCCGCGACCGAAGCCGAACTTGATGACAAAGCCACTGCGTCCTCGAAGGATGAGGAATATCGCGGCGACCTTGAATCCGTAGTCAGCCCCCGCCGCCCCGAGGTGAAGGTGACAAGTGCACGCCCGGAAACGGATGCACCTGCCCCGCTTAAACTGGTGGCAGAGCAGCGTGTCGACGACCAAAGCCAACCAACCGGACCGGTTATGCCGCGCCGCGTAACCTCGGATTTGGACGATACCGGATCGGAAGAAGGCGGCTTTGCACAGTTTGCACAGGACCAGGGCGCACAATCGCTGCCCGACCTTCTGGAAGCAGCCGCTGCCTATCTTTCCTTCATCGAAGGCCAGGAACAGTTCTCTCGTCCGCAGCTGATGAACAAGGTCCGCTCATTGAAACAGGATGAGTTCAATCGCGAAGAAAGCCTGCGTTCATTCGGTCAGCTGCTGCGCGATGGAAAAATCGAAAAAGCTGGCGGTGGCCGGTTCGCCGCATCCAACCTGATCGGCTTCCGTCCAGATGATGAGCGCGCAGTTGGTTAAGTGACGCGCCAACAGACAAGCAGGGCCGGGTAAACCCCGGCCCTTTTTTGTCGCTCCCACGGAAATGCGAGTTGGAAAAACTTTTTAGGCAGCGTCAACCAACAATTTATGCTGCAGTGCAGAATTGTGATATACTCTTACGGCAGAAATCTCGTCATCATGCCCGTTTCAGACAGAGGAAACGCTATGCAAGACGTCATAATTCGCCGACTTCGAAAATACGACCAAGCCTTAGTTACAAACCATTTCAACAGCTTGGATGAAGATGTTTTGTTGTCACGCTTTGGTACACCTGTTCAGCCTGAGGGATTGCGACACTACATTTCCAACATGTTTGCGAACGCAGCATTGATATTCGGAGCCTTTCCGGATTCTTGCCTGCGTGGTGTAGGAGAGTTGCGTTTGATACCTGATCATAAACACCACGCCGCGGAAGCCGCCTTTACTGTCGAAAAAGTTTGGCAGGATCAGGGGATTGGGGATGCTTTGTTGTCACGCCTCATTACGGTAGCTCAAAACAGAGGGGTCAGAGAAGTTCACATGCTATGCCTTGCAACCAATCAAAAAATGCGACGCCTGGCCGAGAAACACAATGCAGAGCTAGCACTTGTGCCAGGTCAGGTTGAGGCTACTCTGACCACCCCATGGCCGACCCCCTTCAGCATGGCGAAAGAAATCACAAGCGAGTACCGCGCGTTTACGCGCGCAGTGCTAAGCTGGCCAAACCATGTGTAAACTTCACAACAGGCTCAGGACTGATCCGGGTCTTCTTTCCCGACGCCGCGAAACACGAACTTGAACGGCAGAGCCCAAAGAATGCCAAGAACGATATAGACCAGAAGCTCCACCCAGATCGGGGGGCGCTCCAGCCAGTTCACAACTGTCACCACCGCCACAATATAAAGTGGCAGTCCAACAACAAGGATCACCAGCGACCACCGGCGGCGCGCCTTATAGCTTAGACCTGGTTTGTTTTCCTCGGTCATCAGTCAGCAAAGGGGTCGGTCACCAGAATGGTGTCGTCCCGCTCCGGGCTAGTGGACAGAAGCGCCACGGGGCATTCGATCAGTTCTTCGACCCGTCGCACATACTTGATCGCGTTGGCAGGCAGATCGGCCCAACTGCGCGCGCCTTCGGTCGATTCGCTCCAACCAGGCATTTCTTCGTAGGTCGGGGTACAGCGCGCCTGCTGGTCAGCTGCCGTGGGCAGATAATCCAAACGTTCGCCGTCCAGTTCATACCCTGTGCAGATTTTCAGCGTTTCAAAGCCGTCCAGAACATCGAGTTTGGTCAACGAGATGCCGTTTACACCGCTGGTCGCGCAGGTTTGCCGCACCAGACACGCATCGAACCAGCCACAGCGACGTTTGCGGCCAGTGACAGTGCCGAACTCATGCCCACGGGTTCCGAGGCGCAGACCATCATCATCGTCCAGCTCGGTCGGGAACGGCCCCTCACCCACACGAGTGGTATAGGCTTTTACGATGCCCAACACGAAATCCACAGATCCCGGTCCAATACCCACACCTGTCGCCGCCTGCCCGGCTATCACGTTCGAAGATGTCACAAACGGATAAGTTCCGAAGTCGATGTCCAGCAATGCACCTTGCGCGCCTTCAAACAGGATACGTTTGCCGGCTTTGCGTTTTTCGTTCAACACTTTCCAGACGGGTGCCGCGAACGGCAGAATCTGCTGCGCGATCTCTTTCAACTGAGCGATCAGCCCATCGCGGTCAACTGGTTCAATCCCCAACCCCTTGCGCAGCGGATCATGGTGCTGCAACGCGCGGTCGACACGTGCCTCAAGCGTCGCTTCGTCAGCCAGATCAGCAACACGAACGGACCGACGGCCAACCTTGTCCTCGTAAGCCGGCCCAATACCGCGACCAGTGGTTCCGATTTTGGTGCCTTTGCTCGCGGCTTCTTCACGGGCGCGGTCCAGCTCACCATGAATGGGCAGAATCAGCGGTGTGTTTTCAGCGATCATCAGTGTTTCCGGACTGATCTCGACACCCTGCTCACGGATCGAAGCGATTTCCCCGACCAGATGCCAGGGGTCCAGCACAACACCGTTGCCGATGACGCTCAGCTTGCCGCCGCGCACGACACCCGAAGGTAACGCGTTCAGTTTGTAGACTTCCCCGTCAATGACCAGCGTGTGACCGGCATTATGCCCGCCCTGAAAACGCGCGATCACGTCCGCCCGTTCGCTGAGCCAGTCGACGATCTTGCCTTTTCCTTCGTCACCCCACTGGGCGCCGACAACAACCACGTTGGCCATATCCGGTCCTTTTGTGCTGAATTACCAAACCCGGCTCGTATAGCGGTGCGCAAACGGCAGGGAAACCGATATTTCGCCGCAGATGAAAATCGCGCGAACGCGCGATGCCTCCGGCGGGGATATTTGAAGCCAGATGAAGAAAGGATCCCTTGCTTCATCTGGCTGGAAATATCCCGGGGGAGTCGCCCGAATGGGCGGCGGGGGCAGAGCCCCCTTCCCGACATTAACGCAAATGCACCGGTTGCCCGTGGGGTGTCGTCAGATAAGCCTCTTCCCACGCCTGATGCAGGTCTTTCACATCCTGAGGTAGAGCGGTGCCCTGATCGGCCAGCAAACACTCAAGCGTTTCCAGCCAAGCATGGAAATAGTCGTCGCCACCATCCAGTTCCCGATCAAGGCCATTGCGTTTAAGTGTGTCCGAAAAACGTGCTGCCCAGTCTGGCCAGTCAAACCGCCCTGCCTCGTTCAGCGCAACTGTGACGGCAAAGACCTGCGCGTGCCAGGGTTCAGCGAAGACAGGCTCTGGCGCGCTGTGGGTGATGCAATCGCTCATGCCGGCTCCAGATAGCTTTGCCACAGATCCAGCACCACTTCGTCATCAGGGTGTTCAGGGCTGGCCCAAAGTTCCGACGCCGGGAAAACCACCGCAAAGATCGGTTCAGGCGCTTCGCCCAAACCATGCGCATTGGAATCGGGCAGAACATGGGTTCCGTGCAGGCGTAAGATGCGCCCCTTGGCGCCAGATGCATAGATCGGCAGGCGCGTATGACCGCCATCTACAAGGCGATTCGCTGCACGCCGAGTCGTGACAACTTCTTGCCCGACAGAATAGCGCACCGCGATGTTTGAGGGCCTGTCTGCAGGACCACCTTTCGCCAATGCCGCGGACACAGCTTCCGCTTTCAGCATTTTATCAGCCAGCGGGTGAGGTTCGTTCTCTCCACCACCACGCAGATCTTCAAGGGTCAATACTCCGTTCTCGACCAACAAATCGGCCAGTCCCGACATCCATTTCTCATAATACGAAAACCGCGTGTAATCCTTGGGTGACAGCCGTTCGCGCGCATGGCGGGAAACATCGATGTTCCACTGCCCCAGAAACCCGGACGCGAGTGTCACTGCCAAGGCTCGAGCGTGCCACTCCTCGGCAAAAACCGGCGCGTCTTCTGCTTCAGGGTTTATCGGCCCATCCCCAAAACGCCCCCCCATGTCATGAACGCGCGTCATGAGGGCACCTTGGGAAGGCCGGTGCCGATCATGCTGTCGCGTGTCACCAGTACGGCAAGCTCGTCTTCACTCATCCCATCTGTGCCTTCGGGACGCATCGGCAGAACGAGGTAGCGAATCTCGGCGGTCGAATCCCAGACCCGCACTGACGTGCCCTCAGCCAAGGTGACGCCAAACTCGGCCAGCACTTTGCGCGGTTCACGCACGGCTCGGGCACGATAGGCGTCCGACTTGTACCAGCCGGGCGGGATACCCAACAACGGCCACGGGTAGCAGCTGCACAAGGTGCAGACGACCATGTTGTGCTGGGCTGGCGTGTTCTCGACAACAACCATATGTTCACCCTGCCGACCATAATAGCCAAGATCAGCCACCACAGGCGTGGCGTTTTCCAGCAAGGCCGCCTTGAAAGCCGGGTCGCTCCACGCTTTGGCAACGACGCGCGCACCGTTCTGTGGGCCAATCCTGTTCTGATAAGTGTCAATGATTTCATCCAGTGCCGCCGGGTCGATCAGCCCTTTGCGGGTCAGAATCGTTTCCAGTGCCTTTACTCGCAAAGCAGGTTCCGGCGGCAGTAAAGCGTGCGGGTGGTCGTGATCGTCATGTGGCATGGGCCGCAGCCTGCGTTACGCTACGGCGTTCTGTCCAGTCCCTTTACCGTGATAAGATGTATCACGCGTCGTGATGCGAACTCCTGACTTGCCCCCGCTGGCAAACTTGCATAAGTACCTCGCGATACACGTCACGCTGTACAGGACCACCATGGAAAACGTCGTTCTCATCATCCACCTTCTGTTGGCCTTGGGCCTGATTGCCGTTGTTCTGATGCAGCGGTCCGAAGGCGGTGGCCTTGGTATGGGCGGTGGCGGCGGTGGCGCCATGACAGGCCGTGCAGCGGCAACCGCTTTGGGCAAGGTGACATGGATTTTGGCTGCGTGCTTCATCGTGACTTCAGTCACGCTGACCATTCTGGCCGCTCAGAAGTCCTCGGGCAGCTCGGTGATTGATCGTCTGGGTGGTCAGGCGCCGGCTTCGACCGAAGAAAGCACTCCGGCGATTCCGTCGGCAGATGACCTTCTGCCGCCGGCACAGGGCGACAACGCGCCACTGATCCCGCAGGCGGACTGATCCACAAAACCTAGAAACAAGAAAGAGAACTGCAACAGCATCTTGCGGTTCTCTTGCGCTATTGGCGCGAATCCTTTATATGTGAAGTCCCGTGGTGCAGCGGTTTTTCGGAACCGCCGGGCAGCTGATTTTGACGTCTCACGGGAGCAGCCGAAAAACTATGGCGCGTTTTATTTTCATCACTGGTGGTGTGGTTTCGTCCTTGGGCAAAGGACTGGCTTCGGCGGCTTTGGGTGCGCTGTTGCAGGCGCGGGGATACTCGGTACGCCTGCGCAAACTGGACCCCTATCTGAACGTCGATCCTGGCACGATGTCGCCGTTTGAACATGGCGAAGTGTTCGTCACCGACGATGGGGCCGAAACCGATCTGGACCTTGGCCACTATGAACGTTTCACCGGTGTAGCCGCGCGCAAGACCGACTCGGTCAGTTCGGGGCGCATTTACTCGAATGTGCTCGAGAAAGAGCGCCGTGGCGATTACCTTGGCAAGACCATTCAGGTCATCCCGCACGTCACCAACGAGATCAAGGACTTCATCGCCATTGGCGAGGATGAGGTTGATTTCATGCTGTGTGAGATTGGCGGCACCGTCGGCGACATCGAAGGCCTGCCCTTCTTTGAAGCCATCCGACAGTTCAGCCAGGACAAACCGCGCGGGCAATGTCTTTTCATGCATCTGACGCTGCTGCCATTCATCAAAGCTTCAGGCGAGTTGAAAACCAAACCAACTCAGCATTCGGTGAAAGAGTTGCGCTCGATTGGTCTGGCCCCTGATATTCTGGTGTGCCGGTCCGAGGGTCCGATCCCGACCAAGGAACGCGAAAAGCTGGCCCTGTTCTGTAACGTCCGCCCCGACAGCGTGATCGCGGCGCAGGACCTTTCCACGATCTATGACGCTCCGCTGGCCTATCACCGTGAAGGATTGGATCAGGCCGTTCTGGACGCGTTCCAGATTAGCCCCGCCCCGAAACCCGACCTGGCCAAGTGGGAAGACGTCAGCGACCGTATTCACAACGCAGAAGGCGAAGTGAAGGTCGCCATCGTCGGCAAATACACACAGCTCGAAGACGCCTATAAATCGATTGCCGAGGCGTTGACCCATGGCGGTATGGCCAACCGGGTGAAGGTGAAAGTCGAGTGGGTCGATGCTGAGGTGTTCGACACCGAAGACACCGCACCGCATCTGGAAGGCTTCCACGCCATTCTCGTACCCGGCGGGTTTGGCGAGCGTGGCACCGAAGGCAAGATCAAGGCCGCTCAGTATGCGCGCGAACACAAGGTGCCTTATCTGGGTATCTGTCTGGGTATGCAGATGGCCGTGATCGAAGCCGCTCGGAATGCGGCGGGAATCACAGAAGCAGGCTCGGAAGAATTCGACCACGAGGCCGGTAAAAAGCGTTTTGAACCTGTGGTTTACCACCTGAAAGAATGGGTACAGGGCAATCACAAGGTTGAACGCAAAGTCGGCGACGACAAAGGCGGCACCATGCGTTTGGGCGCTTACAACGCGGTACTGGCCGAAGGGTCGAAAGTTGCTGACGTCTATGGCAACACCCAGATCGAAGAACGCCACCGTCACCGCTATGAGGTGGACATCAAGTACCGTAAGCAGCTTGAGAAAGCAGGCCTGAACTTCTCGGGCATGTCGCCAGATGGCCGGTTGCCGGAGATTGTCGAATGGTCGGATCACCCCTGGTTCATCGGCGTTCAGTACCACCCGGAACTCAAGTCCAAGCCGTTTGATCCGCACCCGCTGTTCCGCGACTTCGTGCGCGCAGCAAAAGACACTTCGCGTCTGGTTTGATATCCCGCTGTGTCGGACTGTCGCCCCCGCGTTGTTTTGTGGGGGCTGATCTCTTAACTGTATGAGGATGCGGAGTTTCTGCTTCGCAGTTTGGATGCAGTTCAGAGATTCAGGAGATTTCCGATGAGCAACGCAACAACGATCACAAACCTCCAACAAGCGCTGCATATGGAGCTGACGGCGGCGCATCAGTACCAGCTGCACGCCCATGTGCTGGAGGATTGGGGCCTGGATATTCTGGCCGAAAAAATGCGCGGCGAGATGCAGGAAGAATTGGGCCACTCTGACGCGTTCATTGAGCGCATTCTGTTCCTTGGCGGCGTACCCGAGCTTGAGTTTCAAAAAAGCCCGGCAGCAGCAGGTTCTCTGGAAGAGATGTTCTCTGCCGACCTGAAGGACGAAACCGAGGCCGTCGATTTCTATACCAAAGCCGCGCTACAGGCCGCTGAGGCCGGAGATGTCGGCTCACGCACCCTCTTCGAACGCATCCTGTTGGAAGAAGAAGGGCACAAAGAGTGGTTGGAAACTCAGCTGAGCCTGCTGAAACGTCTTGGCGATTCCAACTTCAGTGCAAAATTCGTCTCCGGTGTGGCAGACCAAGCCTGACGGTTATCGAACCAACCTATCAGACGACACAGGCAGCTAAGGGTCTACGGAGCGTGCCTGCAAAGCCTGTGTCGTCTATTCAAAGTGACGTGTGGGGCCGAAAAACCTCTATTCCCCTGTCTTGCAAGTGGCTAACTGTTGCCCAGACGACAACAGGAGAGTTCCGATGAACAACCAGATCCAGAACGCGAAGACCTTCACCAGCCTTCACAGAAAAGGCGATCCGGTCATCCTTTTCAACATCTGGGACGCAGGCAGCGCGGGCGCAGTGCGGGATGCTGGCGCACAGGCGATTGCGACCGGCAGCGCCCCGGTTGCCATGGCTCAAGGGTTCAGCGACGGACAAAACATCCGGATTGACGCCGCTTTGGACAACGCCCGCCGCATTGTATCTGCGGTCGATCTGCCGGTTACACTGGATTTCGAAGGCGCTTATGCCGAAGACGCGCAGGGGATCTCAGAAAATGTGAAGCGCGCTCTGGATTGCGGTGTGGTTGGCTTCAACTTCGAAGATCAGATCATCGGAGGTGCGGGGCTTTACGATGTGGCGGTTCAGGCCAAGCGCGTCGAAGCCATGTGTGAGGCGTGCGAAAGCGCGGGCATCTCCGCTTACGTCAATGCACGCACGGATCTCTTTCTCAAAGCTTCCGCTGAGGCCCATGATGAGGCCATGCTGGACGACGCCATCGCCCGCGCTGCTGCCTATGAAGCGGCCGGAGCCAGTGGTTTTTTTGCTCCCGGCCTGAAAGGCGAATCCCTTATTGGTCGTTTGTGCACAACAACCGACCTGCCCGTGAACATCATCGCCCTCCCTGGGACGCCTGATTCTTCCAAGCTGGCTGAACTGGGCGTAGCGCGCATCAGTTATGGGCCTGTCCCTTACCGGCAGATGATCAAATGGCTGACTGAGCAGGCACAAACCGCCCTGCAATACCGGGGCTAATCGCCCCAACAGGCTTGGGATTGCCTTCAAGACAGTTTTTTCACCTTTTGGCTGAACCTAACTGTGCGGTGCATCAGAGTGCTGCCCAAACCCGTATTGATCGGCGATCTTGTGATCATTCGGGGCTATGACGGGTAGTCTTCGCTTGGCGAGCCACAAAATATGGAATAACCTGATCCTATGTTGAAAAAGTTTCTTCAGGCGCTCAGGCCGCCTCAACATGAACACCTGCCAGATCCCGACGCCGAGCTTGCCCTGGGCGCGCTTATGGTGCGTGTGGCGCAGGCGGATCGGGATTACAAACTGGAAGAGATCAGTCTGATCGATAAGATTCTGGCCCGTCTTTATCAGCATAACGCGATCGAGGCAGCCAAAGTGCGGGCCACCTGCGAAAAGCTTCATGCCGCGGCGCCCGATACCGACACTTTTGGCAAGCTGATCCGGGAGACAACGGACCTGAAAGAGCGTCTGGCCGCGCTGGATGCATTATGGGAAGTTGTTCTGGCCGATGGCAGCACGGATGAGGGCGAGATGAAGATCGTCGAAGAAGCCCGCGTTGCCATGGGGCTGAGCTTCAATGACAGCCAAGCCGCACGCGAACGCGTTCAAAGCCGCTTGGATGTAAGTTAGACGCTCGCTATATCTAACCCATGTTCAGTGAATTTCTTTCCAGGCTCACGCAGCCTCAACCCGCCCCGCTTGTCGAAGATGACGCCCGCCTTGCATTGACGGCCCTATTGGTACGTTTGGCACGTTCCGACAATGACTACTCTGATACCGAGATGGCGCGCATCGACCGTATCTCGGCAGAACGATATGGGTTGTCCCCATTCGAAAGCGCCGCATTGCGCGCCCGCGCCGAAGATCTGGAGGCCGAAGCCCCAGACACGGTTCGCTTTACCCGCGCCATCAAGGAAGCCGTCGCGTACGAGGATCGGCTGGCCGTGGTACAGGCGTTGTGGTCCGTGGCATTGGCTGACGGTCATCGCACAGGCGAAGAGGATTCATTGCTGCGCCTTGTGGTCAGCCTGTTGGGCGTGAGTGACGTGGATTCGGCCTTGGCGCGTCAAAGGGCTGCAAAGTCGTGATTGCGATGCTGGGCATGTATGACATGCCTGCGCTTCAAGCAGCTCATGATCGTTTCTGGAACCTGATACGCGATGATCTGAGCTTTGGTCCAGATCGACTGACCCGCGATCATAATATGTGGGACGTATGGCAGGACCCGGGTCTGATTCTGGCGCAGACATGCGGGATGCCCTACCGAACCCGGTTGCATGGTCAGGTCCAATTGGTGGGAACGCCGGATTACGACCTGCCCGATTGCCCGGCCGGATACTATAACTCGGTCTTCGTCACACGCAGAGATGATACACGTGACCTGAAAGATCTGGCGGACGGTACCTTTGCATATAACGAGGCGCTGTCTCAGTCCGGTTGGGCAGCCCCTATAGCGCATATGAAACTGATGAACCTGCGTCCTGCGATCTTGATGGAAACGGGTGGGCACGCCCTGTCAGCACAGGCTGTGGCCATAGGGAACGCTGATTATGCCGCGCTGGATGCGCTGACATGGCACCTGCTGCAAGAACACACTGATCTGGGTGAACACCTGAAAGGTCTGACAGGCACCTCGCCGACCCCAGCGCTGCCTTACATTACCGCACAGGGGCAGGATGCCGCCCGGATTGCACGCGCGGTGCGTGCGGCTATCGACGGGCTGGAGGAAGGAGATCGGCAACAGCTGCATCTCAGAGGACTGATCGATATCCCACCTGCCGATTACCTGTCTGTTCCCAACCCGCCTACCCCAAAAGCTTTACATTCAGTCAGTTGATCAAATTGTCGAACGCATTTGGTCATTTTGAGCGTTTGAGGTCTTGATTCTGTCTTTTGCGCATTGCATTGACCTTTTTTTTCAGCCCTAGTACCGCACCAACACCACCAACCACTGGATTGCCCGTGACAGAAACCGCTCCCGTCATCGAAATCAAAGACCTTCACAAAAGCTTCGGTCATCTCGAGGTGTTGAAGGGGGTGGATATCACAGCTCATCGCGGCGACGTGGTTTCGCTGATCGGTTCATCAGGGTCGGGAAAATCGACATTGCTGCGGTGCTGCAATCTGCTGGAAGACAGCCAGCAGGGTGAGATTCTGTTCAAGGGCGAACCGGTCCAGTGGACTGGAACCCATCACGGACGCCGCCCGGCGGATTCCAAACAGGTTTTGCGCATTCGCACCAATCTGTCGATGGTGTTTCAGCAGTTTAATCTCTGGGCGCATTTGACCATCCTCCAGAACGTTATGGAAGCCCCCGTAACCGTCCTGGGCCGCGATAGGGCCGAGGTCGAAGACAGCGCACGCGCGTATCTGGAGAAGGTCGGCATCGGCGACAAATGCGACGTCTACCCCGCCCAATTGTCCGGCGGTCAGCAGCAGCGTGCCGCCATTGCGCGCGGCTTGTGTATGGAGCCTGAGGCGCTGCTGTTCGACGAACCAACCTCGGCGCTGGACCCCGAGCTTGAACAAGAGGTCATCAAGGTGATCAAAGATCTGGCCGCCGAAGGGCGCACCATGATCATCGTGACTCATGACATGAAAATGGCTGCCGACATATCAAGCCACGTCGTCTTCCTGCATCAGGGCTTGATCGAAGAAGAAGGCACACCCGAAGATATCTTTACGTCACCCGAATCCGAACGGCTTCGGGGCTTTCTCTCCGCCACTCAGGCGGCTTAAAATCAAAACAGAACCAAACTGGGGAGTAACCAATGAAAAACCTGATTTTGTCCACCGCAGCACTGGCGTTGACCGCCGGTATCGCCATGGCCGACACGGTCCGCATGGGCACCGAGGGCGCCTACCCTCCGTACAACTTCATCAACGATGCTGGTGAGATTGACGGATTCGAGCGTGAGGTCGGCGACGAGCTGTGCAAGCGCGCAAACCTGGAATGCGAATGGGTCAAGAACGACTGGGATTCGATCATCCCGAACCTGGTCTCAGGCAACTACGACACCATAATCGCGGGCATGTCGATCACCGACGAGCGTGACGAAGTCATCGACTTTACTCAGAACTACTTCCCGCCTGCGGCTTCGGCCTATGTAGGCGCAGCGGAAGGCGTTGATGTCGCCAGCGGTATCGTTGCGGCGCAAACCGCGACCATTCAGGCCGGTCACGTGGCTGAATCGGGTGCAACCCTGGTCGAGTTCGCAACCCCGGAAGAAACCATCGCAGCCGTTCGCAATGGCGAAGCCGATGCCGTCTTTGCTGACAAAGACTTTCTGGTGCCGATCGTCGACGAATCGGGCGGTGAGCTGATTTTCGTAGGCGATGATGTCCCGCTGGGCGGTGGTATCGGCCTGGGCATCCGTGAATCGGATAGCGAACTGCGTGGCAAGTTCGACGAAGCGATCACTTCGATGAAAGCGGATGGCACACTGAACGAGCTAATCGGCAAATGGTTTGGCGAAGGCGTTCCGACCTACAACGCTGACGGTTCAGTCGTTACAAACTAAACCGCATCAAACAGCGGTTCGGCGCGCCTGTTGCGCCGAACCTCGCCCGGCAGCTAAGCGGGCACGACGTTCGAAAGACGCTACATGTTTTCCTACTGCGCTGATCCTGACACGCTCGGAACACTCCGTTGGTTCTCTTGTTACCTGACCAACGGTGTTCACTTTTCCTTCTACCTGTCATTTCTCAAGGTGTTGGGATTGCTGGCCGTGACCGCGCCTGTTGCTTTGGCGTTTGGATTTATGGGGGCAATGGCAGCCCGGTCGCATTTTCCGCCGCTGAGCTGGCTGGGCAAAGGATACATCGCCATTGTGCGTGGTGTTCCGGACATCGCTTTCTTCTTGTTTTTTGTCATTGCCTTGGATCAGGCATTCGAATGGACGCGGCATAAAATCCTGTGCCCGGAATGGACCGACCCGATCCGTCAGGGAAATGACTTCATCGTCTGTCAGGCGGCCAAACTGCCCTTGGGTACTGCCCCGGAATGGGTGCATGAAACCTATGGGTTCTTTCTGGCCATCATCACCTTCTCAATCGTTTTCGGGGCCTTTGCCGCCAACGTCTTGTTTGGAGGGATGCGGGCTGTTCCGCACGCACAGCTTGAAACCGCCGAAGCCTATGGCATGTCCCGTCGCCAGACATTCTGGCGAATCCTTGTGCCCCAGATGTGGGTCTACGCCCTGCCCGGTTTGTCGAACCTTTGGATGGTGCTTATCAAAGCCACGCCGCTGCTGTTCCTGCTGGGCATCGAAGACATCGTCTACTGGGCGCGCGAACTGGGCGGCACCAAGACGTCCAAGTTTACCCAATACCCGCACGGAGACTGGCGCATGTGGTACTTCCTGTTCCTGCTTGTCTTCTATCTTGGCATGACCCGCGTGTCCGAGATCGGATTGGAAAAACTGATGCGTAAGCTGTCGCATGGACAAGCCACCTCGGGCGGTGAACTTCTGCGCAAGGAGACCACGGCATGAGCTGCTTGCAGACCATTCATGACTATGGCCTCCGTTCTCTTGGTATTGGCGAACGCCTGCTTCCCAAGAACGACTTCACCTTGTGCGAACAGTTCACTCTGATCGGGTCGGGCATGATCTGGAACGTGTATTTCGGTATCATGGCACTGGCGACCGGGTTCCTTTTTGCCACCGCCCTGGCGGTTGGCAAAGCATCGCAGAACAAATGGCTGCGCAAGCCCTCGGAGTGGTTCATTTTCCTGTTTCGCGGCTCGCCCTTGTTTATCCAGTTCTTCTTTGCCTACTTCTTCTTCCTGTCGCTGAAGAAATCCTACCCGATGTTTGACGCGTTCACCTCGGCCTGGCTGGGCGCGCTGATCGTGCTGTTCCTGAACACCGCCGCCTATTCAGGCGAGATCTTCTATGGCGCACTGCGCTCGATCCCCAAAGGTGATATCGAGGCTGCGGATGCCTACGGCATGTCTGGCTGGGCCCGCTTCCGCCGGATCGTCTGGCCGACGATGTTACGACTGGCATGGCCGGCGTACACGAACGAGGCGATCTTTCTGTTCCACGCCACCACACTGGTCTTCTTCTCGGCTTTCCCAGCCTGGCAACAACGCGGAGACGCGTTGTATTACGCCAGCTACTTTGCCGACAAAACGTTCAACCCATTCGTTCCCTATCCGATTCTGGCGTTCTACTTCATCCTGCTGACATTGGTGATCGTCTGGGGATTTGGCATGATCAACAAGCGCCTGAACCGGCACCTTCCAGCCGCCAGACAGACCAAGATGCGCTTTCGGCTGAATCTGGCGCGCTGAGACACAGCGCGCCTGTCGCCTCACGGTCAAAATCAAACCAACGGCTCAACGCGTGCAGTCTTGCGAAAAACAAACCATTTTTAAGAGAAATGGTACCGCCTCCCTGGCTTGAACAGGGGACCTTTGGATCCACAAGAGACCCCGAACTTCGAGGGAGTCTTCTGTATTTCAAATCACTAAATGATTCGGAAAAAAACTTTGGGCAGCAATTTGGGCAGTAGATTTTGTAAGTACTTTTGTCATTGTTGTTTTAAATGGAGATCGCTCAAAGACTTGGTCACAATAAATGACAAAAATGTAAATTTTTCTGTTTAAAGACAAATATTTACGGACATTGACTCAGAGATATTTTGGTAGTTGGCTTTATTCATTGTCCATGTTTGAGGTGAAGAGTTGTCCAAAATGAAAGCTCGCCTTTCCGGTGACCCGCGGATCGAAATCGTAAATGGAAACAGTTATTGGGTGCAGGCCTACTACACGCCTAGTGGCAAGAGGACGCGGGTCACGGCCAAATCCGCGCGGGCAGCAAAACAGTTGGCTAAGGAGCGATTGGCAACAGAACTGCGCGACAAGGCAATCGCACACGGCTACACCACTTTTGAAAAATTCGCAGCGAAATACATTAGTAACAGTTCTGTGGGCCGCGATGGCGATACAGCCTTGGGGTCGTCGACAATCGACGGGTACGAGTCTTATCTTCGCTGCTGGATCAACCCACAACTTGGCCCGATTTCACTTTGCGACATAGACAAAGCAAGAATGCGGGAATTTCGAAACTACTTGATTGCTAACTGTCCGAGCCGCAGCACCGCCAAGCACGCTCTAAACCTTGCGAAAGCTATCCTAGGATATGCGGTATTACTCGATGCCGTGTTCTCAAACCCTGCTCAGGGAGTGAAAATAAAATTAGACTGGAGCGAGCAAGAAGACATGAAAACTATTCGCATCCCCTCCGACCAAGAGATTGCGGATCTAGATGAAATGGCCCGTAGTCTTTACAGGTCCGATGACATCCGTATCGCGCGAACCTATCGCAGGTACTATCCGCTATTTCTCATTCTTCGGATGACCGGCGGTAGAATTTCAGAATGCCTTGGATTGCAATGGAGTGATTTCGGTGTGGGCTTCTCGGCGGTTACTGTAAAACGAAAAGTCGATCGTGTACGCAAAAACAAATCACTGAAAGAACGAGTCGGTAAGACAAAAACAAGAAACGCCCGGCGCACAATTCCTATTCCACAATCTGTTCGCCCAGCACTCGCCGAATGGCGACTTGCCTGCCCCGCAACTAATGAGGGTTGGGTGTTTCCAACCAGAACAGGTCAGCCATTGGACTACAACAACGTAAAAAACAAGTTCTGGAAACCATTGCTAAAGCGCGTAAATGATCAACGCAGGCAACAACTCAAACCGCCAATAACGGATCATGGTCTCCACGGCTTGCGGCATTTCTTTGTTTCGGTGCTGGTCAGGGCAGGACGAATTAAAGAGGCCTCGGTACTAGCCGGTCATAGTTCTGTAGCCTTCACGCTCGACCACTATGGTCACCTAATTCCCGGCGATCAGCAGACCTTGGATGAGGTCACGAAGATTGTCGCACAAAACCTAATTGTTTGAGCAAGCTGGCTCATTATCAATAGGCTCCTGAAAGCTTGAACATCGCCTTGTGGACTGCTGTTATCCTGCAACGTCGGTGATGCAGGATTGTTGCCATCGCCGTCAACAACGCCGAGCGCGATGCGACATGGGCAATTCTGCTGTTGTGGCCGAGTCACTTGGTAGCCGTTAATGGAAGTTACCAAGCAATGTACTCTATCCACTCCTTCGCGGTCATCCGATAGAACGACTCAGATCACCGCTCCGAGCCCGGAGCGGACACTCAGAACGAGCAATACAGTCAGCTTATTTTAGCGAATTTGGGTTCCCAACGTTCTGCGGCGAATGTCCGCTCTAAGTTAGACTGGGCTGTCTCGCAACCCAGCAGTCAGGCGCGATAGGCTGGCAGCGGAGATCTATCCTGAAGCGATATCATTCTTCGAAGCATTACTTCCGTGAGAGCCCGACGTGCATCCTGCGCCGAGGGCTGATCATAAAGATTTTCGGTTTCGCCCGGATCAGCTGCCAAATCGTAGAGCTCGTTCCAATCCTCGCCCTCCCGCAGAGACATTCGATAGCGATCTGTGATGACTGTACGGACACGCTGCGGTCGGTCGAAACCGGTCATAAGGCGTTGACTGTCTTCTTCCACAATCACCGCTTCTGGCGACTGAGAAGAATGCAGATCACGACCCTGAATTCCGTTATAGGGCTGTATGCCAGCACGCGCCAATACCGTGGGGGCGATGTCTATCGAAGACGCGAGGTCGGAAACGACTTTTTGCTGCGCCGGCGCGGCCGGATCATACCAGATGAAAGGAACCCGAACGATGCCCTGATAGTGAAGCAGCAGCTTCAGCATCAACCCATGATCACCCATGTAATCACCGTGATCAGAGGTGAAGATCACCACCGTGTTCTCTGCCAAGCCAAGGTCACTAAGCTGTTTCAGCACCCTTCCAACGGCGTCGTCGATCATGGTGATCATACCGTAGGTCAGGGCAATGATGGATCGGGCCTCATCTTCGGTGACAGCAAAAGGGCTTTGGTTGTCGCGGGGATCGGCCCCTATTTCCAAAGCTTCTCGCATCGCACGGATCGGCCGCAGATCACCTTTTCCGAAGGTCGCCGGAAGCTCGATATCTGCCGGGTCGTACAGGTCCCAATAGCGGCCCGGCGGTGTAAAGGGATGGTGCGGGTCAGGGAAGGACATTTGCATGAAGAACGGCGTATCCTCCTTCGCCCGCTCAGTCAGCCAGGCTTCGCTTCGGTCTGCTACCCAGCTTGTCGAGTAGAGTTCCTCCGGGACCGCGGTACGCCACGCCTGAGGGGCATTAATGCGGTTGTCCGGCAATGCGTTCTCCGGACCCACCAATTGATCGAAGTCCTTCTGCTGTTTCCGTGCCCACAACAGGTAATCACCGGATGCCTGATCGGCGTGGTCAGCCGCCACTTCTACGTGCTCGAAGCCATAGAAGTCCCCGTCGATACGGTCCGCAAGCGGTCGGTCCCATTTGGGCACGACTTCCAGGTCGTAGTCTGGTGTATGGCGATTGTTCTTGATGGCATCGCGTAAATGTGAGCTGGGAGTGTGAAGGTCCGCCGCTGGTTCATACTTATTTGTCGCGGTCAGGCCGGTGAAGCTTTGCAGGTGAGATTTGCCGATCAAAGCTGTGCGGTAACCGGCATCGCGCAAGAGTTCCACAAAAGTCGTGTGATCCTTTGACAGCGGGATGCCGTTGTGCCGCGCACCGTGAGCGGAGCACATCCTTCCGGTCATGATCGAGGCGCGGTTTGGCATGCAGATCGGATTAGCGACATAGAAGCGATCCCACATCGTGCCCTTGGCAGCGATCCCATCGATGTTTGGCGTTCGGACGACCGGGTTGCCGCCGCAGCCCAGATGATCGGCGCGGTGTTGGTCTGTGATGATAAAAAGGAAGTTCGGACGTTTGGTCATGAGCTGGCCTCCGCTTTCTGAGGCAGTTTTCCGGCCGCCCGTACATCCCATGCGATCAGAGAGAACCCGGCGAGAATGGCGGGAATGTGCACGACAGGATCGGGGGCAAGCATTGTGAAGGCCACGACAAACCGTGCAACGATTTCGGGGATACTGAGTTTGCGGCGGTCGTAGGCCGATAATGCCGACGAAAACAGCCAGATGCAGAAACAAGTCCGGGCGACGATCCAGAGGAATGGCAACAGACTGAAGTCTTCGATGATCAGGATCGTGGGATAGAAGGCGAAGACGAATGGAATGATGAACTTCGCCATTCCGAGCCGGAACGACATGAAAGCTGTCATCAAGGGGTTCGCCTGCGCTATCGGGGCAGCAGCATAGGCCGCGATAGCGACGGGCGGGGTCAATGAAGAGGCCACACCGTAGTAGAAGACGAACATATGGGCTGTCAGCATCGAGACGCCGAGTTGCTGGATGGCCGGACCCATAACCAGGATGATGATAAGGTATGCGGGCAGCGTCGGCATACCCATGCCGAGGACCAGAGCCCCGACCATAGCAACCAACAGGGCCGAAAATAAGCTCTCTCCACGAACTGTCGCGATCACGTTCGCCAGTTTCAATCCTAACCCTGTGGAGTCCAGTGAACCGACTAAGATACCGATGGCAGCGATGGCGATCAGAAGAGTTGCTCCCGACTGAGACCCTTTGAGAAAGGAACGCCAGATGCGAAGCGGGTCAGACCGAACTGTCGGATTTATGACCGACAAGACCAGCAGGACGACAACAGCATAGAACCCCGCTGCCGAGGTCGAGAATCCGGCGACCAGCGATCCGATGATTGTCAGTATGGGCCCCAGGAACAGAACGGAGTTGATGAGATCAACTTTGGTGATCTGGTCATCCACTGACATCACCTGAACTTCGATCCCCTGGCGACGGGCCTCCACAGTCACTGCGGCAAACAGGCTGAAGTAGTAGAACAGCGCAGGGAAAAGGGCCGCGACAATGATGTTGAGGTATCCGACGCCCGTCAGGTCAGCCATAACGAGGGCTGCTGCCCCCATGATTGGCGGCATGATCTGCCCGCCGGAAGACGCGGTCGCCTCAATCCCTGCGGCGAAGGTCGGGGAAAACCCCCGTTTCTTGATCATCGGAATGGTGAAAGTCCCGGTGCCGACGATGTTGGCCACAGTCGAGCCGGACATAGTGCCGAACATGGAGGAGGCCAGTATCGCCGCATGGGCCGGACCGCCACGGGTTCGACGAGTGGCCAGAAACGCGAACTTAAGAAGTGTGTCACCGGCCCCGGTGCCTTCCAGCAAAACCCCGAAGATGATGAAGATGAAAACTGTCGATAGGACGATATTGGTTATCGACCCGAAAACACCCTTGTTGGTGTTGTACCAAAGCGCCTCGGCAACCTCTTTCAGAGAGAAGCCTGTGTGCGCCATGATACCCGGCAGATCCTGACCGAAGAGCAGATAGAGAACGCCAAAGGCTCCCACGGCGAAGAGCCCCCATCCCCAGAGCCTCCGGCAAAGCTCAAGAAAGACGATCAGCCCGGCGATCGCAGGCCAGGCGTCCGCCAGGGTCACGTCGTACAGAGCCGTCTCCATCTGGGTCTGGACAGAGTAGAATGACCAGATCGCCCACAACCCGGCGACAAGCATCACGAAATCCAGAACCAGATGGAATGTGGCTTTCGGACCGGAAACCCTACCAATCGCCTCCCGGCGACTGCGGGACGCTGTGATGCCGACGACCAGTGCCAAAGCAAAACCAGCAGCCCGGTGAAACTTGGGCTCAACGAGGGCGACACCAGAGCTGTAGAGGGCGATGGCGCCGAGCAAAAAACAGGCAAGAGCGGACACTAGCTGGTACAGCTTGCCAATTCCGCCGGACGATTTTTCCTCTGCGGTCATCACATTGGTCCCGATTGAAGTTTAGGGGAGCGGGAAGGCCAGCCACGCGGCCTCCCGATGATCAAATTACGGACGAAGAGCGTCCGGAATCGAGATTCCGGCTTCTTCGTAGTACTTGATCGCACCTGGGTGCAGGGGCACATTCACAGAAGTAAATGCAGTTTCCGGCGTGACCTCTTTCAAAAAGAAGGCGGTCGCATGGACCTCGTCGAGGTTCTCCCAGAACGCCTTGGTCGCGTTGTAAACGACATCTTCCTCGACGCCGGCGTGGGTGCCCACGAACTGGGTAAATCCAAGAGCGGTTATTTCCCCCTCGGTCAACTGACCCTTGTAGACGCCACCATCAAATTGAAGCATTCCCCGACCCGGACGCCCGAATAGCGCTTGCATGGCCTCAGAGCCAACGACCTCTTCTGGGATCGAAAGGACACGGAATTCGCCAGACAGTCCAAACTGTTCGACCTTCGATGATCCGATTTCTGCCGGGCGAACCATCATGTCGATTTTCTTGTCGGCAAGTGCTGCGTAACCCTCGCCCCAGCTAAGGCGGACAGCCTCGTAATCCGTGCCAGCCTCATAACCGGTGATAATCTTGATTAATGCTTCGGACGTGGCGGAAGCTGATCCGGCAGGTGGGCCAGTGAAAATGGTCTTTCCTTTCAGGTCTTCCCAGGTCTCGATGCCTGAACCCGCCAGCGTCACTGGATGATACGCACCGGCCTTGAAACCAAGGATCGAACGAAGTTGGCCAGCGGCCTCCGGGGCGTCGCCAACGCTTTCGTACATCCGTTTCTGGCCTTTCATCAGGTTGACCAGCGACGGCACAGTCGAAAAGAAGTCGATCTCCTGCCGACCGCCCTTCAACATCGACTTGGTGAGTGTCTGGCCGGCGTTGACCTGGATCTCAACCCCTGCTTTGCCTGCCTGGTTGGCGAAGGTCACGAACATCGTATGGACCGGATCGCCAACCCCGGCTGTTTCGCCCTTGTAGATTTGCGCTTTCGCCACAGCGGGTGCGAACGTTGCGGTCGCCAGGATCGCAGCAGCGGTGGCGATATTTCTGAAGTTAATCACGGAGTCCTCCCTTGGTTTTGATGCGGACCCTAGCAGAGAGATTGCATCTGATATAATCAATCATATGAACTTTCACATAAAGAATTGCTATGAAAATAGATCCGAAACACCTCGCTCAACTCTCGGTCATCGTCGAGGCCGGATCGTTTCAAACGGCGGCAGATCGGCTTGGTCTGACGCAGCCTGCCCTCAGTCGGAATATGAAAGCCCTGGAGAGCAGACTGGGTGCAACTCTGTTTAATCGAAACGGACGAAAATCAATCCCAAATGCATTAGGCCTCCGGTTGTCCCGCAATGGACAAGCCATCCGACTTGCCGAAGAACAGGCCAGCGTCTTGGCGGAACAATCGGCTCAAGGTGCGGTTGGAGAACTCAGGATAGGGGCGCCGCCCATTGTTGCAGGCCGTTTTCTCAGCAGCGCCATGGCCCGATTTATCCGCCAAAACCCAAACTGCGTCGTTGAGATGCGTACAGGGCTGGTCCACGAACTCCGCACCATGCTGGAACGTGGCCAAGTGGATCTTGTCCTTGGACCTCAGACCTTGGCTGAACCGTCTGACGGCTTGGAGTTCGAACCCCTCATCGACGATCGCGTCGGCATCATGTGCAGGTCCGGGCATCCGCTGACCACTCGTAGGCAGGTAATGCCATCAGACCTGGAGGCTCAGGTCTGGCTGGTACATTCCAGGGGAAGTCTCCTTCGCCAACAAACGGAAGCTGCGATGATGGCTTCGGGGGTCACGTCAATGCATATCATTTGCGAAACAGACTCTATCCGGTCGGTACTGGAGGTCGTCGGAGACACCGACCTAATCACAACAATGCCTCGGGCAACAACAGCTTCCTACCTTGAAGACAAACTCGTCTTTCTAGATTTCGATCATCCGCAATTCCATCGACCCCTGGGGGCAATCAGACGGGCGCGATCGTCTGCAAGCCCCATTGAAGATCGATTTCTTTCAACTCTTTTATGAGCGAGAGCGGACGTTCGCGTACTATACGCTTCGCCAGAGAGACCGGTCGTTCGCAGGCGCAACGCCAATGACTGAATTGTCCGCACCTCAGTCAATCGCTCAAATCTCACGAACGTTCGCTGTGTGGTAGGAGCCACCATTGAGGTCTCTACCACTTTGTCGGTCCTGACCCTCGAAGCGCGGGTTACTTTCTATTACTGTTCGCAAAGCTATACAGCACAAAAAACGAGTTAGAACTTCATCGCACTAAGTGCCCCATAGTGCGTACCCGATATCCTTTCTGAGCCGCAAAACACAGTTAGAAAAACAAGCTTTTCTGACCTCGGATCAGCGCCCTTTTTGTGAGTTAAGCTTACTTTTTTGGGCAGTCTTTGGGCAAATCATGCACTTGAGCTCCTTTTGTTCCAAAACCAAATTATCCAAAGTTCACGAAGCAATGCCGTCTAAGCCTCTACGAAGACTAAAATAATCAGTTTTGGGAGATGGTACCGCCTCCCTGGCTTGAACAGGGGACCTCTGGATCCACAATCCAGCGCTCTAACCAACTGAGCTAAGGCGGCACTCGTGAGGGGCGATGTACCGAACGCGCCGCAGGATTGCAAGAGGATTAAAGTCGAAATTTCCAGCTTTGCTCGACAAGATCGACGCCAAAGGAAAGCACCGGTTTGCTGCCCGTTAATTCCCAGCCAAACGCCCTATAAAGCGCACATGCCGCCGTGTGGCTTTCATGGGTCCACAGAACCATTTCCTGGTATCCTGCCTCCCTAGCAAAGTCTGTACAGGTTTCTAGCAGCCGTTTTCCCACCCCTTTACCACGTGCCTCGGGGACAAGCAGAAACAATCGTAGTTTAGCAGTGTGCTGATCGACACTTACACAAAAAATGCTGCCCAGTCGTTGCCCGGCTTGCTCTACGATCCACCCCTTTTCGCGGATGGGATCGTGGGATGTGACGAAGCCGTCAAGGATACGTGCCACCAAAGGCGCGAAGCTGTCATCGAACCCCTCATCACGTGCATAGAGCACACCATGCTGTTCAACCAGCCAAGCGGCATCATCGGGCTGGAAAGCTCTGAGAACGACATCATCCATATCTTATCTGACTACATTGGTGACTTGATTCTCAACCCCGTGCACGCTAGCACGAACGCTCAGTCTCGGAGGCACAGATGGGCATCAACACCGAACGCGACATTCAGGCAAATCTGCAAATCGGTCCGACCGATCAGGGTATGGTACGCTTGTTCATTGAAGCCGATGGCGTGGAAATTCCGATGGATTTCGAACCGGAAGAAGCCGAAGAAATCGCCGATGAGATCCGCGCCGCAATACAGGCCGCCCTTGCGGTGAAAGGCTGATCTTACAATCGTGGATCGCGCAGTGCGTGCAGACGACGCGCTGCATCTGTTGCAAACTTCTGGATCATCTTCTTGCGTCGCGCAGGGGCAAGCTTGTCTTCGGGCGCCATACGCACAATCTCGGCGTCATAGGCATCGGCAATGATCAGTCCTGTTTCATCGGGCAACAGGTCGGTCGGAAACTCGGTATCCACAGCCCAGAAGAATCGGTCACACCACTCTAAATAGCCCTGCCATTTCGAATCTGACTGATAATCGGCCCGGCTGGATTTGCATTCGATCACCCAAAGTTCACCCTTAGGGCCCAACCCCATCACATCGACACGCAGGCCACGTGCCGGAACAAATTCCTCAACAGAAACAAAGCCATGCGCCGCAAGGTGCCGTGCGACACCGCGCGCCAGTTTCTGTCCGGGTTGCAAATCCAAAACCATTTCGCAAATGTGAACAATTAGCGAACAAATGTAAAGCGCCCCTTCAAGCTTGACATGATACCTAATAGTACTGCATTAATGTGATACCTAATGGTATCTCATTTGAGGGTGCTTATGGAAAACCAAACTCAAAACGCGTTTCGCGCGCTTGCGGACCCAACCCGCAGAGGCATCGTGCAACTGCTCGCGGTTCAGGACATGACGATCGGGCAGTTGACCGACCGGTTCGACATGACCCGCGCTGCGGTCAAGAAACACCTGACGGTGCTGTCTGATGGTGGGTTGATCTCGGTCGAAGTGCGCGGTCGAGAACGTATTAACCGACTTGAACCACTTGGGATGGCCCCTGTTCTGGATTGGCTCAGCTACTTTGACCAATTCTGGGATGATCGCCTCAATTCTCTCAAGGAAGCTGTTGAAAGGGAAGAAAAATGACCGATTCTGTATTGCAAAAAACGATCTTTCTGCGGGCCAAACCGGAAACCGTATGGGCCTATTTGACCGAGCCCGAACGGCTGGCGGAATGGTTTCACAAACCCCAGCGCACATTGGCGAAGGGACAAAAGCTTGAGATGTACGGGACCACCAGCGGCGATCTTCTGATCTGGGGGGAAGTGCGCGAGGCGCGCGCGCCGGAATATCTGGAGTATACCTTCACCGTCAAACCGATGGGTGACGCCGTCAGCGTAGTCAAATGGACGCTGACCCCAATTGCGGGCGGGACACGACTGAGCCTGCTGCACGAAGGGCTGCCGCAAACCGCCGAGGCCTTCGGCCTGATCTTGGCACTGGACAACGGCTGGGACGAACACTTCGGCAAGATGCGCACAGCGATGCACGAAACTGTTGATGCGTAACCCCTTGTGCGAACCCGTCAGACGCCCTACTTAAGCGCGTGGCGGGTTCTGCCCTTCTTGTGACAGGTAGCATTCTGGTGGCCTTAAGCAATTCCGAGGGGGCTGGCTCTGTTCAGGTCTTGGCCTGATTACCTGGCGCCCACCTGTACATACAGGTCCTCGGGAATCAAACCACACGGTTGACTGGTGGTCCCGCCGCACTTTCCACGAAATATCAGCGCCCTGCGTGGGCCTCCTGTTTGACCGTTGCCGGTTCAAAGCTGTGAACGACCGGTGTTCCCCGGCGTGGACCCTGGGGCTTTTCTGCCATGCTCATGATCTTGTAAGCGAACTGAACACCGGCAAAGACGATACCATTCATGAACCAGATCATCACCAGAGCGACCAGGCCGACTTCGGAGCCAGTAATCAAGTGGCGCAGGTTAGCAACGTTCAGCGCCAATAACACGCCGACGAAAACGGCCGAAATAACAAAACCCCAGGCAACTTGTGTGATATACAGGCGGATCAGTTTCGGCATCGCATCTCTCCTTGCCTATCGCGAATATGATAGCGCATGCTTGGGTGCAGTAAACCACACCAAGTGCGGCAATTTAACAGAGACGCCATGAGCGCGCGGGACCAATTCGTTCTGGACCTTGTTGACGACTTTTCTTCATATCCGATTGACAGCGATCGCTGGGAATTCACCCTAAACCGATTGGCTGAACTGGGCATCAACGCCCTAAACATTTTGCGTTTCACACCAAAGACAGGACAGATTCACTGGGTGCGCAGTTCGATGTCTAAACCCTGACTGAACCAATATAAACGCGGGGGACATACCGAGGCTGACCCGATGCTGGCGCAGGTCTTTAACGGCACCAAAAGCCTGTATGTACAGGCGGCCAGCCTGCGCGCCGAAGATGGTCATTCTGATCTGGCCCTGGGGTTGAATCACGGGCAGAGCAACGTAGGCTATATTCACCTATTTTCGCTGGTGGCCCCTGCCCCGAGAACGAAGCAAAACTGGTCGTTCTGGCCTCGGACCGCCCCGAAATGCATCAGGTAATGGCCCGGCAGGATCGCAGACAGGCTGAACCTGTCCGAGATTACGGTCCGCGCCTATTTGTAAAGTGCACGTCAGAAACTGCAGGCTCCTACCCGTCAATCCGCCTTGGTGCGAGCGATGCAATTGGGGCTGTTTTCGCCCACACCCTAAAGGAAACGATAACGAGTTTTGACGTTTGGAGACGCTAAGCTGTTCAAGCCGTGGATAAAACCTGTGAGTGGTCGAATTTGTCGATGTTTTTGAGAAAGTATTTCAGAAGTTCAGGCACGGATTGGTCACTCGACCACCACGCCTTTTTTCAGCGCCGTTCTGCTGCGTTCAGAACGCTTCGGGCTGTGCCTCGCGCGCCATGTGGTCAAGCACGGCATTGACGAATTTGGGCTCTTTACCTTCGGGGAAGAAAGCGCGCGCGACATCGACAAACTCAGTAATGACCACCTTGGGCGGCGTATTGCTTTGGGTCAGCTCGGCACCCGCTGCGCGGAATACTGCGCGCAGGGTCGGGTCGATGCGCGCGATCGGCCATTTGGCGACCAGAGCACGGTCGGTCATCTGATCGATCGTGGCCTGATAGTTCACCGCGTTGTCGATCAGCGACCGGAACACGCTAATGTCGCCATCCAGCATTTCATCGCCCTCGTAGACGGCACCAAAACGGTGATCCAGAAACTCGTTCACAACCTGTTCGGTCGTCTGGCCCGACTGTTCCATCTGGAACAGCGCTTGCACGGCATAAAGCCGGGCGGCAGATTTCATCAGGCGTTTCTGGTTGGCCGGCTTCGGCGCGTCTGTCTGGGTCATGCTGTCGTGGGTCCGTTGCTGTCGCCCGCCACAAGGATGGACTCGGACGGCGGCTTGAAGCCAACGCCCTTTTTGGAAGAGCCCCACTTACGGCTGAGTGCGATAAGATGCAAGGCCGCAGCGGCGGCTCCTCCGCCTTTATTCATCTTTTCGGGGTCGGCACGCACTTCGGCCTGTTCGTCATTCTCGACAGTCAGAATACCGTTGCCGATGCACAGCCCTTGCAGGCCCATCAGTTGGATGGCACGGCTCGAATCGTTGCAGACGGTCTCATAATGCGTGGTCTCACCACGGATAACGCAGCCCAGCGCAACATAGCCGTCGAAGTTGGACTGACGGTCAGCCATCGCAATAGCGGTGGGGATCTCCAGCGCGCCGGGCACTTCAACGACGTCGCAGGTGCCGCCTGCCGCTTCGATCTCGGCCTTGGCCCCAGCAATCAGATTGTCGGCAATCGCGCGATAGAACGGGGCCGCCACGATCAGCAGCTTCACTGGCTTGTCGAAACTGGGCGTCGGCAGGATGCCGTGTTTGTCTTGTTCAGCCATGAGTTCACTCTTCCTTCAGAATCGAACGGGTACCCACGATGGACAGTCCAAACGCGTCGAGCCCAAGGTACACGGTTTCCGGCGAGTCGGTCAGCAACACCAGCTTCTGAACGCCCATCTTGGACAAAATCTGCGCGCCAAGGCCAGTCTGCTTAATGGTTCGCGGGCCATCATCATCAACAGCGTAAAGCGAGTTGCGCGGTTGCCGGAACAGACAGACAACACCTCGCCCCTCTTCGGCGATCTTCTCCATCGCACGCGGCAATTCACGTGAAGACTTCGGTCCAAGGCCCAGAATATCCGGCGCTTCATGCAGTGCGTGCGTACGGGTCAGAACCGGTTCTGGCGTGGTAATGTCACCTTTGATCATAACCACATGTTCGATTCCGTGGGTCTGATCGGTGAAAATCCGCATCTCCCATGCGCCGCCATACTCTGACGTGACGGTCTGACGCGAGGTTTCCACCACCAGATTGTCATTGCGCGAACGATAGCTGATCAGGTCACTGATCGTGCCGATCTTCATGTCGTGCGCTTGAGCGAATTCAACCAGATCAGGCAGGCGCGCCATGGTGCCGTCGGGTTTCATGATCTCACAAATCACGCCAGACGGGTTCAGCCCTGCCAGACGCGAGATGTCGACGGCCGCCTCGGTATGACCCGCGCGCACCAGCACCCCGCCCCGCTTGGCCCGCAAAGGGAAGATATGGCCCGGGGTGGCGATATGCGCCATCGTGTTTTGTTCGTTGATCGCGGTTGCCACAGTTAGCGCACGGTCAGCGGCGGAAATTCCCGTGCTGACACCTTCGCGTGCTTCAATTGACACTGTGAATGCGGTCTCGTGCCGGGACGAATTGTTCACGGCCATCATCGGCAGACCCAACGCATCCACCCGTTCTGCCGTCATCGGCAAACAAATCAGGCCGCGCCCATGGGTGGCCATGAAGTTGATTGCCTCGGCATCGGCGAATTCGGCGGCGATCACCAGATCACCTTCGTTCTCACGATCTTCGTGGTCGACCAGAATATACATCCGGCCTGCACGTGCCTCTTCGATGATGTCTTCGATCGGGCTGATCGCGTCGCGCAGCTGGGCCTCAACTGGACCGGGGGTTTCAAAGCTCATGGGGCAGCCTTTCAGATGGCGTGTTTGCACGGCGGAATAGACCACTCAGGCCCCAAAGACCAGCCTGCAAACGGCGCCGCTCGGGACCGACGCGACGTATCAGGACATCTCGGCCAGACGCGCCACGTAGCGGGCCAACGTATCGATCTCAAGGTTGACCCGATCACCTACTTGGACATTGCCCCAGGTGGTCACCTCTTTGGTGTGCGGAATGAAGTTGATACCGAAATCGCACTCTTTCACTTCGTTGACTGTCAACGAAGTACCATTCAGCGCAACCGAACCCTTCGGGGCAACAAATCGCGCCAGATCTTTGGGCGCACGCAAGGTCACGCGGGTGCTGTCACCTTCATCTTCGACCGCAACCACTTCGGCCACGCCATCCACGTGACCGGACACGATATGGCCACCGAGCTCATCACCGACCTTGAGCGCACGTTCAAGATTGACGGGTTTGCCGATTGTCCAAGTATCGAGGTTGGTTTTTGAGACCGTCTCGGCACTGATCTGAACATCATACCAATCATCGCCCAAAGCGATCACTGTCAGACACACGCCGTCGCTGGCAATCGAGGCTCCGATATCTATGCCCGCAGTTTCATAAGCCGTTTTGATCCGGGCACGCAGGTCTCCATTCTGCTCCAGTTCGGTGACGGTGCCTATGTCGGTGACGATACCTGTGAACATTCCGTTAACCCTCAGTCTCTACCCTGTGCCTGACTATCACAGCCGAGGTAAGCGTATCGGACCGCGCGGGCAAGCCCTGCCTTGCCGTACTTTGTTCAAACAGGCATAATATTGACAATAAAAACCAAACGAGCAGTCCAGATGCAGTATGCGCCTTCAGGCCCAAAAGACCGCGTATTTCTGTTCCTTCAGGGACCACATGGGCCGTTTTTTTCGGCATTGGGGAGAATGCTGCGCGCCACAGGGGCGCAGGTCTGGCGCGTTGGGTTCAACGCGGGCGATCAGGCGTTCTGGTTCGACAAGGCAAGTTTTATCCCGTTCCTGTACAATCCTGAGGCTTGGCCAAATACCCTGAACGCGATAGTCAGCGAAAAGGGCGTCACCGATATCGTCCTCTATGGGGACACACGTCCGATCCACGCACAAGCCATTCAAGCCGCGAAAGCGCGCGGGGTCACTGTTCATGTGTTCGAAGAAGGCTACCTGCGCCCTTGGTGGGTGACGTATGAGCGGAACGGGTCAAACGGGAACTCTCGGCTCATGTCGCTGGATGCGGCACAAATGCGGCAGGCATTGAAAGAGGCAGAAAGCAGCACGCCCCCTCCACCATCACATTGGGGGGACATGCGGCAGCACATTTTCTACGGTGCCCTCTATCATTGGTTCGTGATGTTCCTGAATGGACGATACCGCAACTTCCGACGACATCGGGAACTGCCGGTGTCAACTGAGTTCAAGCTTTACTTTAAGCGGCTGATATTGATGCCTTTTCATAGACTGCGCCGCAGTCTTGCGACAGCCCGGGTCAGGTGGGGCGGCTATCCGTATCACCTTGTTCTGCTGCAATTGGGGCATGACAGCTCGGTCCGGGCACATTCCGGCTATTCTGGTATGTGCGAATTTCTGGATCAGGCGATCGAGGGCTTCGCGCAGGGCGCGCCCGCCCATCACAGGCTGGTAATCAAAGAGCACCCGTTGGAAAACCACCGCGAACCATTGCGACGTCACGCGACAGAACGCGCAAGACAACACGGTATCCAAGAACGGGTTCACTATGTCCCCGGCGGAAAACTGGCCAAGCTTTTGGATGAGGCGCATTCGGCCGTGACCGTGAACTCGACGGCAGGGCAGCAGGTTTTGTGGCGCGGCATTCCCCTGCGGATCTTCGGGCGGTCGGTTTATGACAAGCCCGAATTCGTATCTCAGCAACCGATTGCAGCGTTTTTTGCGAACCCGAAACGCCCCGACAACGAAGCCTACCGCTGCTACCGGCAGTTCCTTTTGGAAACCAGTCAAGTGCCGGGCGGGTTCTATTCCCATCGTGGACGACGGCAGGTTTTGCGGCGTGCGGCAGACATGATGCTAAACGCCAATGACCCTTATCAAGCGATCCTCAACAAGAACGAGGCGTGGACGCCACAGTTGAGAATCGTCGAAGGACAGGGCCACTCTGTGACTGGAAGTTGAGCGCCTGACCGGGTAGGCTGCGCCCAAGTACAAAAAAAGACTGAGGATATCCGGCAGTGAACATCTCTCCTATGCGTTGGATGCGGGGGGCGTCCCTTGTGGTAGCAATCGGTTTGCTGGCCGCCTGTCAGCTTCCGAAATCCGGGCCGAACAAAACCGAGATTCTGGCCGGTTCCGTTCAGAATGGTGGCAACGCTTTTGTCGTCGAAGTCGATGATCGGGTAACGCGTGCCACTTCAGCAATTCCGCAATTCGGCTTCTCTTCCTCGTTCAGCAGCGCCCAAACTCTAACTGCCGACACGGTGCGGCCCGGCGATGTGCTGGGTCTGACCATCTGGGAAAACGTCGATGATGGCCTTCTGTCGGGGGAAACCGGCACAGCGACCGCGCTGGACGAAGTTCAAGTCGACAGCGAGGGTTTCATCTTTGTCCCCTATGCAGGCCGGATGCGCGCCGCAGGAAACACGCCAGAGCAATTGCGTGTTCTGATCACGAACAAATTGCGGGAACAGACGCCCGACCCGCAAGTTGAAGTACGACGCGTGGCGGGCGACGGGTCCACCGTTTCGCTGACCGGTACCGTTGGGGCACCAGGAATTTACCCGATCGAACGGCCCACCCGGTCCTTGCTGGGCATGTTGTCTCAAGCCGGGGGCGTCTCGGTCGCGTCCGATATCGCGCTGGTGACTTTGATCCGAGGGGGCCAGAAAGGCACCGTCTGGTACGAGGACCTGTACCGCAACCCCAAACTGGATGTGGCCCTGCGTGGCGGTGATCGTATCCTAGTGGAAGAAGACAGCAGATCTTATATCGCCCTGGGCGCCACGGGCGGTCAGTCCCGTGTGGCATTTGAAAGCCAAGACTTGTCTGCGCTTGAGGCTCTGGCCCAGGTGGGCGGCTTGTTGACGCTGTCGTCGGACCCGACAGGTATTTTCATCCTGCGCAAGGAACGCGAGAGTGTGGCCCGCAACATCACCGGGCGCGCTGATCTGAAAGGCGACCAGCGCGTAATCTATCTGCTGAACCTGACAGCACCAAACGGCCTGTTCATCGCTCGAGACTTTGTGATCCGCGATGACGACACGATCTACGTGACCGAAGCGCCCTATTCTCAGTGGAGCAAATCGATCTCGCTTATCGCTGGTGGCCTGACGCCCCTTGCAAACGTTGCCACGTTGACAGGCAGCTGATGCATGATCCCTGATACAGACAGCTCAGCCGGGGTCAGTCGCACCCGGTTGTTTGTCTATAATGGCGGGTTTTTGACGCAAAAGCGTCTTAGGCGAATCCTGTCTCTTTCTGGCTACGATGTTCGCCTGGGCATTCCCCAAAGCGGGGATTACGTAGGAGTCTGGGGCAACAGCCCAACGGCCCATCGGGGCCAAAAGGTTGCCGAAAAACACGGCACACCGGTTTTGCGTATTGAAGACGCGTTCCTCAGATCGTTACATCCAGGGCGCGAGGGAGAGCCCCCCTTGGGCTTGCTGCTGGATCGCTCGGGCCTGCATTTCGACGCGTCCGGACCATCGGATCTTGAGAAGATCCTGATCAATGACCCGCTGGACGACACCGCACTGCTGAACCGTGCTCGGGCTGCGATCGAACGGATCAAAGAAAATCAACTCAGCAAATATTCTGCTTTTGATCTGGACCTGGCCCCGCCTGACCCCGGATATGTTCTGGTCATAGATCAGACAGTTGGCGACGCTGCGGTCACAGCCAGCGGCGCAGACCGGGCCCGCTTCCTTGAAATGCTGTTCGTCGCGCAAGAGGAAAACCCCGGGGCACGTATCCTGATCAAGACGCATCCGGAAACTCAGGCGGGTCATCGCCACGGGCATTTCACCGATCAGGACCTTTCAGATCGGATCTCGCTGTTCCGCGACCCGATCAGCCCCTGGCCTCTTCTGGAAGGTGCTGTCGCAGTCTATACGGTGTCTTCGCAACTGGGGTTTGAAGCCATTTTGGCCGGGCACAATCCACGCGTTTTTGGCAAACCCTTTTACGCCGGATGGGGCCTGACACGGGATGAAGACCCGATTGCGCGCCGACAGCGCAACCTGACCCGGGCGCAGCTTTTCGCGGCAGCCATGCTGCTGTACCCCACATGGTATGATCCCTATCGGGACAAGACCTGCGATCTGGAAACTGTGCTAGACACGCTTGAGGCGCAAACGCGCGCCTGGCGGCAGGATCGGAACGGATGGACCGCCTCGGGTATGCGATTGTGGAAACGCAAACATCTACAACAGATTTTCGGGCAGCACAGAAAGCTGCGCTTTACAGCCACGCAGCCCAAAACCGCTGATCGCCCGCATATGGCCTGGGCCAGTCAGGCGCGAAACATCGAAGGGGCGGTACGGGTCGAAGACGGATTTCTCAGATCACGTGGATTGGGGGCAGAGCTTGTGCCGCCGCTTTCGTTGGTGACGGATGACATCGGCATTTACTACGACCCCACAAAACCCAGCCAGTTGGAAGACCTGATCAGTCGGCGAGAAACTCTGCGCCCGGATCAGGAATTGCGGGCCGAGCGCCTGGTCGATCGGTTGCTGGCGGAGGGGTTGAGCAAATACAACACGGGTCAGCCCACCCCCGACTTGCCTGAAGGGCATCGTATTCTGGTGCCGGGGCAGGTCGAGGATGATGCTTCGATCCTCTTGGGCGCCAGCACGGTGCGCAGCAATCAGGATCTTTTGCAAGCCGCACGAGACGCCAATCCAAACGTGATCCTGATCTACAAGCCGCATCCCGATGTCGAGGCCGGATTGCGCGAAGGCAGAATCGACGCCGCGGCATTGGCTGACGTTGTCCTGCCCCACACAGATCCCGCCGCGCTGCTGCCCCACGTCCAAGAGGTGTGGACGATGACCTCACTTCTGGGGTTCGAGGCTTTGTTGCGTGGGGTAAAGGTCACAACGTTGGGTGCTCCGTTTTACGCCGGCTGGGGTCTGACCACCGACCTTGGGGCAGTCCCGGTCCGGCGGGGCGCAAGACCATCGCTGATGGGTTTGGTCCATGCCGCCCTGATCGATTATCCCCGCTACTTCGATCCCATCACTCGCCAACCCTGCCCCGTAGAAGTGGCGGCAGAGCGTCTGTCGCAGGGGCACTCTGCCCCTACGGGTCCGTTCAATCGTATGCTGTCAAAACTTCAGGGCGTGTTTGCGACACACGCCCATCTTTGGCGTTGATCCTAAAGCGGCATTTTGCGCCACCGGTGCAGGATATCCCCCCCCACGTTCAGCGATTCAACAAGCTGGAATCGCGGCGCGGCCTCCAGCGTTTCAAGGCCCAATGATCCAACCGCTGAAAGCCCGTCGGCCCCGATGGTCAGCCCGGCAGTGAAGCCGACCAGTTCATCCACCAGATCTTCGGCCAGAAGAGACGCCGCAAGAGCGGCCCCGCCTTCGCAGAAAACACTGGTCAGACCGGCCTGCCCCAATTGCTGAAGCAAGTCCACCGCATCGATATGGTGATCCTTCAACGCGCAAGGGATCAGCTTCGCGCCCAACCCCTCCCAGGCGCGGGCGCGCTCGGCATCCGGGTGATGGGCGTGACACAGCCAGACGGGAATGTTTGAGGCTGTGCGTGCCAGCTGACCCATCAGCGATATGTCCATGTGACGCGATACCACAACACGCACGGGCTGATGCGCGACACCAAGGTCCCGCACGGTCAGCGAGGGGTCATCGGCACGCGCCGTCCCTGCCCCTACCATGACCGCATCATGACGCGCGCGCATCGCATGAACTACGCGACGCGCCTTTGGGCCGGTGATCCATTGACTGTGCCCGGTCGACGTTGCAATCCGCCCGTCAAAGCTGCTGGCCAGTTTTAGGGTTACAAAGGGCCGCCCCTGTTCGGTTTTCAGGAAAAAACCGGCCAGATCATGCTCGGCCTGTTCTGCAAGAACACCTGTAACGACCTCGATCCCCGCCTCGCGCAACACGGCAAAGCCCAGCCCGGCCACACGCGGGTCGCTGTCTTCCACGGCGGACACTACGCGTGACACGCCAGCCGCAATCAACGCCTCGGCACAAGGTGGCGTTTTTCCGTGATGGGAACACGGTTCCAAGGTCACGTAGGCTGTTGCGGCGCTTGCGGCCTGTCCGGCTTGGGCCAACGCCTCGGTCTCGGCATGAGGGCGCCCGCCGGGTTGGGTCCAGCCACGCCCGATGATCCGGTCGTCGCGCACAATGACGCAGCCGACAGCGGGGTTCGGCCAGCACGTTCCTTGGCCGCGCCGCCCCAAAGACAGGGCCAGCGCCATAAATCGCTTATCTGTTTCGTTCACTCGTCCGTCGGAGGCTGCGGCGGGCGCAGTTCGTGGACAAACTCCTCGAAATCATCGGCCGCCTGGAAATTCTTGTACACACTCGCAAAGCGAACATAGGCGACGGTGTCGATCCGCGCCAGAGCTTCCATAACGATCTCGCCGATCTTGTTGGACGGAATATCCGTGTCGCCCATGCTTTCCAGCCGGCGCACGATGCCAGAGATCATCTGATCTATCCGTTCCGGATCAACAGGCCGCTTCTGCATCGAGATACGTATCGAACGCTCAAGCTTGTCGCGGTCGAAATCCTCGCGCTTTCCATTGGTCTTGATGACAACCAGGTCACGCAGCTGCACACGCTCATACGTCGTGAACCGCCCACCACAGGCAGGACAGAACCGGCGTCGGCGGATTGCCACGTGGTCCTCTGCCGGGCGTGAGTCTTTTACCTGAGTGTCGATATTTCCGCAAAACGGGCAGCGCATCCGCCGTCTCCTCGTCCCAAGTTCGGCCTCTTTTTGTAAGAGCTCCGGCTTACTTATCCACAACTATAGGGCAGCCGCTAGGGTTTGGGTAGTCGGAAATTTCAACCGCTAGATAAAGGGTCAGACCAGGTGCGCAGCGACACGTCTGTGATGCGGCGCTGTTCGGTGCTCAAACAGATAAATCCCCTGCCAGGTTCCAAGCACCATCCGACCCCGTGATACCGGGATCGACAACGACACAGGCATAAGTGTCGCTTTGATATGCGCTGGCATGTCGTCTGGCCCTTCATACGTGTGCCGTAAAAAGGACATGGCCGGGTGATTGGAAGGCGGTACAAGCCTTTCGAAAAAAGCCTGTAAATCGGTTTGAACCTCAGGGTCGGCGTTTTCCTGAATCAGCAAGGAACAGGAGGTATGGCGGACTAACAATGTCAAAACGCCATCGGACGCCCCTTGAGCAAGCCAATTCCGCACGTCAGACGTAAATTCGTAAAGCCCGGCCCCTTGGGTGTGCACAACGAATTCAGTCTGCATCGTGGCGATCCTGTGAAATTATCAGTCGTTGAAGAACGGCCGATAGTTACACCGTGCGTTTGCACCTTGTACAGATTCACTGTTGCCAGGCTGAAAGCCGTACGAGACAAAGCTGCTGGGTTGTACATCGACGGATTGAGGTTGCTTGATCGAAAACTGAACCGCCGTTCTGCGCCCGGTGGTGACACTGGGCCCGTATCCGCGCAACACGTAGATCCTGTCTTGCCAACCCAAACCTAAAGTCCGGCGTGCATAATCTGCGGCCGCACACCAGTAGCCTTCCGTGCGTTGATCGCCGCGTGGGACGACCTCAAAATCGGTGGCATTTATGGGTTCTGTTCGATACCCGTTCGGCGCAGCATCTGCGGTCACGGGAATACTGAGAGCCAGGGCCGCAAGCGCGGCGAAGGTGAAAAACTGTTTCATCGTTAATTCTTCCCTGATTGTCTGTTCCAAATAGGTTAGTCGAACTTTACCAAGTGCACAGGGCACCTCACGATCAATTCAACCCGCCTCGTGCATTGCGTGATCCAGAGTGAGCCAGCCCTGGTATCGGATCAGCAACCCCAACCCCGGTGCTTCAGCAGAAACATCAAATCGAAATCGGCCCAGCGCGTCCTGCCATTCCCGTGTGTCCGAGCGTGGCAGGGCAAAGATGGGCATCGGAATGCCAAGGACCGTCAAGCGAAGAATTTTGATGTATAAGGACCCGTTCAGCAAGTTGGGTTGAAGCCAGATTGAAATCGCTCCGAAATCTTCGCGGACGCAGTTTCGTTTAGCGTCATAGGTCAGATGCGATGTTGTGCAATGCCCGCCAAAGTCGCGCTGCCAACACAAGGCTTCGCCCTCGGCGCTTATCGTAACGGAAACCGGAACATCATGTCCATTCAACGGAAACCCAGCCAAGCGCGTCGCAAAAGACGCCAGGATACCAGCACCGCGCACAATGTCACATTGGCCGGAAAACCGACCGTCGGTCATGTGCAATTGACTGACAGCTTCGGGCAGATCCTCAACCGGGCCCAACGCCTTAAGAAAGGGGTCGGCCGCCATCAAAACCCATCACGAGCAAAACGCGCCACAATATCAGGCCCGGGCACCAAACATGTGCCGGACCTTCCAAACAGCCGGTATCTGTTCCGTGCAATCAATCGATACGCAGGGTCCTTGATCGCCTTGGGTAGAAACCGGCACAACGACAACACCCGCCACAATCCCTGCAGCTGACGCATCGCTGCGGCAAACGCATCCAGGTGCTGATAGATCACCCCATCCACAATCACCAAATTGGTTTGAAAATCCTGCGTCGGCAATTCAAGCACTTGGTAGAGTTTTTGGCCAAGCGGGGATTGTGCGGTTGCGAACTGAAAGCGATGGGATCGATCGTGTCTGAGCATGAAATTGAAGAACCCCGAACACAGCACGCATTCTCCGTCGAACACGATCAAGTTCCGGCCATAGGCTTCTGTAATTTCAGCATGGTCCAGCATGATCCCTACACCAATAGGCCGCTTTGACGGCAAGGTGACAAATCCCTTACGTCAGAGCAATGCGACATCTGCGAAAGGTAAATGCGTGCCGGGGAGCGCTGAACAGAGAGTGGTGATTTCTCCGGCGGCTCTGACCTCATCCCCATAAAGGTGCTGACCCGGCAACACAGCTTATCTGGGGGCCTGACCCAATATGAACATGCGCGATCCGGTCAATCCTTTTTTTGGTTCGGCCATCTGCTGCCAGAAGGTCGCGAAAAACCCAACTATCACGCAGATTTTTGTGATATTCTGCCTATGGTTTTGTAATCGTAAGGTATTGTTGTGCGATGGACGTGAATGTTGGCCGTCTTCTTTTCTTTATTCAGGCGCTCGATCGCCACAGCGGCAATCATGATATGTCTCGGGCTGTCCTGAAGAAAACCGGCCTCAGGCCGCAGGACATCGCCCCTCCGGTTGAAACCTGCAGCATTCAGAAAGAGGCCCTGTTCGTCCGCTACGCCTGTGACGCGACCAAAGACATTACCTTTGCGGCCCGTACAGGGCTTGAGGTTACATCCGCCTCGACCGTGACGGCCTATATCAGCAAGTATTCACGCGATCTAAAACAGGTAATGGAGAATCTTTCACGTTTTCACGGAATCATTGACCCGGCTATCGCGCTCAGTCTGCGCATTGCCGGGAATTTTGCTGCTCTGGAAGCCGATTGGAAAGATGCAGGGTTCGCCCGTTTTCACCGACGCACAGAATTTCTGATCTTCGCGGCCCTCGCAAGAATGCGGAACCTGACTCAGGTCAACCTGAACCCAATTGAGATACGGTTTCAGCACAAGGTTGGGGATCACGCCAAAAGGTTTGAAAAACTCGCAGGTTTTCCAGTGGTCTTTGGGTCGGAGAAGATTGAGATTGTCCTGCCTCTCTCGGCGCTGGATATACCGGTACCGACTTATGACCCTAAACTGCGCGAGCATCTGCTGGAATACGGCGAACGTCTGTTGGCAGAATGCACGAAACCCGATCATTCGATCCGCGCACGTACCGAAGGGCTTATCACCGGGTCCCTGCCCGGCACGATCCCGCAGGCCGAGACTATCGCCTCTGACCTTGGAATGAGCCTCAGAACCTTTAGCCGGCGTCTTAAGGAAGAAGGCACAAGCTATCGCGACATCGTGGACGACCTAAGATGCGATCTGGCCCAGACCTTCCTGACCAACCAGATGTCTCTGTCAGAGATCTCATTTTCACTTGGGTATGCAGATCAGGCCGCCTTCTCAACCGCATTCAAGCGCTGGACTGGCCAACCGCCAAGCGCCTTCAAGACCCGCGTCGAGCATCCCCTTCGGACGCGAGACCGGGGGTCATCAGCCAAAAAACCTCGCCCCGGCCCTGTCCCATGAGTGGACAAAACCGATATAGACAGGGGCACCGCCCATCCCGTGTGATTTCCCGCCAATGTGATGAGAGAACAGGCCATCGTGATGACCGAATAAAAAAAGGCGCCTCGGGTGAGGCGCCTTTCGACTTACTGATCCAGGAAAGACCGCAGTTTTCGTGACCGGCTGGGGTGCTTCAACTTGCGCAGCGCCTTCGCCTCGATCTGACGGATTCGTTCGCGGGTCACGCTGAACTGCTGGCCAACCTCTTCCAGAGTGTGGTCAGTGTTCATACCGATGCCGAAACGCATCCGCAGGACCCGCTCCTCACGCGGCGTGAGCGAGGCCAGAACCCGTGTGGTGGTTTCCTTCAGGTTTTCCTGAATGGCGCTGTCCAGTGGCAGCACGGCATTCTTGTCCTCGATGAAATCGCCCAGTTGGCTGTCTTCTTCGTCGCCAATCGGGGTTTCCAGCGAGATCGGTTCCTTGGCGATCTTCATCACCTTGCGAACCTTCTCGAGCGGCATTTGCAGCTTTTCGGCCAGTTCTTCCGGCGTGGGTTCGCGACCGATTTCGTGCAGCATCTGACGGCCGGTCCGGACCAGCTTGTTGATCGTTTCGATCATGTGCACCGGAATACGGATCGTGCGGGCCTGATCCGCGATCGAGCGCGTGATCGCCTGACGGATCCACCAGGTCGCATAGGTCGAGAACTTGTAGCCGCGGCGGTACTCGAACTTGTCCACGGCCTTCATCAGGCCAATGTTACCTTCCTGAATAAGATCAAGGAATTGCAGACCACGGTTCGTGTACTTTTTGGCGATCGAAATCACCAGGCGCAGGTTGGCTTCGACCATTTCCTTCTTGGCCTGCCGCGCCTCTTTCTCGCCCTTCTGAACCTGCTGCACGATGCGGCGGAATTCAGAGATATCGAGACCAACATACTGACCGACCTGCGCCATATCGTTGCGCAGTTCTTCGACCTTGGCAGTTGAACGTTCGATGAACATTTGCCAACCGCGGCCCGGCTTTTCAGCCATATCCGACATCCAGTTCGGGTCTAGCTCGCGCCCGCGATAAGCGTCGATGAATTCACGGCGGTTGATACGGGCCTGGTCGGCCAGCTTCACCATCGAACTGTCCAGCGACATAATCCGGCGGTTGATGCCATAAAGCTGGTCAATCAGCGCTTCGATCCGGTTGTTGTGCAGATGCAAACCGTTCACCAGTTCGACAATCTCTGCACGCAGTTTCTGATAGGTCTCTTCGTCCTTTGCGCTGAACGTGCCGTCTTCGTTCAACGTAGCCGAAATCCGGCTGTCCTGCATCTCCGACAACATCGAGAAGTCGGTCGAGATGCGTTCCAACGTGGTCAGAACCTGATCTTTCAGCGCCGCTTCCATCGCGGCCAGAGACATGTTGGCCTGATCATCATCGTCGTCGTCATCATCGTTGTTCAGCGGGTTGCCATCCGCATCCAGCTCTGGGCCGGTGTCTTTGGCCGGCTTCGCCGCCTGCACCGCCGACGTATCAACCACCGGTTCTTCAACATCGCCATCGTCGTCCAGCTGGTTGCCGAACGTGGTTTCCAGATCAATGACATCCCGTAGAAGAATGTCTTCGGACAGCAACTCGTCATGCCAGATGGTGATCGCCTGGAAGGTCAGTGGGCTTTCGCACAGACCGGCAATCATGGTGTTGCGACCGGCCTCGATCCGCTTGGCGATGGCAATCTCGCCCTCGCGGCTCAGCAGTTCAACGGAACCCATCTCACGCAGATACATGCGGACGGGATCATCAGTGCGGTCCAGCTTTTCGGTGGCGGCCCCGGCCAACACAACCTCGCGGTTGCTATCGGTAGTGGTCAGTTCGGTCGAGCCTTTGTTCTCTTCCTCTTCGGCTTCTTCATCTTCGATAATGTTGATGCCCATCTCGGACAGCATCGACATGACGTCTTCGATCTGTTCCGAGCTGACCTGATCAGGCGGCAGAACCTGATTGAGCTGGTCGTAGGTGATGTAACCTTTCTCGCGGGCCTCGGCGATCATCTTCTTGACGTTAGCCTGGCTCATGTCCAGCGAGATTTCCTGTTCCTGCTCGTCGGATTTGCGGTCTTCGTTTGTATCCTTGGCGGCCATTCAATGCTCCTGCAGGGATGGGTGATTCGTTTGAACCGAATCATTAGCGCGTTGAAGTGATTCGGCCACCCGTTTACCCGTTTTTCTTTTCCAGTGCCTTACGAAAACACCATTTTACCGGCGTTTCCGTTCAAAATTGATGCCGGACATGATTGCCTTGAACGCGTCTTTCTCGTCGCGGTTGATTCGCGCGCCATTGTCGGCAATGTCGAACACGGCCCGGTCCTCGTTCTGGCTGCGGCTTGTGCGGTTGCGCTCTTCGGCGGCTTGCGCCAGCCGATATGTCAGCGCCTCATCGGCCAGATCAGACAATTCCTCTGCCGCTTCGGCAATCTCAGCATCCAACCCCTGGAGCGCTTTGATCTTTGCGAGTTCCTCGGCCAGCGTCATCTCGGCCTTTTCAACGTCGCCCGGTTTGTACACGCAGGGGATCACTGCGACATGGCGAAGGGCCAGCAGGTTTTCAAGGGGCTGGGGGCCTAAAGACTCCATAATGTGGTCTTTCAGGTGGTCCGGGTCATCGATCGCATGACGCAGGACAACGTCGCGCAACGCTGCGTGATCTGGATCGTGACACTCCATATCCTCAAGCTGGTGCTCGAACTGCACGACAACTTTTGGGTTGAGGATGGCGATGGCCAGAATGGCTGCCTCGCGCAGTTGGATATCAGCCGTCTCGGACGAGGCCAGGAACGATGAACGCGCACCCGGCGTTGCCGATTGCGGCGGTTGCCATTTCCCACGCGGTTGCCATTGTCGGTTCTGCGGCTGGCGTTGGGGACGGAAAAGCTGCCAGCGCAAATCCTTGATCTCTTGCCCATAATGCGAGCGGATCGACGGGTCGCGGATCAGTTTAATCTTGTCCCGAAGGGATTTGTCCAGCGCCGCCTTGCGCTCTGGGCTGTCAAAGATCTTTCCCTCAGTCTCCCGCTGCCACAGCAGTTTGACCATCGGAATGGCACCTTCCAGTACAGTCTGAACAGCGCCCGGCCCCTCTGCCCGCAACAGATCGTCAGGATCTTTGCCTTCGGGCATCAGCGCAAAGCGCAGGGATTTTCCCGCCTCGAGCAACGGCAAGGCCAAATCGACCGCCCGCATCGCAGCGCGTAAACCTGCCGTGTCGCCATCCAGCGCAATGACCGGCTCATTGGAAACGCGCCAGAGCAATTGCAGCTGATGCTCGGTGATCGCGGTGCCCAAGGGGGCAACCGACGCGCCAAAGCCAGCCTCGGCCAGCGCGATTACGTCCATATACCCTTCGGCCACGATCAGCGGCTGCCCTTTCCCTGCCGCCTGCCGCGCGGGTCCATGGTTGTACAGGCTGCGCCCTTTGTCGAACAATTCGGTCTCGGGCGAGTTCAGGTATTTGGCGTTGTCATTTGGGTCCATAGCCCGCCCACCAAACGCGATGCAACGCCCGCGCGGATCGCGAATAGGAAACATGATGCGGTTGCGGAAGGTGTCATACGGCTTCTTTCCCTTGTTCGAGGGCTTGACCAGCCCTGCCCCAAGGATCAGATCCTCAGCCACATTCTTTCCGCGCAGATGATCCCACAAGGCCTGCCAACCATCCGGGGCAAAGCCAATCTCCCACCGATCCAGTGCTTGTGCATCCAGACCACGGCTTATCAGGTAATCACGTGCAGATGCCCCCGCCCCGGTCTTGAGTTGCAGGCGGAAGAATTGCGCCGCCTGCTCCATCACATCGGCCAATTGCGACCGGCGGTCCTGCTTTTCTTGCGCTTTGGGATCACGGGCGGGCATGGGCATCCCAGCCTCACGCGCCAGAATCTCAACCGCTTCGATGAACGAGACATTCTCGGTCTCTTTCACAAAGCTGATGGCGTCACCTTTCGCATGACAACCGAAGCAGTAATAAAACCCCTTCTGATCGTCCACGTGGAACGAAGCTGTCTTTTCATGGTGAAACGGGCATGGGGCCCACATATCGCCCTTGCCCTGATTTGACTTGCGCTGATCCCACATGACTTTGCGCCCAACGACCTGAGACAGGCTTAGCCGGGTGCGCAACTCATCCAGAAATCCGGGGGGCAAAGACATGGATCAAACCTGCCAGAAATGACAACCCGCGCCAAGGGGACGGCGCGGGCTTATCCACAGAGAATTGGCTTGGTTGTGGATTATTGCTGCAGACACAGCTCCAACCACGCCGCGCCCAGGTCCTTCTTGCGCACATCGCGCATCTTTTGTTCATAGACCCAAGGCGCAATCAGCGGAATGGCCGCGTTATAGTTTTCCGGCCAAGTTGGCGAGTTGTCCGTAATCGCCTGCGCGACGTCGCGCTCTTTGACCTTGTCCAACCGCGCCTTCTGGATCGCGGCCACCACATCGGCCTGATATTTACAGCTTTGCTCGGCGCTGTCCTGAGCCAGTGAAGGGGTGGCAAGCAAGGCCGCGACGATGGCGATACGCAACATGGGGTTCTCCCGGATTCGTTTCTTTCGGCACAGCTTACCCGTCAGAACTATGGGCTGCCATCATCCATTTCGACACTTGGCATCACGGCAGCGTCAGAGCGGGGCGGCCGACCTGCCCCACTCAATTTAAGATCAGAGCCCTTTGGCACGATAGCTTTTCGCAACGCGGTCGATGGCCACGATATAGGCCGCCGTCCGCAGATCCTCGACATCATCGCGGCTGTGCCAGACCTCGCGCATCGACTGGTAAGCAATGCGCATGGTGTCATCCAGACCGGACCGAACCAGCTCCAGCTCATCGGCCCCCTTCAGATATTGCGACTTAAAGTCGGGCGACATGGTCCAGGCATCACCCAAATAGCGGTCCAGCCTCTCCAGTTCGCTGACGATCAACTCATGCCGGGCTTCTTCCTGACGGCGCTGCATCCGGCCAAAGCGAATATGGCTGAGGTTCTTGACCCATTCGAAGTAAGAAACGGTCACACCGCCCGCGTTGGCATACATGTCCGGTATGATCACCGTGCCTTTCTTACGCAGAATTTCATCCGCACCCGCCGTAACCGGCCCATTGGCTGCTTCGATGATCAATGGGGCTTTGATCCGTTCGGCATTGGACAGGTTGATCACCCCCTCCAAAGCAGCCGGGATCAGGATGTCGCATTCCGATTCCAGCACGCTAGCACCTTCGGCCGAATGCGTTGCATCGGGATAATCCTTGACGCCGCCATGTTTGACGATCCACTGCCGAACCGCTTCGACGTCGATACCTTCGGGGTTATAAAGCGCGCCGTCCCATTCGATAATACCAACAATGATTGAACCGTCCTGCTCACTTAGGAACTTGGCCGCGTGATACCCCACGTTGCCCAATCCCTGCACGACGACGCGTTTGCCGTCCAGTTTGCCCGACAGACCGGCTTTCTGGACATCTTCGGGATGACGGAAAAACTCGCGCAGCGCGTATTGAATGCCGCGTCCCGTCGCCTCAACCCGACCGGCAATGCCGCCCGCGTTCAAAGGTTTCCCGGTCACACAGGCGCGCGCGTTGATATCAGTCGTATTCATCCGTGCGTATTGGTCGGCCATCCACGCCATCTCACGCTCGCCCGTTCCCATATCCGGGGCCGGGACGTTCTGGGACGGGTTGATCAGGTCACGCTTGGCCAACTCATAGGCAAAGCGCCGGGTGATCTGCTCCATCTCATATTCTTCGTATTTGCGTGGGTCGATGCACAATCCACCTTTCGATCCGCCAAAAGGCGTTTCAACCAGAGCGCATTTATACGTCATCAGAGCGGCCAGCGCCTCAACTTCGTCCTGGTTCACCGCTGTTGCGTAGCGAATGCCGCCTTTGACAGGCTCCATGTGCTCGGAATGCACGGAACGATACCCCGTGAATGTGTGAATTTCACCGCGTAAGCGTACACCGAACCGAACGGTATAGGTCGCGTTGCAAACCCGGATCTTTTGCTCCAATCCCGGCGGCAGGTCCATTAGGGACGCCGCCCTGTTGAACATCAGATCAACGCTTTCACGAAAGCTGGGTTCTTTGATGCTGGTCATACAATCCTCCGATTAGGTATCAGACGCGACGTCATGTCGTTTTGTCGCACCAGTTAGAACATGCTGCAATCAAACAATGCACTTTTTTTCATCATTTCCGTCATAAAGCTCTGATCGGTTGAAGATGAGTCGCCCACTCTTTCTCAAACCTTAACGGATTGTTTTCAATTCACTGACAGATGGCGCATAGCGGCCGTCTTTATAGCTGAAAAGTGCGCAAAAAGGCCAAAACCAAGCCTTTTCTGCCCAATTCGCGCCACGATTGAAGGCTAGTGTTAACGCAAAGTTCTTTTCTTGTCCGCATCAATGATGTGCGGCGCGGAGTCATGATAATGAACACATTCTCGCTTTTGAAAAACGGCGCTCAGCCGAAGCGCAAGCCATCTGAAATTCGCAAGTTTGCCGAAAACGAAGACGGTACTTTTACAATTTTCACGCTGCTTATTCTGATCCTGATGCTGGCCATCACCGGCATGGCAATGGATTTTATGGCCTATGAACGCGATCGGGCAAGCCTGCAATCCACGCTGGACCGTGCGGTGCTGGCAGCGGCGGACCTTGACCAAAAGCTGCCCCCCCAGGAAGTGGTCGACTCCTATATGGAGAAGGCGGGGCTGGGCCATCTTGAAAAGACTGTAACCGTCACCGAAGGGTTTGGGTCAAGAAAAGTTGCCGCGACAGCAAAGGCTGTTATGCCAACCCGTTACTTGAGGTTCGGTACAGTGACCGAACTGAACATGAATGCGGCAAGCACAGCCATCGAGTCGATCGGTTCAGTGGAAATTTCGCTGGTACTGGATATGTCCGGCTCCATGACGCGGTCTTCTGCAACCGCCGGAAAATCGAAAATCGAAGTTCTGCGAACGGCAGCGAAAGGGTTTGTCACCAAAATGCTCGAGGAATCGGGTGAAACGCAGATTTCGATGTCGATTGTACCTTATGCAACCCAAGTGAATGCAGGCGGGGATATTCTGGGCAAATTCAACAACGTATCCTCAGAGCACAACTATTCTCATTGCGTCAACTTCACGTCAGGACAGTTTAGCTCGGCGACGCTGGACCCAGGTACATCTTACCAACGCACCGGCCATTTTGACCCCTGGCGTTACACGAGCGCGACTGTAAACGGCCGAACGACCGATGGTGAACCCCCTGCCTATCTGGTTTGCCCCGTTCGCGCGGGCAGTGAGATTACACCAGTCACTAACAATGTTCAGTATTTGCATGATCGCATTGATGCCCTGACCGCCAGCGGCAATACATCCATTGATGTAGGCATGAAATGGGGTGCCGGTATGCTGGATCCGACATTCAAGCCGGTGGTTAGCAGCCTGGCGAATGAGGGCAAGGTTCCCTCGAAGTTCTCCGATCGCCCTGCATCCTATAACTCGGATACACTGAAAGTCGTGATCGTGATGACTGACGGGCAGAACACCACTCAGTATATGTTGGATTCGTCGGTTCGCAGTGGGCAGACTGAAGTCTGGTTCAATCCTGACTTCGTTCGCTCGGACGGCAGTAAAGGTGAGTATAGCATTCGTTACTATCAAGACCCGAATGGGTTCAACCCGGATCGGTGGGTGTGGATGCAGCATACCAAGGAAAACAACGGTAACTATGTGACCGCAGAACATCCTTTCGGGAATCCTCCGAACGAAAACCCGTCGAACGAGGAAATTGGAACGGCGAACCGCCTGTCGTATCCGGAACTGTTCAATCGGGCTTCGCTTTGGTGGAATGCCAAGAATAATTTCTACTGGCAGGGCAATCATGAAAATAACTGGTACTACAACCTCAGAAAGTCAGTGGGATCGTCGACAAAAAACACGCGCACAGCCAATATCTGTGGCGCAGCCAGGAACAAAGGTGTCATCATCTATGGCATCGCATTCGAAGCGCCGACCAGTGGCTTGAACACCATCAAGTCCTGCGCAAGCTCGGACAGCCACGTATACAATGTAGACGGATTGGATCTGGATGAGGCGTTTGCATCCATTGCGTCGTCCATCCGTAAACTGAGGCTGACCCAATGATCCGCAAAACTCTGTCAAACCTTCGCAGGTTCAAGCGGTCTGATTCTGGCAACGCGACAATTGAGTTTGTCATGATCGTTCCGTTTTTCCTGGCCTTTCTTGGCATTGGCGGAGAACTGTCCATGATCACCATGAAACACGCAGCGCTGGAACGTGGTGTGGATCTGGTCGTACGGGACATTCGTCTTGGTACGGGCACCACCTGGAATCATGATGTAATCAAGGACCGGATTTGTGATGTTTCTGGGATTCAGGATTGCAATTCCAACTTGCGGCTTCAAATGATCCGCCAGAATGCGTTCAATGGTATCGTGCTTTCGGATGACATCCCCTGCACTGACAGTTCAGAAGATCCCAAACCGGTTCTGGATTTCAAAAGCGGCGCATCAAATGAACTCATGATCTTGCGCGCCTGCTTGCGTATCGACCCCGTACTGGAAAGTTCGGTCATCGCAAGTACCGTCGTCGATGAAACCGGCCACTATGCTGTGACCGCTACAACGGCATTCGTACAGGAGCCACAGTAAAACGATGACTGTACTCAAAAAAGTCAAAAGCCGGATCAGTGCATTCAAGCAAGATGAAAGTGGTATCCTGACTGTCGAAGCCCTCATGATCTTTCCGCTGTTGCTGTGGACGATAACGTTTACCTTTACCGCCTTTGAAGGGTTTCGCCAAAGCGCGTCCAACCTTAAGGCGGCCTATACGGTTAGCGACCTCATCTCGCGTGAATCAACCGCGGTAACAGATGTTTATGTCGATTCGCTTCATGACCTGATGGGCGCAATGATCAACAACCGATCAGATGTTTTTGTTCGGATGTCGCTGATCCGCTTCGACGAAACAGATGATCGTCACTATGTGGATTGGTCGACTGTACGCGGGTATGACTCGGAATGGAACGATACCAACATTCACGAAATCAAAGACCGCCTTCCCCCGATGCCGGATCAGGATACGCTCATCTTGGTTGAAACTTCCAATGAGTATATTCCCACGTTTAAACCCGGTTGGGATTTCGCGACGGGTATCACCTTTAGAAACTTCATTTTCACGCGACCCCGATTTGGCACTAAAGTTGCCTGTGACCTAGTCCGTCCCCCGGTCGTTTGTGTGGACAATCAGCCCTAAGGCTTCTGACATAAACTTGGCCTCGGCGGCAGCTGTCATGCCGCCCACGCCAACCCTGCGGCCCACGCGCCACCACAGACCGGGCGCCCAACGGTTCGGCATTTTGTGACGCATACGAACCAGAAAACCATTTGACGGTTTGAATGCGAAGACACCCCGATCCACGGCCTCGATGTTTTCCACTTTTGCAATGACTTCTCCGGACCCCGAACGTATCTCGGTCTGAGTCAGCTCTATGCAGTCTTCGGTTGCGCGCCAGACTGAATATGCCAGCCAAAGCGACGCTCCGCCGATTGCAAACAGGAAGATTTGCCACACCGGTTCGGGTGGCGATACCACGGCGACGTAAGTCACCAAGACCCCGACCGTCGTCAACATCCCTACCCCGGCCCAACGTCTGGGCGTGGATGCCTGAATCGTTGCCAGCACTTCGTCCTGCATGGAAGCCTCCTGTTTCATCCCACTCGACTTAGCTACTTTGAACGAGAAACAACAGAGGTTTGCTTGCGCTGCAAATTCGCACAGGTTTGGTTTATTTGCGCAAATTGACTGCATGAGCGCAGAACTTAAATGCTGCTCAAACGAACCGGAGGTTACCATGTCTCTCAGACCTACATTGGAAACGCGCAAGGCTATTCCCACGATGGAAGGGGCCGGTGTAAAGCTGCATCGTGCATTCGGGTTTCGGGACCCATCGGAACTGGACCCTTTCCTACTGTTCGACGATTTTCGAAACGATCGGCCACAGGACTATCAGGCCGGGTTTCCCTGGCATCCGCATCGGGGGATCGAAACGATCACCTATGTTCTGGCTGGATCGGTCGAGCATTCCGATTCATTGGGCAACACTGGCACCTTAGGTGCTGGCGATGTGCAATGGATGACGGCGGGCTCAGGTATTTTGCATCAGGAAATGCCGCACGGAAACGCCTCGGGCCAGATGCACGGATTCCAACTGTGGGGCAACCTGCCTTCAGACCAGAAGATGACCGCCCCTCGGTATCAGGATGTTCAAAGCAAGGACATTCCCGAAATCACCGATGACGACGGCACGACCGTGCGGGTGATTGTCGGAGAATTCTGGGGCAAAACCGGGCCTGTAGATGGTATCGCGGCAGACCCGCAATACCTGGACATCTCTGTCCCGGCAGGTGTGAAAAAGACGTTTCGGATCGACACCTATCGCCGGGCTTTCGCCTATGTGTTTCAGGGCCAGGCCGCCTTTGCCGACGCATCGCAGCCGGCAGGAGTGCTCTTGGAGAAAGAGGTCGCAGGGCAAGAGGTCAACATCCGCGACATGTCCGGCGACAGGACCCTTGTTCGTTTTGGCACCGGGGATGAAATCACGGTTCAGGCAGGCCCGGAAGGTGTTCGGTTCCTGTTGATATCTGGCGCTCCAATCGATGAGCCAGTCGCATGGCATGGTCCCATCGTGATGAACACCCGGACCGAACTGGAACAGGCGTTTCGGGAACTGCGAAACGGGACGTTCATTCGCCCCGCGCACTAGCATAATGGCGGTCTGACCTTGTCAGGCCGTCACCGCTTTGTGCACCATGTTCCAATAGATCTGTTCGACCTCATCCAGCGACAGTCGGCCACCGGATCGGTACCAGGTCATTACACCGTTCAACATGGCAATCACAGCAAGCGTTGCAATCTTGGTATCCGGTATCGCAAACTGACCGGCCTGTTGTCCGGTGTGAAGGATGTTTTCCAGTGCGTTTTCGTACTGTCGGCGAAGGTCCTCAATTTCAGCAAAGTTCTCAGGCGTAAGGTTTCGCAACTCCATATACGCGATAAAGACTTCATCGGGGCGTTGCAGGTGGAACCGGATATGGAACCCCACGAAATGGCGCAGCGCTTCTTGTGCGTCTTGGCCTTGCTGCAAGTCACCAAGTGCCGAAAGCAGCTCTTGCATATGTTCCCGCATCAACCGGAACAACAAATGTTGCTTGTCAGGTGTGTAGTTGTACAACGCCCCGGCCTGCACGCCGACTTCTTTTGCGATTTGCCGCATCGAAACGGCCGCATAGCCGTGACGCGCAAACAGGTTCAGTGCGGCCTTGCGAATGCGTGGGCCGGTTATGTCGGAATGAGAGCCTTGAGTTCGTGCCATGCACCCACAATATATGAACAATCGTTCAGATAGAACCCCGCTTGATCGACGGTGCCAAAACGTGCATCACAATGGGGCACGTAACACCAGAAAAAGCGCACCCAATGAAACTGCTGCCATTACTGCCGTTTGTTCTTCTTTGCGCCGGATGCGCAGATTTCCCCGAGTTGGAAGGCAGCGAAGCGGCCTCGGTCAAAAAAGCCCCCTACCCGCGCCTTGTTCCATTGCAAGAAACACTAGGGCCTGCCATTGATCCGGTCAGCGAGGCTGCAGCGGTTGAAGACGACCTGACACAGCGCAGCGAAGCATTGGCGCAAAAGGCAGAAGCGCTGCAAAACGCACCCACCAACTAAAGCGCGGTATTTCACCCCTACAATTGCCCGGTGACGGATTGCACCCTTGGTCCGAACCCGATAAGGCAGCGCTGATCGGACAAACGTCCGAATTCAGTTAGATTCCGGCGGAAAGGGACACACGACATGACACAGGCACTGCGGCTGGGAATTGCGGGCTTGGGAACAGTCGGCGTCGGTGTCGTCAAGATTGTCCGCCGCCATGCCGACTTGCTGAAAGCGCGCACAGGCCGTTCGATTGAGATCGCGGCTGTGTCTGCACGAGATCCCAACAAAGATCGCGGTGTAAACCTGTCGGGTTATGCCTGGGAAACCGATCCAGTCGCGTTGGCGAAACGCGACGATATCGATGTTTATGTCGAGTTGATGGGTGGCGAAAACGGCCCCGCCAAAGCTTCGGTCGAGGCGGCCTTGGCCGCGGGCAAAGATGTTGTCACTGCCAACAAGGCATTGTTGGCCATCCACGGTCAGGAGTTGGCAGAACAGGCCGAGGCCGCGGGTCGTGTCATCCGCTTTGAGGCTGCAGTTGCTGGCGGCATCCCGGTGATCAAAACCCTCACCGAAGGTCTGGCCGGAAACGAGATCACCCGCGTCATGGGCGTGATGAACGGCACCTGCAACTACATCCTGACACGGATGCAATCGCAGCGTCAGGGATATAATGCCCTGTTCGATGAGTGCGCCGAACTTGGGTACCTGGAAGCCGACCCCAATCTGGACGTGGGCGGTATCGACGCGGCGCATAAACTGGCATTGCTTGCCTCAATCGCCTTTGGCACCAAACCAAATTTTAACGGCATCGAGATTGAAGGTATTCAGCAAATCAGCCTCGACGATATCGATCAGGCCGAAGACATGGGCTTTCGCATCAAGCTGCTGGGTGTCGCGCAGCGCACCGCGCGCGGACTTGAGCAACGTATGCAACCTTGCCTCGTTCCTAGCGACTCACCTCTGGGTCAGTTGGAGGGTGGCACCAATATGGTGGTGATCGAAGGCGACTCGGTCGAACAGGTCGTGTTGCGTGGTCCCGGAGCAGGCGAAGGTCCAACAGCCAGCGCCGTGATGGGCGATGTTTGCGATCTGGCGCGTGGACTGCAAATCCCGACCTTTGGCCGGCCTGCCACCTCGCTCGAGGCCGCCAAACCGGCCGTCACCGGACTGCCTGCGCCCTATTATTTGCGGCTGGGCCTGTTGGACAAACCGGGTGCACTGGCCAAGGTGGCTGCCATTTTGGGCGATGCCGGTGTTTCGATCGACAGGATGCGCCAGTATGCCCATGCTGAAAGCACAGCGCCTGTACTGATCGTCACTCACAAAACCACCCGCGCCGCACTGGACGTTGCGCTGGACGGGTGCCGAAACACGGATGTGGTGGCAGGTGAGCCTGTTGCTTTGCGGATTGAAGAGGTTTGATCTTGCGGCCTGCATGAAACGCAAGCTATGCCGGTAGAAACGGCTTTACTGATCAAGGGATACTGAACAATGAGTGCTGCCAGAACCGATTTTAACGACCGCCTGCTGTCTCTGGGGCTTGCAAGGGTGGCGGAACAGGCTGCACTGGCCTCGGCCTCGCTGGTGGGGCGTGGCGATGAGAAAGCCGCCGATCAGGCAGCCGTAAACGCCATGCGCGAACAGCTGAACCTGCTGGACATTGCTGGCGTCGTGGTGATCGGTGAAGGTGAACGCGATGAAGCACCGATGCTGTATATCGGTGAAGAGGTCGGCACTGGAAGCGGCCCCGGTGTGGACATCGCGCTGGACCCACTGGAAGGCACCACGCTGACTGCCAAGGATATGCCCAACGCGCTGACCGTGATCGCCATGGGCCCTCGTGGATCGATGCTGCACGCGCCGGACGTTTACATGGACAAGCTGGCTGTTGGTCCGGGTTTGCCCGAGGGCGTGGTCGACCTGGACATGTCCCCGCGAGAACGGGTGGAAGCTCTGGCAAAGGCCAAGGACTGCAAACCGGCCGACATCACCGTTTGCATTCTGGAGCGCCCCCGCCACGAAGCGATGATTGCCGAGGTACGCGAAACCGGTGCCTCGATCCGCCTGATAACCGATGGTGACGTGGCTGGCGTCATGCATTGTGCCGAAAGTGAAGTGACCGGCATCGACATGTATATGGGTCAGGGTGGCGCACCCGAAGGTGTTCTGGCTGCCGCGGCCCTGAAGTGTATGGGCGGTCAGATCTTTGGTCGTCTGGTGTTCCGCAACGATGACGAACGTGGTCGGGCCGCCAAGGCAGGCATCACCGATCTGGACCGTGTGTATGCGCGCGATGAGATGGTCACTGCGGATGTCATTTTTGCCGCAACGGGTGTGACTGGCGGTTCGTTGCTGCCGCGCATCAAACGCGAACCGGGTTGGGTTGAAACCACGACGCTGCTGATGCGGTCGAAAACCGGGTCGGTGCGCCGCATGTCCTATCGCACGCCCACATGGCCACACGACGAGGCGTAACGGCTTGCGCCTTTACCTTCGGCGAGAGTATTTCTGAAAAGATGAAGAGGCCGGATCCGCAAGGGTCCGGCCTTGGCGCACAAGAGGCGGGACATGAGTTTTCTTGGGGTTGAGCAATCGTTGACAGGGCGGCGTTGGGTTGGTCCCACCGCCGAGGTAGAGCGCGCCTCTGAGATGATGGCACAACAGACCGGCCTGCCACGCGCGGTGTGTCAGGTTCTGGCCCGACGCGGCGTACCGGTTATGGAGGCACGCAGCTTTCTGGACCCCAAACTCAAGGAATTGCTGCCTGACCCTCGTGCGATGAAAGACATGGAGGCTGCGGCGGCACGCTTTCTGGCAGCTGTTCGACATGTCCAGAAGATCGCTGTGTTTGCGGATTACGATGTCGACGGCGGCAGCTCTGCCGCGTTGCTGCTGGTCTGGCTGCGGCAGATGGGCCTGCAGGCGACGCTGTATGTGCCCGACCGGATAGATGAAGGGTACGGCCCCAATGTGCCCGCCATGCGGGACCTGGCGGCGGCGCATGACCTGATCATATGCGTCGATTGCGGGACGCTCAGCCATGATCCGATCGCAGCGGCCAAAGGGGCCGACGTAATCGTGCTGGATCATCACCTTGGCGGCGAGACGCTGCCGGATTGCGTCGCTGTCGTGAACCCCAACCGACAGGATGAAAGCGGTGATCTGGGCTATCTGTGTGCGGCGGGCGTTGTGTTTCTGATGCTGGTCGAAGCCGGACGCCAATTGCGCGAAGCCGGCACAAAAGGGCCGGATCTGATGTCCATGCTGGATCTGGTGGCGTTGGCCACTGTGGCCGATGTTGCACCTCTGATCGACGCCAATCGCGCTCTGGTTCGGCAAGGCTTGAAGGTGATGGCGCAGCGGCAGCGCCCCGGTCTTGTGGCCCTGTCCGATGTCTCACGCATGGGTACGGCGCCGAACAGCTACCACCTTGGTTTCCTACTTGGTCCCCGCGTGAACGCAGGCGGGCGGATCGGTCAGGCCGATTTGGGTGCGCGATTGTTGAGCACAGAGTCCCTGCACGAAGCACAGGCCTTGTCCGAACGTCTGGACGCTTTGAACACGGAACGTCGTGACATTGAAAACGCGGTTCGCGCCGCTGCGATGGAGCAGGCCGAGGACCGCGGTATGGACGCGCCATTGGTGTGGGCAGCAGGTGAAGGCTGGCACCCCGGCGTGGTGGGGATTGTGGCCTCGCGCCTGAAGGAAACCGCCAACCGTCCGGCCATCGTGATCGGCTTTGACGGCGAAGAAGGCAAAGGTTCCGGACGATCGGTTTCGGGCGTTGATCTCGGGGCTTCAATCCAGCGCCTCGCCGCCGAAGGGCTGCTGGTTAAGGGCGGCGGTCATAAAATGGCGGCGGGTCTGACGGTGATGCGCGACAAGCTTGAACCTGCAATGGAACGTCTGAGCGAATTGCTGGCCAAACAAGGGGCCGGTCAGAGTGGCCCGGCCGACCTGGAACTGGATGGCACGCTCATGCCCGGTGCGGCAACGGTTGATCTGATCGAACAGGTTGAACAGGCAGGCCCATTTGGGGCTGCGGCCCCTGCCCCGCGCTATGCTTTGCCGGATCTGCAGGTGCGCTTTGCCAAACGTGTGGGGGAAACGCATCTGAAGCTGTCGCTCGCCGATGGCATGGGTGGTGGGCTGGACGCAATTGCTTTTGGTGCCTTTGATGGACCGATGGGTGAGAAGCTGTCAAATCATGGTGGCGCGCGCTTCCATTTCGCGGGTCGGCTTGAGGTGAACACATGGGGCGGACGTCAATCCGTGCAACTCAGGCTGGAGGATGCAGCAGAGGCCAATTGACACTCTGCGGCAGTGGCCCAAAAAACTTTCACATCCCTGCATTTTTCCGCTTGCGGGGGTCACGGTGAAACCGTAAAAGGCCCTCCACAAGCCAGCGTGGCCCGTTCGTCTATCGGTTAGGACGCCAGGTTTTCAACCTGGAAAGAGGGGTTCGATTCCCCTACGGGCTACCACTTGTGCTTGTGCCAGTACCATTTGGCCCGTTCGTCTATCGGTTAGGACGCCAGGTTTTCAACCTGGAAAGAGGGGTTCGATTCCCCTACGGGCTACCATTTACTTCTTTAAATTTCGAACTTTTCGCGACACAGAGCTTCGATCTGCGTCCAGATCGATTTGTATTCCGGCGTGTTTTCCGCCGCATAGTGGAAATTCTTCATCAATCCGGTCAGCTGCGTAAACACTTGTCGCACTTCGCCCTTGTCCGAGAAGGCGGCCGTGGATTGTGTGACTTCATAGACAAGCTTGAACGTCATTCTCTGCCGCTCCAGCGGTACGGTCGCATCAACCTTGTCGAAGGCGTCCTGCTGCAGATAAACCATATCGACAAACAGAGCCTTTTGCTGCGTTACAAAATCGTCGATTGTGACGCCCTCTTCTCCCGTGACCTGCATCATCTGATCAACCTGTTCACCCTTTTCGATCAGGGCGAGAAGGGCGCGCACTTTGTCTGTCCAGCCTGGTTCGGCATTCTTGTCGTACCAGTGAGACAACTGGTCCGAGTACCGAGACCAGCTGAGCATCGGATCAACGGCTGGATAAAAGCGCTTATAGGCGCGCTCGGAAGACAGGCCGAGGAAGCACTTGACCGTGGACAGTGTGGATTGCGTCACCGGCTCGTCAAAGTTGCCGCCAGCAGGTGAAACCGTTCCGATCAGCGTCAGGCTGCCCAGATCACCGTCATTGGTTTTCAAGGCTCCTGCGCGCTCGTACAACCCTTTGATCGAGCTTTCCAGATAGGCGGGGAATCCTTCCTCACCCGGGATCTCCTCGAGCTTGCCAGAGGTTTCACGCATGGCTTGCGCCCAGCGGCTGGTACTGTCCGCGATCAGCAGCACGTCATAGCCCATCTGACGGTAGTATTCGCCCAACGTAATTCCGGTGAAGATCGATGCTTCGCGCGCAGCAACCGGCATGGAGGACGTGTTACAGATGATGATCGTTCTGTCCATCAGGCTACCGCCCGTGGTCGGATCGGTCATCTTCGGAAATTCCGCGATGGTCTCAACCACCTCACCCGCGCGCTCACCGCAGGCCACAACGATCACGATGTCCACTTTCGCATTCCGCGCAATCAGGTTCTGCAGCACGGTCTTGCCTGCCCCGAAAGGCCCAGGAATACAGGCGGTTCCGCCGCGGGCGATCGGGAAGAATGTGTCGATCAGACGTTGCGAGGTCAGAACGGGTTCGGTCGGATACAGGCGCTCTGACAAGGTGCGTTTCAAGATGTTTTCCGGCAATGGCCGCCGAACCGGCCACTTCTGCGAAAGTTTCAAAGTATGCTCGCCGCCGTTTTCGTCTTCCAGACGGGCCACAATGTCTTGGATCGTGGCCGCACCCTTTTGCACCCAGACGACCTTGTAAGTGCCGGACCAATTGAACGGCAGCATGATCTTGTGGCTAAAGTGGCCCTCGGGCACCGTCCCGATACTGTCCCCGGCAGTTACTGTGTCGCCAACCTTGACCGAGGGCGTAAAGGACCATTTTGCCAGCTCATCCAACGGTGCCACATCTGCGCCGCGCGGCAAGAAGGTGCCGAATTCAGCGGCCACTTTCGGCAGAGGCGACTGCAACCCGTCAAACACCTGCCCCAGAAGTCCCGGCCCCAGCTCAACCGACAGCAACTGACCCGATTGCTCAACCAGGTCGCCAACGGCCACCCCGTCGGTGCTTTCATAGACTTGTACGTCCGCGGTGTCGCCACGCACACGCAGCACCTCGGCTTTCAGACGTTCCTGACGCCCACCGGGGCCGGGGCGTGATGGCAGGATGAATACAACTTCGTTTTTGACCAATTGGCCGGGCTGACCGGTCGCGTCCGGGTTGGCCTGTATCTTCACAAGCCCTTCCTGAACCGAGACGACACATGCGGTCGACGTTTGCTTAGCTGAGGTTGGGGCCGTCATGCGCTTGCTCCCTCAAAATAGATATCGGCGACATCGGCCATCGCCTGCTGCGCCAGTTTCTCAAATCTCTTGGCCGCTTCCGTGGCGCTGCTTTGCGCCCAGCGGTCGAAAATGTTCCAGATCAGGACGTAGATCGCGACCGCCTCAAAATCAAACATGTGGCGAGCTGCATATCGCTTGAGTTGCTTGTGGCTGATCAACAAAAGCAGACGTTCCAGACCAAGCGGATCTTCGTCTTCGAGCAATTGGTGCGCCTCTTTCAACCATGGCATCGGGGTATCAAGCCCAAATGTAGGATCGGCCCAGTGGGCTGGAATATGGCAGCTCCATCGTCCCACGCCGAATGATCCTGAAGGCGCGGGGTCTCCGCGTTTTCTCAGGCGCAGTGCTGCAACTACCGAGCGTAGCTCCATGCGTTCCATGAAGAGCTTGCGCAATGTGGGTTGCGGGATGTTTTGCAACGCCTGTTTGCAGCGCTGGATCGCCTGAACGTCTGTGACATCCATGTCATAGGCACTCCAGCTCAGCGTGTGCTCCAGCACATTCAAGACCTCGGCATCTTTTGCTGTCAGAGCCGTCAACCGACGCTCGAGCCTGATACGCGACAGCGGCGGCTGTTTGGCAACAAACAACCGTTCCGAGCCCGGAAGACTGCACATCAACGCGATATAGGCGTCCTGTCCTGACATCTCAGCGGATGACCCCTTCCAGCACAGCACGGAACCGGGGTTGCAAATGCTCCATCAACAACGAAGCGACAGCCTTGTCGGTCAGGTCCAGCACGACTCCCTGATCTTCCGCCCGAACGCGAATACCTTCCTGAGTGTTGTCTGCCACGTGCAGTTCAACATTCTCGCGCAGCATCTTCGCCGTCAGTCCAAGAACGTACTTCGTCAATTGGCCCGATTGAATGTCATCAGCGTTTTGCTTGATGTCTTCTTGCGTTGCGACCTTGGCGGGCAAAATGACCTGAACCTTGCCGTCAAGGCTGGCACCTTCCCCGGCCCGGCCGACAACCTCAAGTATCATTTGCTTGAGAAGCTCAGGATCGGACATTTCTTTGGTGACAAGACGTTCAACATCTTCCTTGAAGCGATCCGTCAGGCCGGCCTTCATGGTCAGCACGGCATCCCGCATCGCGGTGTTCAACGCTTCTTCACCCGCAGACCGGTAGTTGTCGGATTCTGTGCGTGCTTTCTTCTTGAACTCTTCAGCTTCGCGTTTTGCATCCGCTAAAATGCGCGCAGCCTCGGCCTTGGCATCGTCGCGCAGCTTCTCGGCTTCGGCCTGACCGGCAGCTACCCCATCATTGCGCAGCTTGTCGATCAGGGCGTCAACGCCATGCGAAATCGTTCCGTTCTGTGCCATCAGCTGATCCCCGCACTAATGACCAGAGCGAACACAAAGGCAAAAACACCAAAGCCTTCGATGATCGCTGCCGGTGCAAGCGCAAGGCCAAAGATCTCGGGCTTTTCCTTGGTGGCGTTGATCGCAGCGGCACAAGCCCGGCCCTGCCAGATGCCGCAATACATAAGGGCAATTCCAGACAAAATGCCGATGCCAAACAGACCTCCTGCGTTTTCCGGCGTCACGTCACGGTTCAGGGTGAACATGATGACAATTCCATAGATCACCATCGTTGACGGAAAGGCGGAAACACCAACAAAACGGCCATAGCCACCTTCGGTTTCTGTCATGGCCCCGATGCTGGCCATCCCGGCGATCGAGCACCCTATGGCGCTTGACGCAGCCCCCAACGCCATTGGCGCGTAGATGCCCAGCCAACCCAGTGTGAGAACAAGCTCATTCATTCCTGAACCTCCTTGCGGGCAAACGGACGAAAGACGATGCCTTCATCCGGCAGACCCCATTTAAAGAATTCGATGTAATTGAGACGTAAGCCGTGGACGACGCCGCTCATCATGGCGAGGGCGAAATTCAAAACGTGACCGGTGATCAGGATCAGCAACCCAAACAGAATGCCCGGCCCTTTGAGCGCGTGCATGACGGAAACGGCCAAATCGTTGAACGTGATCGCCAGCGAGGCCGAAGCAAGGCCCAGCGCGAACAGGCGCATATAACTTAGCACGTCGCCAAAGGCGCCCATCGCTCCGGCAAGGCTTTGAAATCCTTCGATCAGCCGCCATATCCAATCTGTCGGCTTTCGGATGATCCTTTCGCTGGAAAACAAAACAATCGCGACAACACCAACGATCAAAGTAGATGTGCCGGGCACAGGTGATTTGCCGTTCATATAGCTGAGCCATAGGGTAAACCCGCCGATCAGAGCAGCAATCCAACCCAGATTGGCGATCGCCTTGCGTTGCCCCCACGCGGCACGGGCCGCCAGAGCGTTGGCCAGAACCAGATGCAAGACACCAACCACAATCGAGACCATCATCATTGCGCCGAAATTGTTCAAATCCAAAACCTTGAGCTTTGCCCAAATCGAGCCAGCAGACGGGGACGCCCCAAAATAGCTCCCAACCATGACGCCGTACAGAATCGTAGCCCCCGAAATAATCAGACCAAAGCGGCGCCAGGACCTTAGACCAGCTGTGCCATCCATCCGCTTCCAAAACGCCAGCAGCCCCAAAAGGATGACCGCGCCATATCCGGCATCCGCGACAATCATGGCAAAGAAGATCGCGAAGGATGCCGAGACGATGACACTCGGATCCCAATCCTGATACCCGGGCACCTGATAGAACAGCGCCAGATCAACAGCGGCACTGCGGTTTTCAGGCTGCTCCAACAATGTCGGAGGCGTGTCGTCCGGGCCCGGCTCTTCAATCAATGCAGCTGACCCTTTGGAATGCGCCATGTCCAGAACTGCGTCTATCCGATCCTTAGGCACCCACCCCTGCAACGCAAACATGGCTTCTGCGTCGCGTACTTTCTGCGTTGCATGGGCCAGTTCGGCGGCGCTCTCGGCGACGGACAGGTTCTGACGCATCAGGGTCAGATAGCGGGTTTGCGCCACACGCTCAGCTTCGAGCGCCTCCAGCGCGATTTCAGCCTCTTCCAGCTGCGCTTCAAGCTCGTGAATGGGCAACGAGCCAACATGCGTGCGCGAGATCGGAAGAATATCGTCGTCAGGTTCATCGGGCGAGATCAGCACAGCGTAGAGAAATCTGTGGTCTTCTTCCAATATGGCCCAGGGCAGTTTGACTTCTGACAAAGCCTCACGATGCTTCAATGGAAGCTGATAGAACCACAGCCGATTACCAGCCAAAACATCTGTTGGCGGGAAGTCCAAATCGCCCCACGGCCGCACCTGAGCAATACGATGTACCAGAAAGTCCCGCCGGTCCATTGTATCCCGAGTACGCTGCATGAGGTCAGTCACTTCATACACGAAACGGTCCATGTCAAAATCGGGGTCTCGCTGAATCTGGCGCCGCGGTTCAGGAACTTCTGTAAGGAAACGCAACGCTTTATACGCTTCTCTTGCACCACGCTCGCTGATCTTTTCAGGTTCATTCGGTGGCGGAACAAGCGGAAGAACGTGCATACAGCCGAGGTCCTGTAACGCCTCAAGCGTGTCCGCCTTGTGTGTTGCCGGACCTACCAGAGACATCTTTTTCAAACGCGCCACACTCATGCCAAAGCCTCCTGCGCGTGTTTGCGCTTTGAAATCTTCGACCGCACCACCGCCTGCATCTGTTCGTCGCTCAGATAGATGCGGATCTTTTTGATATTGGCTTTGGCGCGCGGGATCAGAACCTTTTCGAATAGGTTGACCCGCTGCGTAATCGTGGCCACTGCCTTGTCGAAAATGCGTACGCGTTCTTCGGCAATTTTGACCCGCAGGCGCGCTTCGATCATATCGTGCAGCAACTGCGCGGCGGCATCAACCCAATGGGGTTTGGCAAGTACGGAATACGGACGGACGACAACTTCGATCCGGTCCAGGTCGGGCATCTTGACGCCCACTACGTTGACCTCTTTGACCTTGTAATCCCTAAGCTCAACCAGCCCATCCAGATCAATGCCCTGCTGGGCTAACATCGGAAGCTTTTCGCCAACCTGCTGCGCAAGGGCCTGCACCTCATCCTGAAGACGTTTGACATTCTCGCGCGCCTTCACCCGTTCCGCCATTAATTGCTGGCGCTTCAGGTCCAGCGACGGCAGAAACCGCTCATAGCTTTTCAGCTGTGTCTGCTGGCGCGCCAGTGACGACTTATTCAGCTGCAACCGCGCCATCGGTATCCTTTGGAAAATACTTGTCGATCAAGGCCTGTTTCATCAGCAACTGTTCCGGAGCGAAACATTCGGCCAGCGTTTTCCAGCCCAAGTCCAGCGCCTCCTCCAGAGGGATCGAAACGTTGATGTCCATGAACCGCGCACGGAATAAGGCGCCAAATTTCAGCAACTGATGGTCATAGTCTGACAGATCAAACGCCATCGCCTGTTTTTGCGCAGCGTCGCGGCTTTCGGAGTAGAAACGGATCATCGTGTTCATGATCTGACCGTGATCTTCGCGCGTGGTCTTGCCGATCACATTCTGCTTCAGGCGCGACAGGCTGCCAAAGGGATCAATCACACCCGAGTGCAGATATATCTGCCCTTCAGTGATATAGCCGGTGTTGTCAGGCACCGGATGGGTTACGTCATTGCCGGGCATTGTTGTCACAGTTAGAACCGTGACCGATCCGCCCTTGGCATAGTCACATGCCTTTTCATATCGGCGCGCCAACTGGGAATAGAGATCCCCCATATATCCGCGCTGCGACGGCACCCTTTCCTGGCTGATCCCCACCTCTTTCATCGCGTCGGCGTATGCTGTCATGTCAGTCAGCAGGACCAGGACACGCTTACCCTCTTCCACCGCAAACTTCTCGGCCACGGCCAAGGCCATGTCGGGCACCAGCAAACGTTCAACCAGAGGGTCCATCGCCTGATTGACGAACATGACAGAACGCGAAAACACGCCCGCATCCTCAAACGAGGTTCGGAACGTGTAATAATCATCAAAGATCAGCCCGAGCCCGCCAAAGACCACGATATCCGCGTCCGCCTGAATACCGATTCGGCTCAGGAAGGCGTTGAATGGCTCGCCCGAAACCGAAAAGATCGGGATCTTCTGGCTTTCAACCAGCGTGTTGAAAACGTCGATCATCGGCACATCGGTGCGGATCATTTTGTTGGGCACTGCGCGTTCAGCCGGGTTCACGGTCGGTCCACCGATGTCGATTCGCGGCTCGGAAGACAGATCTGGGCCACCGTCTATCGGTACCCCAGCGCCATCAAAGACCCGCCCCAGAATACTGGCAGAATACGGTGTTTGCATGGGGTGGCCAAGAAAGGTCGCTGTCGCCTCGGTCGAGATTCCCTTGGTGCCGGAAAACACCTGAAGCGTGACAACATCCCGGTCGATGAAGATCGCCTGCGCCAGCGTTTTACGGCCATCAACGGTCTCGATGACGGCGAGGTCGTTGAACCGAACAGCAGGGTTTCCGTCACTCTCAACCGGTACCCGAACCTTGATCGTGTCCCCAACAATTTCCAGAACTCGCGTGTACTTCAACAGGCTTCGGGACATCATCTATCCTCGCTGGTTCAAGTTGTTTTTTTCAAAGCGCGCCGCGTCGTTCACCGGCATTTTTTATAATAGTAGCTCCAGCTTACAACGAATTCACAAATTGGCAAATGAGTTCTATTTCACCCTTCCTCGGATACCTGATCGTCAATTACTAAAAATTTAGTTTGACACATACGCAAAAAATCGCTGATGCTGTCCGGCATCCGGTTTACGCCGGAAACCACAATCTTTGGGAGGAGACAGATGCGGAGACATCTACTTTCCGCAGTGGCGGCGGCTGCCGTCATTGCGGGGCACGGTCCTGCTTGGGCCGACGAAGCCGCAGCACAACGTTGGATCGACGACGAATTCCAGCCATCGACCTTGTCGAAAGACGAACAGATGGGTGAAATGCAGTGGTTCATCGAAGCTGCACAACCCTATGCTGGCATGGAAATCAACGTCCTGTCCGAGGGCATCCCGACCCATTCTTACGAGTCCGAGGTTCTGACCAAGGCATTCGAAGAAATCACTGGAATCAAGGTCAACCACCAGATCCTCGGTGAGGGCGAAGTGGTTCAGGCCGTTCAGACCCAGATGCAAACGGGCCGGAACCTGTATGACGGCTATGTCAACGACAGTGACCTGATCGGTACGCACTCGCGTCTGCAACTGGCCTACCCGCTAACCGACATGATGGGCGGCGACTGGGCGGGTACTACCTCGCCGACGCTAGATCTGGATGACTTCATGGGCATTCAGTTCACCACTGGTCCGGACGGCAAGCTGTATCAGCTGCCCGACCAGCAGTTTGCGAACCTCTACTGGTTCCGCAAAGACTGGTTCGATGATGAGGCAAACAAGGCCGCATTCAAGGAAAAGTATGGCTATGATCTGGGCGTTCCGGTCAACTGGTCGGCCTATGAGGACATCGCCGAGTTCTTCACCAATGACGTGAAAGAAGTCGACGGTGTGACGATCTACGGCCACATGGACTACGGCAAGCGCGCGCCTGACCTGGGCTGGCGTATGACCGACGCCTGGCTGTCGATGGCTGGTGCCGGCGATGTGGGTGAACCCAATGGTATCCCCGTCGACGAATGGGGCATCCGCATGGAAGCGGGCACCTGTAACCCGGTCGGTGCTTCTGTGTCGCGTGGTGGTGCAGCGAACGGTCCAGCGGCGGTCTATGCGATCCGCAAATGGGACGAATGGCTGCGGGCCTATGCGCCTCCGGGTGCGGCGTCTTATGACTTCTACCAGTCGCTGCCCGCGCTCAGCCAAGGCAATGTGGCCCAGCAGATCTTCTGGTACACTGCCTTTACCGCCGACATGGTGAAGCCGAAGTCAGAAGGCAACAACACCGTGGACGACGAAGGCACGCCGCTGTGGCGGATGGCACCCAGCCCGCATGGACCATACTGGGAAGATGGCCAGAAAGTTGGGTATCAAGACGTGGGTTCTTGGACGTTCCTGAAATCGACCCCCTCAGATCGTGCGCAGGCAGCTTGGCTTTATGCCCAGTTCGTGACGTCCAAGACTGTCGATGTGAAGAAGTCCCATGTGGGTCTGACCTTCATCCGCGACAGTTCGGTCAACCACGAGTCGTTCACCGAACGTGCACCCAAGCTGGGTGGTCTGGTCGAGTTCTATCGTTCGCCTGACCGTGTGGCATGGTCGCCGACCGGCATCAACGTTCCTGATTATCCGAAGCTGGCCCAGATCTGGTGGCAGCAGATCGGTGACGTGAACTCGGGCGCCTTCACCCCGCAAGAGGCGATGGATCGTCTGGCAGAAGAGATGGACATCACCATGGGCCGTATGCAGGCCGCAGATGAGGCTGCCAACGTCTATGGCGGTTGCGGACCGCGCCTGAACGAACCGCAGGATCCCGCCTTCTGGCTGGAAAAAGCAGGTTCACCCAAGGCCAAGCTTGAGAACGAAAAGCCGCAGGGCCAGACCGTCAACTATGACGAACTGGTTCAGCGCTGGCAGTCTCAGTAAGCTGTTGAAACCGGGGGTGCCGTTTGCGGCATCCCCACACCAAGGCCAGTGCGGTGCACTGAAGAACCGGAATCCACGGACATGATTGAACTTCAAGACGCGACCAAACGGGTCGGTAACGTCATCCATATTAAGCCCACGAACCTGGCGCTACAAACCGGCCATTTCAATGTGCTGCTGGGCGCGACGGGATCGGGCAAGACCTCTCTTATCAAGATGATGGCCGGGCTAGACCCGATCGCCTCGGGCAAGGTCCTGATGGATGGTCAGGACGTCACACGGCTGAACACGCAAAAGCGGCAGATCAGCCTGGTGCACCAGTTCTTCGTGAACTACCCGCATATGACCGTATTCGACAACATCGCCTCGCCGCTACGTGTGGCGGGCATGGCGAAATCTGAGATCGAAGGCCGAGTGGAAGAGGCCGCCGATCTGCTTCAATTACGCCCCATGCTGCACCGCCGCCCTCATGAGCTGTCAGGCGGGCAACAACAACGAACGGCACTGGCCCGCGCAATTGCGAAAGAGAGCCGCGCCGTGTTCCTTGATGAGCCGCTGGCCAACCTTGACTACAAACTGCGTGAAGAACTGCGCGAACAACTGCCTGATTTGTTCGCAGGCCGTGGCGCAGTCGTGGTTTACGCAACTTCAGAACCCGAAGAGGCCCTTTTGCTGGGCGGCTACACTGCATTGATGGAAGATGGCCGTGTGACCCAATTCGGTCCAACCGCAGACATCTACCGCAACCCTGAAAACATCGCCGCCGCGCGGGTGTTCTCGGACCCGCCGATCAACGTGGCGCAAATCTCCGTATCAGACGCACGGGCGCAGCTGGCAGGCGGTAGTGGCTGGGCAGTTTCTGACATGGCCGATGGAAAGTATATGGTCGCCGTGCGCCCTCATCGCGTGACGCCGTTCCGTACGTCTGACGCTGACGTAGAACTGACGGGCCGCGTGATCGTGACGGAACTGTCCGGTTCGGATTCCAGCGCGCATTTCCAACATGGGGATGACGCCTGGGTTTCACTGGCTACCGGTGTACACCCCTATCAGGTCGGCGAGGATCACAGTTTCTACATGAACCCGGCCCATTGCCGGTATTTCGACCAAGACGGCAAGAGGGTGGTCTGACATGGCACAGATAAAGCTTTCAAACCTGCGACACAGCTATATGCCCGCGCCGAAAGGCCCCGAGGACTATGCGCTCAAGGAAATCGACGTCACATGGCGCGACGGTGGGGCCTACGCTCTGCTCGGGCCGTCGGGTTGTGGCAAATCCACGCTGCTAAACATCATCTCGGGCCTGCTGATGCCCTCCGAAGGGCAAATTCTGTTCGACGGTCAGGACGTCACCGCCCTGCCCCCGGATCAGCGCAACATTGCACAGGTGTTCCAGTTCCCAGTGATATACGACACGATGACCGTGGGTGAGAACTTGACCTTCCCGCTGAAGAACCGAGGCGTTGACCCCGCGACGATCAAGCGTCGCGTCGATGAGATTGCCGAGATGCTGGACGTCACGGACATGCTGAACACCAAGGCTTCGGGTCTGAGCCCGGACAACAAGCAGAAGATCTCGATGGGGCGCGGTCTGGTCCGTGACGACGTAAACGCGGTGATGTTTGATGAACCGCTGACTGTGATCGACCCGCATCTGAAATGGAAACTACGATCGAAGCTGAAAGAGCTGCACCAGCGCGTCAAAGCGACGATGATCTACGTGACCCACGACCAGACCGAGGCGCTGACCTTTGCAGACGAAGTGGTCGTGATGCAGGAGGGAGAAGTGGTTCAGATCGGCACACCGGTCGAACTGTTCGAACGCCCTCAGCACACATTTGTCGGTCACTTTATCGGTTCGCCCGGAATGAATGTCCTGCCCTGTGAGGCAAAAGGCGACCGTGCCTTGTTTGAAGGGCACGAGGTGATGCTAGAAGGCCCAACCCACGGTGACGGCGGTCGCACTGATCTGGGTATCCGCCCCGAGTATGTGGGCTTCGGCGACACGGGCATCCCGGCGCATGTTACCAAGGTCTCGGACATTGGCCGTCACTTTGTGGTCAGCGCGATGGTCGGCAACACCGCCCTTAAGGCCGTTACGGAACACGAGGTCCCTGAACCCGGATCGCAGGTCTTCCTGCAATTCAAACCAGAACAATCCCGCGTCTACCGTGACGGCTGGATCGCAACTCAGGAGCGGGCGCAATGAGAACGGAAAACCAAAGGGCATGGTTCTTTGTCCTGCCGGTGCTGGCGCTGGTCGCGTTCAACGCACTTGTTCCGATGATGACGGTGGTCAATTACTCGGTGCAGGAAACCTTCGGCAACAACCAGTTCTTCTGGGAAGGACTGGGCTGGTTTGAACAGATTCTGCGGTCCGACCGGTTTCAGGCTGCTCTGGGGCGACAATTCCTGTTCACCTTCCTGATCCTGATAATCGAGGTCCCTCTGGGCATCATCGTGGCCCTGTCAATGCCGCGCAAAGGCTTTTGGGTGCCGGTTTGCCTGGTCCTGATGGCCCTGCCCATGCTGATCCCTTGGAACGTGGTCGGCTCGATGTGGAACATCTTTACCCTGCCCAAGATCGGCCTGCTGGGATACTTCCTGAATGACGTCCTTGGAATCAACTATGACATGACGCAACAGCCGATCTCGGCCTGGATCACGGTCATCGTCATGGATGTCTGGCACTGGACTTCACTGGTGGTGCTGCTGTGCTATGCGGGCCTCGTGTCGATCCCGGACGCCTATTATCAGGCGGCCAAGATCGACGGCGCCAGCCCGTGGTCCGTGTTCCGCTACATCCAACTGCCCAAGATGAAAACCGTTCTGACCATCGCCGTTCTGCTGCGCTTCATGGACAGTTTCAACATCTATACCGAACCCTTCGTGCTGACCGGCGGCGGCCCCGGCAACTCAACCACCCTGCTGTCGATCGACCTTGTGAAGATCGCGCTGGGACAGTTCGACCTTGGCCCTGCGGCCGCGATGAGCCTGATCTATTTCGCCATCACGCTGCTGGTCTCTTGGGTCTTCTACACTCTGATGACAAAGGATGACGCGCAATGAAGAAGCGGTCCCTTATCCCGATCCTCTATATCGCGTTCCTGATGCTGCCGATCTATTGGCTGGTTGCAATGTCCTTCAAGACCACGAACGAGATCCTGTCGGGTTTTTCCCTGTTTCCCCAGACCTTTACGCTGGAGAACTACGTCACTATCTTCACCGATCCGACATGGTATTGGGGTTACATCAACTCGATCATCTATGTGACGCTGAACACTGTGCTTTCGGTCTGTGTCGCCCTGCCCGCAGCCTATGCGTTCTCGCGCTATCGGTTTCTGGGTGACAAGCAGCTGTTCTTCTGGCTGCTGACCAACCGAATGGCCCCGGCGGCGGTCTTCGCGCTGCCCTTCTTTCAGCTCTATTCCTCCATCGGTCTGTTTGACACGTATCTGGCAGTGGCGCTGGCCCACACACTGTTCAACGTGCCGCTGGCGGTTTGGATTCTGGAAGGCTTCATGCGCGGCATCCCGAAGGAGTTGGATGAAACAGCCTATGTCGACGGCTATTCCTTCCCGCGCTTCTTCGTGACGATCTTCTTGCCCAACATCAAAGCAGGCGTTGGCGTCGCGGCTTTCTTCTGCTTCATGTTCTCGTGGGTGGAAATGCTGCTGGCCAAAACCCTGACTGCGGTCGAGGCCAAACCCATCGCAGCCGTGATGACACGCACCGCATCCAGCGCGGGGTATGAACTGGGCCTGCTGGCTGCTGCCGGTACACTGACCATCATCCCCGGCGCGATCGTCATCTGGTTTGTCCGCAACTACATCGCGCGTGGTTTCGCGATGGGACGCGTGTGAGGTTCAATATGCGTAAACTTCTTCTTCTCACCCTCCCCTTCCTGCCCACCATGGCCTTCGCCCAGCAAGCCGGTTGGGGCAACGTCGGACAGCAAGAGGAAAAAGGGTTCTCTTGGACCGATCCGCTCTGGCCCGATTTCTGGATGGCATGGACGCCAGCAACTCTGGCCTTGTTCGTGGGTATCTTCTCGGCCATTGCCGTGATCGGTCTGCTCGAAGGCTTCAAGTACCGCGACGGGATCGAACGGCGTGGTGTGCTGGGGCTGACAACCACGTTGGGCGACCGGCTGTTCATCACCTTGCTTGGCTCAGCATATATCTTCCTCGCCTGGTTGGGAATTGTCGGACAACCTGTCTGGACGCCGCTTTTCCTGTCCGTCGGCTGGGGTATCTTCGTCTTCTGGAAAGTTTAAGCTTTGCGAAACAGCGAAAGGATGCTTGTCTGTCAGGCATACTAAACATGACGGCACCGAGATCGATGCGAAAGAAAAAGACGACAAATCTGCTGACCGAGGTCGAACTGGAGTTCATGAACGAGCTCTGGGCCCTCGGGGAAGGCTCGGTGCGCGATGTCCTGGACCGCCTGCCCTCAGAACGCAATCTGGCCTACACGTCCGGTGCCACGATCCTGCGTATTCTGGATGAAAAGGGTTTTGTGGAAAGCCGTAAGGCAGGGAAGACCCTGATCTATACGCCGCTTCTGGAAAAGGACAGATATCAGGCCCGTTCGCTGCAAAACCTGTCCCGCACACTGTTCGACGACACCCCAGCCACGCTGGTGGCGCGGCTTGTCGATGATGCCGGGCTGAGCGAAGCCGATCTTGAGGAAATTCGAGCACTGGTAGAGAGGAGACTGCAAAATGACAGCGGTTAGACCGGTTCTCGACGCATATATCGAACTCAACATCGTGCTGGCCTTGTCGGCCATTATTTGGCTGCTGGCACGTGCTGCCCTGACCCGCACCAGCCTGCGCCATGGCTATGTCGCACAATTGCGCGCACTCAAGGTTCTGTGCGTTTGCATTCTGGTCAGCCCTTTTCTTGCATTGGGCGTATCATATCTGGCCGCTTACGCATGGCCGGGGAGCGCTGTCGCCCTTGGTGATATCGCGGTGGCAGCCTATCTGCGCGGCGACATCGCCATGCCTGCCACACAGTTCGAAGCCATGCTGAATACCCGCGAAAGGTGGGTCGATTTTGCTTTGTCAGGACAACAGCCCGCGATCACGGTGCTGGCCACCCTGTTCACTCTTGTAGCGGCTGTGTTCGCCGGTCGCGCCTTTCGGGACGCAATGATGATCCGTCAGACGGTCAAATCCAGCTTCCTTTGGCGGCAATCGGCAAAAGTGGATATACGCCTTTCTGATCGTATTACTGTGCCATTTGCGGTACGCGGGCTACGCCGCCGCCATGTCGTTCTGCCCAGCCATCTGCTGGACACACCACGCGAGTTGCGCTTTGCGCTGGCGCATGAGTTTCAACACATTCGGGCCGGCGATGTAGAATGGGAACTTGGTTTTGAACTTCTGCGCCCATTGCTGTTTTGGAACCCTGCCTACCTGATGCTCAAGTATCAGTTCGGCCGGTTGCGAGAACTTGCCTGTGACCAGTCTGTCGTCGCGCGCAAAAGGATCGATGCGCGTGAATACACAACGTGCCTGTTGGACTATTGTGCGCGGACAGTTTCAGCCCGAAATCCGCGCGTTCTGAATGTCGCTTTCGTGACCGGTGGGAAAGCCAAACGTGTGCTGCGTCAGCGTGTGATTGCATTGACCGATGCACAACCCGCCGAAGCTCCCCTGCCCGCGTTGTTCCTTGGCATGTCACTGACCTTCGCCACCCTTCTGGCGCTGGGGGCAGCTTCGATCCAGCAGACACAAGACTGGAGCCATGATCGCCTGATGCTGTCGACCGTGGTCAATCTGGAACGTCTTGAAGCGCGCAATCAGGGCAATTGAGGCCCTCGCTTCACCAGCCACGACGCCCGAACAGAGAGTGGATCCGACCTTGATCCACAAACGGCTCGGGCGCATGAGCACGCCCCAAACGCGCCACCACACGCTCGACCATAACCCAGCTGATTATGGCAAAAATGACGCCTCCGAAAGCTTGGCCCAGCAGAACACCGGACGCCCCTGCAAGATTGGATCCGATGGTTGCAAACACCCACGTTCCAATCGTGTGACGCCCCCAATTGATCCATGTGGAATAGACCGGATGTCCAAGATTGTTGAAGCTGGCATTTGATACAAAGATCACGCCATTAAAAAACGATGCCAGCGCCAGAGGCCCGCAGAACAGATAAATCAGAACCCGGGTTTCACCTTGGGCCGCAAACAAATCCGCAATCGGAGCCCGCAGCAGAAACAAGATCGCGGCCATGGCCATAACATATAGCGCAGTAAATTTGATCCCGGCCAGAAAGGCGACACGCACGCGATCGAGTTTCTCTGCCCCGAAATTCTGTCCGATGATTGGCCCAATTGCGCCCGACAAGGCAAAGATGACCGAAAAGGCCACTGGCAGCAGCCGCCCTATGACGGCCATACCCGCCACCGCATCCGTTCCATATTGGGCAATTTCCCGCACCACGATGGCATTCCCGATCGGTGTGGCCACATTCGTCAGAACGGCAGGAATTGCGATGGCCCGCACGGGGCGCAAGTCCTGCTTCACTTGTTTGAGCGACGGGCGCGCAAACCCTTGATGCACCCGCAGCGCAGGCCATAAGGCCGCCCCCAACATGCAAAGCCGCGCCAGTACCGAGGCTATCGCGGCCCCATCCAGTCCCAGCCCCACGGCAAAAATCAGGATCGGGTCCAAGACCGCATTCACCACACCGCCGTAGATCGTGGCCATCATCGACCGCCGCGCATCGCCATGGGCGCGCAGCACGGCCATAGCCGCCATGGCAATCGACATGACGCACATTGTCGGCAGGATGATCGAGACATAACGCATCGCCAGCCTCAGAACCTCATCTTCCGCGCCAAGCAGTGACAGCAGATGGCTGAGGTTCAACAAGACCAGCACCGGAACGACCAACCCAACGATCAGACCCAGCACCGCCACACTGGACGCATAGTGCCGGGCCTGTTCGGCTCGTCCCGCCCCAAGTTCACGCGCCACCAGCGCCCCGGCGGATATAGAAAGGCCGATATTGATCGCATTGGTGAAAAACAGCAGTGTTCCAGCATAGCCCACTGCCGCCGCCAGCGCGTCGTTGCCCAGCATCGAAATGAAGACCATGTCCACAAAGTCGACGGCAAAGATGGCCATCAATCCGATACTCGTCGTCAACGACATGCGGGTGACATGCCGCATCAGACTGCCGCTGAGGAATACGGCTTCGGTTTGGGATTGGTTGGACATTCTAACCTGTCATGCTCTGTGTTCTACCGAGCCAGCATCACAGATCACCGCCACGCGTCAACGGTTTCATCCCAAGCTTTGCAGATGAGGTCGGTCGCCTGACATGGCCTTTCGTCCTGTTTTGGCATCCACAGCCCAGCAAGGGCGTGTTAGAACAGCCGAAACACTGATGATCCAAGGTGAAAGCAGAGCATGAAACTGGAATTCCACCACATCAACTTCGTGGCTGATGACGTTGATCTTATGCATGATTTTTACACAAACTTGCTGGGTCTGGATGATATCCCGCAGGATAATTTCCCGCGCACCGAGGCCAACAGCAATACCGGCTATGACGGCAATATCCGCTTTGCGACAGAGGGCAACATGCAAATGCATCTGGCCGAACGCGCCTTTGACGTGGCCTTCAAGAACGGGCGAGTGATCAACCCGGTCGAGCGTGGCCATATCGCCTTTCGCACCGATGATCTGCCCGCTTTCCTCAAAATGCTGGATGAGCGCGGGATCCCCTATTCCGACTACGGCACCACTTTCGCAAAAGAGTGGCACCAGGTGTTCTTTCACGACCCCGAAGGCAATGTGATCGAAGTCCACCAGCAAGTCGTTCAGGACAATTAACCAGCACGGGGGCGGCGCTTACCGCCCCCACCCGGATTTCGTCTTAGACAAATCTGTTGACGTAGTTTTCCAGAACTTCCTGACGACCAGAGCACGGTTGCGGGTTTATCCCCTCGGCCAGCACCAGCGCGGCAATCTCGTCCAGGCCAGTGGTCAGCATCGCTTGCGCCTCGGGCGTTTTCCAGCCCGAATACCGGTCAGCCAGCATTTGCTCCAAACCGCCGTCTTCAATCATCGCGGCCGCCGCTTTCAAACCCCGGGCGCAGATGTCCATCCCGCCCACATGCGCGGCGATCAGATCTTCGGCATCGATGGACTGCCTGCGCAGCTTGGCGTCAAAATTGGTGCCGCCGGTGCTAAACCCGCCTGCTTTCAGGATGTGGTAATAGGCCAGCGCGACTTCGGGCGTGTTGTTGGGGAACTGATCCGTGTCCCAACCCGATTGATAATCGTTCCGGTTCATGTCGATGGACCCCAGCATCCCTTCGGCTGCAGCCACGGCAATCTCATGTTCAAAGCTATGCCCGGCAAGGATCGCGTGCCCCTGTTCGAGGTTCAATTTGACCTCATCTTCCAGCCCATATTTACGCAGGAACCCGATACAGGTGGCAGCGTCAAAATCATACTGGTGCTTTGACGGTTCCTGAGGTTTGGGTTCAACAAGGATCGCGCCCTTGAATCCGATCTTGTGCTTGTATTCGACCACCATGTTCAGGAACCGGCCCATATGGTCCAGCTCGGCCTTCATGTCGGTGTTGAGCAGCGTCTCATAGCCTTCACGCCCGCCCCAAAGCACATAGTTCTCGCCGCCCAGCTTATGGGTGGCATCCATGCAAGACTTCACTGTGGCGGCAGCAAAGGCAAAGACATCCGGGTCAGGGTTGGTGCTGGCACCGCCCATCCAGCGGCGGTGGCTGAACATATTGGCAGTGCCCCACAACAGCTTGGTGCCAGACACCTGCATCTTTTCGCCGATATAATCGGTGATCTCGTTCAGTGTCCGCAGATTATCCGCGAAATTTCCTTGCTCTGGGCGAATGTCGGCGTCATGCCAGCAGAAGTATGGTTGGCCCAGGATCTCGAACATCTCAAAGGCGACATCGGTCTTCATCTTGGCCCGACCCATGTCGTCCTGCGGATGCCAGGGGCGCTCGAGTGTGGGGCCGCCAAACGGGTCTCCACCCTCCCAAGCGAACGAGTGCCACCACGCCACGGCAAAACGCAGGTGATCTTCCATGCGCTTGCCCATGACAATCTCGTCCGGGTTGTAGTGGCGAAATGCGAGCGGGTTCCTGCTGTCCTCGCCCTCGAATTGGACCTGTTCGATACTCTGAAAGAAACCGCGCGTCATTTCGTTCACCTCACTCTGTCTTTTCGCCGGGCTTTTTGCCCAGAATGATCATCGACAACAGATCGTCATCGGTGACGTCTGGGATGTCCACGGTGCCAACCAGTTGCCCGTTCTTCATGACCGAGGCCCGGTCGCACAGCTCCATCACCGCGTGCACATCGTGGTCGATCAGGAAAATCCCGATCCCCTGCGCCTTTAGCTGTTGGATCAGGTCCGCCACCATCTGCGTTTCATGTGGACCCAGCGCAGCCGTGGGCTCGTCCATGATCAGGATGCGCGCATTGAAATACACCGCGCGCGCAATGGCCACCGATTGTCGCTGACCGCCCGACAGGGCCGAGACCGGGTCGTTGAACTTCTGAAAGTTCGGATTCAGCTGCGCCATGATCTTGCGGCACTCGGCCTCCATCGCGGCGTCGTTGACCAGACCAAAAGGTGTGACCATCTCGCGTCCCAAAAACAGGTTCGAGCTTGCATCCAGATTATCCGCCAGCGCCAGCGTCTGATAGATCGTCTCGATATTGTTCGCCCGAGCATCCCGGGGGTTGTTGATCTCAACCTTATTGCCGTCGATCAGAATCTCGCCATGGTCCATCTGATAGGCGCCCGAAAGCACCTTGATCAGGGTGGATTTACCTGCCCCGTTGTGACCCAGAAGGCCCACAACTTCGCCCGGATAAAGATCGACCGAAACGTGGTCTACCGCCTTGATCCCCCCGAAGGAAATCGAGATATCGCGCATTTCCACCAAAGGCGGCTGGCCGGACCCACGACCCGAAGTTCGCTTCTGTGTTTCTTGAGCTTGCATCATTTCGCCCCCAGACGTTTGCGATAGACGATGTCGATATAGACAGCCAATACCAGAACGGAGCCGACGACGATGTTCTGGAACGGTGCATCCACGCCGACCATGGCCATGCCCGATTGCAGCGCCTGCATGATCAATGCGCCAAGGATTGCGCCATAGATCGTGCCAATACCGCCAGACAGCGCCGTTCCACCAATCACGGCGGCGGCAATCACGCGCAACTCATCCAGCGTACCGATATCGTTCGAATGGTTGGCCAGACGGGCCGAGGCCACAACCGCCGACAACGCACACAGGAACCCCATCAGGGCAAAGATTTTGACGGTCATCATGCGAGTGTTGATGCCCGACAATTCTGCTGCGTCCGGGTTGCCGCCCGTGGCAAAGATATAGCGGCCAAAGCGGGTTTTGCGGGCCACAACGGTCAATGTCACGGCCACAAGGATCAGGATCAGGACCGAGATCGGAATGCCGTAGCCGACAACCAGCCCCTCGGGCATGGTCTCACCCTGCGCTTCGAACATCCGCTCAAGACGGCGGGTCGGGATCGCATAGCTGTTGACGATGAAGACATAGCCCATAATGGCAATGCCAATGATCGCGGCCAGCGTTGTTTCGGCCCACATAGGTTTCACAGGGAACCCGTGGGCAGCTTTGGATCGGCGGCCGCTCCACAATGCCCAGATCGCAATTGCCGTAGCCGCAAGGCCGACCAGCAAGCTGACTGTTGTGCCCAACGTCCCGTTTGTCCCCCCAAACATCAGGAAGGTACTGTCCAGCGGTCCAATTGTCTGGCCATCCGTCATGTACCAGGCAACGTTGCGCCAGACCAGAAATCCGCCAAGCGTCACAATAAAGGCCGGTATGGTCAGATAGCCCACCATCCAACCGTGGAAAGCACCGATCAAAGTCCCCACCACCAGGCCAACTACCAGAGTGATCGCCCATGTCGCCGGGTGGTTCAAACCTATTCCCAGCACGTTTGGCAACAGCTCTGTCTGGGTCATCGCCATGACGGCAGATGTGGTTGCCAGCAAAGCTCCGACCGACAGGTCGATGTGGCGCATCACGATGATGAACACCATGCCACAGGCCATGATGGCGACCGAGACGGTCTGTATCGACAGGTTGAACAGATTTCTGGGTGTCAGAAAACGGCCATCCGTAAAGATGTTGAAGCCAATACACAGGATGATGAAGGCGCCGATCATGCCCAATAGCCGCATATCCAGTTCCAGTTGCTGGAACAGGTTGGTCTTTGCTTTTTGGGGTACCGGCTGAGACGAAGTTTCGGTCATATCCGATCTTTCATGTTCAGCTATGATCTCTGGCCCACCCTTGCAGGCCAGAGACGTTATGGTTTGGAACTTGGTTTAGTTACAGGGCGCAGGGCCGTTTTCGACGCCCTGGCACAGGTCTTCCAGCGGAATCCAGCCAGCATCGACCACAACGGTCAGGTTGTCTTTGGTGATCGGCACAGGTGCCAGGAAGACCGAATTCATCTCGGTTCCACCGGGTGAGGTCCAGCTGATCGCACCTTCAACATCCGCAGGGCTTGTTCCACTGGTCAACGCAACCGCGATTTCACCGGCAGCTTTGCCCAGCTCACGTGCGTCTTTCCAGACCGAGACGGTTTGCGTACCTTTAGCAACGCGGTTCAGCGCAGCGTGATCGCCATCCTGACCCGACACCGGAATGCCGTCCATACCTTGCGCGGTCAGTGCTGCAACAACACCACCAGCTGTTCCGTCATTCGAGGCCACGACCGCATCAACGTTGTTCTCGTTCGCGGTCAGGATCTGTTCCATGTTGCGCTGCGCATTCGCTGGCAACCAACCGTCGGTGTAAGCCTCGCCCACAATTACAATGTCGCCACTGTCAACGGCACCCTGAATGATCTCTTGTTGACCACCGCGCAGGAAATCCGCGTTCGGGTCGGTGGGAGAGCCCTTGATCATCACGTAGTTGCCTTTGGGCATCGCGTCGAACACCGCACGCGCCTGCATCCGGCCGACTTCAACGTTGTCGAAGGTCAGATAAAACGCACGGTCGTCTTCGATCAGGCGGTCATACGCGATGACTGGAATTCCTTCATCAGCAGCGGCCTGAACCGCCGGACCAATGGCCTGAGAATCCTGCGCGAGAATGATCAGCGCATCAACGCCCTGGGCAATCAGGCTTTCAACATCCGACAATTGCTTGGCCGACGACGATTGCGCATCCGACGAAATGTATTCGGCACCGCCTGCCTCAAGCGCGGCTTTGATCGCGGCTTCATCGGTCTTCCAACGCTCTTCCTGGAAATTCGACCAGCTAACACCCACAACAGGTTCGGCAAAGGCGACCGTACCCATCAACACCGCCACAGCGGAAGCGCTGAGAATTCGTTTCATGATTTCCTCCCGGTTTCATTGGGCCATCGTTTCATGATTCGTGGCCCCGATAACTCTGAGTAGCATATTTATTTCAGTCGGTAAAATATTTATGCTATCCGAAAGCATGAAAACCGCCTAGGTTTGGGAAATGACCAGAATCGCGAGGGCAAGATGCTGAAAAGCAAAGCTTCTTCAAACGCCACGGACCAAAGGAACACCACCCGGCTGCGTGTGCTGGACCAGATTCGCGCGACCCGTGCCATTTCGCGAATCGATATTGCCACCGCGCTTGACACCAGCCCCGCAACGATCACGTCCGCCACGGCAGACCTGTTATCCGCCGGCTTAATCCAGGAAACCGAAGGGGAGCCACAGTCAAAATCCGCACGTCGCGGCAGGCCGCGTGTGCTTCTGAAACTGCATGGCGGCTGCCACATTATCGCTGGTGTGAAAGTCGCGCGGCATCAGATCTCGGTCATTTTGGTGGATTTCGAAGGTACAGAAATCGCGTCCTATACCCACCCCTTGGACGAGGCGCGTATGGCACCCGAGGCTTTCACGCGGACGATCCGCTCAGCGCTCGACCTTGCCTGTGGCGCAGCAAACCATTCGCTCACAGATCTGTCGGGCGTCTGCATCGGTATCGCCGGGCTGATTGATGCAGAGAAAAACTTTGTGCATTGGTCATCGTCTTTGACTGAGCGAAATGTGGACCTGAGCCCATTGCTGTCCAAGGCCCTGCCCTGCCCCGCATTTATTGAAAACGACGCCAATCTGGTGGCAAAGGCCGAACAGCTTTTTGGTCTGGGCAAAGGGTTGAAGACTTTTTTGGTCGTGACCATCGAACACGGCATCGGTCTGGGTATCGTGTTTGATGGCAAGCTCTATCGCGGTGAGCGCGGTTGCGGGGCAGAGTTCGGACATCTGAAAGTTCAACTGGACGGCGCGCTGTGCCAGTGCGGTCAGCGCGGCTGCCTTGAGGCCTATGTCGGCGAATATGCCCTGATCCGAGAAGCCACGATTGCAAGCCAGATGACCGACCCCAAAACGCTTTCTGACATTCTTTCAGCGGCTCAAGCCGGAGACACACGGTCAATTTCCGTTTTGTCACGCGCCGGGCAGATGTTTGGCATGGGCCTGTCAAACCTGATCAACCTGTTCGACCCCGAGTGCATTATCCTGTCCGGCACAAGAGGCAGTTTTGAGTATTTGCATTCAGAAGAAGTCATGGCCCGCGTCAAAAGCGGCGTCGTCAGCGTCGACGCACCGTTGCCCGAAATCAAAGTGAATCACTGGGGCGATTCAATGTGGGCCAAAGGGGCGGCCGCTTATGGAATCGAACAAGTGTCGATCCTGAAAGTCAGAGAATTGGCGGCAAATGCGAACTAGTCTGGCTTTTCTGCTGACCGCGGCGACAACCGTTGCAGCGGATGCACCTTCTCCGCAGTTTCTTGGCGTTGACGTCCCATCCCACGTCTATGACGGCGGGTGGGAGCATTTTGTCGGCGGTGGGGTCGCTGTTTTTGACTGTAATGGCGATGACCGCCCCGAGATTTTCGCCGCCGGAGGCTCCAACCCCGCCCAATTATTTGTAAACGTATCCGAGAAAGACGTTCGGTTTCGGACAGACACGCCCAGCGCGCTGTCCCTAACGGGTATAACCGGCGCATACCCGCTGGATGTGGATGGCGACGGGCAGCTTGACCTCGCGGTTCTGCGCGTGGGTCCGGATCTGTTGCTACGCGGCGGGGCGGATTGCGCGTTCGAACCCTTCAACACGCTGAACTTCGATTCTGAGGATCATTGGACCACGGGTTTCTCGGCCACTTGGGAAAGCGGGCAAGCTATGCCGACATTGGCGTTTGGCACATATGTTGACCGCAGCGATCCGGATGGACCATTTGAAACCTGCGGGCCAACCTTGCTGTACCGACCGGATGGCAACTCATATGGCGCTCCGATCCATCTGGAACCCGGGCACTGTTCCCTTTCAATTCTGTTTTCCGACTGGGCGCGGTCGGGGCGCGCGGATCTGCGTGTCAGCAACGACCGCCACTACTATGTGCGCGATGGGCAAGAGCAATTATGGGCGATGGAGGACATACCGCGTCTTTATGGGCAGGCGGACGGATGGCTGCCCTATTCGATCTGGGGCATGGGCATAGCCTCACGCGATCTGACCGGAGACGGGTTTCCGGATGTTTATCTGACCTCGATGGGAGATCAGAAGTTTCAGACCTTCGATCCGTCGACTGCGGGGCCGACATGGCGGGACGCGACCTATGATCGGGGGACGACGGCACACAAGCCGCATACCGGTGGCGATGGTCGTCCCTCAACCGGCTGGCACGCCCAGTTTGGCGATGTGAATAACGACGGCCTGGACGATATTTTTGTCGCCAAGGGTAATGTCGAACAGATGCCCGACGCTGCGCAAACCGATCCAAACAACCTGCTGATGCAAAACGACAATGGTCAATTTGTCGAAACAGCATCAGAAGCTGGCGTGGCTTCTTTGGCAAAGTCCCGCGGCGGTGCGTTGGCCGATCTGAACGGGGATGGCTGGCTGGACATGGTGGTGGTCAATCGCGGCTCATCGCTGGAGGTGTTTCAGAACGCGCCACAGGATGGCAATTGGGTGATGGTGGACTTGAGGCAATCGAAGCCCAACCGCTCTGCTGTTGGCAGCATCATCGAGGTCAAAACGGACGCCGGAGTGCAGACCCGTGAAGTCACAGTTGGCGGCGGCCATGCCAGTGGCATTGCTGGATTTCACCACTTTGGTCTGGGCGATGCGGATAGTTTGCAGATCAGGGTGATCTGGCCCGACGGTGAAGCAAGTGATTGGCAGACCGTCAGCTCAAATCAAGAGATACACCTTACCCGCTGACTATTGGTCAACGGGCAAACCGCTCGGAACCGTGCTGGGCACGCCCAAACGCACTGCCGGGTCCTCCAGAGTGCCGAGGAAACTCAGGATGGCGCTGATGTCTTCGTCGCTCAGGCTGATCGGCACCAATACGTTAGAAGCAGAAATTGCCTCGACATGCGCAAGGTCTTGCATGGACTGGGCATCCTCTACCCCATCAAATTCAGGCAGAGCGGCTTTCTCGACCGAATACCTGCGTAAAGCTGCTACCGGATCCAAATGATGGCGCACCACATCCTCAAGCTGCGCATATGCGCCGCTGTGCCCGTAAGGTGCAGTCAATGTCACATTCCGCAGCGACGGTGTTCGAAAGGCAAACGCATCCCCTGCATCCCCTGTCACGCGCAACCGCCCGTCATCACGCACATGGCTTTCGAACCGGGCCGCTTTTCCTGGGCCGATCTGAGGCAAGGCGATGGAATGGAAACTGTGATCCGTCTGGAACCATCCGGAATGGCAGCTGCTGCACCCCGCCTCACCATAAAACAGAGTCATGCCTAATTGTGCCGACGCGGGCAGAGTCGTCTCACCCCGCATCGCGCGATCAAAAAGGCTGTTATCTGCCCGCCATTCAAAGGCAATGAAATCCGCAATAATATTGGCGATGGCGGTAAAGGTGATCTCTTCCCCGGGCGCAATTTCTTCAAACCGCTCTGAATAGTCTGGTATCGCGGCCACACGTGCAGCAATCAGGTCCCAGGCCCCGCCTTCTTGGGTCAACAAGCCCAGCCGCACAGCCTTGCTTACTTCGTTCTCGGAATAGTGCCCTGCCATTTCGTCGGGCGAAAGCACCGGAAACATGGCCTGCGCGGCCAGGGCTGATTGAAAGCCGGGCCGCATATCCGTTCCCAACGGTGTTCTGATGCCGTTGGGTTGTGACGGATCAGCCTCAAGCCGCCCATCATGGAAAAAGGTCGTGAACTCCAACGCGCCAAGGTTCCACAGCCCCGGAGAGTTTCGCGGGATCCGCTGTTCGGGCGTGTTGTCCTGAGTGATCTTGCGTTCAGCCCCAAGCCCCACGCCGCCCTCACCAATCCCAAGCGAAAGACCGTCAGACGTGCCCAGTTTTGGATGATGGCAAGTGGCGCAACTGATGTTTTTGTTCCCTGACAGGATGGGGTCATAAAACAACAACTGCCCCAGCTCGACACGTTCCAGGTCTGGCTCAACAAATTTCGGAATCGGTCCAAGATCCTGCGCCTGAACCGCCGACACCGTTAGCCAAAGGCCCGCAGCAGTTGCCGAAATCTGACCTCTCATGCTCGCCCCTCGACAATCTCTAGCGTAAGTTTCTGATGATAGGGCTTTTCCGGCGTGCAGATCACAGAGGGAAAGGTAGGGTTGTTCACCGCGTCTGTGTATCCGGCGGGTTCGATGCAAAGCGCCGCCCCGGGTCTGAACGGATCAGACAAATGCGCCGCAGCATAGACCTGCGCGCCCGGTTGATCTGAATAAACATTCATTCGCAAACCCGACGGTGTTTCGACTTCCGCAACCGGCATGGTCACGTCTCGTCCGCTTTCAAAAACAAAGTAGTGGTCAAGATGGCCAGCTTCTTGCCCTATTACACGATTGTGCGAGAAATCCAGGTTTTCGGCATCAGTGTTCAGAATTCGGCCGGTTGGTATCGCGCTTTCGTTCAATTCCAGAGAGTGAGTGGCCTTCAGTTTAAGATGGCACTCCAGAATGCCCTGCGGGCAGCCAAGCGAGTAATAATTGTGCTGGGCGATACTGATCGGCGCGGGCCGATCTGGATGTGCGGTGATCGTGTAGGTCAGGCACGGATAAGCCAGCTCAACCCCTATCTCGAACCGGACCGCACCGAGGAACCCTCCATCACCGTCGGGTGAATTCATCGACAGAACCGCTTGATTTGGAGCAATTTTATCGACGGTCCAATTCACTTTGGACAGGCCAACCGGGCCGCCATGCAATGTGTTGTTGCCTTCATTCGCCGTCAGTCGGTGGACTTCACCCAGCAATGCGAACGTCGCGCCACTGACACGGTTGGCCACGCGCCCCACAATTGCACCTAAATAATACGGGTCCGTCAGATAATCCTGTGGTGCATCATAGCCCAGTATCAACGGCGTTTGCCCGATCCACCACCCTTGGGTGATCGCACCATAGCTGAGCAAGGAGACGGACATGTCACCGTCTTCCAACACAACCCGTTCTATGGTTTCGACACCTTGTCCCGCCATCATGACGCAGAGAACGGCGACAGGGCTGCGTAATACTGGCGATACCGCTGATAGGCATTCTCATAACCGTCGCACAGATCTGTTCTGGGCGCGATGACCTCAGCAGTTTCCGGAGGTATCATGGCATCTGCCGGGTCTATCCCTTGAGATGCGCAAGCCGCCAGGCGCGCCGCGCCAATCGCAGCGCCGAACTCACTTCCCTTTGGCAGAGCAAGCGGAGTGTTCAGGACGGTCGCCAGTGTCTCCAGCCAGAACCGGGATCGTGCCCCACCCCCCACAACCAGAAGGCTTTCAGGTGTTGTTCCTGTACCTTTCAGCGCCTCAAGGCAATCACGCATAGCAAAGGCAACGCCCTCCATCACGGATTGCGTCAAAGCCTTCGGATCCGAGGCGATATCCAGACCAAGGAATGCCCCTCGAATCGCACTGTCGTTATGCGGGGTCCGCTCCCCCGACAGATAGGGCAAAAACACTGTACTCGACGGCCCATCGACCCTGTCTGGCAGGGCTGACGCCAACGCCCCGACAGTCTGACCCAAGTTGCGGGACAGCCAATTCAAGCTGTTCGTTGCCGACAGAATCACGCCCATCTGAATCCAACGTCCAGGCACTGCGTGACAAAAGCAATGAACCGCTGTTTCCGGCGCGGGTGCATAGCTTTCCTTTGCAACCAGCATCACCCCGGAGGTACCCAACGACAGGAAACCCGTCCCCTCGTTTATGCTGCCAATACCGCAGGCTGCCGCCGCATTGTCTCCGGCCCCTCCGGCAACAATCACAGGCCCGGACAAGCCCCAGTTCTGCAAAATCTCGGGCCGCAACTGGCCTCCAATCGCGCTGCCCTCAACCAGTTCGGGCATCTGATCGCGACGCATATGACCATGCCCAAGCGCTGTGTCAGACCATTCGCGGCGACCAACATCCAGCCACGCGGTGCCAGCACTGTCGGACAAATCGCTGATAGATTCACCAGTCAGCCACAAACGCAAATAATCTTTTGGAAGCAGAACCTTGGAAACCTTTTCGAATACCTCAGGCTCATGTCGCCGCACCCATTCAAGTTTGGGCGCGGTAAAGCCCGGAAACACGATATTCCCCGTGATTGCGCGCATCTCTGGGGTCCCGTCCAACGCGGCAGCTTCCGGCGCAGACCGCGTGTCATTCCACATGATACAAGGCCGCAAAACGTTGCCATTCGAATCCAGAAGTGTTGCGCCATGCATATGCCCGCTGAGACCTATGGCCCGGACAGCGGAAAACGCATCCCCATTCGCGGTACGCAATTGGGCAACCACCTTTTGGCAGGCTTCCACCCAATCCGCCGGCGCCTGTTCCGACCACCCGGACTGTGGCGTTGAGGTTTCAACGCCTGCATCAGCCTCGGCCAGAACCTGGCCACTTTCATCGACAACAATTCCGCGGAGACCGGACGTCCCCAGATCCAGACCAAGATACACTTGCTGTCTCTCCCTCCCCTTGATGCAAAACCCGTGCCGCAGGAAAGCACTCGCCAATCAACACGTCAAAGTTTGCGCTAACATATTAAGCCAAAATGTAAGGGAGAAACATCCTTTTATGCATCTTTTTCGGGGTCATACCGGGTGACGCACACGTTCATCCCTCGTTTCGTTCAGGTGAACGCACGAGGTGACGATTTTTCGCTCAGGAAAAAGGCAGTGGCGGGGAGACAGGGATTCGAACCCTGGGAACGCTCTCACGTTCAACGGTTTTCAAGACCGCCGCATTCGACCACTCTGCCACCTCCCCGTCGAAAGCAGGGTCTAAGGCCAAGTTCAACCAGAGGCAAGTCGAAAACGGGAAATCTTGCCGAAGGCTTTTCAGCGGTCTTTCCATGACACTTCAGCCACGTTATGATCCGCAGGAAAGACCGTCACAGGCTGGCATCCAGAACCAGCAGACCGGCAGCGGGGTTCGTGAAACGAGGCCCCTTCAGGCAAGGGATAAGCAGATGAAGCGAGCGATCGAGACACGCCCGGGGCCGAAACGGCTGGCGTATCTGGCGTTGAGTTTGACGATATTGGCCGGATGCGAAGAAGCATTGGGCACGGCACAGTCCGAGGAAAAACCTCAGGACACTGCGGGCAAAACCGAGCTTTTCCCCCAAGTAACCAGTGGCAAGCAGCGTGATATTGAGGCACCGGATGTGTTCGGCGTCACCGAAGCAGGGCTATGGGATGGGCGTCCTTCGCTGGGCGGGATCTGGGTTGCGCACCCTGATGTGACCCAGCCCGAACGCGTGGTGATCAAGAACACCACCAATAACAAAACGGTAACAGGCGCCCTGTTCCGCCGCGAACGCAACTTGCCCGGCCCGGCGCTTCAGGTCTCGTCCGCCGCAGCGGAACAGCTTGGGTTGCTGGCGGGTTCGCCGACAAAACTCAGCGTTGTGGCCTTGCGCCGTGAAAAGATAGAAGAAGCTCCGCCTGAAGAAGCGCCTCAGGCCGAGGAAACGACAGAAGAAACCGCCACTGCGTCGGCGGATACCGCAACCAATAGCCAAGCCACGGTTGATCCGGAACAGCCAGCCAAACGGAAGTGGTGGCAGAAGAAAGAAACAGCCGTTGCAGCAGCCGGCACCGCCGCAGTTGCTGCGAGTGCGTCCAGCTCGGATGATACACAGGCGGAAAGCACCGATACACAGGCGGAAAGCACCGATACGTCCAGCGAAACGGATGAGACTGCAACCGCGGCCGATGAACAGGCCGAAACTCAAGCTGAAAAACCGGCCAAGCGGAAATGGTGGCAGAAGAAAGCCCCGGCTGCTGCGGCAGCAGGAACTGCGGTCGCAGCAGCAGATGCAGCTACAGACAGCGCGGAAGTTGCGACCGAGGCTGCAGCGGTTGTACCCCCTCCGTCCCTGACAGACGCGCCGGTCGAGGCACCTGCAGAACAGCCCGCCAAGCGGAAATGGTGGCAGAAGAAAGACCCTGCCGCGATCACCGAAACACCACTGGATCCGATCGAAGGCGCTGCCGCCGCGATTGATGCAACCGAAACCACCCCGGCAGCAGTCGCGGCCACAACATCGACGACGCCCTTGAGCAAACCGTTTGTTCAGATCGGAACCTTCAGCGTCGAGGCAAATGCCAACTCTGCCGCCCAAAAGGTGCGCCGGAACGGCATGTCGGCAGTTGTCCGGGAACTGAAAACCGCAAATAATACCGTCTGGCGGGTGCTGGTAGGCCCCGCCGCAACCCGGGCCGAACGCAAAGCCATTCAGAAGGACGTAAAAGACCTTGGCTTCAAAGACGCGTTCACCGTGTCCGACTGATACAGGGAGACGCAGCGTGCTATCCTCATTGCGAACATCCGTACTGGCCTTTGGAATTGCCTTGATGGCAATTCCCGCCCATGCCTTTGATACATCCGCCCGTGCGGCTTATGTGATCGATCAAACCACCGGCACCGTGTTGTTGTCGAAAGAAGCCGACCAACCCTTACCTCCGGCGTCGATGTCCAAGCTCATGACGCTCTATGTCGCGTTCGAAGCCCTGCGGGACGGGCGTTTGACGCTGAACGAAACACTTCCGGTGTCAGAGCACGCGATGAGCTATGGAGGCTCGACTATGTTCCTGAACACTCAGGACAGAGTTACGGTTGAGGATTTGCTACGCGGCATCATTGTTTTGTCGGGCAATGACGCCTGCGTTGTCATCGCCGAAGCGCTTAGCCCCGATGGAACCGAGGCCGGGTTCGCCCGTTACATGACCCAGCGCGCGCAGCAGATGGGCATGAATAATTCGAACTTTGCGAACTCGAACGGGTGGCCTGCAGCCGGGCATATGATGTCGGTGCATGATCTGGCCGTTCTTGCGGATCGGTTGATCTCGGACTTCCCCGAATATTACCCCCTCTTCGCGGAAGAAGTTTTTGAATTTGATGGCCGCGCGCCGTCGAATGCCCGCAACCGAAACCCGCTGCTCAACCTGAACATCGGCGCGGACGGTTTGAAAACCGGCCACACGCAAGAGGCCGGGTATGGTCTTGTCGGCTCTGCCAAACAAGGTGATCGGCGAGTGATCTTCGTTCTAACCGGCCTCGACACCACACGACAGCGCGCAGAGGAGGCTGAGGCCGTGGTTAACTGGTCGTTTCGAAATTTTGTCGAGAGGACGGTTGCCGACGCGGAAACGCCGATAGCCCAAGCCAAGCTGTGGATGGGTGAGAAAAAGACCGTGGGGCTTGTTCCCAACGGTGATCTGAACGTGCTGTTTCCGGTTCTGGGGACTCAGAATGTCGAGGCCGAAGTTGTGTATGACGGCCCCATCAACGCGCCAGTCCAAAAAGGCCAGCAACTGGCGGAACTGGTGATCAAACCCGAAGGGCTGCCGGAAATCCGCCGCCCGCTTGTGGCCGCCGAGGACGTGGCCGTTGGTGGGTTTGTCGTGCGCATGTTGACGGTTGGCGGCATTGTGTTGAAAGACGTGATCAACAACCCGCTGGAGTCGATGTGACCAAAGCGGGGTTATTTCTGACCTTCGAAGGCATTGACGGATCAGGCAAGTCAACTCAGGCGCGGATGCTGGCAGATCGCCTGCGCACGCAGGGTCATCAGGTTGTGCTGACGCGCGAACCCGGCGGCTCTCCGGGGGCTGAAGAAATTCGCCGGCTTGTTCTGGAAGGCGACCCGGATCGTTGGTCTGCCGAAACTGAACTGTTGCTGTTCACCGCAGCCCGGCGAGACCATCTGGAACGCACCATCGAGCCCGCCCTTGCGGCGGGCAAAGTGGTGATCTGCGACCGTTTTGCCGACAGCACGCGGATGTATCAGGGCCTGTCGCGCGGCGATCTGCGCAGTCTGGTGGATCAATTGCACAGCCTGATGATCGGGCGCGAACCGGACATGACGCTGCTGATCGATATGGACCCGGAAACGGGCTTGTCGCGCGCAAAAGGTCGGCAAGGCACCGAAGAGCGGTTCGAAGATTTCGGCCCCGATCTGCAAAAGAAAATGCGCGCAGGTTTTCTGGCGTTGGCTGACGAATTCTCGGACCGGTTTCGCATCGTGGACGGCAACAGAGACATGGACAGCGTCGCAAAGGATGTGACAGACATCGTTCAGGCAGCTTTGCGGTAAACGATGAGCGACGATACCCCTTCTCCGGATCAGGTGCCGGGTGCACCGCACCCGCGTGAAACCGCGCGGCTTTTTGGCCAGGACGCGGCAGAACAGGCATTTCTGACTGCCTACAATTCCGACAGGCTGCATCACGGTTGGTTGCTGACCGGGCCGCGCGGCGTCGGCAAGGCGACACTGGCTTGGCGGATCGCGCAATTTCTGCTCACGACACCTCCGACAGATGACCAAGGGCTGTTTGGCGCGCCACCTCCGCCAGTGACGCTCGACATTGATCCCGATCACCCTGTGGTTCATCGCATTCAGGCGGGGGCGGAACCGGGTTTGGCGGCAATAACCCGGTCGCTGAATGATCAGGGGCGGCTGCGCGGTGAGATTGTCGTGGACGATATCCGCAAGCTCGGAAAGTTCTTTGGACTGTCTTCTGCCGATGGTGGACGTCGTGTCGTAATTGTGGATTCGGCAGATGAAATGAACGTCAGCGCTGCCAACGCGCTGCTGAAAATGCTGGAAGAGCCGCCCGCGCGCACCACCTTGCTGTTGGTGTCGCACCAACCTTCGCGCTTGCTGCCCACGATCCGCTCTCGCTGCCGGTCCTTGCGCCTTGGACCGCTGGGTGCAGACGACATGCAGGCCGCCCTGTCGCAAACTGGTACCGACCTGCCCAACCAGACCGGTTACCTCGCCGCATTGGCTGCTGGCTCGGTGGGGGATGCGGTGCGCCTGATAAATCTTGGCGGGCTTGAAATTTATGCTGAACTGATTGCCATTCTGGGCACCCTGCCCCGTATGGATCGGCAACGCGCACTGGCGCTGGCCGAGGCCGCAGCCCAGCGCGGCGCGGCCGAACGGTTCGAGCTGTTGCTGACGCTGATCGATGTCGCGCTGTCACGGTTGGCCGTGACCGGGGCGACCGGAGCTCCGCCCGTCCCGGAGGCTGCGCCAAACGAAGGCGAAACGCTGACGCGTCTTTCAGCTTCTCCCGATCATGCCCGCCGCTGGGCCGAGGTTGCCGCGACAATCACGGCCCGCGCACGGCACGGTCAGGCGGTGAACCTTGACCCTGCCGCTCTGGTCCTAGATACGGTGTTCAAGATACAGGAAACCGCCGGTCAGAACAGATGAGCGACACCCCCCAGATTACCGACAGCCACTGCCATCTGGACTTCCCGGATTTTGACGGCCAGTTGGACGAGATCATCGCACGCGCAGCTGAGGCTGGCGTGACCCGTATGGTCACGATCTGCACCAAGTTACGTAACGAACCCAGCGTCCGTGCGATTGCCGAAGCCCACGCACCCGTGTTCTATGCTGCCGGTACGCACCCGATGAGTGCGGCGGAAGAGCCGATGGCTTCGGTCGAAGACTTGGTTGCATTGGCCCAGCACCCGAAATTCGTCGGTATCGGTGAATCTGGTCTCGACTATCACTACACCGCCGAGAGTGCCGAGGTACAGAAACGGTCTCTGCGCATCCATATCGAAGCGGCCCAGCGCACTGGGCTGCCCCTGATCATTCATGCCCGCGCGGCGGATGACGATATGGCCCGAATTCTGGCCGAGGAATATCGCAACGCGCCCTATTCTTGCGTCATGCACTGTTTCTCGTCTTCTGCTGAATTGGCCAAAGCCGCACTGGACCTGGGCTTCTACCTGTCCATGTCCGGTATCGCCGCTTTCCCCAAAAGCCAGGAATTGCGGGACATTTTCGCAAGCGCGCCAGTGGACCGCATTCTGGTGGAAACCGACGCGCCCTATCTGGCCCCGCCGCCCTATCGCGGCAAACGCAACGAGCCCGCCTATACGGCCCACACAGCTCGAAAAGGGGCTGAAATCTTCGGCATGGATTACACTGCCTTTGCCGCCCAGACCCAGGTAAATTTCGACCGCCTGTTTACCAAAGCCGCACTGTACAAGGCCGCTGCATGACCGGGATGCGCCTTACAATTCTGGGCTGCGGTTCCTCGGGCGGCGTACCACGGCTGGGCGGGCAATGGGGTGATTGTGACCCGTCGAACCCGAAGAACGTGCGCCGCCGATGCTCGCTGTTGATTGAACGTGATGGGCCGGATGGGACGACCTCGGTTCTGGTCGATACCACGCCGGATATGCGCAGCCAGTTGCTGGACACGGGCACCGGGCGGTTGGACGGTGTGGTCTATACCCATTCGCACGCGGATCATGTGCACGGGATTGATGACCTGCGCATGATCGTGTTCAACATGAAAACGCGCGTGCCGGTCTGGGCGGACGGTGACACACAGAACGCCTTGCTGGGACGTTTCGGATACGCGTTCATTCAGCCCGAAGGCTCACCCTATCCACCGATCCTGGATCTCAAGTCTATCAACGGCCCGTTTGAGATCGACGGCCCCGGTGGCCCCATTCCACTTCGCCCGTTCAAAGTGAACCACGGATCGATCGATTCCCTTGGGTTCCGCATCGGTCAAATTGCCTATCTGCCGGATGTCGCCGAAATTTACGACGACGCCTGGCCCGAGATGGAGGGGCTGGACTGTCTGATCATCGATGCCCTGCGCCGCACCCCGCACCCAACGCACGCGCATTTGGACAAGACACTGGGGTGGATCGAACAGTTGCAACCGAAACGCGCGATTTTGACCAACATGCATATCGATCTCGACTATGCGACGGTTGACGCAGAAACGCCCGACCACATCACCCCCGCCTTTGACGGGATGGTGATCCATCAGGCGCTCTAAGCCCCTGCCCCGCGCGCCCAAGATATCGCAGCGCACCTGCCGCACGGGGCCCACATGCTACAAAGCCTGATCGATGTCATTCTTCCGGTCTTCCTTGTGATCGGTGCCGGATACACGGCGACCCGCACAGGCTATTTCATACAAGAGCACGTCGATGGGTTGATGAAGTTTACCCAAGGCTTTGCGATTCCCTGCCTGCTGTTTCTGGCCATCGCGCATCTGGACCTCAGCGCCAGTTTCGATCCCCGGCTGCTGGCCAGCTTCTATTCTGCAGCTGCGTTGTGCTTCACTGCGGGCCTCTTTGGGGCAAGGATCATCTTTGACCGTGATTGGGAAGATTGCGTCGCCATAGGCTTCTGTTGCCTGTTCTCGAACTCGGTCCTGCTGGGCCTGCCGATTACCGAACGCGCTTATGGGCCCGAGAACCTGACCGGCAACTACGCGATCATCGCCTTCCATTCTCCGTTCTGTTACGGCGTTGGAATCACAGTGATGGAGGTCGTGCGCAATCGCGGTAATGGCGGAGTGCATATGGCACGCTCGGTTCTGTCTGCGATGTTCAAGAACGCGCTGATTCTGGGAATTGCGCTTGGTTTTCTGGTCAACCTGACAGGTTTGGTCATCCCTGCGGTGGTCGACGAAGCCCTTGGGCTAGTCACCCGCGCGGCATTGCCTGGTGCGTTGTTTGCCTTGGGTGGGGTGCTGGTCAAATACAAGCCGGAAGGCGACCTGCGTACCATTGGTTTTGTTTGCTGCATCTCGCTGATGGTGCATCCCAGCCTGGTGTGGATATTCGGCACATCCACTGGCCTGCCACAGGATCTGTTCCGCTCAGGCGTGTTGAATGCTGCCATGGCGCCGGGATTCAACGCCTATATCTTTGCCAATATGTATGGCCGCGCCAAACGCGTTGCGGCGTCGTCCGTTTTGATCGGAACGGCCACTTCCATTCTGACCGTCTGGCTTTGGTTGACGCTTCTGGGCTAACTGTGGTGTTGACTTCAGGTCGTGCCGAAACACCTATCGCAGACCACAGCAGGAGATCCGAATGTCACACGCTATTATCGTCGCCCATGGCCAGCCATCCGACCCGGATCCGGCCGAAGCCGCGCTGGCTGCATTTGCGGCGAAGGTGGAGGCGTTGACTGATTCTGTGACGGTGCATTCGGCAACGCTGGCCAAGCCTGGCGCGTTAGAGGTGAAACTGGACAGCTTTCCGGAAAACGCGGTGATCTATCCGCTTTTCATGGCGAAGGGATGGTTCGTGACCAGTGCCTTGCCGAAACGGGTCGGGGACCACGCCGCGCAGATTTTGGACCCTTTGGGCATTGATCCCGATCTGCCCACACTCACTGCGCTCGCCTTAAGGGCAAAACTACTGGAAGAGCATTGGGATGCGTCTGCGACTGATCTGGTGATCGCTGCGCACGGTTCCGGCCGCAGCCGGAACCCATCGGTCGTGGCCAATGAGTTTGCCACTCAGCTTGCCAAGAAGATCGCGTTCCAATCGATCCGCGTTGGTTTCGTCGAAGAACCACCTTCGATTTCCGAGGCGGCCCGCGATGCATCAGAACAGGCGATTTGCCTGCCGTTCTTCGCCTGTGCCGGAGGGCACGCTCTGGAAGACGTACCCGAAGAACTGGAGCGTGCCCAATTCAAAGGTATTGTTATGCCTGTTGTGGGAGAGCTCGCGCCCATCCAGAACCAGATTGCAAAAAAGGTCACTGAGGCATTCGAGTCGGTCTGAAATCCCGCAAACACTCAGGATCGCGCGTTGGTCAATGTCGAATAGAGCCGATGACACGACCGGCCATCCCGTTTCGCTTGATACAACGCCAGATCGGCCCCATGCAGTATATCGGCGGCCTTCAGCGCCTGAAACTGAGTGGACAGGGCCGTACCAATACTGGCTGAAATACTGCATCGCTGGTTCTGGAACATCATCGGTTCAGTCAGGCGCGAGATCAGACGATCCGCGATGGATTCCAATGTATCTCCCTGAGTCAGGTCTTTGAAAATAATGACAAACTCGTCCCCACCCACGCGGGCAACCGTGTCCTCGCCGCGCGTTTCCTCCAACATGATCCGAGCCGCCTGTTGCAGAACGAAATCACCAGCCGCGTGGCCCAGCCTGTCATTTACGGATTTGAAGAAATCCAGGTCCAGATGCATCAAGGCAAAGGTCGAACGGGTCGAGATCAAATGTGCCAACTCGTTGTCCATAGCCCTGCGGTTCTTTAATCCGGTCAACGTATCGGTATAAGCCTGTTCCTCGGCAGCAAGCATGGCACCTTGAAACCTGAGGTTCAGCGAACGCGACGCCTCCATTGCGGCGGATTTAGCTTCGACCAGGTAGAGCAACTCGATAGCCAGATCAGTTCCTGAGAAGTCCGCACTTGTCAGCGCATAATCCCGAACCGCATCCAGAATTGAAATCCCGAATGACAAGTTGATGACGGCACCACCGGAACGCGCCAAAGGGGCGACCAACCCTTTGAGCGTTGTGCGCGGTTCATCATGAAATTTCAGGTGCAGTTTTGCCCCGGCCATCGACATCAAGGCGGGAACGGTCGTAACCGTTCTGGGACGGATCAGTTCAAACACATCCAAAAACCCCTGCCCCACCAGCGGCAGTTCAGGCCGCAGTTTTTGCAGGGTCGGGCCTGCTTGTTGGATGCACCCGTTTTGGTCCACCAGAAGATACATCGGGCAAAGCGTTTCCAGAAGACCAGCCAGTTCCTGTGTGTCCGTCATCCGTTCCGGGCCCCCAGATCAAAATGCCGACCTTCTGCAAAGGCGCTTTCAACCAACATGATGGAAATGACGTCGCTGTCCTGCTGTTGCCCTTCATGCGACAGCATCACCAGCGCGCCGTAATCGTCGGCCATGGCACGTAAAATCCCGACCATAACACTGGAAAACCCGGGAAGACCCGGAGAACAACATAGCTGGTATTCCATGGCTGAAAGCTCTCGCAATTCCAGGATCGGCAAAGTCAAATCAGACACGGCCAGACGTACGCGATCCGCCAGATCATCCAGCGAATGCAGGAACTCAACATAATTTACGCCGCCAAACCGGAGAAGACGACGCAACCCTTCCATACTGGGATGGGAAACAAGATATGTTCCCCACATCTTCGAGAATCTCCGCCTGTGGCCGATTGAGGTCGCCGCTGAGCGCGTCAAGCACCCGTGTCGTCATGTCATCGTCATAAACGAGCATGGCTTCAAACTCGACGAACCCCAGCCGCGCGGCATCGGTCACGCGCAACCAACAAGATTGCCCATAGGTCGCGCAGACAAAGGATTGTATCGCCCGATTGATCAGACCATGCATCGGAAACCCCAAATTGGTGTCCCCGGTACTCTGGGCTGAAAACTCTTAACAAAAAGCCAAAATCCACCCTGAGTTGCAGCAAATGCAACCGGGTATCATCCCGACATTTGGTCCGAGCTCAAAAGTCCGTCGGCGCGCCACCTTCAGCTTTGCGACGTTCGACAAATTCGGCCAGTTCGTCACGAATAGCGTCGTCCAGAGGGGGGGCTTCAAAGCTCGATACGATCTCTTTGAACATGTGGTGGGCGCGTTCGGCAGTCCAGATTCCGCCTGCGACTTCCCACCCTTCATAGTTTTTCCAATCACTCAGGAAGGGTTGATAGAATGCGGTGGTGTAACGGTCCTGCGTATGCTGAGTGCCGAAGAAATGACCGTCATTTCCCACAGCCCGGATTGCGTCCAGCGCGATTTCGTCCGGACCGGTGGCGGTCAGTTCCGGATTCATATATCGTTGAATTTGCTGTAGGATTTCACAATCCATGATGAACTTTTCCGGGCTGGCGATCAGACCGCCCTCCAGCCAACCGGCGGCATGATAGACCATGTTGGTCCCCGATTGCACAGCAGCCCAAAGCGAATTCGAGGTCTCCCACACCGATTGCCCATCCGGCACATTTGCGGCGCAAACTCCCGATGAGCGCATGGGCAAGCCGTAGAACCGCGCCATCTGGCCGGTCATCTGGGTCGAACGCATGTATTCCGGTGTTCCAAAGGCGGGCGCACCGGTTTTCATATCAACATTCGACGTAAAGGTGCCGATCACGCAGGGAATTCCGGGGCGCACATATTGGAACAGCGCTATGGCACACAGCGCCTCGGCCAATGACTGCGCAACGGCCCCTGCCATTGTCACCGGTGCCATTGCACCTGCCAATGTAAAGGGCGTAACCACTATGGCCTGCCCGCGCCGGGCCAGCCGAAGACAGCCATCGATCATCGGATGGTCATGCTTCAGCGGTGAAGTCGAATTGATATTGGTGTACATACGCGGCTCGGCTTCGAACTCTTCGTGGCTCAGACCGCCGGCAATTCGTACCATTTCCATTACATCTTCAACGCGTTCCTTACCCAGCGAATAAGCATGCATCGCCTTGTCGGTCAGGGTCAGTTTGTCATACAGCACATCCAGATGGCGGACACTCGCATGGATATCTACCGGCTCAACCGGGTAACCGCCCGCGAAATGGATACAGTTGAAGTACTGCGTCAATTTCAAAAGATTCCGGCACATCTCGCGATTGCCAGGCACCTTTTTCCCGATCTCCATGTCCCAGTAATTCGGCGGAGACGAAACATTGCCAAACAGAATGTTCTTGCCACCAATCTCAATCTTGCGATCCGGGTTGCGGGGCGTGATTGAAAACTGGCTGGGGGCTTTGGCGACCATCTCCATGACAAAGTCGCGGCCCATTCGGACATTGTCCCCGTCGATGGTGCAGCCTGCCTCGCGCAGGATGCCAATCGCCTCTTTGTTGTAGAATTCGATCCCGATTTCTTCAAGGATACGCATAGCCCCGTCATGGATCGCTTCGATACCGGCCTGATCCAAAGGTTCCGTGGGACAGTCAATATTGACAGGCGGATCCCAGGGCATCTGATCAATCGCCGCGCTTCCTCTGCGCGCTGCTGCCCCTGCGCGCCCTCCTCCTCGGCGCTTTCGTGTCGTCGTCTCGGCCATCGTTGCCTCCGTTCTTGCTTTACACAAGCAAGCCTCGAAGGCATGACTCTGGCCGCTCTATCTGCGACAGAAAATGTCGGTTTTTTATTTCGGACCGTCGATTACCGAGTTTAACCTAGCGATTTTTTGCCAGCCACTCGGGAATATGCCCGATATCCGGCAAGACTACATCCGCCATTGGCGCCAAGGCATCTGCCTCGGCCAGCCCCGTCAGAACACCGATGGTGGTCATCCCTGCGGCGCGCCCTGCCTGCAGGTCATGGAGGCTATCACCCACCATTACAACGCGGGAGGGCTCGACCCCAACATGGGCCGCAAAGGCCAGCAACTGACCGGGGCCCGGTTTGAATCCGTGCCCGCTGTCATACCCGGCGACAAAGTCGAAATGTTCCCGGATCCCTGCGGACTTCAGATGCTGCAGGGCCGGGTGTTCACTGTCATTGGTCGCGACACCAAGCTTGATCCCTGCATTTCGCAGAGCTTCAAGAAACGGGACCAGAGGAACAGCAGGGGCCTGCGGAGCCGCGGCGGCTTCGGCATTCATCACGTCCACAATCTGGTGTACGGTCATATCTGGAAAGTGATCGGCCAAAACGTCAGCGATTTCCTCGACGGTCGCGGCAATCACGATGCTGTCTTCGGCATATTGCTCTTGCTCAAGATCATAGCCGATAACACGCCCAATCTCGGCCGCACGGTCTTTGTCACCATCTGTCAGGCGCAGCAACATAGAGCGCCCAAAGCCGCCCCATGTGTTTGCAAAATCAAACAGCGTGCCATCTTTGTCGAAGACGATTGCATCTATCGGCATCAGTTGCTCCTAAGGGTCAGGAATTCAGGTCCAGTGTATTTCTGCGCCGCCGGACAAAACCCCACGCGCCTGCGCGGGAAGATCATAGGCGATCGAGTTCGCGTCACAAAACGCCATGACCCACGAGTCGTCAAGCACCATAAAATCAAGCACCGATGCCAGAAAATCCCGATCCCCTGCCCGCTCACGCACATCGTCTATCGAAGCACCCGTCGATCCTAGGAATATGGGCAACAGCTCGTCGTTACCAACCAGCCAACCCAGGGCCGTCAAAGCAAGTGTTTCAGCAGAATCGGACGATATCGGCATAAATCGGGCTCATATCCAGTCGTGGAAAGGGTTTGTTAACCAGACTCATAAACACTTTGTTCACGCATGCAATCAATGGTGAGCAACTATGTCTGTGCAGGGAACCATCCTTGTCCTCGACGGGGTATCAACCAATCGCATCATGCTGAAGGTTCAGCTGACAGCGGCTTGGTATCACGTGGTGCAAGGTGAAAAGCTAGAAGGACTGCAGGCGCTTGTGCGCCGCACGCAACCTGATTTGGTACTGACCGCTCAGACTCTGCCCGATGGAACTGCTGCGGATGTCAAGAACGCGATTGCGACAGTTCCCGGCCTCGAGGATGTGCCTATCGTAGCCGTCGCCGCACAAAACGACAGAGACGCGCGTCTGCGCGCCCTGAAGGATGGGTTGGACGATGTACTGACACACCCATTTAAAGACACCTTACTGCTGGCGCGTATCCGCAGCCTGTTGCGCGCGCGCGCCGTCACACAGGACCTGCAGGCCAGCAACAGTTCACAACCTATCGGGTTCGGGGAGCCTGCGCCAAGCATCATCCGCCCCCCCAAGGCGGCACAGGTCAGTATTCTGACACATGCGGTGCAAACCGGTGTCCTGTGGCATAAAGCGTTAAGAGAACAGCGGCAATACTCCCTGTCCTGGCACCTTCAGTCGAATCTTCAAAGCGTATTGTCAGGTGCGGTTCCCGATGCCGTTATTGTCGAACTGGGCACGCATCCGTCCGATTTGAATATCCTGGCTGATCTAAGGTCGCGAAGCATTACACGAAATACCGTGCTGATCGGGGTGATGCAGGACAACGATACCCTTCAAGCGTCAGAGGCGCTGGACCGCGGCGCAGATGCCGTTTGCCTGGGCGGGTTCTGCACGCAGGAAATCTTGCTGCGGCTGGACAATCAGATCGCCCGCAAGGCGCGGTTGGATCATCTGCGGGTTTCGCTGAGAAAAGGCATCGCCGAGTCGTGGATCGATCCTTTGACCGGGCTGCACAATCGGCGTTTTGCAATGCGAGCACTGGATCAAATCGCACGCGAATCCGCTCGGACCGGGCGCGGATTTTCGGTCATGCTGGCCGATCTCGATCACTTCAAAGCCATCAATGACGACCATGGCCACGCCAGTGGCGATCACGTTCTGACGCAGGCAGCGGAACGTATGCGCGGTGCCTTGGGGTCTCGTGGCTTTGTCGCCCGTATCGGAGGCGAAGAATTCATGATCGGGATGCCCGACGTGTCACCCACTCAAGCCAAGCAAATGGCCGAAACCCTTTGCAGCAGCATTTGCAGCACGCCGTTCAGGCTTTCGAACGAGGGACGACAGGTCGATGTGACAGTCAGCATCGGGTTGAAGATGTCTCAGCCCTCTTTACCTGCTCAGGACTGCGTATCCTCTTATGTTGAAACCCTGATAGATTCCGCCGACAAAGCGCTGTACGCAGCGAAAAAGGCCGGGCGCAATCAGGTGAGAATCCGGCAAAATGCAGCCTGAGCCTGTCAGTCCTTTTTCTTGTGCCCGTGCTTCCCGCGCTTGACGACGTCTTGTAACCGATCGGCATATGCCTGCCGTTCGCCGTCGCTCATGGCGGTAACACGCGCCAACCATTGAGATTGCAGCGCCTCTTGCAGGGCAGCTGTGGCGTCTGCCTGCTGCTGCAAAAGCACTTCGACGGCGACTGGGTCAAAAGGAACCCTGCGCAACGCCTGGCTCATCGCCTCAAAGTCCTGCGTGCGGCCCTTGCTTCCTTTTTTGTGAAGACCCGACAGCTCGCCCCGCATTGCCTTGCGTTCGTCTTTTGGCAAAGCCCGGTACAAGGCTGGGCCAAATCCCGGTGGTGCCTTGGCATGATCTTCGCCTTTCAGGCGCAACACGGTTCCTAAGGCCACTCCAACGATCAACAGGTTCACAGCCAGAGACACGGCCAGGACAAGTGGCATCCACCGGCGTTTGGGTTTGGGGTCAGCGTTCATTCCGTGATCTCCAGAAAGCTTGTGTCATATCCAAGGTCTGCCACAAAATACGCAGTCTCTTGCGACGTCAGCAGATTGACGGGATCGGGCAAAAAGGCAGGTGCTGAAAACCCGATCCAGACCCCCGCCGCACTGGCCGCCACCAGGCCACTCAACCCCTGCCAGCCGCCCAGATTGCGCACTAGCCTTTCCAACAGCGCAGGTCTTGGCCCCGGCGCGGGTTTCATTCGGTTCAGGCGCACGGCCTCGGCATCTGTCTGGATGCGCACGGCCAGATCATCCGGCAATGCGGGCCGTTGTTGGCGCGCCTGAGCAAACAATTGATCCAGTTCCAGGTTGTCATCCGTCATTGTCATACCCCAGTTCTTCACGCCGCCCCGCCAGAATGGCGGCCAGACTTCGTTTTCCCCGCGCTGTCAGACTTTCGACCGCTTCCACGGAAATGCCCATGATCCCGGCAATCTCGGGGTTGGGCAATTCTTCAATGTGGCGCAGCACCACCGCTTGCCGCTGCCGCTCGGGCAGTTCGGCCAGCGCGACCTGCAAGGCATCCTTGCGCGCCTGGTCCTGCATCCGGTCAACCACGCTGGCTTTACCATCTTCAGGCTCGGGAACATCCGACAATCTGTCGGGTGTCTTCTTGCGCCGAAGGTCCACGCACAGGTTCAAAGTCACCCGGTACAGCCAGGTCGAGACTTTGGCCTGGCCGGACACCCAATCCGGTGCCAATTGCCACAACCGCATCATCGCCTCTTGTGTCACGTCTTCCGCTTCGGCCCGATTGCCCAACATGCGCAACGCGACCGAGTAACAGCGTGGACCCAGACGGTCAGTAAGAACCCGAGCGGCCTCGGCATTGCCATCAGCAAAGCGGCCCAGCAACTCATCGTCGCTGAGCGTGCCCGCGCTGCTCATCGCACCGCGGGCGTCTTGTGGGTGGGAGGTCAGATCCTCCATCCTGCATCAGCTGTCGTCTGCGTCCGAGTTGTGATGCTTTTTCTTGTGGTGCCGCCCCATCCGGTCCTTGGCATCGGCATATTCCTGCTCCGAGATTCCGCCACTGTTATCCGCGTCCATCCGATCAAACATCTTGTCAGCACGGCGGGGTTTCGGCAACTCGTCCTGATTTAGAAACCCGTCTTTGTTCGCATCATTTTTTTCGAACATCTTGGCGACGCGGTCACTCGCCCTTTTCTGCGCAGCGGCTTGCATCTCTTCAAGGCTCAGCTGGCCATCGCCATCGGTATCCGCTTGTGTGAAGCGCGCTGTGCGATGGGCCTCGATCTCTTGTTGCGTCACCTGACCATCACCATCGGCGTCAAGCTCTTGAAAGGATACAGGCTCGCGCCCGCCTTTTCCGGCAGCCAGGACAGATGTGCCGGTGACGGCAACTGCAGACAAAACGATGGCCGTGATGAATGTCGCGTTTTTCATTTCGGTTTTCCCTTGTTGACGCGGCCCCAGTGCCGCTGCTCATACCTTTTCAAACGCAGGCGAACGGGAATTCCGTCGCAGGAAAGTGACACTTTTTTCTACAATGAGTTGAGACGCTCATGATGTTCTTCTGGTTTCAAGCGTTGCAAAGCGACGCACCCCCCTTTCAAATCCACCCGTTCAGACGCATTATCCCGCAAAGATTAATGCGCGAGTTATATTATGACGGATCAGACGATCGACACCGCAATCGAGTCAGAGCGTGAAACATGGCCCGCCCTTGTCAAAGGGTTTCGGTGCAAATGTCCCAACTGTGGTGAAGGCAAGCTGTTGCACAGTTACCTCAAGGTCAATGATAGCTGCTCGAATTGCGGGCAGGAACTGTTTCATCATCGCGCCGACGATGGGCCCGCCTACCTGACGATTCTTCTTGTTGGCCACCTGCTCGCGCCTGCTCTGCACGTGTCTTACGTCCATTGGCGACCAGACCCCTGGACCATGGCCATCACCTTGTCGATTGGTTGCATTGCCCTGTCGCTGTACCTTCTGCCCCGATTGAAGGGAGCCGTTGTCGCGTATCAGTGGGCCCGCCGTATGCACGGTTTCGACACATCCAAGTAAACCCAATGGGCCGCGTAGCGTAGACATGACAGCAGACAAGACCGCCATCCGGGACGCCGCAACTGTGATCGTTCTGCGGGACAGATGGACCAACCCCTCGATCCTTATGGGTCAGCGCGGGTCCAAGGCCGCGTTCATGCCGAATAAGTTCGTGTTTCCTGGCGGGGCCGTTGATCCATCGGATTCAAAGATCCCCTTGGCTACCAAGCTGCCCGATCTGTGCCATGATCGCTTGGCCGAACAGGCAGAGCCAGGGTTGCAACATGCGCTGGCCGCCGCTGCCATTCGAGAGCTATGGGAAGAAACAGGGCTTGTTCTGGGCCAGCCGGGTGCTTGGCCAGGTCTCGCACCTGACGACTGGCAGAGTTTTTCCGCCATGGGATACGTGCCATCTGCAGCTGCGTTGCAGTTCGTATTCCGCGCCGTAACACCACCCGGACGCCCTCGTCGGTTTGACGCACGGTTCTTTTTAGTCGACGCGGATGCCCTTCAAGGTGATCTGGACGATTTCGGCCGCGCCTCGGATGAGCTGTCGCACCTGCAATGGGTGCAACTGGATCGGGCCCGAGATCTGGATCTGCCCTTCATAACCGAGGTTGTTCTGGCGGAAATCGCGGCCCGGGTTACATTCTCCGAGCCGCCATTGTCAGTTCCATTCTACAAGAATAACGACGAATCCAATCTGTTCCTGCGCCTCAGGGGCTTTACCATGCCGGAACACGATTGACGGTTCCGGTTCACCGCATCCGGCTGACAACCACCGTCACTTCGGGCTTCTTGCCGATTTCCGTTCTTGCGGTCTGCCGAACGATCCGGCGCATTTCGCCTTCCAGCTTGTCGTCATCGCGCAGTGTTTTGGCAGCAGCCCGCATCAGGAACTGATTCAGGTCCTCTTCCAGAACCTCTACCAAAGCGGCGCGCGAGGTTCCGATCTCGGGCAGGCCCATCGTATCGCACCAAGGCTCGCCCAACGGTTCGTCTTCCTCGTCCAGAACCACGGTTACGGTGACATGCCCGTTCAGAGCCATGCGGATACGATCCCGCACCACCCCGTCCAACGCGCCGATCTTGACCGTCCCGTCCAGATAGGTGCGCCCGGTTTCGACATAATCGACAACCGCCGGGGCGTTACCACTTAGATCCAGCATGGTACCGTTCACCGCCAGCACGCCGGTTCTGCCGCCTTGCTCTGCCAGTTTGACGTGTTCACGCAGATGACGGTGTTCTCCATGCATGGGAATCACGACCTGCGGACTGATCAGCGCATGCACCTTTTCAAGATCGGGTCGGTTGGCGTGGCCTGACACGTGATAGAGCCCCGAACTGTCATCCACTACATCCACGCCCTTCTCGCTGAGCTGGTTCATGATAAAGATCACGCCCCGTTCGTTGCCCGGAATGGTCTTCGAGGAAAACAAGAACAGGTCGCCTTCGGCCAGTTCCAGACCGCGATACTTGCCACGCGCCAGTTGGGCACTGGCGGCACGGCGTTCGCCCTGGCTGCCGGTTACGATCAGCATCAGGTTCTGACGCGGAAGATCCAGCGCTTCTTCCGCGCTGATCACCTTTGGAAAATCCACAAGGATACCGGTCTCGGTCGAGGCCTCAATCATCCGGCGCATGGCCCGGCCCAACAGGACAACCGAACGTCCTGCACGCGCGCCCGCCTCCGCAAGTGTTTTGACCCGCGCGACGTTTGAGGCAAAAGTGGTGGCCACAACCATACCTTCAGCGCTTTCGACCAGTTTGACGATCTCGGGGCCAACCTCAGATTCCGAACGACCCGGATGGGTGGAAAACACATTTGTACTGTCGCAGACCAGCGCCTTGACGCCGGGCTTGGCCACCTCGGCCCAAAGATCGGGATCAAAGGCTTCGCCAACGACCGGAGCTGCATCTAATTTGAAGTCACCCGAATGCACGACGCGCCCCTCCGGCGTGTCGATGACCAACGCCGCGCTTTCGGGAATCGAGTGCGATACAGGCAGAAAGCCAACCGTGAAAGGACCGACCGTGACCTGTTCAGGCCAGGCAGATGCGGTCGTCACCGCCTCGGTCGAGTGTGCATGTTCTTCCATCTTGCGGCGTGCGATATTGGCCGTGAAGGCGCGGGCATAGACCGGGGCACCCAAGGCTTCATAGCAATGCGCCACAGCTCCGATGTGGTCCTCATGCGCGTGGGTGATGAAAACACCGTCCAGCCGGTCGGCGCGCTCTTTCAGCCACGAAATGTCCGCGTAGATGAGGTCAACGCCCGGCGTTGTGTCCATGTCCGGAAAGGTTACGCCCAGGTCGACAAGGATCAGGCGTTCCTGACCGGGTTTGCCATAGCCGTACACATAGGCATTCATGCCAATTTCACCCGCGCCACCCAGCGGCAGGTAGATCAATCTTTCACTGCTCATGTGGAGCCATTATCCTTGTTATAGCGATAGATCACGGTCAAGCCGTGCATCGTCAGATCGTCTTCGATTATGTCGAACCCAACATCGGCCTGATCGAACAAAGGGGCCAGCCCCCCCGTCCCGACAACTTTCATGGGCATTCCGTATTCGGTCTTGATCCGGGCGATCAGCCCTTCGATCAGGCCGGAGTAGCCCCAATACACGCCCGATTGGATACATCCAACCGTATTCGTCCCAATCACTTTTTCCGGTCGGGTAATGTCGATATGCGGAAGCGCCGCTGCCCCCTGGTGCAGAGCCTCGAGGCTCAGATTCACACCGGGCGCGATAATTCCCCCGACATAGGCCCCATCAGCAGCAACTACGTCAAAGTTCGTCGCGGTGCCAAAATCCACCACAACCACATTGCCGCCATGACGGTCAAATGCACCGACAGCATTGGCCAGTCGATCCGGACCAGGCACTGTCCCTTCATCCACACGAGGCGGTACAGGTAACAGACAATCCGGCTTACCTACCACTAGCGGTCTGCAGGCAAAGAAACGGTCTGCGAAAATTCGAAGGTTGAACACAACACGCGGTACAGTCGAGGCAATGATGACATCGGTGATATCCGCCTCGATGCCGTAGTGTTTCACCAGCGTCGAATACCAGGTGAAATATGCGTCTGCCGTGCGCGCGTGGTGGGTCGATGTGCGCAAGGTGCATAGGAACTTCTCACCGTCCCAAATCGAGAAAACGGTATTGGTATTGCCGCAATCGATGGCCAGAAGCATCTGCGCCCCTTTCAGAAATAGACATCCGCCGCAGGAATGCTCACGCGGCCCTTGGCGGTGTTTAAGACAAGGTTGCCGCTTGCGTCCACTGTTTCGAAAGTGCCTTTGGTCTCTGACGTCCCGGTGCGTGCGGTGATGACCTCACCCAACCGGGCCGCGCGGGCCAGCCAAGCGGTACGGATTGGATCGAACCCATAGGTGGTGAATTGAGTTTCGTAGGTGGCGTAGGCGGCCGCAAGTTCGGTCAGAAAATCCTCTGGCGAGACATGCGCCCCAGTTTCCGACAGCAACGAGACAGGCCGCATCGCACCGGGTTCGACCGCATCAGCGTCCGGAGCATTGGCCAGGTTCACACCAATGCCGATAGCCAGATGCGCCACACCGTGCCCCTGCCCGGTGCTTTCCAGCAAGATACCGGCCAGCTTTCCGCCGTTCAGCAACACATCATTGGGCCATTTCAGCGACAGCCCTGCCGTGCGCCCGGTCACGGCGACACAGGCATCAAACAACGCCAGCGCGGCCACGAAACTGCGCAATGCCACCTGTTCTGGGGCACCTTGCGGACGCATCAGCAACGTCGCGGCCAGATTGCCCATGGGGTTGGCCCAGGCCCGTCCACGCCGACCGCGCGCTGCCGTCTGATGATGCGCCATGATCCAGACAGGACCACGCGCATTGGGCGCAATCCGCGCCGCCTCGTTCAGGGTGCTATCGACTTCCTGCACCTCGTGCAGGCCGTATCCTTGGGGCCATTTGGTCATATCAAAAAGGCCCGGTCACACGACCGAGCCCCTCCTTCCGATTGCTCAAGACGTTCAGTTGACAAGCGTGGCTGCTGCGGCAGCAGCCGCGCCCTCGACGCCAAACTGATAGAAGATGCCAACCAGCATCAACGCCGCAGAACCCATAAGGGCAACCCACAGAACAGGCGTCGATCGGGTCTCGATTGGCTCTTCGTTTTCAGCCCCGAAATACATATAGAACACGATCCGAAGGTAGTAGAACGCACCAATGACAGACGCGATGGCCGAGACGATCACAAGGCCGGTCAACCCCGCGCTGACACCCGCTTGCCAAACTCCAAACTTGGCAAAGAAGCCCAGCATCGGTGGGACACCAGCAAGGCTGAACATCAGGATCAGAACGGCCAGAGCCTTACCCGGATCACGTTTGGAGTATTGTCGCAACGCATCAATGTCGGTGATGGGTTTACCGTCACGTTCCATCATCAATATGAAGGCGAAGGTGCCGATATTCATGGTCACGTAAATGGCCAGGTACATCAGCATCGCTTTGATGCCCAACTCGGTGCCCGCTGCAAGACCAATCAGCGCATAGCCCATATGGGCAATCGACGAGAACGCCATCAGGCGTTTGATGTCGCGCTGACCAATCGCGGCGACGGCACCCAGCAGCATCGACAGCACGGAAAGCAGCACGATCACCTGTTGCCAGTCTTTCACAATGCCTCCGAAAGCATCATGCATCAGCCGCGCAAAAAGCGCCATGGCGGCCACTTTCGGCGCGGTCGCGAAAAAGGCTGTAATCGGTGTCGGCGAGCCTTCGTACACGTCCGGTGTCCACATGTGGAACGGCACGGCAGAAACTTTGAAGGCCAGACCTGAGATCATGAAGATCAGACCAAACAGCAGACCAATCGAGACGTCTCCGGCCTGAACGGTCGTGATGATACCCGAAAAAAGCGTGGTGCCGGTGAAGCCATATACCAGCGACGCACCATAAAGCAGCAGACCCGAACTGAGCGCACCAAGCACGAAATACTTCAAGCCCGCTTCGGTCGATTTCGCGCTGTCCCGACGCAGGGCCGCGACAACATAGAGCGAGAGCGATTGCAGCTCGAGACCCATATAGAGCGACATCAGATCGCCCGCGCTGACCATCATCATCATACCTACGGCAGCAAGAGCCACCAGCAGCGGGTATTCAAAACGCAGCAGATCACGGCGCGCCATGTATTCCTGGCTCATGACCAGAACAGCACCTGCCGAAAGCAGAATGGCAACCTTTGCAAAACGGGCGAACCCATCATCGACAAACATGCCGTTGAAGGCCACATTGGTGCCCTCACCCTGTGTGGCGATCCAGATCGCCAGAAGTGCCATCAAACCTGCCGTAGTCCAAACCAGCAGCGGTGCCAGCCCATCCTTCGTTGTGTAGACAGCCCCCAAAAGCGCCGCCATCGCATAGAGCGCCAGAATGATTTCCGGCAGGATAATTGTCAGATCAGCCTGGATCATGTCTCCAAAGCTCCCTTAATGCGAAGCGGCCGTCTGGGTCGCAGCTTCTGCTGCGGCCAGAGCCGTGTCATAGTTCGAAATCAGCGCGGCAGTGGATTGACCGATCACATCCGTTACCAGCGAAGGATAGACCCCCAGAAGGATGGTCATCACGATCAGTGGGGCAAAGATCAACCGCTCGCGCGAGCTCATGTCGGTCATCGCCTTCAGGCTTTCCTTGATCAGGTCGCCAAAAACCACGCGGCGGTACAGCCACAGTGCATAGCCGGCCGAAAAGATCACACCGGTCGCAGCCACTGCCGTTACCCAGGTGTTGACCTGAAACGCGCCCATCAGTGTCAGGAATTCGCCGATGAACCCGGACGTGCCAGGCAAGCCGACATTCGCCATGGTGAACAACATGAAGACCAGCGCATAAGCAGGCATCCGGATCACCAGACCGCCATAGGCTTCGATATCCCGAGTATGCATTCGGTCATAGATCACGCCGACGCACAGAAAGAGCGCGGCCGAAATGAAGCCGTGGCTCAGCATCTGGAAAATCGCGCCATCAATCCCTTGCTGGTTCGCCGCAAAGATGCCCATGGTGACAAAGCCCATATGCGCGACCGAGGAGTAAGCGATCAGCTTCTTCATATCCTCCTGCACCAACGCCACCAGCGAGGTGTAGACAACCGCAATGGCCGACATCCAAAGCACCAGGTCGGTCATTACCGCAGAGCCCACAGGGAACATCGGCAGGCTGAACCGCAGGAAGCCATAGCCGCCCATCTTCAGCAGAATCGCTGCCAGAACAACCGAGCCCGCGGTCGGAGCCTGCACGTGTGCATCCGGCAACCAGGTGTGGACCGGCCACATCGGCATTTTCACCGCGAAGCTGGCGAAGAAGGCCAGGAACATCAGCGTCTGCATGCCGCCGACAACATAGATGCCCAACACACTGAAGCTCTCGGACGAGAACTGATGGGTCATCAGCGCCTCGATATCCGTGGTGCCCGCATCTGCATACATCGCAACCATCGCCACCAGCATTAGAACCGAGCCGAGGAAGGTGTAGAGGAAGAACTTGAAGCTGGCGTAAACCCGGTCCTTGCCGCCCCAGATGCCGATGATCAGGAACATCGGGATCAGACCCGCTTCGAAAAACAGGTAAAACAGCACCAGATCCAGCGCCATGAAGACACCCAGCATCAGGGTTTCCAACAGCAGGAAGGCGACCATGTATTCCTTGACGCGGTCGGTCACGTTCCAGCTGGCCAGAATGGTAAGCGGCATGATGAAGGTGGTCAGCAGGACAAACAGAACACTGATTCCGTCCACGCCCATCTTGTATTTGAGGCCCATCAGCCACTCACCCTCTTCCACCATCTGGAAGCCGGGGTTCGAAGGGTCAAAGCCCGTATAGATGCCGATGGAAACCAGGAATGTCACAGTGGTGGCCAGCAGAGCAATCCATTTGGCGTTTCGCTGTGCCGCTGCATCGTCACCATGCAGGAACAGGGCCAGAATACCTGCTGCAATAGCCGGGATAAACGTAACAATGGAAAGGATGTTGTCCATTAGTGGGCCCCTCCGCCGATAGACATCCAGGTCACAAGGGCCGCGATGCCCAGCACCATCCAGAAGGCATAGGTAAAGATGTACCCGGTCTGCGCCTTGCCAGCGAGGCGGGTAAAGAAGGGAACAACGCCCATTGCTACTCCGTTAAGGAAGCCATCGATTGTATTGCCGTCACCGCGTTTCCACAGGAAGCGGCCAAGCGCCACAGTGGGTTTGACAAAGATCGCGTCATAGACTTCGTCGAAGTACCACTTGTTCAGCAGGAACAGGTACAACGGACGCTGATTTGCAGCCAGACGGGCTGGAAGCGTCGTGTTCACGATGTAGAACCAGTACGCAACGACAAAGCCAAGTAACATGGCGACGAACGGTGAAACCTTGACCCATTTCGGAGCCGCATGCGCATCGTCCAGAACGTGGTTGTCTGGGGCCATATAGAGCGCACCTTCACCTGGTTCACCGGCGAACACATAATGATGGTCACCGGCATGCGCGTCTTTCTCGCCATGCGCGGCATCGTCGGCATGGCTGTCATCTGCATGGCTTTCATCGGCATGGCTGTCTTCACCGTGCGAAGCATCCGCCGCCGCATGATCACCAGCCTCGGCATGCTCGGATGCTTCTGCAACCGGAATACCGTAGAACTTGCCGACCTTGTCCGCATGGCCAAAGAAGTTGCCGTACCAGATCATCCCGGCAAACACCGCACCCAGTGACAAGACGCCCAGCGGCACCAGCATGGTCATCGGGCTTTCATGCGCATGGTCGTGCGTATTCTTGTCCCCGCGCGGTTCGCCAAAGAAAGTCAGGAAAATCAGGCGCCAGCTGTAGAACGAAGTGAACATCGCCGCGATGACCAGCATCCAGAACGCATAGCCCGTTCCGCCGGCATAGGCGCTTTCGATAATCGCGTCCTTGGACAGGAACCCGGCAAACCCAAAGGTCGTCAACGGGATACCGACACCCGTGATGGCCAACGTACCGATCATCATCGCCCAGAACGTATAGGGGATCTTCTTGCGCAGACCACCATACTCCGTCATCTCTTGCTCGTGATGCATTGCGTGGATCACCGAGCCCGCACCAAGGAACAGCAGCGCCTTGAAGAACGCGTGCGTGAATAGGTGGAACATCGCCGCCGAATACATGCCGACGCCAGCTGCGACGAACATGTAACCCAGCTGGGAACAGGTCGAATAGGCGATGACCCGCTTGATGTCGGTTTGAACCAAACCCACGGTAGCCGCAAAGAACGCGGTCGAGGCACCAAGGAAGGTGATAAAACCGGTCGCACCCGGAGCGAACTCCATCAGCGGCGACATACGGCAGACCAGGAAGACACCCGCAGTAACCATGGTCGCGGCGTGGATCAGCGCCGACACAGGCGTCGGGCCTTCCATCGCGTCTGGCAACCAGGTGTGCAGGACCAGTTGTGCCGATTTACCCATCGCGCCGATGAAGAGCAGGACGCAGATCACCTCGATCGCGGTCCATTCACCCCATAGGAAGTGCAGCTTCTCTTCCGCCAGTGCAGGGGCCGATGCGAAGATGTCCGAGAAATTGATGCTGTCGGTCAGGAAGAAGATCGCGAAGATACCCAGCGCAAAGCCAAAGTCACCCACACGGTTGACAATGAACGCTTTCATCGCCGCCGCATTGGCCGAAGGCTTGCGATAGTAGAACCCGATCAACAGATAGGACGCGACACCCACGCCTTCCCAGCCAAAGAACATCTGCACAAGGTTGTCTGCTGTTACCAGCATCAGCATGGCGAAGGTGAAGAAGGACAGATATGCAAAGAAACGCGGCTTATAACTTTCGCCCTCACGCCATTGCGGATCGTGATCCATGTAGCCGAAGGAATAGAGGTGCACGAGCGCCGAGACGGTCGTCACCACAATCAGCATGATCGCGGTCAGACGGTCCAGACGGATCGCCCAGCTTGTCGACAGCGACCCGCTCTCGATCCAGCGCATGATCTCAATTTGCTGTGTCACCCCGTCAAAGGTGAAGAACACGATCCATGACAGCAGACAGGCCAGGAACAGCAAGCCAGTGGCAGTCCACATGGCGGCTTTCTCGCCAATAAATCTCCAGCCGAAACCGCAGAGCAGCGCGCCCACCAGCGGGGCAAAGAGGATGGTGGTTTCCATGGTTCTCTTAGCCCTTCATCATATTGACGTCTTCAACCGCGATCGAGCCGCGGTTGCGGAAGAAGCAGACCAGAATGGCCAGACCAATCGCCGCCTCGGCCGCCGCCACGGTCAGCACGAACAGCGTAAACACCTGCCCGACCAGATCGCCGAGAAAGCTGGAAAACGCCACGAGGTTGATGTTCACCGCCAGCAGCATCAGTTCGATGCTCATCAGCAGGATGATGACGTTCTTGCGGTTCAGGAAGAGACCGAAGATGCCGATGACGAACAGCGTCGCCGCGACCGTTAGATAGTGTTCAAGTCCGATCATCGCCTCAAAGTCCCTGCCCCGGTTTCACGTCCTTCAACTCCATCGCCTTGGCCGGGTCGCGCATCATCTGGCCGACGATGTCCTGACGCTTGATGTCCTTGCGGTGGCGCAGCGTCAAAACAATGGCACCGATCATGGCCACCAGCAGGATCAGGCCCGCCAATTGGAACAGAAGGAAGTATTGATCATAAAGGATGACGCCCAGTGCTTCGGTGTTGTGGCGATCCACTGGCACCGGCTGCGCCAGATTGGTCGCCGCACCCTGCGCGCTGTCCCAGGCGCCGAAGGCCATGACGAACTGCATCAGGATGACCAGACCAATCAGCAGCGCCAGCGGCATATAGCGCGCCATCTCGGCCTTCAGCTCGGCAAAGTCCACGTCCAGCATCATCACTACAAACAGGAACAACACCGCGACTGCACCGACATAGACGATGATCAGCAGCATCGCCACGAACTCGGCCCCCAGCAACACGAACAGCCCCGCCGAGGACAGGAAGGACAGGATCAGCCACAGCACAGAATGCACCGGCTGACGGCTGATCACCGTGAACAGCCCGCCGGTGATGGCGCTGATGGCAAACAGATAGAAGGCAAAGACGGTCATTGATCCTCATCCTCGTTATCGCCCATGACCTCTTGCGCCAGATCCAGCGCACGGGTCATGGCCGGGATGCCGGCAAAGACCGACATCTGACCGATCGTTTCCACGATCTCTTGTTTCTTTGCGCCCGCTTCCAGCGCGTGGCGCACGGTCTGGCGTACCGCCGCATCCGCCTGAGCGCCCTGACAGGTCAGTCCGGCCAGCGTCAGCAACAGGCGGGTTTTGGCGTCCAGCCCGTCGGTGTTGACGGTGTTGCCGAACATCATCTCCATGACCTCTTTGGGCATGGTCGGCCACAGCGCCTCGAACCCCTTGGGCGAGAATTTCTCCATCGCCGGGTTCATCGCCTTGGCCATGTCTTGAGCCTGCTTCATCATCAGCTCGAACGGATTTGTCGGAGCGTCACTCATCTGTACGGCGCGTCCATTTCCAGATTGCGGGCGATTTCGGCTTCCCAGCGCTCGCCGTTATCCAGCAGTTTTTCCTTGTCATAGAACAGCTCTTCACGGGTTTCCGTGGCGAATTCGAAATTCGGGCCTTCGACGATGGCATCGACCGGGCAGGCCTCTTGGCAGAAACCGCAATAGATGCATTTGGTCATGTCGATGTCATAGCGCGTGGTGCGGCGACTGCCGTCTTCGCGTGGCTCGGCGTCGATGGTGATGGCCTGCGCGGGACAGATCGCCTCGCAGAGTTTGCAGGCAATACAGCGTTCTTCGCCGTTGGGGTAGCGACGCAGGGCGTGTTCACCACGGAATCGAGGCGACAGCGGGCCCTTCTCATGCGGGTAGTTGATGGTGGCCTTGGGGGCAAAGAAATACTTCAATCCCAGCTTCATGCCGACCCAGAAGTCCTGCAGCAGAAAGTACTTGGCGGCGCGGGTATAGTCGATTTGGGTCATGATCAGCCTCCTACGCTCCAACGGGCGAAGATGCCCCAGAACCAGTCGAATTTCGCCGCGAAAGCCACGAAGACCACCCAGGCCAGCGAGAAGGGCAGGAAGACTTTCCAACCCAGCCGCATCAGTTGGTCATAGCGGTAGCGCGGCGTGATCGCCTTGACCATCGCGAAGATGAAGAAGAAGAACGCCATCTTGCCGACCATCCACAACACGCCGTCCGGCAGACCCGGGATCGGCGACAGCCAGCCGCCGAAGAACAGAAGCGTGGTCAGGGCGCACATCAGGAAGATCGCGATGTATTCGCCGGCCATGAACAGCAGGAACATAGTGGCGGAATATTCAACCTGATATCCGGCCACGAGTTCCGATTCCGCTTCGGGCAGATCGAACGGCGGGCGGTTGGTTTCCGCGAGTGCTGAGATGAAGAACAGGAAGACCATCGGGAAATGCGGCAGCCAGTACCAACCAAAGAAACCGTAGCCAGTATCTTGCGCCCCAACGATGGCACCGAAATTCATGGACCCAGTTGAAATGATTACGCCGATGATGATCAAACCGATGGACACTTCGTATGAGATCATCTGGGCCGCAGACCTCAGCGAACCGAGGAAAGGGTACTTTGAGTTCGACGCCCAACCGCCCATGATCACACCATAAACCTCAAGCGAGGATACGGCAAAAACATATAGAACGGCCACGTTCAAATCGGATAGAACCCAGCCGTCATTGAACGGGATCACCGCCCAGGCGATCAGCGACAGCACAAAGCTGGTCAATGGTGCCAGAATGAACACGGCACGGTCGGCCCCGGCGGGAATGACGACCTCTTTCACCACGTATTTCAGTGCGTCGGCCACCGATTGAAGGATGCCATAGACGCCAACCACGTTGGGGCCGCGGCGCATCTGGACAGCGGCCCAGATCTTGCGGTCGCCATAAACGAGGAACAGCAGCGAGATCATCACGAACGCAACGACTGCAAGCACTTGCGCCAGAATGATGATGGCTATTCCGCCTGGGGTGTTAAAGAATTCTGCCATTGGTCCTCACACCGTGGGTATTCCGTTTTCCGCGCGCGATGCAAAGGCCAGATGCCTGCGCAAAGAGCGACTGGGTCGGCGCGTTGGTGTAAACAGCATCTGCCGCTTCAGCGCTACCCTTAATCTTCAGTTTCACACACAAATCCAGCGCGGCGAACTGCCACCCGGCAGTCGCCTTTGCCTGCGATATGAAACGGTTCTGCTTCATTCCGCAGCGATCTTTCCGGCTTGACGCGCCTGGACTTGCGCCGAAAGCTCGGCCATCAGTTGCGACGCGCGTGCAATCGGGTTGGTCAGGTAGAAATCCTTGACCGCGTTGCGGAACGTGGCTTTACCCAGCGACGCTGCGTCGATCGGCTGAGCTTCGTTCTCGATGACCTCGTCGATCCGCGCCAGATGCGGCACAGCCTCGATCAGCACGGTCCGCAATTGCGCCAGCGAGTCGAAAGGAAGCGTTGCGCCCAGCTCAGCCGACAGCGCACGCAGGATCGCCCAGTTCTCTTTGGCTTCGCCTGGTGCAAAACCGGCGCGCATAGCCAGTTGCGGGCGGCCTTCGGTATTCACGAACAACCCGTTTTCTTCGGTATAGGCAGCACCCGGCAGGATCACGTCGGCGCGGTGCGCGCCCCGGTCACCGTGGCTGCCCTGATAGATCACAAAGGCCCCTTCGCCGATCTCGACCTCATCCGCGCCGAGGTTATAGATCACGTCGGCTGCGCCCACGGCCTCCATACCGCCTTGGTTGGTGGCGTCCACATCCATCGCACCGACACGCGATGCGGCGGTGTGCAGGATCAGCAGACCGCTTTCGGTATTGGCCGCAATGGTCTGAGCAGCGGCCAGAACGGCAGCGCCGTCCGCCTCTTGCAGGGCACCCTGACCGACGATAACCAGCGAGGCTTTGCCCTTGATCTCATCATCGCCGCCCATGTCCACGACCTGTTGCAGCGCCGCGCGGTCATCGCCCATGTGGTGATAGTCATAGGTCAGATCGGCGGCAGGCCCGACCAAGGCCACCTCGGCCCCATGCGTCCAGGCCTTGCGGATGCGCGCGTTCAGAACCGGCGCTTCATCGCGCGGGTTGGTGCCGACCAACAGAATGCGCTCGGCGCTGTCGATGTCTTCGATCGCAGCGGTCCCGGCATAGGCCCCGCGATTGCCCGAAGGCAGCTTGGCCCCATCCGTACGGCATTCGACAACACCGCCCTGCCCTTCGATCATCTGCTTCAAAGCAAAGGCCGCCTCGACCGAGGCCAGGTCACCGACGATACCAGCAGGCTTTTCAGCCGCTTTCAGCGCCTCAGCAGCTTTAGTCAGTGCTTCTGGCCAAGTGGTCGGGCGCAACTTGCCGTTTTCGCGGATGTAAGGCTTGTCCAGACGCTGACGGCGAAGACCATCCCAGACAAAGCGGGTCTTGTCGCTGATCCATTCTTCATTCACGCCGTCATGGTTGCGCGGCAGGAAACGCATTACTTCGCGCCCCTTGGTATCCACCCGGATGTTCGAGCCCAGAGCGTCCATCACATCGATGCTCTCGGTCTTGGTCAGCTCCCACGGGCGGGCGGTAAAGGCATAGGGTTTCGACGTCAGCGCCCCCACCGGGCACAGGTCGATGATGTTGCCCTGCAGGTTCGAATCCAGCGTCTGATTCAGATACGAGGTGATCTCGGCATCTTCACCCCGACCGGTCTGACCCATCTGGGCAATCCCGGCCACCTCGGTCGTAAAGCGCACGCAGCGGGTGCAACTGATACAACGCGTCATCGCGGTCGAGACAAGCGGACCAAGATCAAGATCATCGACCGCCCGCTTGGCTTCCTTGAAACGTGTCCCGGACATGCCATAAGCCATCGCCTGATCCTGCAGGTCGCATTCACCACCCTGATCGCAGATCGGGCAATCCAGCGGGTGGTTGATGAGCATGAACTCCATCACCCCCTCGCGGGCCTTTTTGACCATGGGCGAGTTTGTCTTGACCACAGGCGGCTGACCTTCCGGCCCTGGGCGCAGATCACGCACCTGCATCGCGCAGGACGCCGCAGGTTTCGGCGGACCGCCGACAACCTCGACTAGACACATCCGGCAGTTCCCGGCAATCGACAAACGTTCGTGATAACAAAAACGCGGTACTTCAACCCCGGCTTGCTCACAAGCCTGGATCAGGGTCATCGCGCCTTCGACTTCGATTTCCTGCCCGTCGATATTGATCTTGCGGAGGTCAGACATGGTCTAGTTCGCCCTCAAATAAACGCCGATGGCGCTGTTTCTTTGGATTTCCTTCTGCCCCAGGGTGCAGAATGTGGTGGGGTTTTCATACGACACGCCGTTTGAGGTCAAATAAGCCTCGCCCTTTGCACGCATCCGGTCTTTTTCCGCATCCGATTCCACGTAAGACCGGATTTCTGTGTCCGAATACCCCAATTCGTTTGCTTTGGACCGTAGCCCCCACATCACACTGATCGCCTTCAGTCGCCGCCCGCTGATCGACGGGCAGAATTCCGAAATCTCGTTTGCGATTGCGATGTAGTAGAGTTCGTTGTCGATCTCTTTGACATCCCTCAAGGGCGGCTTTGCCTCTGCTGCGACAGGGACAGCCATCAAAGCGGCCAGAGCGACTGTTCTTGCAAATGACATGGGTCTTCCTTTCGTCTTGGAAGGTCCAAGACGAAGGAATGCGCGTCTGCTATGCAATAACCCCGTGCGCGCCCAGTCGTGATATGCAAAAACAGCTGTCATCATGGCCGCTGACAGGTCCCCGCAAACGTAAGCTGATCATCAGAAATGGTAAGCTGCTGTGGTTCAGTGTCCGGGCCCACTTTCCAGTTGATACGCGACGATCCGAAGTTCTGGACACAGAACTTTGTGCCTTCGTGCCGCCCGGCTTCGCGCGCGCCGTCCAGCGAAGCCGACACGCCTTTGACAACAATTGTAAAGTCAGCGGGCGACTTCTTTTTATCGACCGCTTTCGCCTTGGTTCGAAACGCCTTGCCATCAAACAGAATGCGATCGTCTGATGGTCTGATCAAACCACAGGCGGACACGCTCGCCAAAGCCAGCACAACAATAAGGGTTCTTGGGGCCTTCATACATTCCCTCTTTGTTTTCTGTTCCGCCGTGTCGCTATCAAAACGCTGCCACCAATGCCATAAGCCCGATCACAAACATGCAGGCCCAGCCCAGCACATACAGCACGGACCGCAGACCGCTGTTCGGCTTGCCGATGCCCCTGAGATGCACCACCAGCATGAGCAGACGCGCAACCAAGGCGACCGACGCCAGAAGGTTGACCCAGAATGGGCTGACCCCAAGCAAAATTGCCGCCACAACAACAGTCAGAAACGCCGGAAGCGTTTCGGTTCCGTTCAGATAGGCCCGGTTCAGACGATAGGCCTGATCCCCATAGTCCTGATCGGGCGTGGCACCTGGTGCCAGACCTTTGCCCTGCTTGGCCAACGCAGAAAACGGGGCCAGAAGCAAAACAACCAATGTGAAAAACACAACGGATGCTAGGGCGTGTGAATATTCAGCTAAGGCTTCCATCGGGTTTACTCCGCTGCCATCGCACCCATGCGACCCGTTTTTTGGGCCTTGATGCGGTCCTCGATCTCTTCTCGGAAGTTGCGGATAAGGCCCTGGATCGGCCAGGCGGCGGCGTCGCCCAAGGCGCAGATCGTGTGGCCCTCGACCTGCTTGGTCACATCAAACAGCATGTCGATCTCTTCCAACTCGGCCTCGCCGCGCACCAGACGGTCCATCACGCGCATCATCCAGCCGGTGCCTTCGCGGCAGGGCGTACACTGGCCGCAGCTTTCGTGCTTGTAGAATTTGGACAACCGCCAGATCGCCTTTATGATGTCTGTCGACTTGTCCATAACGATCACAGCCGCTGTTCCAAGACCCGAGCCCAGATCATTGCGCAGATAATCGAAATCCATGATCGCGTCGCGCATGTTCTCACCGCGCACACAAGGAACCGACGAGCCACCCGGGATCACTGCCAGCAGATTGTCCCAACCGCCGCGAATACCACCGCAATGAGTCTCGATCAGGTCCTCGAAGGAAATCGACATCGCTTCTTCGACGACGCAAGGGTTGTTCACATGGCCCGAGATCGCAAACAGCTTGGTGCCCGCGTTGTTCTGACGGCCAAAGCCTGCGAACCAATCGGCACCCCGGCGCAGGATGGTCGGCACAACAGCGATGGATTCCACATTGTTCACCGTGGTCGGGCAACCATAGAGGCCAGCGCCCGCCGGGAACGGAGGTTTCATCCGCGGCATACCCTTCTTGCCCTCAAGGCTTTCGATCAGCGCGGTTTCCTCGCCACAGATATAGGCACCGGCACCATGATGCAGGAAGATATCGAAGTCCCAACCTGAACCGGCGGCGTTCTTACCCAGCAGGCCCGCATCATAGGCCTCATCAATCGCGGCCTGCAGCGCCTCGCGCTCGCGGATGTATTCACCGCGCAGGTAGATGTAGCAGGTATGCGCATTCATCGCGAACGACGCGATCAGGCAGCCTTCGATCAGCGTGTGCGGATCATGGCGCATGATCTCGCGGTCTTTGCAGGTGCCGGGTTCGGATTCGTCCGCGTTGACCACCAAATAGGACGGACGCCCATCGCTTTCCTTGGGCATGAACGACCATTTCAGACCGGTCGGAAAGCCAGCGCCGCCGCGGCCGCGCAGGCCCGAGTCCTTCATCGTCTGGATGATCCAGTCGCGGCCCTTATCAATCAGGCCAGAAGTGCCGTCCCAATGCCCGCGGGCTTGCGCGCCTTTCAGCGTACGCTCATGCATCCCGTAGATGTTGGTAAAGATCCGGTCCTGATCCTTCAGCATCGCTAGTTACCCTTGGCTATCCTGACGCATGCGCCAGAGTTGAAAAATGTTGATGCCCGCATAGATGAAGCCCGCCAAAGCGGCGAGATCGAACAGCAGAGCGTGCCGGGTCGTCAAACCCAGCGCGGGTCCAATGAACAGGTTCATCGCAAGCCAGATCAGCATGGTCACAGTTATGACCACTCCGATGTGTCGGCCCTTGCTGGCTATGGCTTGTTCGTTGTCCTTGTCCATTTTCCCCTGATGCTCTAGATGGGCATCCGCTTAGTCTTCGTACGTACCTTCTTCCTTGGCACGTTTGGCAAATTCGGTTTCTTCACCCGCAGCAAGCTGGGCCGCCTGCGCAATCCAGCCATCGCGTTCGATACGGCCTTTGAATTTCAACCGTGCATCGACCCAAGCCACCTGTTCGGGTGTCCAAGCTGCGATCTGGTCGTAGTGATAGAAGCCCAGTTCGTTCAGTGTCTCTTCCAGCTTGGGACCAACGCCTTTCAACAGCTTCAGGTCATCTGCCTTGCCGTTGCGTGCGGCGGTCAGAGTCTCGGGCTGGTCTTCTTTGACGTCTGTGGGCTTGGCATCGGCTTCTTTCGCAACAGGTTTGGCTTTCGCCTCAGCCGCTTGTTTCACTGCCGGTTTCGGAGCCTCGGGCGCTTTCGGAGGTTTTGCTGCCGCCGACGCACCCGCCTGCTTGCCATCCTTACCAAGCCACGGCGTCAGGATCGGAACTTCGGTCCCGTTAATTCGCTTGACCGTGTCGCCCAGATCTGTCGCCAACTCAACGCTGGCGTTGTGTTGCGGCTTGCCAGCTTCATATTCGGACAAGCTGCTCAGCCCTTTCAGCGGCTCAGCCGCGTAGCGTCCGTTTTGGGGACCGGGCGTCGGCACCTTACCTGCTGCCAAATCGTCGATAATCTTGCCAAAGCTCTCGGCAGTCAGGTCTTCGTAGTAATCCTTGCCAATCTGCGCCATCGGCGCGTTGGTGCAGGAACCAAGGCATTCGACCTCTTCCCAGCTCAACTTGCCGTCGGCAGAGAGTTCATGCGGCTTGGCTGCAATCTTTTCCTTACAAACGGCAATCAGATCCTCGGCCCCGCAGATCATGCAGGAGGTTGTGCCGCAGACCTGAATATGCGCAACGGACCCAACCGGTTGCAGCTGGAACATGAAGTAGAACGAAGCGACCTCGAGCACGCGGATATAGGCCATGCCCAGCATATCCGCGACGGATTCAATCGCCGGGCGGCTGAGCCAGCCCTGTTGTTCTTGCGCGCGCCACAGCAAAGGGATGACCGCGCTGGCCTGACGCCCCTCGGGATACTTGGTGATCTGCGCTTCGGCCCATTGCTGGTTGGCAGCGGTGAAGGCAAAGCTTTCGGGTTGTTCGGGATGCAGACGGCGGAGCATTAGCGGTCAATCTCTCCAAATACGACGTCCATGGTGCCGATGATGGCGGCGACGTCGGCCAGTTGGTGGCCTTTGGCGACGTGGTCCATGGCTTGCAGGTGCAGGAACCCCGGCGCACGCAGTTTGGCACGGTAAGGTTTATTGGTGCCATCGGCGACCAGATAGACGCCAAACTCACCCTTGGGGGCCTCGACGGCGGCGTAAACCTCCCCTGCGGGGACGTGGAAACCTTCGGTGTACAGCTTGAAGTGATGGATCAGGCTTTCCATCGAGGTCTTCATGTCCGAACGTTTCGGCGGGGTGATCTTGCCACGCGCCAGAACGTCGCCCGGGCAGTCGCGGATTTTGGCGATGGCCTGACGGATGATCAGCAGCGACTGGCGCATCTCTTCCATGCGGACGAGGTAGCGATCATAGCAATCGCCGTTCTTGCCTACGGGGATCTGGAACTCAAACTCGTCATAGCATTCATAGGGCTGCGCGCGACGCAGATCCCAGGCCAGACCCGATCCGCGCACCATCACACCGGAGAAGCCGTATTTCAAAATATCGTCTTCGGTCACAACGCCGATATCGGCGTTACGCTGTTTGAAGATGCGGTTTTCCGTCAACAGGCCGTCGATGTCGTCCAGAACAGCGGGGAATTCGTGGCTCCACGCCTCGATATCGTCCAGAAGTTCGGGCGGCAGGTCTTGATGGACGCCTCCGGGTCGAAAATAGGCGGCGTGCAGTCGGGCACCACAGGCGCGCTCATAGAACACCATCAGCTTTTCACGCTCTTCAAAACCCCAAAGCGGCGGTGTCAGCGCGCCAACGTCCATCGCCTGCGTGGTCACGTTTAGCAGGTGATTCAGGATGCGCCCGATCTCGGAATACAGCACCCGGATCAACGAACCACGGCGCGGCACCTCGACTCCGGTAAGCTTTTCGATGGCCAGACACCAGGCATGTTCCTGATTCATCGGCGCCACGTAGTCCAGACGGTCGAAATACGGCAGGTTCTGCAGATAGGTCCGGCTTTCCATCAGCTTTTCGGTGCCACGGTGCAGCAAGCCAATATGCGGGTCACAACGCTCGACGATCTCACCGTCGAGTTCGAGCACCAGACGCAGAACCCCGTGCGCCGCAGGGTGTTGCGGGCCGAAGTTGATGTTGAAGTTGCGGATCTTCTGTTCTCCGCTCAGCGCGTCCGTGCTGCCGTCATCGTATCTTGAGCCGTCCATCAACGCCCTCGTTTCTTCTTTGCCTCAGCCCGAACCCGGACTTTTTCAGCCTCAGCCGCTTTCGCCGCGGCCCCTGCAAGCAAGACGCCCAATGCGCCCAATATGATCAGTTCACCCATCATCACGTCAGCGGCGCTCCATCTCTTGCAGTTTCATGGCCATCATCCACAGCAGGACGATCACAACCGGAGAGATGATACATGCAAACGCCCAGTTCTTGTTGATCCCGAAATGCGGCAGCAGCTTGAGCATCGGTACGACCGTCGCGACCACCAGAACAATCCAGATCAGGAACTCAAACATGATTAGGTCTCCTGTTTTTCATCCCCTGGCAAAATGTAGTTCGCACCTTCCCATGGGGACATGAAATCGAATTGACGGTATTCCTGCACCAACGAGACCGGTTCATAGACCACGCGTTTCTGCGCCTCGTCATAGCGAACCTCGGTGTAGCCGGTGGTTGGGAAATCCTTGCGCAGCGGATAGCCGCGGAATCCATAGTCGGTCAGGATGCGCCTCAGGTCCGGGTGACCCGAGAACAGGATGCCGAACATGTCGAACACTTCACGCTCGAACCAGTTGGCCGAGGGGTGAACATCGACGATCGAGGGCACCATGTCCTCTTCGCGGATCGACACCCGCAGGCGGATGCGCTGGTTCTGGTACATCGACAGGAAGTGATAAACCACGTCGAACCGCTTGGCCCGTTCAGGATAGTCGACACCGGTGATGTCGACCAAAGTCGAGAACTGACAGTTGCGATCGGATTTCAGGAATTCAATGAATTCCACAAGGTTCGACGGCGCAACATCCACGTTCAACTCATCATGGGTCACATCCCAGGACAGAACGCAATCGGCCCGCTTCAGTTCCAGCTGTGCGCCGAGTTCTTTGAGTGCTTCGCTCATCAGCTCTCTCCTCAGCGGACGATGGTGCCGGTACGGCGGATTTTACGTTGTAGCTGCATCAGGCCATACAGCAGCGCCTCAGCGGTCGGAGGGCAGCCGGGCACATAGATGTCTACGGGTACAACACGATCGCAGCCGCGTACGACCGAATAGGAATAGTGATAATAGCCGCCACCGTTGGCGCAGGATCCCATCGAGATCACGTAACGTGGTTCGGGCATCTGGTCGTAGACCTTGCGCAGCGCCGGAGCCATCTTGTTGGTCAGCGTCCCTGCCACGATCATCACATCCGACTGACGTGGAGAGGCGCGCGGCGCGATGCCAAACCGTTCCGCATCATAACGCGGCATCGAGGTGTGCATCATCTCGACCGCGCAGCAGGCCAGACCAAAGGTCATCCAGTGCAACGAACCGGTCCGGGCCCAGTTGATAATGTCCTCGGTCGAGGTCAGCAGGAATCCTTTGTCCTGCAGCTCGGCATTCAGGGCCTGGGTCGCGACTTCCTTGTCGACGCCGGCAGTGTTTGCACCCGTCATCACTCCCATTCCAAGGCCCCCTTCTTCCATTCATAGGCAAAGCCGATGGTCAGAACGCCCAGGAACACCATCATCGACCAGAACCCTACATCGCTGATATCCTTGAAGCCGACGGCCCAGGGAAACAGAAAGGCGATTTCCAGATCGAAGATGATGAAGAGAATCGATACCAGATAGAACCGGACGTCGAATTTCATCCGCGCATCGTCGAAGGCATTGAAACCACATTCATATGCGCTGACCTTTTCAGGGTCGGGATTGCGGACGGCCAGAACCACAGCAGCCAGAATCAGGACGATCCCAAGGCCCACCGCAACGGCCAGAAACACCAGAATCGGGAGGTACTCCCGCAGCAGGTCTTCCACGAATAGCTCCTTTCCTGCGCACGCCCCAAAACGGGTGCGCCGTCAATTGGCGTGTTGACTGGACATTCTCTATCCGCGCGGGGTCAGAGGGTCAACCGAACACAGCCCCCTTCGCCATCAAACCTTCGCTTGACAGCGCGGCATAGAATCGCAGCGGGGTTTCTTGCCAGGGCCTAGCGGATCTTTGTTAAACCTGCTTATTCCATGCAGGTTTACGTTTTTCGAAAAACGCCGCAATGCCTTCGCGCGCCTCTTTCGTTTCCCAGCGTTCGACCAGTTCCCCAATGGTCTGATCGATCACGGCATCGTCAATGCGCGGACCCAGGGTTCTGATCAGCGCCTTGGCAGAGGCGACCGCGCCGGGCGCGCAAGACAAATAGGGGCGAATTTCATCTTCTATTGCATCTGAAAGCCGGTCTGCTGACACCGTCTTTGCCAGCAATCCCAGATCAACAGCCTCTGCAGCATCGAACAATCGGGCGGACATAAACACCCTGCGCGCACGAGCTTCGCCCATGCGGGCAATGACATAGGGCCCGATTGTTGCGGGAATCAGCCCTAGCCTTGTCTCGGTCAAACCCATTTTCAGACTGTCGATGCCAATTGCGACATCGCACACCGCGGCCATGCCAACGCCGCCACCGAAGGCATTGCCTTGCAGCGCCCCGATCAACGGCTTGGGCATTGTGTTCAAAGCCTGCAACATCTCGGCCAGCTTGCGCGCTTCCACAAACCGCGTCTCTTTATCAGCAGCCATCTGGTCCTGCATCCACCCCAGATCACCGCCAGCACAAAACGTCTTTCCGGCCGCAGCCAGAACGACCACTCGGACAGCATCATCACTACCCAGTTGTGACGCAGCCTCGGTCAGTTCAGTAATCATTCGCCCTGACAAGGCGTTATGTTTGTCCGCCCTGTTCAGAGTGAGAATGGCAACACCACGCGCATCTGTCGAAATCGTTATGGTTTCAAACATGTCAGCCCCTTAGTGCCTTTGCCATCCGTGCAGCTTCTTCAACCACATCAAGGTCCAGCCCGGTCTCATATCCCAATCGCTGCAAATGCCCGGCGACGGCTTCGGTGGCTACGTTCCCTTCAGCCCCCGGCGCATAGGGGCAACCGCCCAATCCGCCCGCGGCTGCGTCGAACACGCGCACACCCAGCGCGAGAGCCGCATCAATATTGTCAATCGCGCGACCATTGGTGTCGTGGAAATGCCCCGCCAGCCGCGTCACGGGAACCCTTTCGCGCACCGCCAGAAGCATATGCGCGATTTTGTCCGGCGTCCCCTGCCCGATCGTATCACCCAACGAGATCTCGTAGCAGCCCAGCGCAAACAACCGATCCGCAACTTCGGCCACTTGCTCTGGCGGGGTCGGGCCATCGTAAGGGCAATCCGTCACGCATGAGACATAGCCCCGCACCGGCAGGTCGATATGACGTGCCGCTTCCAGGATCGGAATGAACCGCTCAATCGACTCTTCGATTGACGCATTGACATTGGCTTTTGAGAACCCTTCCGAGGCTGATGCAAACACCGCAATCTCGTCTGCCTTGGCGGCCAGCGAATCCTCATACCCGCGCATATTGGGCGTCAGGGCCGCGTAGCGGACCCCATCTGCGCGGGTAATCCCGGCCAGCACCTGCGCCGATCCCGCCATCTGCGGCACCCATTTGGGGGATACAAAGCTTGCAACTTCGATCCGGCGAAACCCGGCACGGCTGAGACAGTCGATCAGTGCTACCTTGTCAGCAACTGGTATCTCACGCTTTTCATTCTGCAGCCCATCGCGCGGCCCAACCTCATAAATTTCGACCTGATCGCCCATGTCTGTGCCCCTTCCAGCTGCATTTTGTTCTCAAAACGAATGATTCGACCGTGCCACGTGTCGCGACCCGGGTACAGATCACTCTTCCTCCAACCGCACCAAAGCTGCCCCGGCTTCGACCTGAGCGCCATCTTCGACCAGCACCTCGGCCACCACGCCATCGCGTGCAGCCAGCAGGGAATGCTCCATCTTCATCGCTTCAAGAATTGCCAATCGGTCGCCCTCTTGCACGGCCTGACCTGCTGTCGCAAAGACCGCTTTGACCAGACCCGGCATTGGGGCCTCGATCACGTTGGTATCGCCCGTGGCACTGGCATCCCGGTCCAGCGGATCGATCAGGTCGAAGCTGCGTCCATAGTCCGCAAACACGGTCAGGGTCGATCCGCTGACTGAAACTTCGGGCATCGGCGCCCCATTCAGTGCCCAGCGACCCGAGGTCCGCTCGGCCAAGACACGATCCTCTCCGATCTGCCAAAACTGGCGATCTGACCCGTCGACTTGCACAACCAGATCCAAGATTTCACCCCCAGCAGACAGTTGTACAGCGCGATGCAACGGAGCCCATAGCGAAAACCCGGTTTCAGGTGCGACGTCCACAAGGTTCAAAGCCGTCATCGCGGCTGCAACGCTTGCCACGACCGAAGGTTCTAGTTCCTGCACCAATGCCTCAAGGTCACGTCCGATCAATCCCGTATCCACATCCCCCGAGGCAAACCCCGCGTGGCGCGTCAACGCGCCCAGGAAAGCCAGGTTTGTTACGGTGCCTGCCACTTCGGTTTTCTGAAGCACGCGGTGCAACGTCTCAAGTGCAACAGAGCGAGTCGGCCCATGCACCACCACCTTGGCAATCATCGGGTCGTACCAGGGGCTGATCGTATCCCCGGCCCGCACGCCACTGTCGGCACGGCAATCGACCGGGAAATCCAGATGGGTCAGCGTACCCGTCGCGGGCAGGAACCCTTTCGGAACGTCTTCTGCATAAAGCCGTGCCTCGAACGCATGGCCCTGAATAGACAGATCTTCCTGCTGCTTCGGCAAGCGTTCACCCGCCGCGACACGCAATTGCCATTCGACAAGATCGACCCCTGTGATCGCCTCGGTCACTGGGTGTTCCACCTGCAAGCGCGTGTTCATTTCCATGAACCAGAACCTGTCCGGGCGCAGCCCGTCCGAGGCATCCACAATGAACTCAACGGTGCCCGCGCCCTTGTAGCCAATTGCTTCAGCTGCGCGCACGCCCGCCTGCCCCATAGATTCCCGCATTTCACCCGTCATGCCAGGGGCCGGAGCCTCTTCGATCACCTTCTGATGTCGGCGTTGCAGAGAGCAATCGCGTTCAAACAGATGCACAGCATGGGTGCCGTCGCCAAAGACCTGCACCTCGATATGGCGCGGCTTGGCGACGAATTTCTCGACCAATACTGCATCGTTGCCAAACGCGGTCTTGGCCTCGCCTCGTGCGCTGTCCAGCGCGGCGGTGAAATCCTCGGGCCGTTCGACCAGCCGCATCCCCTTACCGCCACCGCCTGCAACGGCTTTGATCAGAACCGGATAGCCGATGGTATCCGCCGCGCCAGCCAAATGCTCAGGGTCCTGATTGTCACCGTGATAGCCAGGGACCACCGGAACACCGGCTTGCTCCATCAGAACCTTGGCGGCATCCTTGAGGCCCATCTTGCGGATCGCGTCAGCCGAGGGGCCAATGAAGGACAGACCCGCCGCCTCAACCGCATCCACAAAATCGGGGTTTTCGGACAGAAAGCCATAGCCGGGATGGATCGCCTGCGCGCCGGTCTCCAGCGCAGCCTGAATGATTACGTCGCCCTTTAGGTAACTCTCCGCCGGGGCCGCACCGCCGATATGCACGGCCTCATCCGCCATCTGCACATGCTTGGCCGAGGCATCCGCGTCCGAATACACAGCAACGCAGGACACACCCATCTTTTGGGCCGTTTCCATCACCCGGCAGGCAATCTCGCCCCGGTTGGCAATCAGGATTTTATTGAACATTGTCTACTCCTCAACCGCCAGATCTTCGACGAGGTGGAACCGTTCACAGAGCAATTCCATCTTGGCATCAAACCCGCCATTGCGCTCGAAATACCGGCGGTGGTTTTCGCGCCAGTCTTCCAGGGTCTCATTCTCGCCTTCGGCCAACGCAAAGTCTTCGGCCACGTCGCAATATCGACAGATCGACACTTCAACCGTTTCGATCACCAATGCCGGGCGATCATCCCATTCCAGAGCGATATCCCGCCGCCCTACTACCGGCGTCGCAGAACTGCCTTCAGGGTAGTCGCGTAAAGCACCGCAAGTCGCCGTTTTCCGACCTGTTCGCACGAGACGCAACAGCTCAGAGCTCAATGAAGCATGGTCGCCAAATTTGAAGGTCTGCGCGCCCGGATAGCGCGCCATTACATCATTCAAAGAAACGCTCATCTTACATCCTGAACACGCCGAAACGTGTCTCCTCAATGGGTGCGTTCAGCGCAGCACTCAGCGACAAGGCCAGCACGTCGCGGCTTTTGCGCGGGTCGATGATGCCGTCATCCCATAGGCGGGCCGAAGCAAAGAGTGGGTGGGACTGCTCCTCAAACATCTCCAACGTCGGCCGTTTGAATTCGGCCTCTTCCTCGGCGGACCAAGTGCCACCCTGCCGTTCGATCCCGTCGCGTTTGACAGTGGCCAGTACGCCCGCCGCCTGCTCACCGCCCATCACGGAAATCCGCGAATTCGGCCATGTCCACAGGAACCGAGGCTGATAGGCGCGTCCGGCCATACCGTAGTTTCCGGCCCCGAACGAGCCCCCCACCAGCATCGTAACTTTTGGCACCGAGGTCGTTGCCACCGCCGTCACCAACTTGGCCCCGTGCCGTGCGATACCTTCGTTTTCGTATTTCCGACCGACCATGAAGCCGGTGATGTTCTGCAGGAACACCAGCGGGATATTGCGCTGCGAACACAGTTCCACGAAATGTGCACCCTTCTGGGCGGCCTCGGAAAACAGCACGCCATTGTTGGCGATGATCCCGACGGGGCAGCCTTTCACATGGGCGAACCCGGTTACCAGCGTCTCGCCGAACCGAGGTTTGAATTCATCAAAGCGCGAGCCATCAACCAGACGCGCGATCACCTCGCGGATGTCATAGGGCGTGCGCAGGTCAGCGGGGACCACGCCGAGGATTTCCTCGGGGTCGTAGGCCGGGTCTTCAGGGCTGGCCCAATCCACGGTCTGCAGTCTGCTCAGGTTCAGCGACCCGACCGCGCGGCGGGCCAGCGCCAATGCATGGGCGTCATCCTCGGCCAGATAATCCGCCACACCGGACAGGCGGGTGTGGACGTCTCCGCCGCCCAGATCTTCGGCGCTGACAACCTCGCCCGTTGCGGCCTTGACCAAAGGCGGCCCGGCCAGAAAGATCGTGCCCTGCTCTTTCACGATGATCGTCACATCGGACATCGCAGGCACATAAGCGCCACCCGCCGTGCACGACCCCATCACCACAGCAATCTGCGCAATCCCCTTCGCGCTCATCCGCGCCTGATTGTAGAAGATACGGCCAAAGTGGTCGCGGTCGGGGAAGACCTCATCCTGATTAGGCAGATTCGCGCCGCCGCTATCGACCAGATAGATGCAGGGCAGATGGTTTTCCTCGGCAATCTCCTGCGCGCGCAGGTGTTTCTTGACGGTCATTGGGTAATAGGTGCCGCCCTTCACGGTGGCGTCGTTGCACACCACCATGACATCGCGCCCTTGCACGCGGCCAATGCCCGCGATCACCCCGGCACAAGGCGCGGCATCGCCATACATTCCATGCGCCGCCGTCGCCCCGATTTCCAGAAACGGAGACCCCGCATCCAGCAGGTTCGCCACCCGGCGTCTGGGGAGCATCTTGCCACGGGATTCATGCCGTGCCCGGGATTTCTCGCCGCCGCCCATGCGGGCTGCTTCAGCGGCAGCAGAGATTTGCGCCAGCGCATCGATATGGGCCGCGCGGTTTGCTTTGTAGCCCTCGGAGGCGGGCATGGCTTTGGATGTGAGTTTCATCTTAGTTCTTAAAACCTCGCATTCCCTAAGTATTCTGTCATGTTGACTCGTGTTGACGGAGAAGACGCCAAATGTGCATTGATCATAGCGACGAACATGGCCCATGGGCGCTGCGAGAAGTAAGAACACCAACTATATCCCGAACGGAGAATTAGGCCTACTTTCTCGGGTAGTTTGTCTTCAACTAATTTGTCCGGGTGATCAGCAGTCTTTGCTGCAATTCGCGTATTTCCATCCAACGAAAATATGGCGTCGATCAACGCCCCAGCCGCTTGCTGCGCATCAAGTGCATCTCGTGTCGTATTTCGGAAGTTCTCAGTAGTGCCTGTTTCTGCAGCCAAAACAAAAAAGAAAGGGTGCCAAAGAGCGCTGATATCAACCCCTTCAAATTTAACAGGTTGAGCAAAATATGCAGGACGTAATTGTGCTGATCTATCTAAGTTTTTAAAGGACGCGCATTTAACGAACGCATCAAAAATCTCTGTCTTGTTCAATTTAGTTTTTATTTCGCCGGCTGCGTAAACACATTCCGACGGTAAGATAGAAATTCCTTTCGAAAATATCGGTAGCGTCGCGAATTTGTCGAACAGAATTATATCGAGTTGCTTAGATATAGCTCCTTTTGAGTCTTGAACGAAACCTGAACACACTCCAACTCGTTCGGGAAGTGCATCTGCAAGTGCCTCATGAAATACCCGCTCAACTTCTGATCCTATTTCACCGGAATGCGGAAGCAGGTCACGAATATTCTTTATTTGGTTTTGAATAGCTTTCTCCGCCGTATCCAAACCCAACAGGTATCCAGTATCTCTTGAACCGTTGTCTTTCATAATTCGTTACCATTCAGGCGGACTTCCCCCGCCGCGCGCGCCTTCAAGTCCCTCCGGATCACCTTCCCGGTCACCGTCATCGGCAGTTCCTCCAGAAACGCCACCTCGCGCGGGTAGGAATAGTGCGCCAGACGGCCTTTGACCCAATCCTGCAGCTCTCGCTCCGTTGCTTCACCTTCTGGTTTCAGCACCACATAGGCCTTGACGATCTCAGTTCGCAGCGGGTCAGGTTTGCCGACCACGCCAACCGTCGCCACCGACGGGTGTGTTAGCAGGCAATCCTCGATCTCGGCCGGGCCGATCCGGTATCCCGCCGAGGTGATCACGTCATCGTCACGCCCAACAAAGCGCAGATAATCCCCCTCCCACACGCCGCGGTCGCCGGTGATCAACCATTCGCCCCGGAACTTCTCAGCCGTCGCCTCAGGTCGGTTCCAGTATTCCAGCAGCATCGCGGCTGAACCGCGCCGGATGGCCACGTCGCCTTCCTCGGTCGTCGGGTTGCCGTCATCGTCGATCACCGCAACCTCATGCCCCGGCACCGGCTTGCCGATGCAACCGGGCTGAACAGGAAAGTCCTCGGCACAGGATGACACGACCATGTTGCATTCGGTTTGGCCGTAAAACTCGTTTATGGTCAGGCCAAACGCTTTTTGCCCCCAGGCCAGCATCTCGGCGCCCAAGGGCTCTCCGCCAGAGGCGACCGAACGCAGGCCGGGAATCCCCTGATCGGCTGCTTTCAGCATCCGCAACGCCGTGGGTGGGAAGAACACGTTGCGCGCCCCGCCGCGCGCGACAATATCGGCGCAGGCTTCGGGCGTGAATTTCTCAAGCCGCGCCGCGACCACGGGAATACCAAGCGCCAGGCCCGGCATCAGCACATCGAACAAACCGCCGATCCACGCCCAATCCGCCGGCGTCCAAAGGCAATCGCCCGAACGCAGATGATTATGGCTGATCGAAACACCGGGCAGATGCCCCGTCAGCACCCGATGCCCGTGCAGCGCGCCCTTGGGGCTGCCGGTGGTGCCCGAGGTATAGATCAGCACCGCAGGGTCCTCGGGGCCAGTGTCGGCGAATGGAATAGGCGCACCAGCCTCAGCTATTTCCGATGCAATCAGAGCCTCAGCCAGATCGCCCAGAAGCGCAGCCCCTGCTGCATCGGTCAGCACAATCTTGGCACCCGCATCACCGACCCGCGACCGCAGGGCATCCTGTTTGAACAGTTTGAACAGAGGGACAGAGATCGCTCCGATCTTCCAGATCGCCAGATGCGCCGCGGCGCACCAGGGGGACTGACTTAGCAGCACGCCGACACGGTCTCCGGGTTGCACACGGCGCAACAGTGCGCGGGCAAGATCGTCCGTCATCTGGGTCAGCTGACCATAGGTGATATTGCACGCATCCGAACCGGTCAGATCAATCAGCGCCACCTGATTGTCGGGACAGCGCAGGCATTGCCGCGCCATGTTCAATCGCCCAGGTACGTCCCAGCCACCCTCTGGGTGCAATCCCGGTATGCGTTCAGTGTTTAACACCTCAAATTCCTGTTATATTTCTGATGCTTAGCAGGTATTTACCCAACATCGCAGTCACCGAAATTTGATGCAGATCAGAGCGAGACGGACACCGCTCTGCGACTTCGGACCCATCAACAGAACCAAAGGCAACAATATGACTAAGAAACTCGCCGCATTGACCCTGTCCACCGCGCTGCTGGCGATGGCCGCCCCTGCGTTTGCCCAATCGCAAGGCGATTGGACCGTTGGCGTTGGTTTGGGCTATCTGGACCCGAAATCCGACAACGGCACGATCGCAGGCGCGCCTGCCACGATCGACGCAGATACGCGCCCGATCTTCACCGCTGAATACTTCATCCGTGACAACCTGGGCATCGAGCTGCTGGCCGCGACGCCGTTCAAACACACCATCGCCCTGGGCGGTGTTGATGCGGCCACGGTAAAGCACCTTCCGCCCACCCTTTCGGTTAACTATCACTTCCCGACCAACAGCGCTTGGAAACCCTATGTGGGTGCCGGTTTGAACTACACCATTTTCTTTGACGAACAAACCGCTCTGGGCGATCTCAAGGTCGATGACTCCTTTGGTGTCTCGCTGCAGGCCGGTCTGGATTACATGGTCAGCGACAACGGCGCAGTCCGCCTGAACGTACGCTGGTTCGACATCGACTCGGACGTGTCGCTGAACGGCACCAATATCGGCACCGCAGAAATCGATCCGTTCCTGGTCGGCGTTTCCTACGTCCATAAGTTCTGATCCCATTTTCAAAGCGCCCCGCGGTTCCCTCGTCTGCGGGGCGTTTTTTTCCTCAGAGCATTCTGTTCATCATTTCACGACCAATCAGCATCCGGCGAATCTCGCTGGTGCCTGCACCAATTTCCATCAGCTTGGCATCCCGGAAAATCCGGCTGACTGGTGAATCCGACAGGAACCCCGCCCCGCCCAGCGCCTGAACAGCCTGATGCGCCTGCACCATCGCCTGTTCTGATGCATAGAGGCAGCAGGCTGCCGCATCCTGCCGGGTCACATCACCCCGGTCGCACGCCTTGGCGACCTCATAGACATAAGCCCGTGCCGAATTCATTGCGGTGTACATGTCAGCGATCTTGCCTTGCATCAGCTGGAAGCTGCCGATGGGTTTGCCGAACTGTTTTCGCTCGGCCAAATAGGGCATCACCTCATCCAGACAGGCCGCCATGATGCCGGTGCCGATCCCGGCCAGAACGACACGTTCATAGTCCAGCCCCGACATGAGCACGGCAACGCCCTTGCCTTCTTCACCCAGCACATTCTCGAATGGCACTTCGACATCTTCGAAGATCAGTTCAGCTGTATTCGATCCGCGCATCCCCAACTTGTCGAAATGGGGTGAGGTCGAAAACCCGTTCATCTCTTTTTCGATCAGAAAGGCCGTGATGCCCTTGGACCCGGCGTCGGGATCAGTCTTGGCGTAGACGACCAGAGTATCCGCGTCCGGCCCGTTGGTGATCCAGTATTTATTGCCATTCAGGCGGTAGTGATCGTTCCGCTTTTCAGCACGCAGCTTCATCGACACAACGTCCGATCCGGCCGACGGTTCCGACATGGCCAGCGCGCCGACATGCTCGCCCGAGATCAGACGCGGCAGGTATTTCTGCTTCTGCTCATCGGTGCCGTTCAGCTTGATCTGGTTCACGCAGAGGTTCGAATGCGCCCCGTATGACAGAGATACCGACGCCGACGCGCGCGCGACTTCTTCAACAGCAATCGTATGCGCCAGGTAGGACATCTCAGCACCGCCATATTCTTCGGGCACGGTGACACCCAACAGGCCAAGCTCTCCCATCTCTTTCCACAGTTCGTTCGGAAAGGCATTGGTCGAGTCGATTTCAGCCGCCATCGGCTTAACCCGCTCCTGCGCCCAGCGATGCACCATCTCACGCAGGGCATTCACATCCTCACCCAGATCAAACTTCATCGTGGCCATGAACATCTGCGTCTTCCCTCCGCGTTAATGAACAAGTGTTCAATAAACAAGTATCAGCGAATCCCTGCCCGGTCAATCTTTGTGAAACACCGCAAATGCAAAACGCCGCCCAAACGGGGGCGGCGTTGCAAAAGATTGAGCGTACGCCGCAGGCGCACTCTGCTGAGTTATGATTGGTAAACCGCTCCTACTTCAGTGCGGATAATGCGGGCAATCAGTTGGCAATCCTCAATCGAAAAGGTCAGTGGCACGCGCATATCCATGACACCCGCCAGAACACGATCACTTTCAGGCATACGCTCACTGTCGAAATACCGCCAACTGTCATAACGCGACGTAAACCCGGATGGCTCTGCCCCTCCGAACCATTTCAGCTCGACACCACGCGCCGCGCAACGGCTGAGGACGTCGGCAATCCGCTCAGGCGACCAATCCAGCAGCAAGAACTGGATCGAAGACCCGACATAGGTTTCCTCCTTGGGCCGCTCAACAATGGTCAGGCCCGGAGTGCCGCGCAATCCGGCCTCAAGCGCGCGATAGCGCTCGTTCCATCGTTCCACCTGCCGGTCCAGATCCCGCAATTGCGGACGCAGGATCGCCGCGCGTAGATTGTCCATCCTGCCAGACACGTTGGGCGTCGTATACTTGATCCGATCGAACACCTCGGGTCCTGGTGCGGCCAGATGGCGTTCATACAGCATGTATGACCCCGACAGCATGGTGGCCTTGGCCGCCAGCTCCTCATCATCGGTGACCAGCAAACCGCCCTCGCCCGAGTTGACATGCTTGTAGGTCTGGCAAGAAAAACACCCGATTGCGCCCTGCCGCCCCGACAACTGACCGCGCCAGGCCGCACCCATCGTATGCGCGCAATCTTCAATCACGATTACCCCAGCGGCGTCACACATCTGCATCAGCCGGTCCATGTCACACAGATGCCCGCGCATATGGCTGAGCATCAGCACGCGCGCCTGATCCAGCTTGCGCTCAAGGTCATCCAAATCGATGGTCAGGTTTTCCGTAACACCCACAAAGATGGCCCGCCCCCCGACCGAGGCAATCGACCCCGGCACCGGCGCCAGTGTGAACGCGTTTGTCAGAACCGGATCACCGGGTTGAACGCCGACCGCGCGCAAGGCCGTGGCCAGTGCATATCCGCCAGAAGACACAGCCAGACAGTATTTTGCCCCCATCTGAGCCGCGAATTCCTGCTCTAGCAGGGCCGTTTCCCCCAATTCGCCTGGGGCCACGTTATATCGATGCAAACGCCCATGACGCAGAACGACCATAGCCGCCTCAATCGCATCTTCGGGAAGGGGTTCCTGCTGCGTGAAATTGCCAGAGAATTTTTCGGTCATGGTCTAGTTCATAGGCTCCGACTGGATCCGGTCAAGGTTTCAGGCTGCCGCACCTATCAGATCGGGCACGAGGCCGGGCAAATCGTCAAAATGGTGCAGCAGGGCTTCTGGCTCCAGTGCCGCCATATCATCCCCAGATGGACCAAAGGTCACCAGAACCGAAGGCACCCCCGCTGCTTTGGCGGTATTGCGGTCGGTATCCGAGTCACCGATCAGCACGCACCGATCAGGATCACCCCCGGCGCGACGCGCCGCTTCGCGCAGCGGTGCCGGATCAGGCTTGCGCACCGGCAGCGTATCGGCCCCGACCAACGAGGCAAAGCGGTCTCGCACCCCCATGCGGGTCAGCAACAATTCGGCCAGATGTTCCGGTTTGTTGGTGCAAATGCCCACACCGTAACCTGCACTGCACAGCATTTCGACCGCCTGCAAAGCGCCGGGATAGAAACTGGTGTGGGTGTCGATGTCCTGCGCATAGGCCTCTAGCAGAACTGGATAATAGGCGTGGACGGTGTCCTCATCATAGGCCCCAACGCGCTTTAGCCCCTGGGTCAACATCATGCGCCCGCCACGCAGTGCTATACCGGAATCTGGCCCGTGGACCAGCACATCGCCATGCCCCATTTCGCGAAAACAATGGTTCGCCGCAGCCAGCAAATCGCCCGATGTATCCGCCAAAGTGCCGTCCAGATCGAAAATGACTGTACGCATTTAGCCTCCTTGTTCGGCAGGTTTTCGCCGTGCCCTGTTTCAATCGGCAATCTTGTTTGATGGCCGAACGACTTGCGCCTTTGCCCTCAGCGGATAAAACGGTCCGCAACAAAACACAAAGAGAAAACGATTTCATGAGCACTGCCCTTGTCATCCTCGCCGCCGGAAAAGGCACCAGGATGAATTCGGATCTTCCCAAGGTCCTTCATCCCATCGCGCAAGTTCCGATGCTTGTCCACGCGATGCGCGCCGGGTCTTTCCTGTCGCCCGAGCGGACGGTGATCGTCACGGGCCATGGGTCCGAAGCTGTGGCAGAGGCTGCGAAGGCAGAGGATGATACCGCTCAGATCGCGGTTCAGGAAGAACAGCTTGGCACCGCGCATGCCGTCGCGCAGGCGCGTGAGGCCTTGGCGGGGTTCCGGGGCGACGTCATCGTTCTGTACGGCGACACGCCCTTCATCGACCCGTCGACTCTGGAACGTATGATCGAGGCACGCGAATCCTTTGATCTGGTCATGCTGGGCTTTGACATTGCCGAAGTTCAGCCCCGGTACGGGCGGCTGATCATGGACGGTGACCGGCTGGTCGAGATCGTCGAATACAAGGACGCCACTGAAGAACAGCGCGCCATCCGCTTTACCAACAGCGGTTTGCTGGCCTGCGATGCCGACTTGCTGTTCGACCTGATCGATCAGGTCAGCAATGAAAACGCATCAGGCGAGTATTATCTGACCGAACTGGCCGCTTTGGCAAATTCTCGTGGACTGAATGCCACCGCGATCAAGTGCGACGAGGCGGAAACCCTGGGTGTGGATTCGCGCGCAGATTTGGCCGCCGCGGATGCAGAGTATCAAGCCCGCGCGCGCACAGCTCTGCTGCAACAAGGTGTTACATTGATGGCCCCGGAAACGGTGTATCTGGCGGCCGACACAGTGATCGGGCGGGACACGGTCATCGAACCCAATGTGGTGTTCGGGCCCGGCGTCACGGTTGAAAGCGGCGCGACGATCCGAGCGTTTTCCCATCTGGAAGGTTGCCATGTTAGCCGTGGCGCCATCATAGGGCCCTACGCCCGACTACGCCCCGGCGCCGAACTTGCGGAAAACACGCGGGTCGGGAACTTCGTCGAGATCAAGAATGCCGAAATCGCCGAAGGCGCGAAGGTCAATCACCTCAGCTATATCGGCGATGCATCGGTCGGTGCCGCAACAAACATTGGCGCGGGGACGATCACCTGTAACTATGACGGCGTGATGAAGCACAAGACCACCATTGGTGAGAACGTCTTTATCGGGTCGAACACCATGCTCGTAGCCCCGGTCACTGTGGGTGATCGCGCGATGACCGCGACGGGCACCGTCGTGACCAAGAATGTGGACCCTGACGCGTTGGCTGTTGCCCGCGCCAAGCAGGAAAACAAACCCGGATACGCGCGCAAATTGTTTGATATGTTAAAGGCGAAGAAGGCTCGCCGCGATAAAAAGGCCTGAGAATATGTGTGGAATAGTAGGTGTTCTGGGGCAGCATGAAGCGGCCCCTATTCTGGTAGAGGCCTTGAAACGGCTGGAATATCGCGGCTATGACAGCGCCGGGATTGCAACCGTCAACGACGGCGCATTGGGCCGACGGCGCGCGGTCGGAAAGCTGGTCAATCTCAGCGACCTTCTGGTGCATGACCCGCTGCCCGGAAAATCAGGTATTGGCCACACTCGTTGGGCCACCCACGGCGCGCCTTCGGTCAACAACGCGCATCCGCATAAGGCCGGCCCCGTGGCTGTGGTACATAACGGCATCGTCGAAAATTATCGCGACCTGCGGGCCGAACTTGCCGAACATGGCGTCGATTTCCAGACCGAGACGGATACCGAAACCGTCGCCCTGATGACGGAACACCACCTGAATTCGGGCCTGTCCCCGGTTGAAGCTGCATTCAAAACGATCGATCAGCTGGAAGGCGCCTTTGCGCTGGCGTTTTTGTTTGACGGTGAGGACGACCTGATCGTGGCTGCTCGTAAGGGGTCACCTCTGGCCATCGGCCACGGGGACGGTGAGATGTATGTCGGTTCCGATGCCATCGCGCTGGCTCCACTGACCAATCAGATCACGTATCTTGAGGAAGGCGACCGCGCGGTTCTGACCCGCACGTCTTTGGAGATCCGTAATGAGGCCGGTGAGCTTGCCAACCGTGAAAAGCGCAAGATCAAGCTGGATCATGCACGCGCGGACAAAGGTGAGCACAAGCACTTCATGGCCAAGGAAATTGCCGAGCAGCCCATCGTCGTGGCCGAGGCAATCCGGTCCTACCTGCCCACAGGCGATGACCGTGTCGTGTTGCCCGATACAGATCTGGACTTCAGCAAGCTGGACCGCCTGACCATGGTGGCCTGCGGCACCGCGTTCTACGCTTGCCTGACCGCAAAATACTGGTTCGAACAGCTGGCCAAGATGCCCGTTGAAGTCGATATCGCCAGTGAATTCCGCTATCGCGAACCTCCGATCACCGACCGTACTCTGGCGCTGTTTGTCAGCCAGTCGGGGGAAACTGCCGACACGCTGGCCGCGCTACGCTATTGCGAAGGCAAAGCTGACAAGATCGTTTCGGTCGTCAATGTCCCCGAAAGCTCGATTGCACGGGAAAGCGATATCGCTCTGCCGATTCATGCCGGTGTGGAAATCGGCGTCGCCTCGACCAAGGCGTTTACCTGCCAGCTCAGCGTGCTGTTGATGCTGGCCCTGAAGGCCGCCGCCGACCGGGGCACACTGTCGGATGAGGAAATCGCTGATCACGCCGCCGCGCTGCGCGGGTTGCCGACCGTGTTGAATGCGGCTTTGGATCAGAACCGTGCGATCCGTAAGGCGGCCCAACGACTGTCCGAAGCACGCGACGTTCTGTTTCTGGGCCGCGGCCTGATGTTTCCGCTGGCAATGGAAGGCGCGCTGAAGCTCAAGGAAATCAGCTATATCCACGCGGAAGGCTATGCATCGGGCGAGCTGAAACATGGCCCCATCGCCCTGATCGACAAGCATATGCCCGTGGTTGTCATGGCCCCACGTGACACCGTGTTCGACAAGACCGTATCGAACATGCAGGAAGTGATGGCGCGCAAGGGCAAGGTGATCCTCGTGTCGGATGATGATGGCATTGACGAAGTCGGTGATGGCGTTTGGAGCACCATCCGAATGCCACACGTTCACACCAGCCTTGCACCAATCCTTTATTCCGTTCCCGCGCAACTGCTGGCCTATCACACGGCCGTTGCCAAAGGCACGGATGTGGATCAGCCGCGCAACCTGGCCAAATCGGTCACTGTGGAATGACCTGGCCTGCCCCTGTCACGCTTGTCGGAGATCACGTCCGGCTGGAACCACTGGATATCGCGCATGCCGAAGACTTGAAAGTCGCGGCGGCGGATCTGGGACAGCTATGGTACACCTCCATCCCAACAGCTGAGGGGATGAAAGCCGAGATCACACGCCGCTTGGGGTTGCACGATATGCAGCCTTTTACGCTAATGACCCCAGATAGCACCCCGGTTGGAATGACCACCTTCATGCACACTGATGAGGTCAACAGGCGTGTCGAAATCGGGTCGACCTGGATCGGACGAGCTGTCCAGCGCACACCGCTGAACACCGAAGCGAAACTATTGATGCTGCGTCATGCGTTTGAAGTCTTGCGCTGCAATGCGGTCGAATTCCGGACCCATCGGATGAACTCCCAGTCGCGACGGGCCATCGAACGGCTCGGTGCGCAGCTTGATGGCATCCTTCGGGCCCATATGTTGATGCCCAACGGCACTGTGCGCGACACGGCGGTCTATTCGATCATTGCACCGGAATGGCCCACAGTGCGCGCGCATCTGCTCCACAAGCTGAACCGATGACACTGGACGAGGCGCTGTCCGCGCTACAGGCCCAAGCCGACCCCGAACGCGCCCAGCAGATGGCGGCCTATCATAAGGCCGCCCGCCCCTATCTTGGTGTAGGGAACCCGGTGCTCAACGACTTGACCAAAGCGTGGCGGCAAGAGTTGGACGTTCCCACTCGTGTCGCACTGGCGGATGCCCTTTGGCAGACCAATATCCACGAAGGCCGTCTTAGTGCCGCCAAACTCCTCACCCAAGCGCGAATCCGGCCCGACGACGCGGTCTGGGCGCTGCTCCAAAGCTGGTTGTCTGATTTCGATGCCTGGGCGGTTGCTGATCATGCCTGCATTGCCATGCAAAAGCGGCTTTCAGCCGACCCTGAACGGCTTGACGAAGTTGAGCAGTGGACCCGGTCAGACCACATGTGGGCTCGGCGGGCAGCCTTGGTCGCAACTTTGCCCTGGACCAAGCAGAACCACCCCAAACCTGACGACCTTCGGCGCCGTGACCGCATTCTCGGCTGGGCCGCCTTGTACGTTCCCGAGCGCGACTGGTTCATTCAGAAGTCCATCGCCTGGTGGCTGCGTGAACTGTCCAAACACGACCCGGATCGCGTGATCGCATTTCTGGCAGAACATGGCAACGCCATGAAACCCTTCGCCCGCCGTGAAGCAGGCAAATACCTGAAAGGTCAGTCGGCGTAGACCTCTACTTCGACAAGCTCATCGAAGGGCACCAACAAGGCCCGCATGGCGTCCAGAGACAAGCGGCTGCCGCCACTTTCGGGACCTGAAACTGGGACGAGCGTAATATAGGCCTGCGCTCCGGTTTTGGGTACGACGACTCGTGCCGTCACCTCACTATCCACCAGCGGTGTCTGCATCCAGCGTCCCGGAGTGGTCGGATCTCCCAGCCCCGCAATGGTTGTTTTCGCCCCGGTCCAACTGGGACGCGCGGAAACGGGCTCGGGTCGCAGCACTTCTTCTGCCACTTCGGTGGCTGCTTCGGTGTCAGACACTGTCTGCGCAGGCGCGTCGCCCCCGCCGAACACACGGTCAGTCGTCGACCGTACTGCGTCGCATCCGGCCGTCATCACACATAACAAAACAAGTGTTTTCTTCATCCCTGAAACCTACAGGCCTGCGCCCATGTGTTCCAGCGCAAAGCGCAGTTCGCCCTTGTCGCGGGCAGGTTCCGGCTTTACCTATTACGCCATGACAGCTCCGCTTATCGACCCATTTGCCCGCGCCATCACGTATCTCCGCGTCTCCGTCACAGATCGCTGCGATTTCCGCTGCGTGTATTGCATGTCCGAGAACATGACTTTTCTGCCCAAGAAAGACCTGCTCACGCTGGAAGAGCTGGACCGGATGTGTTCGACCTTTGTGAATATGGGGGTCGAAAAGCTGCGAATCACGGGCGGCGAACCCCTTGTGCGCCGCAATATCATGAGTTTTTTCAATTCTATGACACGTCACCTGGACAGTGGCGCGTTGAAGGAACTGACGCTGACAACGAACGGCTCGCAACTACACCGTTTCGCGGAGGACTTGTATGCGGCTGGCGTGCGGCGCGTGAATATCTCACTGGATACGCTGGACGATGACAAATTCGCCGAAGTTACGCGCTGGGGACGTCTGAAACAGGTCCTCAACGGCATCGACGCCGCGCAAAAAGCGGGCCTGCGGATCAAGATCAACGCCGTTGCTCTCAAAGGGTTCAATGAACCTGAATTGCCAAAGATCACGGAATGGTGCGCCGAACGTGACATGGACCTGACCTGGATCGAGGTCATGCCCATGGGCGACATCGGCAACGAAGACCGCCTGGATCAATACTGGTCTCTCAAGGACGTGCGCAAGGAATACGAAAACCACTATACGGTCACCGATCTGGCTGAACGCACCGGTGGCCCGGCCCGCTATGTCCGGCTGGAGGAAACGGGTCAGAAAATCGGTTTCATCACACCGCTGTCACATAATTTCTGCGAAAGCTGCAACCGAGTGCGCCTGACTTGCACAGGTGAGCTTTACATGTGCCTCGGTCAGGAGGATATGGCCGACCTTCGGGCTTCGCTGCGCGATCATCCGGATACTGAGCTGCCGCTTGAAGAAGCGATCCGTTCTGCAATCAATCTCAAGCCCAAGGGGCATGACTTCGACTATTCCCGCCAGGCTGTCGATGGTCAGATGAGCCGTCACATGAGCCACACAGGCGGCTGACATGCACGGCGCAAGCGACCGCCCGACGCTGCTGTACCGGTTGTACTGCGGCTTCACTGCTCTTGCCCAGCCGTTGGCATGGCGCATCGTGCGCAACAAATTGCGCGCAGCAGAAGTGCCTGAGAACCGCCAGAAGGAACGGCTTGGCCATGCCAGCCTGCCCCGCCCTTCCGGGCGTCTGATCTGGTTTCACGCCGCCAGTGTCGGCGAGAGCCTGTCGGTCCTCAGCCTGATCAAACGGCTGGGAGTCCGCCTGCCAGATGCCGAGTTCCTGATCACCTCCGGCACCCCCACCTCGGCCGCCCTGATTGCGAAACGCCTGCCCCCACGAACGCGGCATCAATATCCGCCGCTGGACACGGCAGGCCCGGTAAGACGCTTCCTCGATCATTGGCAGCCAGACGCGGGTGTTTTTGTGGAAAGCGAGATTTGGCCGCAACTGATCGTGGAAAGTCATCAGCGGAACACCCCATTAGCGCTTTTGAACGCGCGACTTTCGGACAAGTCCGTCGCGGGCTGGAAAAAACGCCCGGACACCGCGCGTTTCATCCTGTCCAAATTCCGCCTGTTCCTGACCCAGAATGACAAAACCGCTACTAACCTGATCGACATTGGCGCAGCGCCGAACCGCGTGCTTCCAGGCACTAACCTCAAGGCAATGTCAGATCCGTTGCCCGTGGATCAGGCCACTTTGCAAGACATCCAGACGCAGATCGCAAACCGTCCCGTCTGGATCGCAAGCTCGACCCACGCAGGCGAAGAAGAAATCGTTCTGGCCGCGCACAAAACCTTGCTCGAGCGGTGGCCTGACCTGCTGTTGCTCTTAATACCGCGCCACCCTGAACGCCGAAGTGAAGTCGCCACGCTGATCCAAGATGCCGGGATGACGGCGTCTTTCCGCTCCAAAAGCGAAGAAATCCACGAAAGCACCCAAATCTACGTGGCCGATTCATTGGGCGAGACCGGAACATGGTACGCGCTTTGCCCGATCGTGTTTCTTGGCGGGTCTCTGAAGGAAATCGGAGGCCACAATCCCTTTGAACCGGCGCAGGCCGGGGCTGCCGTGATCACCGGCCCGGGGTATTTCAACTTTGCTGAAACTTTTGCCCCGCTGATCGCATCCGGTGGTGCAGTCGAAGTAAAAACCGCTGCTGACCTGTCCGAAATAGTGGCAAACTGGTTGTCAGATCAGAACGCTCTGCAATCCGCGCAACAAGCAGCCCAATCCTGCGTAAACACGCAGTCAGATGCTCTGGAAGCGGTCATCAACTCCCTCTGTACAGAGCTTGATCTGCACACACAGGATCCATCTTCATCTGGCTAGAAATATCCCGGGGGTGTGGGGGCAGAGCCCCCACCCTGCTCATCAGGCTGCTGGCATCCGCTGTTCAACAATCTCCGCCCACCAGCTACAGCCGGCCGGAATGGCTTCATCGTTGAAATTGTACTCCGGGTGATGAACCATGGCCGTATCGCCATTGCCCACCAAGATATAGGCACCCGGACGCTCTTCCAGCATGAAGGCGAAGTCTTCTCCGCCCATGACCAACGGCGCATCGTTACAATCTCCGGACACCGACCGGGCAACATCGGCGGCAAACTCCGTCTGCTCGTCACTATTCACCATCACCGGATACCCACGGATATAGGTCACATCAGCGGTGCCACCGAATGTGGCCGCAACGCCGTTGCAAATCTCGTTGATCCGCTTTTCAGCCAAGTCGCGCATGTCCTTGCTCATCGTACGCACGGTTCCTTTGATCTGAACGGTCTGCGGGATCACGTTGAAGGCTTTCGATGAGGTCTCAAACGACGTCACAGAAACCACAACCTGATCGATCGGGTCCGCGTTACGCGAGGAAATGGTTTGCAGCGCCAAAACCGCCTGTGCAGCCAGCACCGTCGTATCTATCGTCTCATGAGGCTTGGCCGCGTGACCACCGCGTCCTTCAAAAGTGATGTCGAACTGATCGGTCGCGGCAAAGAACGAGCCCGGGCGGATTGCAAACTTGCCGACAGGCTGCCCCGGCCAATTATGCATTCCATAGACTTCCTGAATGTTCCATCGGTCCATCATGCCGTCTTCGCACATTTCACGACCACCGCCGCCGCCTTCTTCCGCAGGTTGGAAGATCACAACAACGGTGCCATCGAAATTGCGGGTTTCAGACAGGTATTTCGCCGCGCCCAGCAACATCGCCGTATGTCCATCATGGCCACACGCATGCATGGCACCCGGCGTTTTTGAGGCATAATCCAGTCCAGTCGCCTCGTGGATCGGCAGCGCGTCCATATCCGCGCGCAGGCCAATCACCTTGCCCTTGTTGTCCGACTTACCCTTGATCACACCCACAACACCTGTTCGGCCAATTCCGGTGACGACCTCGTCACAGCCGAATTCTTCAAGTTTCTCGGCCACAACAGCGCTGGTGCGATGGGTTTCGAACAGGATTTCCGGATTCTCGTGAAGGTCCCGGCGCCATGCGGTGATCTCATTCTGCAATTCGGCAAAGCGGTTTTTGACTGGCATATCTTCTCTCTCCTAATTCAAGCTGCCGGCATCCGGCGCTCGACCATTTCTGCAAACCATGAGCACCCAATCGGGATAATCTCATCGTTGAAATTGTATTCGGGATGGTGCAACCCGGCGCTGTCGCCATTGCCCAGAACGATGAAGGCTCCGGGCCGTTCTTCCAGCATGAACGAGAAGTCTTCGCCCCCCATCACCATCGGCGCATCGATGCAACTGCCCCCAACCGAGACTGCGGCTTCTTCGGCAAATCCCGTCTGAGCTTCGGCATTGATCGTCACGGGAACGCCGCGCGTATAGTTGACGTTCACCGAACCGCCAAAAGTCGCAGCGACCCCTTCAGCCACCTCTTTGAGGCGCTGTTCGATCAGATTGCGCATCTCGTTGGAATGCGTCCGGACAGTGCCGCGTATCTGCGCCGATTGCGGGATTACGTTGAACGCTTTCGAGGACGTCTCGACCGAGGTCACAGACAGCACGGCTTGCAGGATCGGATCCGCATTGCGCGACACGATCGTTTGCAACGCTACGATCAGTTGCGACAGCATCACCGTCGTATCAACTGTCTCATGCGGTTTCGCCGCGTGCCCCCCGCGCCCTTCGACGTGAATGTCAAACTCGTCCGCCGCGGCCAGCAGCGGGCCCGAGCGGATGGCAAACTGCCCAGTCTCTACGCCCGGGACGTTGTGCATCGCATAAACTTCCTGAATGCCAAACCGGTCCATCAGACCGTCCTTGCACATGGCTTCTGCCCCATTGCCACCTTCCTCGGCGGGCTGAAAGATCACGATTGCAGTGCCATCGAAATTGCGCGTTTCAGTCAGGTACTTTGCCGCTCCCAAAACCATCGCCGTGTGCCCATCATGCCCGCAGGCATGCATCGCATTTGCTGTTTTCGAGGCATAGTCCAGCCCGGTCTGCTCCTGCATCGGCAGGGCGTCCATGTCGGCGCGAAGACCAATCGCACGGCCCTGCGTGTCGCTTTTACCGCGAATGACCCCAACCACGCCGGTGCGGCCGATACCGATTACGACCTCGTCACAGCCGAATTCCTTCAGCTTTTCGGCCACCAGCGCACTTGTGCGGTGTGTATCGTACAGAATTTCCGGGTGCTGGTGAATGTCACGCCGCCACCCGGTGATTTCTTCGTGCATCTCTGCAAGGCGGTTTTTGATCGGCATGGCATTCTCCCTGATTTAAGCGACGGGCAATCGTCGTTCCACAAGCTCGGCAAACCAACTGCAGCCGGCGGGGATCGCGTCGTCGTCAAAATTGTATTCCGGGTGATGGCACATGGCCGTGTCCCCGTTCCCGATAAAGATGTAGGCTCCGGGCCGTTCTTCAAGCATATAGGCGAAATCTTCAGACGGCATGATCGGGTCCGTACTGTCGTTGACCTTGCCTGCAACAGCCGCCGCCGCTTCGGCCGCGTATGTTGTCTCTGTCTCGGAATTCACGGTCACAGGATATCCCGGTGTCCAGACGACCTCTGCCTTTGCTCCAAAGGCCGAGGCCGTATCTTCGGCAATCCGACGCACCCGTTCTTCCGCGATTGAGCGGTATTCGGGATCCAGCGTCCGAACGGTTCCCTGCAAACGTACAGTGTGCGCAATCACGTTTGACGCAACACTGTCTGTTTCAAAGGTTCCGACGGTCAACACAACGCGCTTGATCGGGTCAACCGTGCGCGACACCACGGATTGCAATGCAACAACGATATGCGAGGCAACCAGCGTCGTATCCACTGCGTCATGCGGTGCGGCAGCGTGCCCGCCCTTGCCCGTAACAGTGACTTCAAACTCATCAGATGAGGCCAGCAGCGCACCGGGTCGAATGGCAAACTCACCCACGGGAAGGCCGGGCATGTTGTGCATTCCGTAGACTTCCTGAATGCCCCAGCGCTCCATCAAGCCATCCTGACACATGGCCAGCCCACCTGCGCCACCTTCCTCGGCGGGTTGAAAGATCAAAACCACATTGCCATCGAAGTTGCGCGTCTCCGCCAGGTACTGCGCGGCCCCCAACAGCATCGAGGTATGCCCGTCGTGCCCGCAGGCATGCATCTTACCCGAAACGGTCGAGGCGTAGTCCAGCCCTGTCGCTTCTTCAATCGGCAGCGCGTCCATGTCAGCCCGCAGGCCAATGGCGCGCCCCTGTGTATCCGTGCGCCCCTTGATTACGCCGACCACGCCTGTCTTGCCAATCCCCGGAGTAATCTCGTCTACACCAAACTCTTTCAGGCGGTCCGCAACAAATGCTGCAGTTTCGTGGACGTCATACATTAGCTCAGGATGCGCATGCAGGTGACGACGCCACTTGGCAATCTCGCCGTGCATTTCCGCAAGTCTGTTTTTCACGGGCATCTCAAGATCTCCCTTTTGACTATCGTCACTGCTTTACGTCGGATCAGGTGCCCAGCTTTTCAACCAGGCGCTGCATGAACTTTTGCCCAGCTTCGAACTGCGCAACCGAGATGAACTCATTCGGCTGGTGGGCCTGTGCAATATCGCCCGGCCCACAAATCACAGCAGAATACCCTGCCTCCTGAAACTGGCCCGCCTCCGTCCCATAACTGACAACGTGACTTGCATTGTCCCCGGTTAGCACGCGCACCAAAGCTTCGGCCTCGCCATCCTGTTCAGGCACAAGCCCCGGAATCGCGAAGTTTTCAGACAGCTCAATACGGGCTTCCGGATGCGCAGCCTGAATCCGAGCCTCAATCGCGCGCACCTGCTGAAAATACGCATCCTGCCATTGCGCTTTGGTTTCATCCGGTACGGTTCGGAAATCCATCATGAACCGGCAATCTTTGGCCGTGATGTTATGGGCTGTGCCACCTTCAATCATGCCAACGTGACAGGTTGTCCATGGCGGATCGAACACGGCGGCAACCGGGCTGGGTTCTGCCGCCATGTTCTCGGCGTTTTGCTGGTTCGCCCAATCGATCAGAGGCGCAGCCTCCATGATCGCGTTGACCCCCGTATGCATGATCGAGCTATGAACTTCGAATCCCACGATGTGGGTGTCAAAGCCAAACCCGCCTTTGTGCCCCGTCACGGCCTGCATCATCGACGGTTCACCCACGATCACGGCGGAACCTTTCGGCAGACCCTCCTGCATCGCCTTGATCATCGGCGGCGCGCCGGTACAGCCGACTTCTTCATCAAAGCTGAGCGCAAGCTGCAATGGTCGTTGGACCCCTGCGTAATGTGCTTCGACAAGGGCCCATATGGCCAGCGCATCAAAGCCTTTCATGTCGCAGGTGCCGCGTCCGAAATACTTGCCGTCCTTCTCGGTCACGGTGAACGGGTCCGTATCCCACGGCTGCCCATCCACCGGCACGACGTCGGTATGGCCAGAAAGAATCACCGCGCCCTCTTCCAATGGACCAACATGCGCAAAGATTGCGGCCTTGTGCGGTTGATCCGGATCTGGCCAACGATGCGGTTCGATCCCATGGCCTTGCAGGTATTCTTCAACCCAATCCACCAGTGGCAGATTGGTTTCACGGCTTACAGTCGGAAAAGAGATCAGCTTGGTCATGATCTCAAGCGGCGTCAGGCGATTTGCCATTGGGATTAGTATCCGCTGTCCGTCGTCAAGATGAAGTGACCCGCCTCAACCTCGCGATATTTAGAAGGTTCCGGCATGTGACCGACAGGATGGATCGGAGACGGGATCGGTTTGAAGTTCAGGTCCTTTTCCGATTTCCGCTTGTTCGGATCCGCGATTGGAACCGCCTTCATCAACGCCTGCGTATAGGCGTGCTGCGGGTTCTCGAATACCCGAGCGCGCGGGCCAAGTTCGACGATGCGACCCAGATACATGACCCCTACATAATGGCTGACCCGTTCGACAACGGCCATATCGTGGCTGATGAACAGATAGGACAGGCCCAGTTCGGATTGCAGTTCCATCATCAGGTTCAGCACCTGCGCCTGTACCGACACGTCGAGAGCGGAAACCGCTTCATCCGCGATGATCAGCTTTGGGTTCAGGGCCAAGGCCCGGGCAATCGCGATCCGCTGGCGTTGACCGCCGGACATTTCATGCGGGAAGCGGCGCATGAAACTGCGCGGCAACTGCACCTTGTCGAACAGTTGTGCCACGCGGTCCTGTAGCTCCGACCCAGACGCAACACCATAATTGCGCATCGGCTCGGCCACCTGGTCCACCAGCTGCATCTGCGGGTTCAGTGAGGCGAACGGATCCTGGAAGATCATCTGCATGTCCAGCCGCGCCTTGCGCAATCCGGACGGATCCAGTTTCTTGATGTCGACGCCATCCAGATTGACTTCGCCCGACAGCGGCTCGACCAGCCGCAGGATCGAACGCCCCGCCGTTGACTTGCCGCAACCGGATTCACCCACAAGGCTAAGGGTCTGACCTTTGTTCAGCGTAAATGACACGTCTTCGACCGCATGAACGTTCGAAATCGTGCGTCGCAGCAGCCCGCCCTTGACCGGAAAGCGCGTCGTCAGATTCTTGACGGTCAACAGAACCTCTTCGGTCCCGGGGATCGGCGCGATGTTCTGCCCTTCCACACCCAGCAGTTTCATTGGCTCGGGCGCGGATTTACCCTGCATTTCACCCAATTTCGGAACTGCTGCCAGCAGGGCCTTGGTGTAGTCATGCCGCGGGTTTTCAAAGATCTCTTTGACTGTGCCTTCTTCGACCTTGTTGCCGCGGAACATGACCACCACACGGTCCGCCATCTGCGCGACCACTGCCATGTCATGGGTGATGAACATCACCGCCGTACCGGTTTCCCGCTTGAGCCGGTCCATCAGAGCCAGAATCTCGGCCTGAATGGTTACGTCCAGAGCTGTGGTAGGTTCATCCGCGATCAACAGACGCGGTTCGCACGCCATGGCCATCGCAATGACAACACGCTGACGCATCCCACCTGACAACTCGTGCGGATATTGCTGCAAACGGCGCTCGGGTTCGGGAATTCGTACCTGGCGCAACAGTTCCAGCGCCCGTTCTTCGGCCTGGGATTTCGACATGTCCTTGTGGATGCGTAACCCTTCGGTCAACTGACGTCCGACGGTGAAAACGGGGTTCAGGGCGGTCATCGGTTCCTGGAAGATCATCCCGATCTCGTTTCCGCGAATCTGTTTCATCAGATCCTGATCGGCATTGGACAGGTCCATCTCTTCGCCATCACGGCGATCAAACAACAGTTCGCCACCCGCAATCTCGCCCCCGCCGAATTCGACCAACCGCATCAGAGACAGCGATGACACAGACTTTCCAGAGCCCGATTCGCCAACGATACAAACGGTTTCGCCTGGATTTACCTCGAACGAAACATCTTCAACACCAACGACAGGGCCGTCCTTGGTCTGAAATTCCACCCGCAGTTTTTTGATTTGTGCAATAGGCTGATCCAGCACGCGCACGCTCCCCTGACGTTGTCATTTTTGTTCTGAGTGCCGAACGCTACGGTGGGCTGCCGGGAAAAGTCAAACCCATTACACATTTTCGCGACGGCACCACTTGCATTTTTTTTAAGTTCTGTTTCGATACCCAACGTAACTGCTTTGGGGCGAGCACGCGTTAAAACACGTTAGAGCTATTATCGTTATCGATCAAAACCTTGCCCAAGGCAGCAACGCCAAGTCCGCAGGCATTGCGGAAATAATCGAGACACAAACGTGTCCAATTCGGGAGTAAACTATGAAAATCAAAACCCTTTTGCTTGGTGCGATTGCAAGCACGGCAATGGCCCCGGTGGCCTTTGCTGAGCGCGGGTCGGACGGCAATGTCAGCATCATCTATTGGCAGGCCCCGTCGATCCTGAACCCATTCCTGTCGGGCGGCACAAAAGATGTAGAAGCAGCGTCGCTGGTGATTGAACCGCTCGCGCGCTATGACCAAGACGGCAACATGGTTCCGTTCCTCGCGGCGGAAATCCCGACTGTTGAAAACGGCGGCGTCAGCGAAGACCTGACCTCGATCACCTGGAAAATTGCTCCCGGAATCACGTGGTCGGATGGCTCACCTTTCACTTCGGCGGACGTGAAATTCACCGCTGATTACTGCATGCACCCCGAAGGCGGCTGTGCACAGGTCACAAAGTTCGAAGGCGTCACCTCGATTGAGGCCGTGGACGACCTGACTGTGAAGGTCACGTTCGATGCTCCGACTCCTTTCCCTTATGGTCCCTTCGTAGGTGGTGAGAGCCCGATCATTCAAGCCGCTCAGTTCGCCGATTGCGTGGGCGCGAAGGCACCTGAGTGCACCAATCAGAACTTCAACCCGATTGGCACCGGCCCGTTTGTCGTCACCGAGTTCAAGCCCAACGACGTGATCACCTTCGCTGCCAACGACAACTATCGCGATCCGGCCAAGCCAGCCTTTGCGAGCGTGACTTTCAAAGGTGGCGGCGATGCAACCGCTGCGGGCCGCGCAGTCATGGAAACAGGCGAGTTTGACTATGCCTGGAACCTGCAACTGGCACCCGAAGTGATCGCGCAGATGCAGGAAGGCGGCAAAGGTACACCCGTTGCTGGCTTCGGTCCGCTGGTCGAGCGTATCATGCTGAACCAGACCAATCCGTCGCCCGATCTGCCGGAGGGTGAGCGTTCGACAGCTGCGCATCCGCACCCGTTCTTGCAAGACCCCGCGGTTTACAAAGCCATGTCCATGGCCATCGACCGCCCGCTGCTGGTTGAGATCGGCTATGGTCAGGCAGGTAAAGTAACCTGTAACTGGGTTCCTGCTCCGGCTGCGTTTAACTCGACATCGATGACCTGCGACACGCAGGATATCGAAGGCGCGAAGAAGCTGCTGGATGATGCCGGTATCGTCGATACTGACGGCGACGGCGTGCGTGAAAAAGACGGCGTTCCTCTGAAGATCGTCTACCAGACCTCGACCAACGCTGTCCGTCAGGACTTCCAGGCGCTGGTCAAAGAGTGGTGGAGCCAGATCGGAATCGAATCCGAGCTGCGCAACCTCAACGCGTCGGTCTTCTTTGGTGGTGACCCGGGTTCGCCTGACACCTTCCAGAAGTTCTATGCGGACGTTGAGATGTACGCCAATACCTTCAACGGCACCGACCCGCAGTCCTATCTGGGCAACGGCCTGTGCGACAAGGCCCCTCGCCCCGACACACAGTGGCAGGGTGAAAACATCAGCCGCTTCTGCAACGAAGAGTTCGACAAGCTGCATGGTCAGCTGGCCGAAACTGCCGGTCTGGAAGCCCGCGCCGAGATCGCGAAAAAGCTGAACGACATCATGGTTGAAAACGGCGGCATGATCCCGCTGGTTCACCGTGGTCGTCTGTCGGCGCACGCAAACACCTTGGGTGGCGTTGTCCTGAACGTTTGGGACAGCGAGCTGTGGAACATTGCGGACTGGTACCGCAAAACCGGTTCCTAAGCATTGATCTTGCAAAGCCGCGCCCCGATCGTTATCGGGGCGCGGTCATTTGCACACCGCTCCAACAAGAAGACGCATATAAAGGCGCCTCTTAATGCTCAATTTTACAATCAGACGACTGGTGCTGGCCGTTCCAACACTGCTGTTCATCAGCCTCGTCATCTTCCTGCTCCTCGAACTCGCACCCGGCGATCCGATGGCGCAGGTTCCGCTCACTGTCCCCCCCGAAGTCAAAGAGAAGATGCGCGAGGCCCTGGGCCTTGGCCAACCGATGCATATCCGGTTCTGGAAATGGATCGTACAGTTCTTCTGGATCGAACCGCAGGTTCTGGTCGACGCAATGTTCGGCACCACCTTCTCTGAAGGCGACTTGCGCGTGATTTCCTGGCAGACCCGTTCGCCGGTCATGGACATCGTTGTTCAGCGTATCCCGCAGACCCTGTGGGTTGTCGGCACCGCCTATATCGTTGCCATCCTGATCGCGCTGCCGATCGGTATCTATTCGGCCTACCGCCAGTATTCCTGGTTCGACCAGATGGGCACATTCGTGTCTATGGTCGGCTTCTCGGTCCCGCCCTTCTTCTCGGGCGTTCTGGTGATCGTGGTCTTCTCGGTACAACTGGGTTGGTTTCCGTCGATCTATGATACCACTCTTGTAGTGAACAGCTGGGACAGCTTTATGCTGCAACTAAAGCAGATGATTATGCCGGTCATGGTTCTGGCCTTGCAGATCACCGCGCAGCTCAGCCGGTTCATGCGCGCCTCGATGCTGGACAATCTCAACCAGGATTACGTCCGCACTGCGCGCGCCAAGGGGCTCAGCGAATACACCGTGGTTATGGTCCATGTCCTGCGCAACTCGATGATCCCGGTGGTTACCGTAATTGCGCTGGGTATCCCGGCCATCTTTGGTGGCGCCATCATCACCGAACAGGTGTTCAAAGTGAACGGCATCGGTCAGTTGTTGATCGGCGCAATTCAGGCCAACGACCTGCCGATGGTGCAAACACTGACCTTCATCTTTGCCGTGCTGATCGTTCTGTTCAACCTGATCGCCGACGTTCTCTACGGCATTCTGGACCCGAGGATTCGCTATGACTGATCATGACAAATCAGACACGCTGATCCCGGATGAAGGACTAGCCCCGGCCTCTACCGCTCTGCCGACGGCGGATGTGATGGAAGAGCTGGCAACCCCGCCCCGCAGCCAATGGCGCGATGTGTGGGATCAGTTCAAGACCCACAAGGGCGCGATGCTGGGGGCGATCCTCTTCTTCTTCATCGTTGCAGGTGTCTATCTGGGGCCATATCTCTGGAGCATTGATCCGACGCAGATCGACATCCGCTCGCGCAATCAGGGCCCAAGCTGGTCGCACCCGTTCGGCACCGACCAACTGGGCCGGGACATTCTGGCACGCATGATGTCAGGCGGGCAAACCTCGGTTTCCGTGGGCATCACCGCGATGCTGCTGGCGCTGTTTCTGGGATCGTTCATCGGGGTTCTGGCCGGGTTTTTCAGACGGCTGGACGGGCCGCTTATGCGCCTGACCGATCTGTTTCTGGCCCTGCCCCTGCTGCCCCTGCTACTGGTCATGATGCTGCTGTTCCGCGAGCCTCTGTCCGCAGCATTCGGGCTTGAGCGCGGGATATTCATCCTGATCGTCTGCGCCATTGGCATTACATCGTGGATGCCCACGGCACGGATCGTGCGCGGCGACGTATTGGCCATTAAAGAGCGTGAATTCGTTCTGGCCGCCCGGTCCATCGGTACCAGTAACTCGCAGATCATCACGCGGCACATTCTACCCAACGTGCTGTCCCCGATCATGGTGTCGGCGACGCTGGGGATTGCCACGGCGATCATCACCGAAAGCGCGCTGTCCTTCCTTGGGCTGGGCTTCCCACCCGACTTCCCAACCTGGGGGCGCTTGCTGTTCGATGGGGTCGACTACCTGCAGCAATACCCCGAGCGCGTGTTCTGGCCCGGTCTGGCAATCTCGTTGACCGTTCTCAGCGTCAACTATCTGGGCGATGGCCTGCGCGACGCGCTGGATCCTCGTATACGCGGACGTTAAGCCAATCTCAGTCGGCGCGCCTCAGCGCGCCGGCTGACAAAACGATCAGAATTGCCATCGGCAACAACACCGAGAACGCCAGACGCAGGCCAAACAACTCGGCCAGAAACCCGATCAATGGCGGCCCGATCAACAGCCCCCCATATCCCAAAGTTGCTACACTTGCGATGGCTTGCCCGGGCGGAACGTCCGGATCGCCCGCCGCACGGCTGAACGCCAATGGCATGATCACGGCATACCCCGCCCCCATCAGAGCAAAGCCCGCCAGTGCAGGCAGCGGTGTCACCGCTGAAACCACTCCGAATACACCCAGCGCGGCGCAAATGCCCCCGAAACGGGCTGTAGAAACGGGACCGAACCGAGTAATCACGATGGCCCCCCCAAGGCGGCACGCCACCATGGCCACAGAAAAGACTGCGTAGCCCAGAGCTGCAACGCTTTCAGTTGCGTCCGTTATGTCACGCAGAAAAATCGCACTCCAATCTGCAACGGCCCCTTCGCCCAACGCGCCGCACAGGGCTGTAAACCCAACCAGAACCAACACCCCGGATGGCAGCGCAAAAACCTTTCCGCGTGCTCCTTCCGATCTTTTTGACGTCCAACGCACCCTGGACATTACCAAAGCGAGACCGACAACGATTCCCCCTGCCACAAGGAAATGCACAAGAACGGTCAGCCCCAATTGCACCGCGAGATATCCGCTGATCGCGCCAAGTCCGGCCCCAAGGCTCCACATCGCATGAAACGAAGACATCACGGGCTTGTCGTATGCCTGTTCGACTTCGGCCGCCCAGGCGTTCATCGCAACGTCCATGGATCCGTGGAAGGCACCAAAGACAAACAAGAAGGCTGCAAGCCCCCAGAACCCTCCAGCCAAGGCAAGCAAGATCAGCGACAGCGTGTAAAGAACGGCAATGACGCGGGTGATCGAAACCGCACCAAAGCTGTCCGTCAACCGCCCTGTAATGGGGAACGAACAGACTGCACCCGCCGCCATAAACAAGAGCCCGTAGCCCAACGCCTCATGCGACAGATCCAATTGGTCGCGCATGGCTGGAATGCGCGACGCCCAGATACCAAACAGAGCTCCGTTGAGGATAAACATGGCGGCAACAGCCCGCCATGCTGCAAATATGGTAGTCACCGAAAACCCTCATGCCGCTCGCCAAACACCCCTGTTCTACAGGTCCAGCAAGATTTGGCAATTGACGCTCAACCAAGCCGCTTACGGATCCGTCGGATTGCGAACCATACTCCGGCCACAACGGGGATTGTAACCGCCGCTGTCAACATACCCTTGCTGATGCCCGAAGCCGTCAGCGGATACAGAAGATAGCTCACCAGAGAAACCGCGTAGTAACTGATGGCAACAACAGAAAGCCCCTCGACTGTATGTTGCAGACGCAAGGCCAGATCGGCCCGACGGTCCATGCTTTCCAACAGCGCCTGGTTCTGCTCACTGCGCTCCACGTCCACCCTGGTCCGCAACAACTCGCCCGCACGGATGGCCCGGTCGGACAATGCCTGAAGACGGCGTTCAGTGGATTTTACGGTACGGATCGCAGGGTCATAGCGCCGCATCATGAAATCGGCAAAGTTCTGACCGCCCTGGAACCGCTCTTCGCGCAGCACTTCAATCCGCTGGTTAACGATAGCTTCGTATGCACCCGTTGCTCCGAACCGGAACGAACACCGGGCTGACAAAGTTTCGAGTTCAATCGAGGTCGACAAGAGATCGTTCAGAAGCGCGTCAGGCTGGGCCGAGTTGTCAGTCATTTGCCCCATCAACTGGGTCAGCTGCCCGTCCAATTCCCCGATACGCGGCATCAGTTGCTTAACGCGTGCGAAACCCAACATGGACATCGCCTTGTAAGTCTCAATCTCGCAGAGGCGCTGGAGAACCCGCCCCGTCCGACGCCGACCAGTCCCCTCGGCCACAAACATTGCAAAGCGCATGTGACCTGCCGGATCAATACGAAAATCGCTCGCGCACACGGCAGCATCATCCAACACCCTGGCCACAGCCAGGCTTTCAGGCTCGAACCAATCCAGCAATTTGGATTTAATCGCATCGTCACTTTCACGTTCTATCACGCGAACCATCACAGACGTGACCCTTTGCCCCGGGCTGGCCATCAGCCAATCCGGCGGAAAGACTTCGAAATCGGCCGGGTTGAACGCGCGGTCGCTCACGTTCTGCGCGATTGCAGTATAGGTGACAAACTCTGTGTGTTGCTCCCATTTCAGCCAATGTCTACCGATCTGACCGGCGTAATGTGTGGCATCAGGCTGCGGATGCTGTGCACCATGGCGATCCAGAAGGTTGATCAAATGGGCCAAATCCTCACGCCGATCACGGGCGACGGCAGCTTCCGGTTTCTTGATCGCCAGAAAGGTCACCGTACAGGGCATTGATGCGACCGGGAACGGTCGCGCGTGCAACTCATTGGCCAACGCATAGCGAAGGGGATGGTCATCTATCGGTGTCATTCAGTGCTCCGCCTCATCCCGCGCACTATACGACACAAAGGATTTACATCAATTCTCTTTTTATTTCATATACTTACAGGGATACAATGGTATACAAATCTGCTATCTCATTGATTTGGCTGCCACAGCTCAATGGGATTGCCTTCCGGATCATGGATGCGGGCGAATTTCCCAACCTCACTGTTCCAGTCCGGATTGGTTTCGACCCTGATTCCCGAAGCCTGCAACTGCGCTATCATCGCAGCCAGATCATCAACACGGAAATTGATCATCCACTGTTGATCTGCCTGCCCGAAATACTCGGTATCCTGCGCAAACGGGGCAAATACCGTATAACCTTCACGCTGCTTCCAAGGTGCGGGATCGTAGTGATTGACACCTAAGTGAGTCTGATACCAAGCGCTTAACGCCTGTGGGTCCTTTGCCCGAAAGAACACACCGCCTATTCCATTCACCTTCTGCATCATCGACCTCCTGATCCATCACCCAATCATACCACGTGCTACGGCTTCATCTGGCTAAAAATATCCTGGGGGTCAGGAGGCAAAGCCTCCTCCAGTACAAAGGAAAAGGGCGCCCTCAGGCGCCCTTTGCAATTTGATTACAGCTATTGGCTCAATCGATCATCGGCAAAAGCTTGTCCAACGATGCTTTGGCATCGCCATAGAACATGCGAGTGTTCTCTTTAAAGAACAGCGGGTTTTCGATGCCTGAATAGCCGGTGCCCTGACCGCGCTTAGACACGAACACCTGCTTGGCCTTCCAGCATTCCAGAACCGGCATTCCAGCAATGGGGCTGTTTGGGTCTTCCTGCGCCGCTGGGTTCACGATGTCGTTGGAACCAATGACGATGGCCACATCCGTGTCAGGGAAATCGTCGTTGATCTCGTCCATTTCCAGAACGATGTCATACGGAACCTTTGCCTCGGCCAGCAGAACGTTCATATGTCCTGGAAGACGACCGGCAACAGGATGGATTGCAAAACGCACGTTCTTGCCCTTGGCGCGCAGCTTGCGGACTAGCTCGCTGACTGACTGCTGCGCCTGAGCCACGGCCATACCGTAGCCGGGGATGATGACAATGCTGTCGGCGTCATTCAGAGCCGCAGCGACGCCATCAGCCTCGATTGCGATCTGTTCACCCTCAACGGCCATCTGCTCACCCTGTGGGCCGCCAAAGCCACCCAGGATCACGCTGACGAAATGCCGGTTCATCGCCTTACACATGATGTAGGACAGGATCGCACCCGACGAACCCACAAGCGCACCGACCACAATCAGCAGGTCGTTGCCCAGCGAGAAACCGATCGCCGCAGCCGCCCAGCCCGAATAGCTGTTCAGCATAGACACAACCACCGGCATGTCAGCACCGCCGATACCCATGATCAGGTGATAGCCAATGAACAGCGCCGCCAAGGTCATCAGGAAAAGCGGGAAGAAGCCGCCGGTCGAGGTGTACCAGACCAGGCAGATCAGCGAGAGACCCGCAGCCGTGGCGTTCAGCGCATGGCCACCGGGCAGCTTGGTCGCCACCGACGTCACTTTGCCCGCCAGCTTGCCATAGGCCACAACCGAGCCTGTAAAGGTAATCGCGCCGATGAAAATACCAAGGAACAGTTCCACGTGCAGAATTGCCAGTTCCGCCGGTGTCTTCTTGGCAATCAGCTTGGCAAAAGCGCCCAGATCATGCAGATCAGCCTCTTTCGCGGAATCCGCGATTGCCATGACCTGCGCTACGTTGCCGATCTCGAAATGCGCGTTGAAACCCACAAACACAGCCGCCAGACCAACCAGCGAGTGCATCGCAGCCACCAGTTGCGGCATCTCGGTCATCTGGACGCGCTGCGCCACATATTGACCGATCAGGCCGCCGCCCGCGATCAGCAGCAGCGACAGCAGCCACAGACCGGAACCGGGGCCAACAAGTGTGGCGAAGACCGCCAGTGCCATACCGACGATGCCGTACCAGACCGCGCGTTTCGCGCTTTCCTGGTTCGACAGACCGCCGAGCGAAAGGATGAAAAGGACAGCCGCAACAACGTATGCGGCAGTAGTGAAGCCATAATCCATGTGCCCGGCCTCCTTAAGATTTCTGGAACATGGCGAGCATGCGCCGGGTTACGAGGAAGCCGCCGAAGATGTTGATCCCCGCCATGAAGACGGACAGCGCCGCCAGCAGAATGACCAGGAACGATCCCGACCCGATCTGCATCAAGGCCCCGACGATGATAATCGACGAGATCGCATTGGTGATCGCCATCAGCGGTGTGTGCAGCGAATGTGAGACGTTCCAGATCACCTGGAAGCCCACAAAGATGGCCAGTACGAAGACGATGAAGTGCTGCATGAAGCTGGCCGGAGCAATTAGCCCCACCAGCAGCATCAGCGCACCGCCTACCCCCAGCAAGGTGAACTGCTGCTTGGTCTGCGCCTTGAAGGCTGCAATCTCTTGCGCTTTTTTCTCTTCCGGGGTCAATTCCTTGACCTCGGGCTTCTTCTGCGCCGCAATCGCCTGCACCTTGGGTGGTGGCGGCGGGAAGGTGATCTCACCCTCATGCGTCACGGTCGAGCCGCGGATCACGTCATCTTCCATGTCGTGATTGATCTGACCGTCCTTTTCAGGCGTCAGGTCGGTCATCATGTGACGGATGTTGGTGGCATAAAGCGACGAAGATTGCGCTGCCATCCGGCTGGGGAAGTCGGTATAGCCGATGATGGTCACGCCATTATCGGTCACGATCTTCTCATCTGCGACGGTCAGCTTGCAGTTGCCGCCTTTTTCCGCCGCGAGGTCAACGATAACCGAACCCGGCTTCATGCTCTCGACCATATCCTTGGTCCAAAGCTCAGGCGCTTCGCGGTTCGGGATCAGCGCGGTGGTGATTACAATGTCTATTTCCGGAGCAAGTTCGCGGAACTTGGCCAGCTGCGCGTTGCGGAATTCCTCGGACTGGACCGAGGCATAGCCGCCGGTGGCCGCACCGTCCTGCTGGTCTTCCTCGAAATCCAGATAGACAAACTCGGCGCCCATCGATTCGACCTGTTCGGCCACTTCGGGGCGCACGTCGAACGCATAGGTGATCGCGCCCAGCGAGGTCGAGGTTCCGATGGCGGCCAGGCCAGCCACACCCGCGCCCACAATCAGCACCTTGGCAGGCGGCACTTTACCGGCAGCCGTTACCTGACCGGTGAAAAAGCGGCCAAAGTTGTTGCCTGCCTCGATCACCGCGCGATAACCCGCGATATTGGCCATCGAAGAAAGCGCGTCCATCTTCTGGGCACGTGAAATACGTGGCACCATTTCCATGGCGATGACGTTGGCACCCTTGGACTTTGCCAGCTCCATTCCTTCTTCGTTGCCCGCAGGATTGAAGAAGGAAATCAGTGTCTTACCCTTGGTCAGACGCTTCATCTCGGTTTCGGTCGGAATGCGCACCTTGGCGACGATGTCGGCAGCCTTCCACAGCGACGCTGCCGTTTTTACGACCTCGACACCTGCGGCTTCATAGGCAGCATCCGAAAAGCCCGCAGCAGCACCTGCCCCTTTTTCGATCAGGCAGTCATAGCCCAGTTTCTGCAATTGCACGGCAGACTCAGGTGTCATCGCAACCCGGTTCTCACCGTCCAGTCTTTCTTTTGGCGTGCCTATCTTCACTGGCAGTCCCCCTAATTCTTACTCTGTCTGAGCGGGTGGTCGGTATTCTTTGTTAAGCAAAGATGTATCCTGCGCAATATTATTTCGCAAGTGCAGCATTTTTTATGTGAAATCATAAAGAGCATCACCCTAGATCCATCGCCGGGTCTTGCGCTCATAGCGGGCAAAGTCAGCCCGGAATGTTCGGCGCAGGCGGTTTTCTTCCGGCAGGATGAACCGGCGTTCCAGCACCCAGACAAAGACCGGTACAAGAACCAAAGACAACACGGCGTCAAACCGCAGCACAAGACCGGCCAAAATCAGAACGTCACCCACATAGATCGGATTTCGGCTCCGCTTGTAGATGCCCGACTGGACCATCGACGATGGTGTTTCATGGGGAATTACGGTTGTCTGGTGACGGCGGAATTCGACCACGGCCAGAACTGCCATCAAGATCCCGCCGCCGATCAGCGCGCCGCTGAGCAGGTCGGTAAAACCACTTTCAAGGGACAAGCCGAACGACAGGTACTTTGCCTGCATCCAGGCCGCCACAGCAAAGGCGATCAACCAAACTGGCGGTACATCTATCCAGCGCATGTTATGCCCTCATAAGTGGCGACAAGACCGGGGCCACGTCGCTTCTGGGCCATGTCCTACCGCTTTTGACCCAAAATGGCAAAAGACCAGTATGTCGCATCGATAGACACGCATGTGAGGATGGGCTACCTCAGAAGCAAGCACATGAAATTTCACAAATAAGCGAGCCTTCATGACCGACTTTGCAGCAACCAAAGCCATGTTCGACCTGCCCGAGGGTGTGATCTATCTGGACGGCAACTCATTGGGCCCTCTGCCCAAATCCGCGACCTCGCGGGTGCAGGAGATGCTGACAAACGAATGGGGTCAGATGTTGATCACCGGTTGGAACAAGGCCGGGTGGATGGGTCTGCCCACCGGGCTGGGTGACCGCATCGGCCGCCTTATCGGTGCCGAACAAGGCAGCGTCGTCACGGGCGACACCTTGTCGATCAAGGTCTATCAGGCCGTGGCCGCCGCGCTCGAGCTCAACCCGACCCGCAAGGTTGTCCTGTCAGATAACGGCAACTTCCCGTCGGACCTGTATATGGCGGATGGTCTGCTGCGCTCGCTGGGCGAAGACTATGAATTGCGCGTTGTAGACCCCGAAGACGTTGCCGATGCGATCACAGAAGAGGTCGCGGTTTTGATGCTGACCGAGGTGGATTACCGCTCGGGTCGAATGCATGACATGAAGGCGCTGACCGAACTGGCCCATGCCAACGGGGTGGTGACGGTCTGGGATCTGGCCCATTCCGCCGGGGCAATTCCAGTCGAACTTGCAGGATGCAATGTCGATTTCGCTGTGGGCTGCACGTATAAGTACCTCAACGGCGGCCCCGGCGCGCCAGCGTTTATCTATGTCGCACCGCGACTGGCTGGTACGGTGCGACCGGCTTTGTCTGGCTGGCTGGGTCACGAATCCCCCTTTGCTTTTGACCTGGACTATCGCCCCGGCAACGGGATTGAGCGGATGCGCGTGGGCACGCCCCCCGTGATCCAGATGACGGCCTTGTCTGCGGCCATGGATATCTGGGACATGGCAGAGATGGCGGATGTTCGCGCGAAGTCTATTGACCTGACTGAGCTGTTCATCAGTCGCGTCGAGGCATCCTGCCCCGACTTGCAATTGGCCAGTCCCAGAACGCCAGAGGACCGCGGCAGCCAGGTTTCATTCCGCTTCAAAGAAGGATATGCCGCGATGCAGGCCCTGATCGCCCGGGGTATGATTGGCGATTTCCGCGCGCCTGACATTATGCGCTTTGGCTTTACACCGCTCTATATCGACGAGGGCGACGTGATCCAAGCGACGGAAATTCTGGCCGATGTGATGCAGAACAAACTGTGGGACGCGCCGGAATACAAAGTCCGCCAGCGCGTTACCTGACTTCAAGCCCGGCGCCGAAAAGGGCAGCAACCTGTGCCACTTGTTGTTCATAGATCTCGGCCCCGGCGCCGATCAGCTTTAACCCTTTGAGCGTGGCCGTAATCGTTCGGCCCGTCTCTGACGCGTCGGCCCGCAAATGCACACGGCCCGCCTTTTCCTCTTGCGTCAGCCAATCCGTGTAAAGCCCGGCCAGTTTAGCCTCGCCCGCCGCGATGATTTCAGAAGACAAGGACTTGGTGTTGTCCAGCATCTCAAGCCCGTGAGGTGAGGCCAGAATTCTAGCCATCCCGTCAGTCTGCGCCTGAACCGCTCGGGTCAATACCTCGGGCACCGAACCCTTTGTCGCCAGCGCCTGCGCCACCGCGACGCTTTTTTCGGCATAGTATAACTCGGTCAGTTTGCTGACGATCGCCTCTTTGTTCTTGTAGTGCAGATAGACCGCAGGTCGCGACATCCCCGCCCCACGCGCGATATCGTCCATCGAGGTCTTTCGGTACCCATAAGTGGAAAAGGCTTGAAACGCCGAATTCAGGATCGCCTTTTGCCGTGTATCGTCACTTGAATCTTTCATATCAAAAGCACTGACATTTATTGTCTAAATTGTCAATTGACATCCTGACACTTTAAACCCATTATGTCAGGAATAAGCCAAAGCAACAAGAGGTGCGCCATGGCGACGGCCCTGAAGATCAACGGAAAGCAACATCAGGTGGACCTGCCTGATGACGTCCCCCTGCTCTGGGTTCTGCGGGATGAGGTCGGTTTGACCGGCACCAAATTCGGCTGCGGCGTTGCCGCTTGCGGGGCATGCACTGTTCATATCGACGGCGAGGCCGTACGTTCTTGTCAGGTGGCGTTGTCGGATGTCTGGGGTGACGTAACCACAATCGAAGGCATCGGCTCGCCAGACTCGCTGGCCGCGATTCAACAGGCCTGGGTCGATCATCAGGTGGCGCAATGCGGTTACTGCCAGTCCGGACAGATCATGCAGGCCGCAGCTTTGCTGGCTGAAAACCCGTCACCAACCAATGCCGATATTGATGACGCAATGCAGGGCAACCTTTGCCGCTGTGGCACCTACCCCCGACTTCGTGCAGCAATTCACGACGCTGCCGGCAAGCTGAAGGAGGTATAAGTCATGGGTAAAGTTGGAAAAATCCTCCGTCGCACGTTTCTGATTGGCTCTGCCGCGATTGTCGGCGGTGTGGCCTTTGGCGCCTATTACGTCACCCGCCCTGCCGCCAATCCGCTGCAACCCGGCGAAGGTGAAGCGGCACTGAACCCTTTTGTGCTGATTGACCAGAACGGTGTTACCCTGTTCGCCCCGCGCGCTGAAATGGGTCAGGGCGTGAAAACCACTTGGGCCGCTCTGATTGCCGAAGAACTCGACGTCGATCTGGACCAGATCACCGTTCTGCATGGTCCGGCGGCAGCGGCTTATTACAACTCTGCCCTGGTGGGTGAGGGGCTGCCCAACAAAGGGTATGACATCTCGAACTTCCAGCACAATCTGGGTGAGGCATTGGGTGTTCTGGGTAAGGTGCTCAGCCTGCAGGTCACTGGCGGTTCGACGTCTATGAAAGACGGGTTCGAGCGGATGCGACACGCCGGTGCTTCGGCCCGCGAAACTCTGAAACGCGCGGCCGCAGACCGTCTGGGCGTTGACCCTTCGGATCTGCAAACGGCCTCGGGCCACGTCATTGCCCCTAACGGCGACAAGATCGCCTATTCCGATCTGGCCGTCGAAGCAGCCGGATTGGAACCGGTGGACGTGCATTTGCGCGATCCGTCCGAATGGCGCTATCTGGGCCGGACCCAACCGCGTCTGGACATGACGGGCAAGGTGACCGGCACGGCCGAATTCGGCGTCGATGTTCGCCTGCCGGGCATGAAATTTGCCAGCGTGCGCATGAATCCCAAACTGGGCGGCGTGATGAATGGCTTTGATGACAGTGCTGCCCAATCCATGCCGGGGGTCGAGAAGATTGTCGATCTGGGCACAGGTGTCGCTGTGATCGCAAACAACACTTGGCTGGCAAACCAGGCAGTTGAGGCCATCGATGTTGATTGGGGCGATGCGCCCTATCCGCCAGAAACCGACGGCATCTTTGCCAAGATTGCCGAGGCGTTCGACGACGCCCCGAACTCGACCATGCGCGACGATGGCGATGTCAGCATGACCCCCGAGGGCGCTACCGAAATCACCGCCGAATACCAAGTGCCCTATCTCGCCCACGCCACGATGGAGCCTATGAACGCCACCGCGGTTTATACCGGAAACACCGTGGAGCTGTGGTGCGGCAACCAGGCCCCGACCCTGATCCAGTTCCGTGTTGCAAACACCGCCAATCTGGACACCGAGGCAGTGCAAATTCACACCACCTATCTTGGTGGCGGATTTGGCCGTCGGGGTGAGCTGGACTTTGGTGAGATCGCCACCAAGGTCGCCATGGCAATGCCCGGCACGCCGGTTCAAACGACCTGGAGCCGCGAAGAAGACATGCGTCATGACTATTACCGCCCCGGTGCCATCGCCCGGATGCGCGGCGCGGTTCAGGACGGCAAAGCCGTGCTGATTGACGGCAAGCTGGCGGCGCAGTCCTGCACGCAGCAGGCGGTCGAGCGCTACTCCGGTTTCCCCGGCGGTGGCCCCGACAAAGTATTGGTCGAAGGGTTCTTCAACCAACCCTACGCCGTGCCAAACTACCGCATGAGTGGTCATATCGCTGATCTGGCCGTTCCGGTGGGCTTTTGGCGCTCGGTCGGTAACAGCCACAATGGTTTCTTCCATGAGACCTTCATGGATGAAATGGCCCACGCCGCAGGACGCGACCCACTGGATTTCCGGCTTGAGCTGATGAAGACCGAACATGCCCCTTCCGCCGGATGCCTTGAAGCCGTGAAGCAGATGTCGGGCTGGACTGGCAAAACACCTGAAGGCGTTGGCCGGGGCGTCGCCGTCACCTACAGCTTTGGCACACCCGTGGCGCAAGTGATCGAAGTGGTCGACGAAGACGGAACCATCCGCATCAATAAGGCATGGATCGCCTGTGACATGGGGCTGGCGCTGGATCCTGACAACGTCAAGGCCCAGATGTTCGGCGGCATGATGTATGGCTTGTCCGCAGCGTGCTATGGCGAGATCACCTTTTCAGATGGTGAAGCTGAACAGTTCAACTTCCCCGACTATGACGCCCTTCGCATGCATACTGCCCCCCAGGTCGAGGTGCGCGTTCTCGAGACCAACCGCCACATGGGTGGCGCAGGTGAGCCAGGCACGCCCCCCTCGATGCCAGCGCTCGGAAATGCCCTGTTTGATCTGACAGGAGAACGTGCTCGCAGCCTTCCACTGATCAATCAGTTCAACCTGCTGGTTTGATCGCAAAACGCCGGTCCGTCCTCCCCTCGGCGGGCCAGCGTAAAAAACTACGCGGTTTTCTGGAACACCTGCGCGCCCGCCCCCCTGGACCAGGCTTGGACCGCAGCACCAAACGCCTCGAACAAGGGGCGTGACACCGGGTCATTGATCGCATCCCATTCAGGGTGCCACTGAACGGACAGTGTAAAGCCAGGCGCATCTTTGATATATATCGCCTCGGGCGTGCCGTCGGGCGCGTGACCGTCGATAACGACACGTTCACCAATGGTCTTGATGCCCTGCCCGTGCAGCGTGTTGGTCATGACCTCGGTTGCGCCAAACAGGTCATGGAACACACCGCCTTCATCCAGTTTCACCACATGGCGCAGCGCAAACTTCTCTTCCAGCGTGCCTTCAGGCGGCATCCGGTGGTTCATTCGCCCTGGAAGATCCCGGATTTCAGGATAAAGCGTTCCACCCATCGCCACGTTGACCTCTTGAAACCCTCGGCAGATGCCCAGGAACGGTTGGCCACGCTCAACACAGGCCCGAACCAGCGGCAGTGTGATGGCGTCGCGCGCCCGGTCGAAATCTCCATGCGCTTCGGTTTCGGGCTCGCCGTACTCCTCAGGATGTACATTGGGGCGTCCGCCGGTCAGCAGAAAGCCGTCGCAGACCTTCAGCAGCTCATCGACCGTCACATATCGGGGATCAGCAGGGATCAGCAGCGGCAGGCATCCCGACACATTGGCCACCGCATCCGAGTTCATCGTCCCACCCGCATGTGTCGGGTATTGGTCATTCATGAGATACGAGTTGCCGATGATACCGACGACGGGACGAGACATTCTGCTTTCCTTATTGTTCCAGTGATTAACATGGAAGCTACCGGCAGCCTCTCAGACGTGCAAGAATACACGCCCTGCGTGACAGCGCAGGGGCGTGTTCAGGTGCGCACAACTCAGTTCCGAAATTTTCCCAAAATAGGGGAGGATTTCCCCCCATAAGCCAAAAGGTTGGGAAATTATCCCAATTCCCGACGATCTTCAGGATGAAATACTCGGAGAATTAGACCTCACCAATCAGACCTGCCGTCTCAATGCCCGCCATTGCAGCAATTGCATCATTGTCCGAGGTGTCCCCTGTCACGCCGACAGCCCCGATAACAGCGCCTTTCCGGTCACGCAGCAGAACACCGCCCGGAACCGGCACAACCTGCCCGCCATAAACGCCATTCACTGCGGCCATGAAATAGGCCTGCGCCTCGGCGCGCTGCATCTGCGCGGTCCCCGCCATGCCCAACATGACCGAACCATAGGCTTTGCCGTGCGCAATCGCGAAACGGCCCGGGGCGGCATCGTCTTCACGCTCGAACGCGATGACATGACCGCCCGCATCCAGAACCACGGCAGACAGAGGCTTCAGCTCCATCTCGCGCCCTTTTTCCAGCGCCTTACGAATGATGGTGCGCGCCTTGCGCAAAGAAATAGCCATCCTTAATTCCTTTCATCTGTCCAAGGTAATATTGGGATACGATAAGGGATACCCTCTCGCTCCCTCCAGTTCCGTTTAAGCCTGACTTGCTTTCAACTCCAGACGACGGGCGTGCAAAACAGGCTCAGTATAGCCCGAGGGCTGAACCCGCCCTTTGAACACCAGATCACAGGCCGCCTGAAAGGCAATGCCATCAAATCCCGGCGCCATAGGCGTATAGCTGGGGTCGTTTCCGTTCTGGCGATCCACGACGGCCGCCATTTTCTGCATCGCTGCCATCACTTGCGCCTCGTCCACGACGCCATGATGCAGCCAGTTTGCCAACGCCTGAGATGAAATCCGGCAGGTGGCGCGATCTTCCATAAGTCCGACATCGTTAATGTCCGGCACCTTGGAACAGCCGACGCCCTGATCGACCCAGCGCACTACATATCCTAGAATGCCCTGTGCGTTATTCTCAAGCTCGCGAGTGATCTCATTTTCACTCAAATTGCGTCCACCCAACAGTGGAATGGTCAACAGATCAACCAGAGTACCGCGCGCGCCTACGGCAGCAAGCTCATCCTGTCGGGCCAGCACATCAACCTTGTGGTAATGCGTTGCATGCAGGGTCGCGGCGGTCGGCGACGGTACCCAGGCGCAGGTCGCGCCAGACATCGGGTGCCCGATCTTGGCCTCCAGCATGTCGCCCATGCGATCCGGCATTGCCCACATGCCTTTACCGATCTGCGCCTTACCTTTCAGGCCGCAGGCCAGACCGATATCGACATTGCGGTCCTCGTAAGACGCGATCCAAGGCGTATTCTTGATGTCGCCCTTAGGCAGCATTGGACCGGCTTCCATCGAGGTATGGATCTCATCGCCGGTCCGGTCCAAAAACCCGGTGTTGATGAAGGCCACGCGTGACTTAGCCGCCCGAATACACTCCTTGAGATTGGCAGACGTGCGCCGCTCTTCATCCATGATACCCAGCTTTACGGTGTTGCGGGGCAAACCAAGAATGTCTTCCACCATGTCGAATATCTCGACCGAGAACGCAACTTCCTCGGGCCCGTGCATCTTGGGCTTGACCACATAGACCGAACCTTCGACCGAGTTGCCGCCTTCGCGCTTTAGATCGTGCATGGCGATCAGCGTGGTGCAGAGCGCATCCATCAGCCCTTCGCCAATCTCGCGCCCTTCGGCGTCCAGCACAGCCGGGTTGCTCATCAGGTGACCTACATTGCGCACCAGCATCAGCGAACGGCCTTTCAGCGTGGCCTGCCCACCCGACGGAGTGGTGAAGCTCAGGTCGTCAGCAAGTTTACGGGTGAACGTGGCACCGCCTTTAGTAACCTCTCCGGTCAGGTCGCCCTTCATCAGGCCCAGCCAATTTCCGTAGGCGACAACTTTGTCAGCGGCATCGACACAAGCCACCGAATCCTCGCAATCCATGATCGTCGACAGCGCCGATTCCAACCGGACGTCTGCGATACCGGCGGGATCGGTTGCGCCAATATTGCTGGACGCATCGATGATGATCTGGATGTGCAGGCCATTGTTTTTCAACAGCACAAAATCCGGCTTGTCAGCCGAACCACCAAACCCTGCAAATTGTGCAGGATTGCCCAGCGCCGGGACCAACCCTCCATCTTTCACCGTCAGGTTGGACACGTCCGTCCAGGACCCGGATGCCAGTGGTACAGCCTCATCCAAAAAGGCCTTGGCCCATTCGATCACGCGAGCCCCACGCGCCGTGTCATAGCCACCGCCCGTTGGCAGATCCCCCATTGCGTCGGTCCCATAGAGCGCGTCATACAGGCTGCCCCAGCGCGCGTTGGCTGCGTTCAATGCAAAGCGCGCGTTTGTGATCGGCACCACAAGTTGCGGTCCAGGGGTCAGCGCGATCTCGGGGTCAACATTGGTTGTTTCGACCTCAAAGCTGTCCCCTTCCTGGACCAGATAGCCGATCTCTTTCAGGAAAGTCTGATACTCGGCGGGATCAATCGCCTGCCCCTTGCGGGCCATATGCCAACCGTCGATACGGCTTTGAATTTCGGACCGCTTCGCCAGAAGGTCACGGTTCTTTGGCCCAAGCTCGTTCACCAGCCGCGCCAAACCTGTCCAGAACTGCTGCGGCGACACTCCTGTTCCCGGCAGCGCCTGCGTCTCGATAAACTCTGCCAAAATCGGATCGATCTGCAGCCCGTTCAGGGTGTGTCTGTCCGTCATATTCCTGCTCTCCCGCGATTGTGTGCCACTGTATGCTTTGGTGCATTTAGGCCGAAAGTTTCCTATAGGCAACTTGTTCGCTTGATTTGCTGCATTTGGTCTGCCCTTGAGGTTGCTTCAAATCAGCAAAGGAATGGCGCAGGCCAGTTGCAGCCCCTGACCGAAGCCCCTAACGTCGCGCCAAACCCGTACGGATACGAGGCCACAAATGCGCGACGCTGCCCCCACAACAATTTACCTGAAAGACTACACGCCGTTTGGCTATCTGGTGGACAACGTGCACCTGACATTTGACCTTGCAGACCACGCCACCCGTGTCACATCGCGCATCGCATTTCGCCCAAACCCCGATGCCACAGACCGGACGTTCTTTCTGCACGGGGAAGATCTGACGCTGATCCGCGCCTCGGTCAATGGCGCAGAGATCACGCCGGACGTGACCGACAAGGGCCTGACCGCCGCCGTGCCAGATGCGCCGTTCATCTGGGAGGCCGAGGTCGAGATAGACCCCGGCAACAACACCGCATTGGAAGGGCTGTACATGTCCAACGGCATGTACTGCACCCAGTGCGAGGCGGAAGGCTTCCGCAAGATCACCTACTACCCCGATCGCCCGGACGTGATGTCCACCTTCACCGTGCGCATCAACGGCGACCTTCCCGTACTTCTGTCCAACGGCAACCCGTCGGGCAAGGGCGAAGGCTGGGCCGAATGGACCGACCCGTGGCCCAAACCGGCCTATCTATTTGCTCTGGTTGCAGGTGACCTGATCGCCCATCCCGGCAAATTCACCACCAAGTCGGGCCGCGATGTCGAGTTGAACCTGTGGGTCCGTCCCGGTGATGAGGGCAAATGCGCCTTCGGAATGGAAGCCCTGAAAAAGTCGATGAAATGGGACGAGGACGTCTATGGCCGCGAATACGATCTGGACGTGTTCAACATTGTCGCTGTGGACGATTTCAACATGGGCGCAATGGAGAACAAAGGGTTGAACATCTTCAACTCGTCAGCTGTTCTGGCCAGCCCCGAGACCTCGACCGACGCGAATTTCGAACGCATCGAAGCGATCATCGCGCACGAGTATTTCCACAATTGGACCGGCAACCGCATCACCTGCCGCGACTGGTTTCAGCTGTGTCTGAAAGAAGGGCTGACGGTTTTCCGCGATGCTCAGTTCACATCCGACATGCGCTCGGCCCCGGTGAAACGCATCCATGACGCCATCGACCTGCGCGCACGACAATTCCCCGAAGACAACGGCCCTCTGTCGCACCCGGTGCGGCCCGAGAGTTTTCAAGAGATCAACAATTTCTACACCGCGACGGTCTATGAGAAAGGCGCCGAGGTGATCGGGATGCTGAAACGGCTGGTTGGCGATGAAGCCTATACCAAAGCGCTGGACCTGTACTTTGACCGCCATGATGGTCAGGCCTGCACCATCGAGGACTGGATCAAGGTCTTCGAAGACACCACGGGCCGCGATCTGACTCAATTCAAACGCTGGTACAGCCAATCTGGAACGCCGCGCATCACGGTTTCAGAAGACTGGACAGACGACACCTATACTCTGACGTTGAAGCAGCAAACCGAGCCAACGCCGGGGCAGAATGAAAAGCAGCCTCAGGTGATCCCGGTTGCCGTGGGCCTGCTGGGGCCCAATGGTAATGAGGTCCGTCCAACCGAAGTGTTGCAACTGACCCAAGCTGAGCAGAGCTTTCAGTTCACCGGACTGACTGCAAAACCCACGCCCTCGATCCTGCGCGATTTTTCAGCGCCGGTGATCCTTGAGCATGACGTCAGCAACGCCGAGCGTGCTTTTCTGTTGGCCCATGACACCGATCCCTTCAACCGCTGGCAGGCCGGGCGGTCGTTGGCGCAAAGTGCATTGCTGCGGATGATCCTGAATGAGGCCGCGCCGGATGCCGATTACCTTGACGGGTTGCTGGCTGTGCTGCGCGATGGCGAACTGGATCCGGCCTATCGGGCCTTGATGCTGGGATTGCCGACGCAGTCCGAACTGGCAGCGACCCTGCATGAGCGCGGCCACACCCCCGACCCGATGATGATCTGGACCTCAGTTGAGACACTGCGGCAGGCCACCGCCCAGCACGTACAGGACCTGTTGCCCCGGCTGCACAGCGAAGCCTTGGTGGATGGCCCCTATGCGCCAGATGCCGCGCAATCCGGCAAACGCGCGCTTGGCAGCGCAGCACTGGCGCTGACCACCCGACTGGATGGCGGGGCAATGGCGGCTGGGGCGTATGCCAAAGCAGATAACATGACTCTGCAACTGACCGCTCTGTCCTGCCTGCTGCGCGCGCGAAAGGGAGAAGCCGAGTTGACCGCGTTCTATGATCAGTGGCAACATGACCGCCTTGTTATGGACAAATGGTTTGGCCTTCAGGTGGCAATGGCTGCACCCGAGGCGACCGCCGACGTGGCAAGCGCTCTGACACAGCACTCCGATTTCAATTGGAAGAACCCGAACCGTTTCCGTGCCGTTATGGGTGCGCTGGCGATGAACCACGCCGGGTTCCATCAGCCTGACGGAGCCGGCTATGCCCTGCTGGCTGATTGGCTGATCCGGCTGGATCCGTTGAACCCGCAAACCACAGCGCGCATGTGTTCGGCTTTTCAAACGTGGAAAAGGTATGATGCCGATCGTCAGGACATGATGCGTGCGCAGCTTTCCCGTATTGCGGAAACCCAAAACCTGTCGCGTGATACCAGTGAAATGGTGTCGCGTATCCTTGGCGCATGACAGAGTACACCTTCGCCCGCCAGAACCGGAACACGCGGACACTGGTCATTCTGGCCAGCGTCTATGCCGGTTTGATGGCTCTGGTCGTGTTGTTTGATGCCGCATGGTGGATCGTGTGGTTACTGGCTTTGGTCACCCTGCCCGCGGTTTGGGATGTGGTTCAGAACACGCGCGCAGGCGTTCAGATGGATCAGAACGCCATACGCTGGTTTACTGGCAAGCGTCAGGGCGAAGTCATGCTGCGGGATATCGATTTCTTCCGTTTTGACACCCGCTGGGACTTTTCCGTGCGCGTCTCAATCTTTTTACAATCCGGCAAGCGAATCCGTCTACCTGATGAGTCGCTTCCCCCGCACCACGATCTGGAATCCATTCTGACGGAAGCCGGGTTCCGTATAGAGCGCCATCATTTCACTGTTTTCTGAAACACTGAACCTCTGATCGGGGAATTGGACACCAAAACCGAAATCTGTTAAGTATTTATCTTGATCTGAGCTCGATATCTCGCCAGATTTAACAAACGTTCAGTGTTTTTACAGTTTTTGAGTTTCGCCATGTTTCGGTCTTTCAGGGCATTGTTTGCCCCATCCTCAACCACCCCAACAGCCGCCGCACCAGATGTGTGCGCGACACAATCCGCGTTGGCTGCCGCTTTGCCCGAGCAAGGGCAGCTCAACATTCCGGTTGCGCAAACGGGTGGTGATAACCTGATCGGCCATTCCACAATCGAACATGGGCGTTACCTGGCCAGACAGGATCGTTGGGAAGACCTGTCACAGGAGATGCGCGCCGCTGATCAGGATCGTGCCGCCGTATCGGATGGGATGCCAATTGCCGATCTTCTGGCGTTTGGGGCCAGATCAGATGTGGTTCTGGCTGCGGAACATGCACTAACGGATGGCAAGGCCATTTCGGATTACGACCTGCTGGGAGGCATATCTGAGCTTGAAGGCGAGATGTCGGACAATCCGGATGATCCCATGATTGCTGCCGTAGTGGCCCTTGCCCATATCGATCTGGCCTGGGCGTGGCGCGGAACGGCCTCGGACGCGGCGCTGCCACCGTTGCACCGGTCGCGCTGCGCGGCCCATTTTGACCGGGCTGCGTCGATCTTGCCGAAATGCCGTACAGACGCCCCGGACAGCCCGTTGATTGCTGCGGCAAGCTGCGCGCTTTTGGCCGGTCAACGCCGATCCAACGCGCGTGTGTCCGACGAATACGAGCGCCTGATCACGCTGGATCCACGCAACCAACGGCACATGCGCGCCATGGGAAGCCATCTGTTGCCCCGGTGGTTCGGAAGCTACGAAGAGCTGGAATTGCAAGCGCTGCGCACTGCGGCCCGGACCCAAGACGTATGGGGCGCGGGCGGCTACACCTGGGTTCAGTTCGATGCCATCGCGTTGGATGAAGAAGCCTGCGCGCGCGTTGATGTCGAATATTTCCTGGACGGTTTGCGCGACATCGTGCGGCTGCAACCCGATCAGCAAAGGATCAATATGATGTCGGCCTATTGCGCGATCACCATCCAGAACGGCCAGAGCCAGAACGAACAAGCCGATCAGTTCCGCGCGCAAATGCGCGAGACGGCAAACTGGCTGATCCGCGACCACCTGACCGAATTACATCCTCTGATCTGGGCCCACGCGACCGCAGGGTTCAACAACTCGGTGCGCATCAATTCGCCCGAGCGGTTTGCGGCGCGTGGTCAGCGGGATGCGTTGCGGGCCATCTCGGATCTGTTCCGGGATGAACTGCGCAGTGGTATGGATGTGACGTTCACACCATCGGGCCTGCAGTTTTCCCAGAACTAAAAGCGTCAGGATTCCCCCTTGCCCCTAGTCCCTGCCGGGCCTAATACGCAGGCTTAGACTTCTGCGGAAATGAGGCGCGCCATGCTCGATCTGACATACGAAATGCCCAAACCCAAGACCATTGCCGGGGCCAAGCACGACTGGGAACTGGTAATCGGGATGGAGGTGCACGCTCAGGTCTCATCCAATGCCAAACTGTTTTCCGGCGCGTCCACCCAATTCGGCGCTGAACCGAACTCGAACGTAGCCTTTGTGGACGCGGCGATGCCGGGGATGCTGCCAGTGATCAACGAATACTGCGTGGAACAGGCTGTGCGCACCGGGCTGGGCCTGAAAGCGGAAATCAACCTGAAATCTGCGTTCGATCGCAAGAACTATTTCTACCCCGACCTGCCGCAGGGGTATCAGATCTCCCAGCTGTATCATCCGATTGTGGGTGAAGGTGAAGTACTGGTTGAGATGGGTGACGGCACCGCACGTATGGTCCGAATTGAACGTATCCATATGGAGCAGGATGCCGGCAAGTCGATCCACGACATGGACCCGCATATGTCCTTCGTGGACCTGAACCGAACCGGTGTCTGCCTGATGGAAATCGTGTCGCGCCCCGACATCCGGGGCCCGGAAGAAGCAGCCGCTTATATCGTCAAGCTGCGCCAGATCCTGCGCTATCTGGGCACCTGTGACGGCAACATGCAGAACGGCAACCTGCGGGCGGACGTCAACGTCTCGATCTGCTTGCCCGGCGCCTATGAAAAATATCAGGAAACGCAGGATTTCTCGCATCTCGGCACCCGCTGCGAAATCAAGAACATGAACTCGATGCGCTTTATCCAGCAAGCGATCGAGGTCGAAGCCCGCCGACAGATCGCCATCGTCGAAGGTGGTGGCAAGGTCGATCAGGAAACCCGCCTGTATGACCCGGACAAGGGCGAGACCCGCTCGATGCGGTCCAAGGAAGAAGCGCATGACTATCGCTATTTCCCTGACCCGGACCTGTTGCCGCTGGAGATCGAGCAGGCATGGGTCGACGACATCGCCGCCAAACTGCCCGAATTGCCCGACGAGAAAAAGGCGCGCTTTATTCGTGAATTCGGCCTGACCGACTATGACGCATCGGTTCTAACCGCCGAGGTCGAAGCCGCCGCATATTTCGAAGAGGTCGCCAAGGGTCGCAACGGCAAGCTGGCCGCGAACTGGGTGATCAACGAGTTGTTCGGCCGGTTAAAGAAAGAAGATCACGACATCACCGACTCGCCGGTTTCGCCTGTGCAGTTGGGTGGGATTATCGATTTGATTTCGTCGGATGCCATCTCGGGCAAAATCGCGAAAGACCTGTTCGAGATCGTCTATACCGAAGGTGGCGATCCAGCACAGATCGTTGAAGAACGCGGCATGAAACAGGTGACCGATACCGGCGCCATTGAGGCTGCTTTGGACGAGATCATCGCCGCCAACCCGGCGCAGGTTGAGAAGGCCAAAGTGAACCCGAAACTGGCGGGCTGGTTTGTCGGTCAGGTCATGAAAGCGACCGGAGGCAAAGCGAACCCAAAGGCTGTGAACGAACTGGTCAGCAAAAAGCTGGGGTCGTAAAACTATCGATTTGTGCAGGTCTGGCCTCATTAAGTGTCGGATTTGTACAAACGGGTTTCTCACGAAATCTTAAGACTTGGGGTCAAGCCAACGGCTTGACTTCCCGCTGTTCGCGTTCTTTTTTCGCCCCAAGAGAGGCGAGGTATTATGCAGAACAGATTTGATCAGGAACTCGAAGACCGGCTGATGCGTTATGCGGCCATTGACAGTCAGAGTGACGAGACATCCCCCACAACCCCAAGCACGCAGATCCAGTTCGACATGCTGAACCTTTTGCGCGATGAACTGACCCAGATCGGCGCGCAAGATGTCGAGATTACAGGTGACAGCGTGGTGGTTGCGACCATTCCCGGAACCGCTCCGGGGCCGACGGTGGGCTTTCTGGCCCATGTCGATACGGCTCCCCAGTTCAACGCAACCGGCGTCAAACCGCGGGTGATCAAGGGATATAACGGCGGCGATATCTCATTCCCTGACGATCCCGAACTGGTTTTGTCACCGGAAGAAAACCCTTATCTGGCCGAGAAGATTGGCCATGACCTGATTACCGCTTCGGGCACGACCCTGTTGGGTGCAGACGACAAGGCGGGCGTGTCAATCCTGATGACCATGGCGCGGCACCTGATCGAATACCCGGATATTTCGCACGGACCGGTCCGCATTGCCTTTACACCAGATGAAGAAATCGGGCGCGGTGTAACCGAACAGCTGCCCAAGGATCTGGGCGCGGATTTCGCCTATACTCTGGATGGCCAGGAAGTGGGTGAGATCGAGTATGAAAGCTTCTCGGCTGACCGCGCGGTGATCAGGATCGAAGGTGTTTCGATCCATCCCGGACTGGCCAAGGAAAAGATGGTGAACGCGGCACATTTGGCGGCAAAGATCGTGCAGACGTTGCCGCAGGCCACCATGACGCCTGAAACCACCGACGGGCGCGACGGGTTTATCCATGTCACCGACATGAATGGCGGCTCGTCCGCGATGGAAATCAAGCTGATCCTGCGTGATTTCGAAATGGAGGCCCTCGAGGCGCAGCGCAACATCGTACGTCAGGTCTGCGCCGCCGTGCAGGCCACCGAACCACGCGCGACCATCACCTGCGACATCAGCCATCAGTATCGCAACATGCGCTATTGGCTGGAAAATGACATGACGCCGGTGGATCTGGCCCGCGATGCCTGCCGCGAGTTGGGGATTGAGCCGCTGTCTGTCCCGATCCGAGGCGGCACCGACGGGTCGCGCCTGACCGAGTTCGGCACCCCCTGCCCCAACATCTTCACCGGGATGCAGTGCATTCACGGACCGATGGAGTGGATTTCGGTGCAGGACATGGCACTGGCGACCGAGCTGTGCCTGTCGGTTGTGACCAAGGCGGCACAGGCGGACGGGAATAGTCAGGGCTGAAAACCGCCAGTTGGGCAACGGCTCTTTCACCCGGGGATCAGCGTGTTAAGTTGGCGCGAACAGGTGTTTAGGAACAGTTGATGCAGCGCTACGAATACAAAGTTATCCCCGCCCCGCAAAAAGGCGTTAAAGCAAAGGGCGTTAAAACGGCTGAGGGCCGCTTTGCGGTTTCGGTCGAGCAGGTTCTGAACCAGATGGGTCAGGACGGCTGGGAATATCAGCGCGCCGAGTTGCTACCCAGCGAAGAGCGCACGGGCCTGACCGCGTCGACCACGAACTGGCGTAACGTTCTGGTGTTCCGCCGCGTCGTGGCCGAAGAAATAGATGCTGCGGAGGTCGGCGGGGCGCCTGAGATGGATGACACCCCTCTGGCCCAACCGATTCCGGGCCCCGATGAAGTGCAGGCCCCTCAACCAATTGCGGCCGAGGCGGATGAACCGCCCTTGTCATTGAAACGGTCCGATGAAGCACCCGAGGCCGACGACACCGCAAAAACCTGACATTTTATGGAAGGGTTTAGGATCTGCTCCACCACACCTGGCCCTGCCATTCCAAAAAAATAATAGATATTAGATAGATACCAACCGTTTCTGCCACTGTACGCCTGCCGACATCAGGTAATTTTTGCTGTTCCGGCGTGTGTTTCTATGTATGCCGGCCACGCATACCCGAAACCGGCACATCCCCGTGCATGTGCTCGCACCACACAGCACAGCAGTACCAAATGGCTAACTGTGATTAGAGCGAACACAGTACTCACGATCGGAAAAAAGGAATTTCACCCAAGAATTCTGTGGCATGTTAACCGAACAACCTGGAGGGACATCAAAATGGCTATTCGACAGACGCAAGGGCGGGAACGCCTGTATGACAGCATCCTGGAAACGGTGGGTGACACGCCGTGCATCCGGGTCAACCGGATCGCGCCGGTTCATGTGACTGTTTACGTGAAGTTCGAAGCCTTCAACCCGGCCGGTTCAGTCAAGGACAGGCTGGCGCTGAATATTATCGAAGCGGCGGAACGCGACGGGCGATTGAAGCCCGGTCAGACCGTTGTCGAAGCGACCTCGGGCAATACCGGAATCGGCCTTGCCATGGTTTGCGCCGCCAAGGGCTATCCGCTGGTAGTGACGATGGCTGAAAGCTTTTCGGTCGAACGGCGCAAGCTGATGCGTTTTCTGGGCGCACAGGTGGTTCTGACCCCCAAAGCGCAGAAAGGGTTTGGCATGTACACCAAAGCCAAGGAACTGGCCGAGGAAAACGGGTGGTTCCTTGCCAGTCAGTTCGAGACCTCTGCCAATGCCGATATTCATGAAAACACGACGGCGCGAGAAATCCTTGCCGATTTCGAGGGGGAACGGCTGGATTATTGGGTGACGGGCTACGGCACCGGCGGCACCGTTTCCGGTGTTTCCCGTGTGTTGCGGCAAGAACGACCCGACACGAAGATCATCCTGACCGAACCGGCCAACGCCGCGATCGTGTCATCCGGGTACGTTAACACTCGAAACGGCGATCATCAGCCCACCGAAAGCCACCCCAACTTCGAACCGCACCCGATTCAGGGATGGACGCCCGACTTTATTCCTTGGGTTCTGCAGGAAGCCATCGACAATTCCTATTACGATGAACTGATCCCTGTTTCCGGACCTGAGGGAATCGAATGGTCGCGTCGCCTTGCCTCGGAGGAAGGCATTTTCACTGGTATCTCTGGCGGATCAACATTTGCCGTGGCGATGAATCTGGCAGAAACCGCGCCAGAAGGGTCTGTCGTACTGGTCATGCTGCCGGATACCGGTGAGCGTTATCTTTCGACCCCCTTGTTCGATGGAATCGAAGAGGTCATGACGAAAGAAGAATATGCAATCTCGGCCTCGACACCTTCCGCGCAGATGAGCGCCGACTGACGTCAGAAGGGCTCAGACGCCGATATCCAACGCCAGCGCATGGATTCGAGGTACGATGTCGCCCAACGCCTTGTGCACGGCACGGTGGCGGGCGACGCGAGATTGGCCCTCGAACACAGCGGCACGGATGCGGACGTTAAAGTGGCTTTCACCACCGTCCTGATAGCCCGCGTGGCCGCGATGGCTTTCGCTGTCATCAATCACCTCAAGCTCGCGCGGGTCAAAGGCGGCTTGCAGGCGGGTTCGGATTTCGTCGGTCACGCTCATTTTTTCGCTCAGCGGCAAAAATTTTACCGCTCCCCTCTTCTACTTTTGGCTGCTTAGACTAAACTGCTGCCTCCGAGTCGAAAAGATGCGTTCGTAAGGATTAGAGCATGGCGAAGTCAGACCCCTTCGGATTCGATATGTCCGTTTCCAGCGCCAAGAAGAAGAATCCGCGCGGGCGCCGGGGCATGTCGGGCGCGTCCGAAACCTCGGTACGCATTTGTGATCACCCGGGATGTGAAGAGCCTGGCAAGTTTCGCGCGCCCAAAGCGCCGGATGTGCTGGACGACTTCTTCTGGTTCTGCCAGCAGCATGTGCGCGAATATAACCAGAAATGGAACTTCTTCGACGGCACCACCGAGGCCGAACTGAACGCGCAGCGGTCGAAAGACAAAGTGTGGGAGCGTGAGACCAAGCCGATGGGCGACCCCGAGGCCCGCGCCTGGGCCCGTCTGGGGATCGAAGACCCGCATCAGGTGCTGGGCGCCAACAGCACCCAGAACAAAGGCCGTACCGGTGGCGGTGGCGGACGTCGCTTGCCGCCCACCGAGCGTCGTGCGATTGAAATTCTCGAAGCCAATGACAGCTGGACCAAGGCCGAGGTGCGCAAGGCATACAAGAAGCTGATCAAAGTGCTTCACCCGGACATGAACGGTGGAGACCGCAGCCAGGAAGAACAGCTGCAGGAAGTCGTCTGGGCTTGGGACCAGATCAAGGACAGCCGGAACTTCAAATAAATCCACGATCCGACAGCTGTTGCCTTGTGTGTACACAGCCTGGACCGATTACAATCAAGCCCGCTGGAAACCTTGTTCAAATCCCGCAATAGTGGTGGAGTTTGAACACGGGTTTCAACGGAGCAGCCGCTGTGCGTATGCCATACCTCCTCTTGCTTTTTTCGCTGGGCGTTTATTTCGCGGCCCCGTTTCTTCCACTTGAATTCGCGTTCACCCGTGCTCTGAGCCTCTTGTTTATCGTCATCAGTCTGCTCTGGGGGCTGCGCGCGTGGCTCAGGTGGCGCAAGGCGAACACATGGATCATCGTGGACGGGTCCAACGTGATCCATTGGAAAGAGGGCCAGCCGGATCTGGGCACATTGCGGCTGGTGCTGTCGGCGCTGAAGACCGCCGGGTTCAAACCGGGCGTCGTGTTCGATGCAAATGTCGGCTACAAGCTCGAGGGCGAATACATGAACGACCGGGCGCTGAGCCGCGCTTTGGGCCTGCGTGCCAGGCAGGTCATGATCGCCCCCAAGGGCACGCCAGCGGATCCTTTGATTTTGCAGGCATCGCGGGACAGCAAGGCATGCATTGTCACAAATGATCGGTTCAAGGATTGGGTGGACGAGTTTCCGGATGTTTTGAAAGCGGACCGCCTTGTGAAAGGTGGCTTTCGCAACAATGAGCTTTGGTTTTCGCTATGACCATGAAATTGTTGATTCAAAGCCGAAAGACACAAAGCCCATGTGAACTGCTCGGATGCAGAATCTAGCGGCCAGTCTGAGGAAGAGTTGCGACCCGATTTTGTTTGGCCGAAGGATCAGTTCAAGGTCAGGCAGAATTTCAACTAGACAGGCTTTATTCCGGATACGTACTTCGCAATGCAATTGCTTCCCGGCGCTTCAAGCAAACTAAGCGAGTTTGTGTCGGCATTTCGGAGTTTCCAAGCAACTCCGGGAATAGCGCGCGCAGCTCTTTAACGTCTTCACGGTGAAAGGACTTCAGCGCTGTATCGCCCAGAAACAAGCTTTCACTGCGCAGCCCTTGTGAGTGCAGTATCGCGTGTCGTGGACAGGCAATGTGGTAATAGGTGACGTCCTCACCAGTGTTTACCTGCTGAATTGTTCCGTCATTCACGAGATGGATTGCCGCAACAAAGACCTTTTCCTGGCCGAACAGCAACTCAGCACGCCAGCCTTCCAGCATGATACGATGTTGTGGCGAAACGAATAAGTTTTGGTTGGGTTGACCCTTGCAAATCGCGTCGCGCCGAATGCGAACAGGTCTGAACCTCGGTTGCAGATGCAATGTTTGCGCACTCAGCACTTTTTTCCCGATCCACAAAACCGGCAGTGTTTTTCCACCGGACACGCAAACTCTGTCACCGATCGCCAAGCTTTCAACCGGACGGGGACCGGTTTCGGTTTCGATCAGGGTTCCGGCAACAAAACAGGGCGGATTGTTCGGATCAAGATCTCCGGTTGTGATTTGCCAGTTTCCGGTTGTCATAGGTCCGGTGGGGTTATTGGTGTCCCAGGCATAGATGCCAGTACCGACCTGAATGAACTCACCAGATTCCCCGGTACCTTTGTAGTTACCTTGTCCAAGGTATGTATAGGGTACGAACGGACCACCGTTGATCGAAATTGTTTGACCCGAGACAATGGCTGGTTCGGTCCTGTTTTGTACGATCAAGTCGCCTTGCCCGCTTGTGTTGACCGTATGAAGCAGGACGTCAAACGACATTCGTTGCGCCCACTGAATTGAGTGAACTTAAAGTGATCTCGTAGCGCTCTAGGATCCGCAGCAAGTTAGACGAACAAAGCAACATCAACCTCAAAACCTCGTACAAATTTTAAAAACCCACATCTCAGATGTTAGTTTATTCCGACCTTGCGCTGTTTCAACAAGATATTTGGATAATTGCATTTGTTCGAAGCAAACAAGACCGTACCCGACTTTTTATTCCCGCTCCTGCAAAGGCCGCATAGATTGATCGAAGGGCTTACTCACTCTGTTACAAAACGTTGCTACGGCCTGTGCCATAGGTGGTGACCCGCGCCCATATCTGAATGTGACCTGCGCCAATGGAATTCGATATGGAATTCTGATCTACCACGTTCATGCGATTGTTCTTATGTTTGCGTGTGGCTCGGCCCAGTTGTTGGGCGGATACTTTTCCCTCAACCTGCGTCTGCTGCGGCTTGGCCTGTGGCCCAGTGCCAAGGGGTGGCGGCATCACACAGCGTTCGGCCTGTTCCGGCTGTTTTGCGGCGCCACAGTTGTCTTCGCGCTGTTCGAAGTCTGCGTGAATGGTTGGGGTCATTGGGTGCGTTATGCGTTAGGCGTTCCGATCATGGTCCTGTCTTTTGGCGTCACACTTTGGGGCTATCGCTTTCTGGGGCTCGACAACACCTATTACGAAAGCGACGGGCTGGTCACCGGCGACATGTACGCCTATTCACGCAACCCGCAATATGTGACCTCGGCGCTGGCCACGGTTGGGTTAGGCGTTGCAAGCGGGACATGGATCACGCTGGCGCTGGCGGTAGCGCCGTTTGTGATCTATTTTCTGTTTGTTCTGAACGAAGAGCGCTGGCTGTTGCAGGGCTATGGCCGTGCGTTTCAGGACTACATGCAGTCGCCCCCCCGATTTGTTGATGAACGCAGTCTGATGCGGGTGCGCGATGCCATTTTAGATTGACCATTCCCGCGCGCCGATAGGGCCAGTTTAAAAGAAAAACCTGCTCACCTTTTGACGCACGCCGCTTTCCCTTGCCCTTGCCCGCAATATGTTGCACCACACACGGGTTCAAACCCGGCAAGGCGGGTCAAGGTATAAGGACAAGGCGAATGGCTGACGGATCGAACGACGTAAACGCAAAACCCACCGAAGACATCTCGGTCCGCGACGTATTCGGCTTTGATACGGAAATGAAAGTCAAAGGCTTTGCCGAGGCCACAGACCGCGTTCCGGTCGTCGACCCGACCTACAAGTTTGACCCTGAAACAACACTGGCCATTCTTGCAGGTTTTTCGCACAACCGTCGCGTAATGATCCAAGGCTATCACGGCACCGGCAAATCGACCCATATCGAACAGGTTGCGGCGCGACTGAACTGGCCTGCCGTTCGTGTAAACCTGGACAGCCACATCAGCCGGATCGACCTGATCGGTAAAGACGCGATCAAGTTGCGTGACGGCAAGCAGGTCACTGAGTTCCACGAAGGCATCCTGCCCTGGGCGCTGCGCAACCCCGTCGCCATCGTGTTCGACGAATACGATGCGGGTCGCGCGGACGTGATGTTCGTGATCCAGCGAGTGCTGGAGCATGACGGCAAGCTGACCCTGCTGGACCAGAACGAGATCATCACCCCGAACCCTAATTTCCGTCTGTTCGCCACCGCCAACACCGTAGGTCTCGGCGACACTACGGGACTCTATCACGGTACCCAACAGATCAACCAGGCCCAGATGGACCGCTGGTCGCTGGTTTCGACACTGAACTATCTGAGCCATGACGCCGAAACGATGATCGTGCTGTCGAAAGCCCCGCACTACAACACCGCCGAGGGCCGTAAGACCGTCAGCCAGATGGTCACCGTCGCCGACCTGACCCGGACGGCCTTCATGAACGGTGATCTATCCACCGTCATGAGCCCGCGGACCGTGATCAACTGGGCCCAGAACGCCGAGATTTTCCGCGACGTTGGCTATGCTTTCCGCCTGTCCTTCCTGAACAAATGTGACGAACTGGAGCGCCAGACCGTGGCCGAGTTCTATCAGCGTTGTTTTGACGAGGAATTGCCCGAGAGCGCGGCGAGCGTGAGCCTGGGATAAACCGCTGAATTGCGCCCGCTTGCGGCCGCAATGCCTCCGGCGGGGATATTTTTAGCCAGATGAAGGCGGATCCGGTTTCTCTGCTATTGGATATTGGGTCTGCAATGTGAAAGGCTTGGGGACATGGTACAAAAGAACGACAACCCCGCTGATCCGTTCAAGAAGGCTCTGGCCGAAGCCACAAAGGTCATGGCCGATGATCCCGAGCTGAGCGTCTCTTACACCGTAGATCCCTCGGGGCTGTCGGGTGAGTCGATGCGCCTGCCCCAAGTGTCGCGACGAATGACACGTGAAGAGGTGCTTCTGGCGCGCGGCACGGCGGATGCTCTGGCGTTGCAGCGCCGGTATCATGATGACGCGACCCATGCGCGCTATGCGCCTCCGGGTGATATGGCACGGGATCTCTATGAGGCGATGGAGACCGCTCGCTGCGAGGCGATGGGCGCGCGGGATATGCCCGGCACCGCCAGCAATATCGACGTCAAAATCGGGCATGAGGCGATCCGGCGCGGCTATGACCAATGCAAGCAACCTGCCGATGCACCTTTGGCGGTGGCCGCGGGGTATTTGATCCGGCATCTGGCCACCGGGCGCGATCTGCCCCCTGCTGCCGAAAATATCATGAACCTGTGGCGTGGGTTCATCGAGGAACAAGCTGGTGGGACATTGGAGAATCTGGACGAGATTCTCTCGGATCAAGCCGAGTTTGCCAAGTTCGCGCGTCAGATGATCAAGGATCTGGGCTATGGCGACCAGCTGGGGGATGACCCGGATGAGCTGGATGACGAGCAGGAAGATCAGGGTGAAGAAGACGCAGAGGAGCAGCCCGATCCCGACAGCACCGGTCAGGATGATCAGGACGAGCAGGACGCGGATGCGACCCCTGAGCAATCTCAGGAAGAGCAGCAGGATCAGTCACAGGCTCAGGTCTCGATGGACGAGATGGCCGAGGATGAGTTGGGCGATGAGGCGGAGATGCCCGAAGGTGAAGCTCCGCTAGAGCCTCCTGCTCCGTCTCCTGCGTCCGAGGCGGACCCGGATTATCGGGTTTATCTGGACACATATGATGAAGAGATATCGGCAGAGGATCTGGCAGAACCGGCCGAGTTGGAACGTCTGCGGGCTTATTTGGATCAGCAGTTGGAGCCTCTGAAGGGGGCGGTTTCGCGTCTGGCAAACAAACTGCAACGCCGCCTTCAGGCCCAACAGAACCGTAGTTGGGAATTCGACCGCGAGGAAGGTATTCTGGACGCCGGTCGTCTGGCACGCGTTGTGGCGAACCCAACCACACCGCTGAGCTTCAAGGTCGAGAAAGATACCGAATTCCGCGATACAGTGGTGACGCTGCTGCTGGACAATTCGGGCTCGATGCGAGGACGCCCAATTTCCATTGCCGCCATCTGTGCGGATGTTCTGGCGCGTACATTGGAACGTTGCAATGTGAAGGTTGAGATCTTGGGCTTTACCACGCGGGCGTGGAAAGGCGGTCAGGCGCGTGAGGCTTGGCTGAACGATGGACGACCACAGCAACCCGGGCGCCTGAACGATCTGCGTCACATCGTCTACAAGGGTGCCGATGCGCCCTGGCGTCGGGCGCGACCCAATCTGGGCCTGATGATGAAAGAAGGCCTGCTGAAGGAAAACATCGACGGTGAGGCGCTGGAATGGGCGCACCGGCGGATGCTGGCGCGGCGCGAGCAGCGCAAGATCCTGATGGTGATTTCAGATGGTGCCCCGGTCGATGATTCCACGCTGAGCGTGAACCCGGCCAACTATCTTGAAAAGCACCTGCGCGATGTGATCGCCATGGTGGAAAAGCGCAAGATAGTCGAGCTGCTGGCCATCGGGATCGGCCATGACGTGACCCGGTATTATGACCGCGCCGTGACCATCACAGATGTGGAACAGCTGGCAGGTGCAATGACCGAGCAACTGGCGGCCCTGTTCGACAGTGATCCACGTGCACGGGCGCGTGTAATGGGGATGAAAAAGGCCAGCTGAGGCTGGCCTTGCCTCTGGCGGGAGAATTTTGGAAAAGAGGAAGCACCAGAGTGGTGTTCAGATCATGGCATCCTGATCTGGACATTTCCCCAGTTGCGCCTCAGGGTCTGCCGGAAACGCAGCGAAAGAGGCCTGTTATGTTCCAATCCTTTCAAGTGACCGCGCGCCCGGAACAGGGTCCACCAAGATTGGCCGCATTACGGGCGGAGATGGCGCAGGCAGGTTTGGACGGGTTTCTGATCCCGCGCGCAGACGCCCATCAAGGGGAATATGTGGCCCCACGTGATGAACGCCTGGCCTGGTTGACCGGCTTTACGGGCTCGGCCGGATTTTGTGTCGCACTGCGCGATGTGGCGGGGGTGTTCATTGACGGGCGGTATCGCACTCAGGTCAAGGCTCAAGTGGCCGAGGATTTCACACCGGTGCCCTGGCCTGAGGTCAGCCTGAGTACCTGGTTGAAAGAGCAACTGCCCGACGGGGGTAAAGTTGGGTTTGACCCTTGGCTGCACGCGGCAGGGCAGATTTCCAATGCAGAACAGGATTTGAAAGGCACTGGCATAAAATTGGTGCGTTGTGACAATCTTGTAGACCGGATCTGGGCGGATCAGCCCGCCCCGCCGATGAGCCCGGTCAAGGCGCATCCGATTGAGTTCGCCGGGGAAACGACAGACTGCAAGATTGCTCGTCTGGCTGAGGGTTTGCAACGGGATGGGTGCTGTGCGGCAGTGATAACCCTGCCGGACTCAATCATGTGGCTGTTGAACATTCGCGGATCGGACATTGCATATAACCCCGTGGCTCATGGGTTTGCTGTGTTGCACGCCGATGGCCGGGTCGATCTGTTCATGGCAACCGAAAAGCTGGCGGAGGTACGGGATCATTTGGGGCCGAGTGTGGCTGTCCACGACCCGCGCACGTTTCTGGATGCGATTGCGGTATTGGAAGGGCCGGTGCAGGTAGACGACGGCACGCTGCCTCAGATCGTGGCAGACGCGTTGGGCGACGCCATGACAGACGGGGGTGATCCTTGCGCCTTGCCCAAGGCCTGTAAAAATCCCGCTGAGATCGCAGGCAGTGCCGAAGCACATTTGCGCGACGCGGTGGCTGTGATCGAGACCTTGTGCTGGCTGGACGAACAGGCCCCCGGCAGTGTGACCGAGACGCAAGTTGTCACACAACTGGAAGAGAACCGGCGCAAGGACAATGCGCTTCAGGATATCTCGTTCGACACCATAGCAGGGACTGGACCAAACGGTGCCATCATGCATTACCGCGTGACCGAAGAGACCGATAACCGATTGGAAAACGGTCATATTCTGGTTCTGGACAGTGGTGGGCAGTATCTTGACGGCACCACCGACATTACCCGGACCGTTGCCATCGGTGATGTCGGTACAGAAGAAAAAACCTGTTTCACCCGTGTGCTAAAGGGCATGATTGCCATGTCGATGCTGCGTTGGCCCGCCGGGCTGGCGGGGCGCGATATCGAATGCGTGGCGCGCGTGCCGTTGTGGTCGGCGGGGCAGGACTTCAATCATGGGGTTGGCCACGGGGTCGGTGCTTATCTGAGCGTACATGAGGGGCCGCAGCGCCTGTCAAAAGTCAGCCATGTACCGCTAAAGCCCGGTATGGTCCTGTCGAACGAACCGGGTTACTACCGCGAGGGAGCGTTTGGCATCCGCATCGAAAACCTTGTGGTCGTGGAAGAAGCCCCCGCCCTGCCCAGCAGCGACGCAGAGCGCACCATGCTGAACTGGCGCACACTGACTTTCGTGCCGATTGACCGCAGGCTGATCCTGGTGGATATGTTGACGCCTGACGAACGCGACTGGCTGAATGCCTATCATCGCGACGTCGCGGAAAAGATCCGCCCCAGGCTGGGACAAGACGCGCAACTGTGGTTGGATGCCGCAACTGCGCCAATCTGACATCGACCTGTTACATAGAACGGGCAGAGGAGTGGCCCTAATACGACGACGGAAGGAAATGGAATGACTGAGATCACGATCCGAAAAGCGCCAGGCAAATGGAGTGTCCGCTCGGGCGGTGCGATTCTGGGCGAAACAAACAATGCTCTGCAACTGCATGAAGGCGACAAGGATCCTGTGATCTACTTCCCACGCAACGATATCGCGATGGCGTTTCTGGACCAGACTGACAAGGTGACCCACTGCCCCGGCAAGGGCGATGCGACCCATTTTTCCATCGTCAACAAATCATCCGTGACCAAAAACGCGGTCTGGAGCTATGAGAGCCCGATCCCGGCTGTGGTCGAGATCAAAGGTCATCTGGCGTTTTACCCGGTGGACTCGGTGAAGGTGGAGCAGATCTAGCGCAGCCTGAGACACATTGTGGGCCGCAGTTGACCTGTTGGTTATGAGGCGAACTGGTTTGAATCAGAAGCCCGCGACCGGTTTGGGCTCTTGTTCGGCTGCTCTGCGGCGCGTGATCTCTTGTCGAATTAAACCGATATGCAATCGCGCGTCATATGCACCTTGACGGTAAGCAAGCGGTAACTTGAGGTTGGCAATGCTGGTGTCCAGCTCTTCGATGCTTTCCGCCACTGCATCCACGTCGCTTAGCGTCCGAGCCTGCCCCAACTCTTCCTCAAGCGCTGCGATCCGCTGATAAAAACGCCAGACACGGCGTTTCTGGAACCACACATACCCGGATGGAACGATCCGCAAAAGCGGTGCGAGGAAAAGTAAAGGCAACAGTAACAAAAGAACACGACCAAACTGCGCAGCAATCCAATAGGGCAAAATGGAATGCAAAAAGTTTGGTCCGGAGTTTATCAGTTCCTCAGCAACTTCGTTTAATGGAGCCGGCGGAGACTCCGTTTTCGGGTATTCCCTTGAACCCTGCAGTATGTCGGGCTGTCCATGAATGATCTTAGCTGCGGTAACCAGCCGATCTGCGACGGCCGGGTGCAGATCAGGCCCGGCAATCATTGATGCCCTCAATGCAAGGATCTTTACATCCTCGGGCGGTCTTGGAGGATCAAGAGTGATCGACCCAGCAGGCACGGTCACCGAACTCGCCCCTCGGAGCTTTAGTGCAAGCGCGTCGACCAAAGCCATAGGGACGAAGTTTATGTTAGGATCAAAAATCGCGTCCATCAAATAGGGCGCATCCAGAGGTGCGACAAACAAAGCTGCATCAGCTTCGTTTGAATAGAGCGCATCGATGGCTTCTGAGCCACCCGCATCTACCAGCGTGATTCCCGTGTCCTCAAGCTCTGCCGCTTCGATCAGGGAAATGGCAGCCGCGCGGGTTCCCGACCCTTCTACCCCAGCGGCAAGACGGATGCCCTCCCATTTCCCTGCATTTCCACCGATTGAGTTTGGCTTTCCGCGAAACACCACCATTGGTTCAAGAAAAATGGCTCCCAACGAATGCAAGTCACCATCTTGAGGAAGATCGAGACCACCTTGAACGAACGCGACATCGACGTCACCGGAAACAAGCTTCTCTATGTTCTCTACAGAACCTGCGGTCTCAACCAAATCAATGTGAATGCCGTCTCGGGCCAGTTCTGCTTTGTAAAGTTGCCCGATCTGCCAATAGCCCCCTCCGCTCACACCGGTCGCAAGCCTTATGCTGCTTGGCGGTTTCAAACCAAGAATCAGAAACGCAATCATCCCGACAAACAGGATAGGAAGAAGAAGAAAGATGAATACACGCATGAATTCTCACATTCAGATGATGCGAACTGTTTCTTAAACCTCGCTTGTCCGCATTATTCGCGTCAACGAAAATCAATCGAGCGGAGCAGTGAATGACGCGTTAGGCGAAAAACCTGGCTGATCTTTGGCTGGCAGAATTGGGGCAACTTTGTTCGCACGAAAGCTCAGTCGGCCAGCAGCCGTTTCCAGAAAAACCTCATCAATCAACCGGCCGGTTCTTTTTTACTTGGCCACGGATCTTACGTCGGAACCCTCCTCACGCATCTGTGGTATGCAAGTGAGCGGTATTTACGGCACACTTCCTTCGGGTACTACCGGAGGGTCTCATGTCGATTTCACGTCGCGGTTTTACAGGGCTGATTGGGGCCGGTGCACTTGCACCCGGCATGCTGTGGGCGCAGCAGGATCCGGTTCTAGAGGCATTGCGCAGCACACTGGACGGGCGCCGGACCGCGTTTGAGGACCAGATGGCTTACCTCAGGGATCGCGACCAGCCGGACGTTGTTCCCGGGTTGTTGACCGCGATGCGCTATGCAGATCGCCGACGGGATGAGATTGTCGAGGTGATGGAGGCCCTGACCGGACAGCGCTATGGTAACGACTGGTTCGAGTGGATGCTGTGGCAAGAACGGAACTCGCAGATTGTCCCCCACCCCTCGCTGATCCCGTTCAAACGCGAAGTTCTGCTGCAGATCGATCCGAACTTCGATGTGTTCCTGCGGCCAGAATATCTGCAACGCGACCGGATGAAGATACGGCTGGAAGAAATCGCGTGGGGCGGGGTGCATAAGGATGGCATTCCTTCGCTGGACAACCCGACCCTTATCTCGCCTTCGAATGCCGGATATCTGAAAGGCGACGATCTTGTTTTTGGCGTGGCCATCAACGGGGATGAGCGTGCCTATCCGCTTCGGATTATGGGGTGGCACGAGATGTTCAACGAGGTGATCGGCGGTGTGCCCGTAGCGCTCGCTTATTGCACGCTCTGTGGATCGGGTATCTTGTTTGAAACACAGGTTTCGGGGCGACGAAAACCGTTCGTTTTCGGCTCGTCAGGTTTCCTCTATCGGTCGAACAAGCTGATGTTTGATCGCGAGACACATTCGCTGTGGAATCAATACACCGGCAAACCTGTTGTGGGGCCCTTGGTGAACAGCGGGATCGCGTTGAAACAGCGCCCGGTGGTGATCACAACGTGGGACAGCTGGAAAAATTCGCACCCCAAAACGCGCGTCCTGTCGCTGAACACCGGGCATCGACGCAACTATGGCTCGGGGGTTGTGTACCGGGATTATTTCGCCTCAAGCGAGTTGATGTTCCCCGCTGTAGTGGAAGAGTCACGACATCGGCAGAAAGACTACATTTTTGCCGTGCGTCAGTTCGGGGCCGCGCGGGCCTGGCCGCTGAAGGCATTTGAAAGCAAGCCGGTGATCAATGACGCCATTGCGCAGACACCGCTTGTTCTGATCGGCGATCCAAAGGAACGCAGCGTGCGCGCCTATGAGCGCAAGGGCCATACGTTCAAAGCTACGCAAAGCGGTTTGCAGGATGGCGCGGGTCAAAGCTGGACCGTGACCGAAGACGCGTTGATCGGACCGGATGGCACGCGCTTGTCGCGGGTTGCAGGTCATATCTCGTACTGGTTTGCATGGGACAATTACTTGGGAGATGCCGCCAGCGTTTATGGCGGGTAACGCTTAGGAATGCTCCTCTGCCGCCGTTGCAGCCAAAGCTCGGTTATACGCCTTGAGCGCGTCAACGTGATAGAGCGCCCCTACGGGCGTCTCTGATCCATCCGATTCGATAATGACAACCGGGATACAAGGGATGTCATCATGAGCAAAATAGGGCATCGCGGCTTCCAACGTGGCGCTGGCTTGAATGCACATGCCCTGCTCGATCAATTCCAGGGCCTGTTCCTTTGTAATCGAACGCGGATCGCCGATGGGGCGCATCACCGCCCCGGCGCGCAGCATGGCCAAAAGGTAAGCCTGCGGTCCGGCAGCCAGATGAACATCACGCCGTTCCAGCTGTGTCAGGAAGAAAGACCGGTCCACAAGACGCGAGGCCAGTGCCGTGGACATGGAAACCGTCACCATCACGGCAAGACCGATCTGCCAGTCACCAGTCAGTTCAAAAACAATCAGTGTGGTTGAGATAGGGGCGCCCAGAACCGCCGCAGCTACAGCACCCATTCCGGCAAAGGCATAAAGCGTGTGGGTGCCGGAGACATCCGGCAACAACCCTGTGGCGATCAGACCAAAGGCCAGTCCCGTCAGCGCACCTACCATCAGAGAAGGAGAGAACACCCCACCCCCCATGCGCCCGCCCATGGTAATCGCCACCGCAACTGTCTTGGTCACCGCAAACAGAATGGCCGTGGTCAGCACTAAATCACCGGTCAGGGCGCGAATTGTCGTCTCATACCCCACGCCGATGATATGCGGGAACCAGATTGCCATCAGCCCCAGCATCGCGCCAGACACCGCCGGGCGCAGCCAAGCCGGGATGGACAGGCGGTTCTGGATATGGCTGCCGATATCCTCGGCAAAAAAGATTGACCGCATCAGCAGCAGTGCGACAAAGCCGCAGATCAGGCCAAGGATCAGGAATGCCGGAAGCTCGACATAGAATTGCAGCGATCCCGGCGTCTCCAGTGTGAATTCGGTAACGTCGCCATATTCCAGCCGGTTGATCACCGTTCCGGCAACCGAGGCGATGACGATTGGTGCAAAGGCATGAACCGCAAAATGGCGCAGCACAACCTCGAGCGCGAACAAAGCCCCGGCGATGGGTGCGTTGAAGCTGGCTGATACGGCGGCTGCGACCGCACAGCCCAGCAGGTCGCGGCCCGTGATCCCATCCGCGTGAATGCGGTTGCTGACCCATGTGGAGATGACACCGGCCATATGCACCACAGGGCCTTCGCGCCCTGTTGACCCCCCGGAACTGAGCGTGATCAGCGAAGCAAAAAACGAAGCGATGCCCGCCTTGACCTCGACTCGCCCGTCAGTGACCGCAGAGCCTTCGATGACATCAGCTACGGACCGTACACGCCCGTCATTGGTGAACTGGTTCAAGATCACGCCCACAACCAGACCACCGATGATGGGAATGATCAGGACCATGAACCAGGGTAGTTTTTCGGCATGGCTGTGCAGCAGCAGGATATCATCGGTGTCATAAAGATAAGCCTGCAAGCCTCGGATGGCTTTACGGAAACCAAGCGCCATGAACCCTGCAGCGATACCGATGGCCAGTGCGATGAACCAGAACTGGATCTGGCTTGGACCCCGATGCAGCATCACCCGCCACGCATCCTTGATCGCGGCCAGAGCCTGATTGAACTGGTTGCGCAGAACGGTGCGGGTCGATTGGGTCATTGGCCCTCGGGGATCATCACTTACACCTTAGTAAGCCACGGAGCGCCCATATAAAAGTGAGATAGCGACAGTGTGAGCATCAATTCACGCCATAGGCACGTCAGGTCTGCAGCAAGGCCCGGGCGGCAGCGCGCGCTTCTTCGGTTATGCTGTCGCCTGCCACCATGCGCGCGATCTCGTCCACACGGTCCGGTTCGGCCAAGGGAATAACGGTGGACAGGGTTTGCCCCTCTGTCACATGTTTCTGCACACGCCAGTGATGCGCGGCGCGGGCGGCCACTTGGGGGGAATGGGTGACAACCAGCACCTGCCCGCCCTGTGCCAGCGATGCCAGCCTGCGTCCAACCGCATCCGCCGTAGCGCCGCCAACACCGCGGTCGATCTCGTCAAAAATCATCGTACGGGCGCTGTCATCCCCTGTCAGGCAGACCTTGAGCGCCAGCAGAAAGCGGCTGAGCTCGCCCCCCGAAGCGATCTTGTTCAGCGGCCCTGCCGGAGCACCGGGATTGGTGGCCACGGTGAAGGCCACCGCGTCGGTGCCCTCGGGGCCCGGCTCAGACGGGGTGACTTCGGTTTCGAACACAGCGCGTTCCATCTTGAGTGGGGCGAGTTCGGCCATGACGGCCGTGTCCAACCGCCCTGCTGCGGCAGTACGGGCTGCGCTGAGCGCGGCGGCGACAGTCTCATAGGCAGCCTTCGCCGTGTCCACGGCTGCACGTTTATCTGCCAGATCGGCATCACCTGCATCCAAGCGATTCAGGCGATCGCGCAGCGTTTCGGCAAAAACCCCCAGCTCATCCGGAGTCACGTCATGCTTGCGGGCCAGCGCACGGATGGCAAACAGGCGTTCCTCGGCCTGTTCCAGTTCCGCCGGGTTGAAGTCCAACGCCTGAAGGCAGGCGTTTACACCGTCCTGCGCCTCACCCAGTTCGATCATTGCACGCCCCAACGCGGCAATCGGATCCTCCAATTGGCCACCCGCATTGTCAGACGCACCTTCCAGCCAGCGGATGGCGTCGGACATCGCCCCTTCGGCCCCATCGCCGGACAGCAAGGCAAAGGCACGCGCAACTTCGTCGCGGATACGCTCGGCCCCTTGCATCATGCGGCGGCGAGCATCCAGTTCGGCGTCTTCACCGGGTTGTGGATCCAACTGGTCCAGTTCGGCCACAGCGTGGCGCAGGAATTCTTCTTCGCTGCGGACAACCGCCAGAGCGGCCTCTGTCTCAGCCAGGGCTTTGCGTGTGCGCGACATTTCAGTCCAGGCCGCGCGGACCTTGGCCAGTTGGTCCGAGACCCCGGCGAAGTCGTCCAGCATCGCCCGGTGACCGCGCGGGTTCAGCAGCCCTCGGTCGTCATGCTGGCCGTGCAGTTCGATCAGAGTCTCGGAGAGCGCCCGCAATACCTCGCCCGAGCAGCGGCGGTCATTGACCCAAGCAGTCTTGCGCCCCTCGGCGGTGTTGACGCGGCGCAGAATCAGTTCTTCACCACCCGGGAGGCCAGCTTCGGCCAGAATCGCATGAGCTGGATGGTCGGTGGAGAGTTCAAACTCGGCGACAACTTCGCCCTGTGCAGAACCTTGCCGCACCAATTCGGCCCGTCCGCGCCAGCCCAGCACGAAACCCAGCGAATCCAGAAGAATCGACTTGCCCGCACCGGTCTCGCCCGTCAACGCGTTCAGCCCCGGTTGGAACGTCAGCTCCAACCGATCGATGATCAGCATGTCGCGGATATCAAGGGCGCGTAGCATCCGGTCGTTAGCGTCCCAGACCAAAGGCCATGGCGATTACAACCACTCACCTTTGATGGTTTGACGATAGATCGTGTTCAGCCAGTTGTTTCCACGGCTCTTGAGTTTCAGCCCGCGCGAGGTCAGCAGCTTATAGGCATCGTCATACCATTCCGTGGATTGATAGTTATATCCAAGGATTGCCCCCGCAGACTGCGCTTCATCCAGCAGGCCGAGGGACAGATAAGCCTCGACCAGACGATACAGCGCTTCGGCGGTATGAGAGGTGGTCTGGAAGTCTTCGACGACAACGCGGAATCGGTTGATCGCCGCGATGTAGTGATCCTGACGCAGGTAATAGCGCCCAATCTCCATCTCCTTGCCGGCAAGATGGTCGAAAGCCAGATCGAATTTCAGAACCGCCGAGGTGGCGTATTCGCTGTCAGGGTAGACCTCGATCACAGTGCGCAACGATTGCAGCGCCTGGAAGGTCAGGCCCTGATCGCGACCAACCTCATCGATCTGGTCATAGTAGCTGAGCGCCAGCAGGTATTGCGCGTAGGCTGCGTCTTCATCCGTCGGGTAGAAGTCGATATAGCGCTGCGCTGCGGCCCGGCTTTCTTCGTAGTTCTTGTCCGAATGGAATGAAAACGCCTGCATGATCAGCGCGCGTTTGGCCCAATCGGAATAAGGATACAGACGTTCGACTTCCGAGAAGTACCACGCTGCATCGTCCGAGCGATTCTGCGACAGTTCGTATTCACCACGCGTAAAAATCTGCTCGGGCGTGAACCCTTCCAGATTCTGATCGCGGTCAGCGCCTTTGCTACTGCATGCTGTCAAAACTGCTGCCAGAAGAATCGCACCTGCGAACCTGACTGCCGCTTTGCTGCCAACCATACCGCCCATCCTTGTCGTCTTACTTAATGGGGCTCGCCCCGAATTGAGCCATGGTCTAGCACAGAAAATTCCGGTGCAAAACGCCTTATGCAACTTCTGGCGTAAATGTCGTCAGAGTTGATCGGCTCAGGCAACTTCGGGAATTTCGTTCACGATCAACCCTTGCCCCGGCAGTCGTGCGGCCTGTTGCGGCGTGCACAGAACCGGACGCACGGCACCCGGCGTTTCAAACAGGTTGCGCAACAAGGTGTTGGTCAGGGAATGGCCCGACTTGTTACCGGTGAAGTGGCCCAGAATCGGACCACCTGCCAGATAAAGATCGCCCAGTGCATCCAGCATCTTGTGACGCACAGCTTCGTCCGCACGGCGGAAGCCGCCGGGCGTCAGCACCTCGTCGCCCTGAACAACAACGGCATTGTCCAGCGTACCACCCAAGGCCAGACCGTTGGCACGCATGGCTTCGACATCGGTGCGACGGCAGAACGTACGGCAATCGCTGAGTTCGCGTGCAAAAGAACCGTTGCGCATATCCAGCGTTTTCGTCTGGCTGCCGATGGCGCTGTCTTCGAAATCGATGTGGAAGTCGATGATCAGGCCGTCCGCAGGCACGATGCTGGCGTCTGCGCCTTCGCGTGACGCGGTCACGGGTTTCAGAACTTCATAGGCTAGAACCGGGCTGGCCTGGCGGCGCACGCCCTTGGCCATGATTCCGCGCACGAAATCGATCGACGACCCATCCATAATCGGAACTTCGGGACCGTCAATCTCGATCAACGCGTTGTGGACACCACAACCGGCCAGCGCAGCCATGATATGTTCGATGGTGGAGACCGATACACCCGCCTCATTTACCAGGCGGGTGCAGAGCGGCGTACGCTCGACCGCATGGTAGATAGCAGGGATCATTGCATCGCCCAGATGAATATCCGTCCGTTTGAACCAGATTCCGTGACCGACGGCAGCGGGCTTGAGAACCATGGTGGCGGGTTGGCCGCCGTGCAGCCCAACGCCTTTGAACGTGACCGGAGATTTGAGCGTATGTTGCAAAATGGGCCTCGGTGAGCAGTGTCCAGCCTGCGAGGGCTGTGTTGGACACTCAGTTAAGGAAGCCTGCGTCAAGGCTCAACTCACTCTTTGTAACCGAATGAAACATGTATGTAACAGATCGGCAAAACCCTGCTTACATCTTCGTAAGATACCATTTTCAAACAATAAAGGGCCGCTGAGAAGCGGCCCTGTGAGTGGATTTTGTTACCGCGATCAGTTGGCTTGACGGCGCAGGAAGGCGGGAATTTCAATACGATCCTGTTCCGGGTCGGCCTCATCCTGGGCCGGTGCGGTGGCTTCGGACTGGCGCAAAACGGGCTGCTGACGTGGTGCTTGCGCCGGTGTATCCGCAGCATGGCCGGTCATCCGATCAATCAGTCGATTGAAGCCAAAACGCGAGCGTTCTTCAGGTTCAGGCTGCGAACCAATCTCGGGCTGACGCGGCGCAGCCGGGCGTTGCGGCGCTGAAGGAACCTTTTGAACCGCCGCCTGCAAACGTTGGAGCGCTTCGGGCGACGGTGTGCCTGCGGCCTGATGCCCGCGTGGCGCGACATAGCTTTCGGGCGCATGTTCGATATGCTCGGGCTGAGGCTCGAATTCGGCCACGCGCGGCTGGTAAGCCGGAGGTGGCAGGTCGTCGCTCTCACGCTCGTCACGCGGTTGGAACTGCGGTTGCGCAGGCTCTTCTGCGGCCTCAAACAGCGAAGGTTCGCGGGTTTCTTCCATCTGAGGCGCCGCATCTGCCACTTCTGCTGCAACAGGCGCTTCTTCCTGAACGTGCTCTTCCGCGGAAACGGTGCGGGTCAGCGGCTCGGACATCGAGCGGCGCGCAACAGGCACATCTGCGGATTTTTCGCTGGCGTCGATGCCGGTGGCAACGACCGATACGCGCATTCCACCTTCCATCACTGTGTCCAGAGTCGACCCGACAATGATGTTCGCTTCTGGATCCACTTCCTCGCGAATACGATTGGCGGCTTCGTCCAGTTCGAACAGGGTCAGGTCGTGGCTGCCAGTGATGTTGATCAGCACGCCCTTCGCGCCCTTGAGGCTGATTTCGTCCAACAGCGGGTTGGCAATGGCTTTTTCCGCCGCCTGAACAGCGCGATCTTCACCGGTCGCTTCACCGGTGCCCATCATCGCCTTGCCCATTTCGTCCATCACCGCGCGAACGTCGGCAAAGTCGAGGTTGATCAGGCCCGGACGCACCATCAGGTCCGTCACCCCCTTAACCCCTTGGTACAGAACGTCGTCCGCCATCGAGAACGCCTCGGTAAAGGTGGTTTTCTCATTGGCCAGGCGGAACAGGTTCTGGTTGGGGATGATGATCAGCGTGTCGACAACCTGCTGCAGCGCTTCAACACCGTCTTCGGCCTGACGCATCCGCTTGGCCCCTTCGAACTGGAAAGGTTTGGTGACAACACCAACGGTCAGAACGCCCAGTTCACGGGCGGCTTGTGCGATGATCGGTGCGGCGCCGGTGCCGGTGCCACCGCCCATACCGGCAGTGATGAAGCACATATGGGCCCCTGCCAGATGATCGACGATCTGTTCAATGCTCTCTTCGGCAGCAGCAGCCCCCACGGTCGGACGGGCCCCTGCCCCCAGACCTTCGGTGACTTTCACGCCCAGTTGCACACGTGCCGAGGACTGACTTTGCTGCAGTGCTTGCGCGTCGGTGTTGGCGACCACAAAGTCGACACCGTCCAGCTGTTTCTCAATCATGTTATTGACAGCGTTCCCGCCTGCACCGCCAACGCCAAATACTGTAATCCGAGGCTTCAGTTCGTCGTGCCCGGGCATCGAAAGATTCAATGTCATGCTCTGTCCGCCTGTATTTTTGTCCCGCCAAAGCGGTGTTTTTCTTACCTATCCTTGGACGATTCTAGCCGGATGATGCGAAAAGGTCACGTCAAAAATCGCGTTTCACCACAAAATATGGAGGAAATAAGGCACGAACCGGCGGCATTTTGCAGGCTCTGCCAGATGTAGCGGAAACATCGGCGATCATCACAAGACACCCGACAGGCCGCGAAGGTCTTGCTACCCTTCACGCTCTGATAGATCGTCATTCACACTGCGGAAAACTGCTCAGGTCCTGCCGCGAGACCTCTGACGGGCCTTGTGGATATCTTGAGTGATAAATCGTCCTGCCGCAACCGGATTTTTCAACTGGTCGGGGCATTTGGGCAGTTCAAGCTGCTTTCCGTAATGCTGCGCACTTCTTGAATCTCTCCGTCCGCGAAGGAGGCGAGCCGCACCATCAGGCGGTCTTGGTGCAAGAAGGGCCACCAACAGACAGGAATTCCATCCGGGTCGTTGTCATAGAGAAAGCAGATCTGACCGTTTGGCGTGGTAATTTGCCCATAAACACAGCCACGCCCTTCTTCCCGCCAAACCGAGACGTGGCGGTTCAGAAATTGCTCGGTCCCGACCAGTTCTCCACTGCGAATCTCATAAAACATAAGTGTTTTGCCAACAGCCGCATCCAGAAATGCGTCCGGCGTGATCATGCTCTGGGCCATGGCCCAGCCGGGCAGCAGGGCAACGCTCAGCGCGGCCCCTCGCAGATGTTTACCAATTATCACGAAACCACCGCACGGCGCGCTTGAACGGGCGCGCAGCATAGGTGTCGACTGGGATCTCGAAGTCCCACCATTCATCCTGCGGGTGGGCCGCAAACAGGCTGAGACCCACGGCGGAGGAAAACGCAGGGCCCGTTGCCGATTGCGGCAGGCCATGTACACGCAGCGGGCGTCCCAGGCGCACGCGCTGCCCCAGAATGCGGGTAGCAAGCCCGTCCAGCCCCATGATCTGACTGCCGCCCCCGGTCAGAACGATCTGTTGGCTTGGCATATGTTCGAACCCGGCGGCATCCAGCCGCACTCGGACCTCTTCCAGAATTTCTTCGACGCGCGGACGCATGATTCCGATCAGCTCGGCCCGGCTGACAGTGCGACGGTCATGTTCCCAGTCGCCCGTGTCGCCACCAATGTCGATCATGTCCCGGTCATCGGCCCCGGTGGCGTGAACGCCCCCATTGAAGGTTTTGATCCGTTCGGCCACTGCCGCGGGCACACCCAGACCCATCGAAATGTCGCTGGTCACATGATCGCCGCCCATGCCGACGCAATCCGCGTAGATCATGTGTTTTTTCATGAAGATCGACACGCTGGTGGTGCCACCGCCCATATCGATACAGGCTGCGCCAAGCTCTTGTTCATCTTCGACCAACGCTGAAACGCCCGAAACATAGGCTGAGTTGGCAATGCCTGCCAGCTCAAGGTCACAGCGCTTGATACAGCGCACGATGTTCTGGATCGCCGTCGCATCGACAGTCAGCATATGCATATCGACCGCAAGGCTTTGGCCCATCTGTCCGCGCGGATCAATCAGGCCAGAACGGTTGTCCAGCGCAAAGTTCACTGGTTGCGCATGCAGTACTTCGCGTCCTTCGCCGTAATCGGGCACGTCGCAAGCGTTCAAAACGCGTCCAACCTCGGCCTCGGACACAAGCTGACCGTCAAGGTCCACCTGCGCGTCCAACCCGTATGAGCGAGGGTTGGCCCCAGAGAAACATGCAATCACGTGATCAACACGGATATCGGCCATTTTCTGCGCCGCCTGCAGCGCGGTGCGAATGGCGCGTTCGGTTTCCTGCATGGCGGTGACTTCGCCAAATTGCACTCCGCGAGAGCGCGTGGTCGCCGCTCCGATGACGCGGAACCCAGTCTGACCGGCCATCGAGCCGATGGTGTTGTCTTCACTCAGTCGGCCAGTGCCGTCAAAACGCAAGACAAGGCAGGCAATCTTGGAACTGCCCACATCCAGAATAGCGATCACACCGCGTTGTAAAGCCTGCCGCCGCATCTGCCGCATGGCACGTTGGGACTGATAAAGATCGGTCATCATTGTCGTTACTGCCCGTTACTCACATTCACTTTTGTATTCCACCAGTCTTCGCTGGCGGCTTTGGTCATTCGGATGGTTGGACGCTGGCCAAGGCGCATATCCACCACGGCCACGTCGCGTTCCAGAAGGTCCTGCACTTCGTTCACAGCAAGCACGCGCTCCAGCGCGCGCACCGGGCGGTCGGTCGGCAGCATGATGCGCTGACCGCGGTCCAGAACCAGATCCCAGCGCCGTTCGCCCACACGTACAAGCCCGCGCACGCGATTGCCCAGGCTGCGCGAAGTCCGGAATAGCTCGAGCGCTTCAGCCACATGGGCATCCGCGCCCCTGCCCGCAATCAACGGCAGGTCAACATGATCCTTGCGCGAGGGGGTTTCCTTGACATGGGCTCCGGTTTCATCCAGCAGTTCCAACCCATCGCGGGTGCGCCAGACGATCACGGGTTGCCGCTCGACCACATCCACTTGCAGGATGCCGCCCGGGCGGATGCGCACGGTTGCGGATTTCACCGGGTCCAGCCCAGTGATCGTGTCGCGCATATGCTCGACGTCCAGATCCCAGGAACTGATCGGGAAATCCAGAGGCACAACCTCGCGAATATCCTCGGACAGGCTGGTCCCTGCCCCATCGATGGCCATCAGATTGACCATGAATTCGGGGCGGTCCTGAATCGAGGTGCGGATATCGGCGGCAAAGGCCATGACAGCCTCGCGGCGCTCTTCCGAGGCGAAGTAAAGCCCTACGGCTGCCGCAAAGGCGCAGAGCGGCAGGCCCACTTTGACGCCCATGCGAATGCCCGGCGTCAGCATCCATCGCTGGAGCCGATAGCTGAGACGCGAAGGCGCCGGATCGCTGCGGCGCGCAGTGCGTGAAAACACCCGTGCCCCACGCAGGCGCAAAAGCGGCTCGGTCTCATGCGGTTCTGTGTCCGCCGAGGCGAAATCAGCATCCGGCCCCGAAAGGGGTTTGGACCGATGGATTTCCAACGAACGGCTGGCGGTCAGCGGTCGCATGTGGCGTCCTCCACCATCCAGGCGCAAAGCTGGCCGAATGTCATGCCCAGATGGGCGGCCTGTTCCGGGGCCAGCGATGTAGGCGTCATGCCGGGTTGAGTGTTGGTCTCCAGCAGAAACAGACCATCGGCGCCCATGCTGTCATCCCACCGAAAATCGGTACGGCTGACGCCCCTACATCCCAAGGCATCATGCGCCCGCCCTGCGTAGTCTATGCAGCGGTCGAAGATGTCTTGCGGAATATCAGCGGGCAGCACATGCCAAGACCCGCCGGGCTTGTACTTGGCATCATAATCGTACCAACCGCCATCAATCATGATCTCGGTCACGGTCAGGGCGCGGTCGCCCATCACGGTCACGGTCAGTTCGCGCCCTGCCACGTATTTTTCGACCATGATCTGATCGGGCATGTCTTCAGACAATTGCGGCGGGCCGTTAGCGTTTTCGTGCACGATGTAGATGCCGACGCTGGAGCCTTCGTTGTTCGGCTTGGCCACGTAAGGCGGTTCCAGCACGTGCGCTTCGATCACTGCAGTTTTCGGAACGATCAAACTGGGAACTACGGGCAGCCCTACGGCCTGATACACTTCCTTGCTACGCTGTTTGTCCATCGCCAGGGCCGAGGCCAGCACGCCAGAGTGCGTATAGGGAATCCGCATCCATTCCAGCAGACCCTGAACGCAACCGTCTTCACCCCAGCGGCCATGCAGGGCATTGAAAACCACATCAGGCTTGATGTCCAAAAGGCGCGCATAGAGGTCGGGACCTGCGTCCAGCTCGACCACTTCAAAACCTTCTCCCACAAGGGCGGCTGCGCATTCGCGCCCAGAACTGAGAGACACCTCGCGTTCCGCCGAGGGTCCACCCATCAATACCACCACTTTGGGGTTTGTCCTGCTCGACATACCCAACGTGCGCCTCAATGTCCCCGGACCTTATGTCTTGGTCCGTACTGCGTTTATGCCTTTGATCCGTCGCCTGAATTTGCCTGTTATTGGTCTGACGGTTGGGGCTTTATTCTTTCAGCGGATCTCCGACCCGCATGATTTCCCACTCTAGCGTGATGCCGCTTGTTTCGTAAACCTTTTTTCGCACTTCTTCACCCAGACCCTCAAGGTCAGCAGCGGTGGCGGTTCCAGTATTGATCAGGAAATTCGAGTGTTTGGGACTCATCTGCGCACCGCCAAGCGTCGCGCCACGCATCCCTGCATCGTCGATCACTTTCCACGCCTTAAGATCATGCACGTCATCCGCCTGACCTGTCGAGGAAAACCCCGCCGGGTTGCGAAAGGTCGACCCTGCGCTACGGTCCTTGGTCGGCTGGGTTTCGTCGCGCTTTTTCAGCTGCGCTTCCATGCGGGCATGGAGGTCTTCGGGACTGCCCGACGGGCCTTCAAACGTGGCGGAAACTAACACTGCTCCTTCGGGCAGGTCTGTTTGCCGATAGCGGAAATTTAGGTCATCCGGCGTGAGGTTCAGAACCTCACCGCACCTTGTGACAATGGTGGCCTTTTGCAGCACATCCGCTGTGTAGCTGCCATAGCATCCCGCGTTCATCCGCACTGCCCCACCGATCGAGCCGGGGATGGTCCTCAGAAACGTAAGGTCCACCCCCGCATCCGCTGCCTTGCGTGCCACATGGGCATCCAGCGCGGCAGACCCGGCAGTGACGGTGGTTCCGTCGACCTCAATCCTGTTGAACCCACGCCCCAACCGGATCACCACAGCGCGCAGGCCACCATCCCGCACGATCAGGTTCGAACCAACCCCCATTGGGAAGACAGGAACATCTGACGGAAGATCACGCAGAAACGCCTGCAGGTCTTCGAGGTCGGCAGGTTGGAACAGGTAGTCCGCCGGGCCGCCAACACGCAGCCAGGTGAGGTCGTTCAGCGGGCGTGCCGAGTTCAGGCGCCCCCGAACTTCAGGCAGGTTGCTCATGCGTTTGACTTTGCGGCCAGCCCGCGCCCGCCAACGCCGCCGGCGATCACAGCAAGCAGGAAGGGCAGGACCGAGCCGGTCAGCCAGACGAAGGGTCCGAATGCCTGTTCCTCTTCACCTGTTCCGACGCCCGCCAGCATTACGATCAGCACCAAGGCACCAGCCGAGGTCAGGCCGATGAGCCATAACAAACCCCTGATTCCGATCCAACGCCCAGCAACAAACCCGGCAACAGCGCCAAGGATCAAAGAAATGAGCGGCAGATAAGCGAAAGTGGCGATGTCGACCATGGAGCCTCCTGAAAACGACCGTTACTTACTGGCCGCCTTCATGCCCTGCATTTTTGTCTTTGTCCAACGGGTCAGGTAAATCATCGGCCAGCGCAGCATTGACATGCCCATCCCCAGCACCAACAGGCCGATCCACGGGCCGTGCTGGTACGTGACATAGCCCAGGATCGGGATTCCCACGGCGATCAGGATGTAAGCCCGTGTCCAGTGGTTATCCTTGCTGGGGATCATCGCAAGGATATTTGCAGACAAGCCCCAAAGAGCGGCCAGAGCGAGGGACCAGCTCATTCTGCCACCTCTCGGCCCGTCCATTTGCGCCAGTAATAACGGATCGGGTTGCGGAACATCGACACGAAGCCACCAAAGGCAAGAACAGACCAAACCCAGCCATGGCCATATCCCAACCAAACGATCAGAACCGGCGCGCAGATTAAAAGGACGATCCCCGGAGGGAATTGCAGCCGCATCGGCAGCATCGCCACAACGGTCGCACAGATCACCCAGAGGGCCGCAAAGATTACGGAATAATCCATTTCCCCTCCTAAGGTCGGTGATGGCGGGTAGCAGGTTGGTTCACCCTATGGTTGCACACCAATGGACCGGAATGTCAAACAGCTTGTTTTCTTAACAGTCTCTCGGGCAGAGCATTGGCCCAGGCGCTGATCGTACCGGCCCCAAGGCAAACGACCATGTCTCCTGGACGGGCCTGTTCCCGCACCAAGCGCTCAAGATCGTTTTCGTCCAACAGCGCCCGTGCGTGGCGGTGGCCATGGCGGATCAACCCCTGCACCAGATCGTCGCGGGAGGCCCCTTCGATCGGCTCTTCACCAGCCGCGAAGATATCAGCGATGGCCACGACATCGGCGTCGTTAAAGCAGGTGCAGAAATCGTCGAACAGGTTGGACAGGCGTGAGTAGCGGTGAGGTTGGTGAACGGCGATGACGCGGCCTTCGGTCGCTTGGCGCGCAGCCTTTAGGACAGCAGCGATTTCGACCGGATGATGGCCGTAGTCATCGATGATGGTGACACCGTCAACTTCTCCAACCTTGGTGAAGCGCCGATTGACCCCGCCAAAATTGGCCAGGGCCTCGCGAATTTCAGTCGCTTTCATACCCAGATGGCGCGCGACAGCCACAGCAGACAGCGCGTTCGAGACGTTATGATCACCGGGCATCGGCAGGGTGCAGCCTTCGATCACCTTGTCTTCGTATTGCAGGTGAATGTCGAAATGGGCGACACCGCCTTTGTAGGTCAGGTTTTCCGCCCGCACATCGGCCTGTGCATTGAACCCATAGGTGCGCACGCGGCGGTCGGCGATACGACCAACCAGAGCCTGAACCTCGGCATGGTCAGTGCAGCAGACAGCGAGGCCATAGAATGGCAGGTTCGAAACAAACTCGTGGAAACCGTCCCGCAATCTGTCGAAATCGCCCCAGTGCTCCATATGCTCGGGGTCGATATTGGTGACGATGGCGATGGTAGCGGGCAGACGGTTGAACGAGCCGTCGGACTCGTCTGCCTCAACCACCATCCATTCGCCCTGCCCCATGCGTGCATTCGAGCCATAGGCGTGGATGATGCCGCCATTGATTACAGTCGGGTCGAAATCTCCCGCCACCATGAGTTCCGCCATCATCGTGGTCGTGGTGGTCTTGCCGTGCGTGCCGGCAATGGCGATGTTCGAGCGCAAGCGCATCAACTCGGCCAGCATGTCGGCCCGGCGAACGACGGGCAGCCCTTGCGCGCGCGCTTCATCCAGTTCCGGGTTGCCCGGTTTGATCGCGGTCGAGACGACCACAACGGCCGCGTTTTCCAGGTTTTCGGCCCGTTGTCCGACAAAAATCTCTGCGCCCAAACTTGCCAAGCGGTCGGTGATCTTGGAAGTCTTGAGGTCCGAGCCCTGCACCCGGTACCCCAAATTGAGAAGAACCTCGGCGATCCCGGACATCCCGATCCCTCCGATCCCAACAAAGTGAATCGGTCCTACGTCTTGCGGCAGTTTGGTTGCAGGATTCATGCGGTCTCCTTCTGCGCCAGTTGTTCGACAAGATGCACCAGACGCTCGGTCGCGTCGGGGGCACCGGTCGAAAGGGCGGCATGGGCCATTTTCTGTGCGGCTTCGGGGTTGGTCAGAACCGTGGTGATTTGATGCGTCAATGCGTGAACGTCAAGGGCGTTTTCGGGGACCATGATCGCACCGCCAGCCTGTACCAGTCCGCGCGCATTGGCGGTTTGGTGATCTCCGGCGGCGGCGGCAAACGGGACCAGGATCGAGGGTCGCCCAATGACGGAGATATCTGCAACACTGGACGCGCCCGAGCGCGAGATCACCAACTGTGCATCCGACATGCGACGGGGCACGTCAGCGAAAAAGGTCTGAACTTCGGCGCGGATGCCATGATCATTGTAGAACGCTGTAACGCGCGCACTGTCCTCATCCCGCGCCTGATGCGAAACACGGATGTGGTTACGGATGTTTTCAGGCAAGGCGGCAATGGCCTCGGGCACCACGTCGCTCAGGATACGCGCACCTTGTGAGCCCCCCATGACCAAAATCGACATCGGGTAGTCGCCGGGCGGGATGTATCCGGCGGCAGCGCGGTCCAGTACAGCGGCGCGCACCGGGTTGCCGGTGTGGACGCCCTGCGCCCCTTCGGGCAAGTCCGTTGGCCAGACACCGCAAGCAACCTGCGCAACACGGGTGGCGAAAAGCTTGTTCACACGGCCCAGCACACCGTTCTGTTCGTGGATCATGCGTGGGATCTTTAGCAGTGTTGCCGCGCCCAACGCAGGGATCGACGGATACCCGCCAAACCCAACAACCACGTCGGGCTTATCACGCATCATCTGGAACGCCATGCTGGTTACACCGCCCACGATCTTTGGGCCGACCAGCGCCTTGGCTGCCAAACCGCCGCGCGCGAAGGTAGCCGAGGACACCTCGGTAATCTCGGTCGCATCCGGGAAGCCACCGGTATAACGCGCACCGCGTGGATCGGTGGACAGGCGCACCCGCCAGCCCTTCTGCAGCAAAGCCTCGGCCAAGGCCTGAGCGGGGAACATGTGGCCCCCGGTTCCGCCAGCCGCAATCAACAGGTAAGGGCTCCCCATTATCCTCGTCCGCGTAAAATATCGCCAAGTTCGCCCTGAGGGCGGGTTCGGGTGAAGGCCAATAACATGCCAATCGCAATGCCGCCCGCAATCAGGGACGACCCGCCATAGCTGACAAACGGCAACGTCATGCCCTTGGCGGGCAACAGGCGCACGGCGACACCCATATTGATCATCGCCTGAACTCCAAACATGCAGGCCAGACCAGTGCCGGCCAGTCGGATGAACATGTCGCGTTCGCGCATCAGGCGAAGCAGAGACCGCACCACGATCAGTGAGTACACCGCAATAATGATCAGCACCAGGATCAGGCCATATTCCTCGGCCGCAACCGCAATGATGAAGTCGGTATGGGCATCGGGCAGAGACCATTTCACCTGCCCCTCACCCACGCCAACGCCGAACAGCCCGCCTTCGCGGATAGCATTGGTGGCATAGCCCAACTGGGTGGTCGGATCGACCTCTTGGTTCAGGAAGCCATCGATGCGGCGGGCGAAGTGTTCGGAGTTTGAATAGGCAAACATACCGCCCAATACGACCGCCCCTGCCATGCCGACGAGCAGAAGCATTGGGGCCCCCGCCACAAAATACATCACACCCCAACCGAACAGGATCAGGCAGGCCTGACCGAAATCGGGCTGCATCACCAGCATCCCGACAATCGCCATACACAGTGCAAAGGACCAAATCCGCCCCGGAGGGCCGTTAATCTGTTGCGAGGCAGCCAACAGCCAAGCGGCCACGACAATGAAACCGGGCTTCAAGAACTCGGACGGCTGCAGCGAGGCGAAGCCCAGCGAATACCAGCGCACAGCACCCTTACCAAAGTCGGTCCCGAAGACCGGCAGAAAGACCAGCGCCACAAATGACGCCAGAAACCCAAGAACGGCCAAACGCCGCACCAAGGTCGGAGACATCATCGATGTCAGCAACATCGCGATCAGCGCCAATCCGCCGAAGATGGCCTGACGCTCGACATAATGGAAAGGATCGAACCCGTTGCGCCCAGCCAGCGGAGGGGATGAGGCCAGCCCCAGCAACAACCCGATGGTAAAAAGAATCAGAACGCAGGACATCGTCCAGCGATCAATTGTACGCCACCACTTCGGTAGAATCGGTTCTCCGCGCTGGTCCTGGACCGCGCCATACACCATCTCAGTCATGAGATACCGCCACTCTCTGCCTCGTTCACGTCCCGTTTTCGGGATCTGATTGAGAGTTTACAGGGTATTTTGCGTTTGGGCTAGTAGGATGACAGAGCCATTGCCAAAATTACCCCCAGGACCAATGATCTGAAAACTGGCACTTGAACTTCAACAGAGTCTTGGATCACGAACCAACAAGATCGTAGTGCTTGATGGTTCTGGATTCGACCAGTTCAGCTTCAGCGGGATCGATATGCGGGCTTGTGTAATCCTCGCCGACGAATGCTTTCAGCGCGTCCAGGCTGTTCCAAACCATGACAAAACTGAATTCGCGCGGCGAATCCGAGCGCGGCGCGCCCGGCAGAACCTGCACGATACCTTCGGTGTTTTGCATCAAAGGTATCGCGGTCTCGCGGAAGAATTTCGAGAATTCGGCCTCTTTACCGGGTCGCACCGTGACTTGGAAAATGCGCATGATCATTGCGGGACGCTCCTTTGCAATAGACAGATTTGGGGTCCTTCGTGAAAGGAGTTTACCACAAGGCTGTCGCTTCTGATGAACTGACGCCCGGTCTGCCAGCGTGCTGCCTCTTGCCATCCGAACCAATCCACGCCATCCCCCGCCCATGACCTACGACACGATCATCCTTGGCGCCGGGGCAGCCGGCATGATGTGCGCAGCCTTTTGCGGCGGGCGCGTGCTGGTGATCGACCACGCCAAGGCACCGGGCGAGAAAATACGCATCTCGGGCGGTGGGCGCTGTAACTTTACCAACATGTATGCGGGGCCCGGCAACTTCCTGTCGCAGAACCCGCATTTCTGCAAATCCGCGTTGGCGCGCTATACCCAATGGGACTTCATCGATCTGGTCGGTCGGCACAACATCCCATGGCACGAGAAAACCTTGGGGCAATTGTTCTGCGACGGGTCTTCGAAACAGATCATCCAGATGTTGCTGGACGAGATGGGCAATGCAGGAGCCGAGCTGTGGGTGCAAACCTCGCTAAGGGATCTTCGCAAACAGGAAGGCGGATTTGCGCTGGAGGTAGAACGTGAGGGACAACGCCAACACCTGACCTGCGCCAATCTGGTGCTGGCCACGGGCGGCAAATCGATCCCCAAGATGGGCGCGACCGGGTTGGCCTATGACATTGCCGGGCAGTTCGGCTTGCGCATGACCGATACGCGCGCCGCGCTGGTACCGTTCACCTTCCCGGATGGTCGGTTCAAGGACCTGTCCGGTGTTTCCCTGCCCGCACGGTTGTCAAACGACCGCACCAGCTTTGACGAGGCGCTGCTGTTCACGCATCGCGGCCTGAGCGGGCCGTCGGTGTTGCAGCTGTCGTCTTACTGGAACGAAGGCGAAACGATCCGGGTGAATCTGATCCCCGAACTGCCGCTGTTCGATCTTCTGCGCACCCAACGACAGAGCGCGGGCCGCAAGGCGTTGACAACAGAGCTGGCGCGCCATTTGCCTGCGCGTCTTGTCGACCATCTTCGTCAGGTCATTCCCATGTCCGGGAACCTAGCCGACCAATCGGACACAAAACTGTCTGCATTGGCCGCGTCTTTAGCCGACTGGCGGCTGGTGCCGTCAGGAACCGAAGGGTATCGCACGGCTGAGGTGACACTGGGCGGGATCGACACCGACGATCTGTCCTCAAAAACGATGGAGGCCAAGGATGTCCCTGGCCTCTATGCGATTGGCGAAGCGGTGGATGTCACCGGCTGGTTGGGCGGCTACAATTTCCAGTGGGCATGGTCCTCGGGCCATGCTGCTGGTGTTGCTATTGCCGCCAAAAGCTAAACGACACTTCCGATAGCGCGGCCTTAGCCGACACCTGAGATCGCGCGGCCCTAGCCGACGACGTTATACCCGCGACCGCGCATACAGTTGCGCACGATGACTTCTTTGTTCTGGTTCTTGTTGATCACGTCCGCACCGGCACCCACAAGCGCGCCTGCAACAGCTGCACGACCCAGATTGTCGCTGCTGTCCTGAACGATTCCAGTGACGGCAGCCGCACCCGCCGCACCGATGGCAGCGTTCCCAGCTGTGGACCCATCAACGGACGCCTGCGACGCGGCCAGTTGCTGACACTGCTGCAGATCAACATTGTAGTTCGGACCAATTGGACCATCGACAATAGGTTGGTAATTGGCACCGGTGTTGGTGCACGCCCCAGCCACCAGGATGGCAGGCAGGATCATAGAAAGTTTACGGAATGGCATAGTCATGACCTCGTTTTGAAACTCTGCAAGGCAAAAACCAATAATCATGGCGCGTCAAGCTGATAGGCCGCCAGCTTCCCTCAACCGGCGGTCATTTGCAACCAGAGGTCGGCTACACCCTTTTTCGAACCTCGGCGACAAAGTCATCACCGCGCTGCTCGAAGTTGTCATACTGATCGAAGCTGGCCGCTGCCGGCGCCAGCAACACGGTGTCACCCGCTTCGGCATCCTTCATCGCCTGCGACACGGCGGCCTCCATCGTGGTACAAACCTGCGCGTCAGCATCAAGCTGCATCGCAAAACCAGCCGCTTCGCGACCAATCACATAAGCCTTGATGACCCGGTCCGCTGCCGCGTTCAGGGCTGAGATACCGCCCTCTTTCTCAAGCCCACCGCAAATCCAACGGATATTCTTGAACGCGGTCAGCGCTTTCAAAGCGCTGTCGACATTGGTCGCCTTGGAGTCGTTGACGTAAGTGACCCCATCTGTCTCGGCAATGATCTGGCTGCGGTGTGGCAGGCCCGGATAGGAGTGTAGCGCATCCTCGATCACGCGCGGGGCAAGGCCAAGCGAGCGGCAGGCGGCATAAGCCGCACAAGCGTTCTGATGGTTATGCGCACCCGGCAGGCCCTTGATCATGCGCAGGTCGATGGAGCCTGCCTGCCGCCCTTTGCGGTATTCCGACAGGAAGCCCTTGCGGGCAAAAACCTGCCAGCCCGGACCGGTCAGTTTGCGCGCAACCGAGATACGGATCACCCGGTCATCCGCTGGCCCTTCGGCCAGTTGTCCCGCCAAAAATGCGCCCTCGGTTTCGTCAATGCCGATGATCGCACGATCCGGTCCGCCTTCGGCAAAGAGGCGCCGTTTGGCCGCGAAGTAGCCCCCCATCCCACCATGACGGTCCAGATGGTCGGGCGAGAGATTGGTAAACACCGCCACATCTGGGGTCAGCGCACGGGCCAGTTCCGTCTGATAGCTGCTGAGTTCCAGCACCACCACCGAGCCGTCACCGCCCGGATCGATATCCAGAACCCCGCGCCCGATGTTTCCCGCCAGCTGCGCCTCGCGTCCGGCCTCGGTCAGAATGTGATGGATCAGCGCAGCCGTTGTGGATTTTCCATTCGATCCCGTGACAGCGATCACGCGCGGCGGTGTGTCGTAATTGTGCCATTCCGGTCCGGCAAAGGAGCGGAAGAACAGGCCGATGTCATTGTCCACCGGCACGCCAGCGTCCAGGGCTGCGGCCACCACAGGGTTCGGTTCGGGATAGAGATGCGGAATGCCCGGTGAGACGATCAGCGAGGCGATGTCGTCAAACGCCCCATGCTTGCGCAGGTCAGCGCAGGCGAAGCCCTCGCCTTCGGCCGATTCACGGGCTGCCGGGTTGTCGTCCCAGCACACTGGCTCGGCCCCGCCCGCACGCAGGGCACGCGCAGTGGCCAGGCCGGAGCGGCCCAACCCCAGAACGGCCACTTTCTGCCCTGCAAAGCCTTTGATCGGGATCATTAGGGGGTCACCTTTTTAAGATTACCGAAGATCGTGAAATCACCAACAGCTACGACCCCGCCAATAATAAACAGCAACGAAATGAAAAACGATAGTATTTGTACGCTTACTGCCTCGCGGTCGTAGCGACCACTCAATTGAGTAAGCCTGTAGCCAACTACTAATGCTGCGGAGTTTGCAACGTGAAGGAACGCGACCAATACTACAAACGCGGTGATCAAAAACACACGGATATCAAAGCCAACACAGGCCAAAAAAATCAGTGTGAAAAATACCGCAATAGCGAGCCACAACGCTTGATCAATAGTACGATGAGAAGACTTACTATTGGGCCACCTTGTATTTACGCAATTGTGAAGCACAACTATGGGGATTGACACAACGATAGCCACAGCGGACAAAACCAAAGCGGCAATGATCACCCCCCAGTACGAACTGCACAGATCAAAAAGCCCAAGAGTGTTGTAAAAGAACAAGCTAAGGGTGCCTTTCCCAGGTGAAACGCTTTCCCAAAATTTTATAAAAATTACAGCCAACCCTGCCGACTGTAGCCCAGCCGCGATGGCGTAAAGCCGTTCGCGCTTACACAATTCCATTTGATCGCAAGCCATTCCGCGTTGTCTTTAACTACCGCACTTTCAACGTCGCCAGACCGATCATCGCCAGGATCAGCGAGATGATCCAGAAGCGGATGACGATCGTGGGTTCCGCCCAGCCTTTTTTCTCATAGTGATGATGGATCGGGGCCATCAGAAAGACCCGCTTTCCGGTGCGCTTGAAGTAGAGGACCTGAATGATCACGCTCAGCGCCTCGACCACGAACAGACCTCCGACCACGGCCAGAACCAGCTCGTGCTTTGTGGCCACGGCGATTGCGCCCAATGCGCCGCCCAAGGCCAGCGATCCGGTGTCGCCCATGAACACCGCCGCGGGTGGGGCGTTGTACCACAAAAAGCCCAAACCGCCTCCGAACAGGGCAGCCGTGAAAATTAGAATCTCGCCGGTTCCAGGCACGTAGTGCACGTCCAGATATTCGGTGAAGTCAACGCGCCCGACCGCATAAGCAATGATCCCAAGGGTCGTCGCGGCAATCATCGCGGGCATGATGGCCAGCCCATCCAGACCGTCGGTCAGGTTCACCGCATTGGCGGCCCCCACGATCACGACGACCGTGAACGGGATGTAGAAAAGTCCCAGATTGACCAGAGTGTCCTTGAACACCGGCACCGCCAGCTGGTTCTGAAGCGCTTCAGGATGATGCAGCGACGCCCAGAGCGAGGCCAGAACTGCAATAATGACGCCCAGCGCCAGGCGCATCTTGCCCGAAACGCCCTTGGTATTCTGTTTCGACACCTTGGCGTAGTCATCCGCAAATCCGATAGCCGCATAAGCCAAGGTCACAAACAGCACCATCCAGACATAAGGATTGTCCCAACGCGCCCAGATCAGGGTCGACGTCACCAGCGCGCCGACGATCAGCAGCCCACCCATGGTTGGCGTACCTGCCTTGGAAAAATGCCCTTCGGGACCGTCGTCGCGGATCGGCTGTCCTTTGCCTTGTTTCTTGCGCAGCACATTGATCAAGGGTTTTCCGAACAGGAACCCAAAGATCAGCGCCGTCATGAAGGCACCGCCAGCGCGGAAAGTGATATAGCGGAAGAGGTTCCAGAAATCCCCACCGTCCGACAGGGCGGTCAACCAATACAGCATGACAATACCTTTCTCACACGCGGCGTCTGGGCGCGATCACCCATCAAGCGCGCTCCCTTGCCCCATTTTGCGCAGACCGTCAACAATCGCAGCCAATGTCATGCTGAGAGAGCCTTTTGCCAGCACCGTGTCGCCATCGCGGATCAGTGCGGGCAAGTGTTCGGTCATCTCAGCACTGGTTTCGAACCAGAGCCCGCGTTTGTCATCGGGTAGCGCTTGGTGCAGGGCCTGCATCAGCGGTCCAATGCAATGTACCTGATCCACCTGCGCCATGGCTGCAGCGTCCGCCATCGCGGCGTGCATCACCTCTTCTTGCGGGCCCAGTTCTTTCATATCGCCCAGAAATGCGATGCGACGGGTACCTTGCGAGGCGGCCAACACATCCAGCGCGGCCTCCATCGAGGTTGGGTTGGCGTTATAGCTGTCATCCAGAAGTTCGATCTGACCACCCCCGGACAGCGGCAAGCTTTCGCGTACACCGCGACCCTTGACCGGCGACCACGCACGCAGACCCGAGATGGCTTGATCCAGATCGACACCCAGTTCCACGCATGCTGCCAGAGCCCCAAGCGCGTTCATGGCAAAATGGGTACCGGCAGAGTTGACCTCAAAGCGGATGAGTTGATCGCCGACCACTGCCTGGGCGTTCACTGTGTTGGCCCCTTGCTGCGCATCGGTCAGCCGGTAATCTGCAGCATTGCAGCCGAAATCGACGATCCCGGCGCCGTGATCCTGCGCAGTCTGACGCAGGATGTCAGCGTGTTCTATATCTGCATTGACGATCGCGGCTCCGCCAGGCTCCAACCCCTCGAAGATCGCCGCTTTCTCATGAGCGATGCCTGTGACGGACTCGAAGGCTTCCAAGTGCACCGCAGCCACGGTTGTGACCAGCGCCACGTGCGGTCGGGCCTGTTTTGCCAGCGGGGCAATCTCGCCCGGGTGGTTCATGCCGATCTCTATCACGGCAAACTCAGTATCACGCGGCATCCGCGCCAAAGTCAGCGGTACGCCCCAATGGTTGTTGTAGCTGGCCACGCTGGCGTGGGTTTTGCTTTGCGTTTCGAGGATCGTCGCCAGCATTTCCTTGGTCGAGGTCTTGCCGACGCTGCCCGTCACACCCAAAACGCGCGCATCAGTTCTAGCTCGTGCCGCCTGCCCCAACGCTTCAAGACCGGCCTGCACGTCATCAACGATCAGCAGAGGCGCCCCATCCGGGACATCTTTGGGAATGTGAGAAACCAGCGCCGCCCCTGCGCCTTTTTCCAGTGCCTGCGCCACAAAATCATGACCGTCCCGCGCGGCTTTCAGCGCCACGAACAAATCGCCAGGCTGGATTGTGCGCGTATCAATGGACACACCATTGGCAATCCAGTCACTCGTAGCCTGACCGCCAGTAGCCTCAGCGGCCTCGGATGCTGTCCAGAGCGTCATGCGACCCTCCCGTCCAGCGCGGCGACCGAGATGCTGGCCTGTTCAACGTCATCAAAAGGCAGAACCTGATCCCCGACGATCTGACCGGTTTCATGTCCCTTACCAGCAATCAGCAGCGCATCGCCCGGTTGCAGCGCGTCGATGCCGCGTAAAATAGCCTCGGCGCGGTCGCCAACCTCAGTCACACTGGCCTGATCTGCGGCCTCAAGCGCACCTTCCATGACGGCCGCACGGATGGCGGCAGGGTCTTCACTGCGCGGGTTGTCATCGGTGACAAACACCACATCAGCATGGTTGGCCGCCGCCTTGCCCATCAAAGGTCGTTTCGTGGCGTCTCGATCCCCGCCTGCCCCGACGATAGCGATCAGTCGCCCCATCACATGCGGGCGCAGCGCCTTGAGGGCGGTGGCCACGGCGTCGGGCGTGTGGGCGTAATCCACAAAAACCGTTGCACCATTATCGCGCGTTGCGGCCAGTTGCATCCGCCCCCGCACGGTCGTCAGATGCGGCAGGGTTTCAAAAACCTGCTCTGGGCTGTCGCCTGCGGCGATGACCAGCGCGCAGGCCAGCAGGATGTTTTCCGCCTGGAACCCACCGATCAGGTTCAGGCGGGTCTGGAACGTTCGGCCCTGCCAGGAAAACCGAAGGTCCTGCCCGGTGGCGTCAAACCGTTGATTGATCAGGCATAAATCGGCGTCACCCAAACCAACGGTCAGAACCGATTGACCCCGAGATTTTGCGACCCGCTGGACCTGAGCGCCTTTGGGGTCGCTCAGATTGATCACCGCTGTACCATCTTGCAACAACACACGGTCGAACAGACCGGCCTTGGCGGCGAAATACGCCTCGAAGGTTTCGTGATAGTCCAGATGGTCTTGAGTGAAGTTGGAAAACCCTGCGGCTGTCAGGTGCACACCATCCAGACGGCGCTGTTCCAGACCATGGGACGAAGCCTCCATCGCGGCGTGGGTCACGCCATTCTCAGCCGCCTCTGCCAGACAGCGATGCAGGGTGATCGGCTCAGGTGTGGTGTGGGCCAGCGGCGCGGTCCAGGCTCCCTCGACCCCGGTGGTGCCAAGATTCACGGCGGCATGGCCCAGCTCGGCCCAGATTTGGCGCACAAACGTGGAAACAGAGGTTTTGCCATTGGTCCCGGTGACAGCGACGATGGTTCGCGGTTGTGCGCCAAACCACAATGCGGCTGCCCCGGCCAGCGCTTGACGCGGGTCTTCAACCACTACCAGTGCCGCGCCTGATTCACCCAGCTCGGCCTCAGCTATCTCGGCCCCTTCGGCATCGGTCAGGATCGCAGCGGCCCCCATGCGCAGGGCAAACTGGATGAACTTACCGCCATGAACGCGCGTGCCGGGAAGGGCCGCAAACAGGAAGCCGTCTTTCACCTCGCGGCTGTCGACGGCCAGACCTGTAATGCCGGGGTTTGCGCCCCCGCGTGCAGTCAGGGCCAGTTGGTTAAGTTTCTTTGTCCTTGTGCCCATGACCCACCTCTTGCCGGACAGCCTAGTTTGAGGTCAGCGTTATAGCAGCGCCCGCCTCAGGCTCAAGCCGGGGACGCAGGCCCAGCAAGGGCGCGACGCGACTAATAAGTTCGGCGGCGACCGGCACGGCAGTCCAGCCCGCAGTGCGGCGCTTTTCGCCATATGCCACGATCGAAGGCTCGTCCAACGTGACGATCAGAACGTATTTCGGATCATAGGCCGGGAAGATTGTCGCAAAGGTCGCGATGACCTTGTCATCGTAATACCCGCCGCGCGGCTTGGGCTTGTCCGCCGTACCAGTTTTGCCGGCCACATCGTAACCCTTAACCTCGGCAAAGCTGGCGGTGCCGTCTGTTACCACTTTGCGCAGCATTTTCTGTGCCTGGCGCGCGGTGTTTTCCGACAATACGCGAGGGCCGTATTGCGGGCCGTTTTTACGCAGAATGGTCGGGCTGACATAGTGCCCGCCATTGGCAATGGCAGCGTACCCGGCGGCCAGATGCATTGGGCTGGTCGATAGACCATGGCCGTAGGAAATGGTCACTGTGCTCAGCTCGCCCCATTTCTTGGGCCTGAGCGGCACCCCACCCTTGGCCTCGACAATTTCAAACGGTGTCGGGTCGAACATGCCCAGCGTATTCAGGAATTCCTGCTGCCGCTGCGCACCAATCTGCAAGGCAAGACGGCCCGTGCCCCGGTTCGAGCTGTGTACGATCACATCCGCAACGCTGATTTTGCCGTAATTCTTGCCGTTGAACTCTCCAATGGGAAAGCGACCGATCTTCATCGGGCCTGATGTGTCGATGATGGTATTGGAATTCACCAGCCCCAGCTGAACAGCCTGCGCCGCAGTGAAAATCTTGAAGACCGAACCCAATTCGTACACACCTTGCACGTACCGGTTGAACAGCGGGCTGTCTGATGGATCAAAACCCGAAGTCGGCGGGCGCGGGCGGTCGTTCGGATCAAATGAAGGCAGAGACGCAGCCGACACGACCTCGCCCGTATGCGCGTTCATCAAAACAGCCGACGCGCCCTTGGCGTTCATGATCTTCATGCCGCCATACAGCACCTGTTCAACAGCCGCCTGAATTGTCAGGTCCAGCGACAATTGCAGCGGCTTGTTGCCGTTGGCCGGGTCACGCAGATAGTCGTCGAACTGTTTCTCTACACCTGCCACACCGATCACTTCGGCAGCGCTGACGCCTTCACGACCAAAACCGGACCCGCCCAGAATATGCGCGGCAAGCCTGCCGTTGGGATAAAGACGCATTTCGCGCGGACCAAACAGAATGCCCGGATCGCCGATGTCATGGACGGCCTGCTTCTGCTCGGGCGAGATACGTTTCTTGATCCACAGGAACTTGCGCTTACTGGTGAAATCCTTGACCAAACGCTCTTTGTCCAGATCAGGGAAGATTGCCACCAGCTGATCTGCAGCGGCAATCGGGTCGATCATCAATGGCGGCTGCGCGTAGACCGAATACGTGTCCAGATTGGTCGCCAGAATACGCCCTTCGCGGTCAACGATATTGGCACGCTGCATGGCAATTGCCGCACCCGGCGCACTTGCCACGGGCTCTTGCGCCTCGGACGTGGCCAGCATTCCCATGCGGACACCAACAACCGAGAAGGCGCAGAAGAAGAACAGCCCCAGCACCAATAGGCGCCCTTCGGCGCGGGCGCGGGCACGGTCTTTCATGTCTTCGTGGCGTTTACGGATGTTTTCCCGCTCGATCGCCTTGGGGTTTTCGCCCCGGGCGCGAGCGTCGAGGATTCGGGCCAGCGGGCGCAACGGCGTGCGAGTCATGGAATCTGCACCTCGCCCAAAGCCTGAATGTCTGTGATGGCCTGCAGTTCAATCGGATCCACGATGGGCAGATCGGGGTCTTCGGCATAGGCAATCTGGTCGGCACGCCCGAATTGTTCTGCCCGCAGCGGCAGCAGAGCCAGGCGTTCAAAGTTCAAATCTGCCAACTCGCGCAGCCGGTCGGGGCGGTTCAGATAGGCCCATTCGGCGTTCAGGACAGCCAACCGAACCTGCGCCATGCCGATCTCGCGCTGTAGTTTCTGTGTTTCCTTCACCACCTGCTGGGTGCGGTAGTTTTCCTGATAGGCCCAAATCGCCAATCCAAAAACGGACAGAGCGGTCAACACATATAAAATACTCTTCATCTTGCCCTTCCCCCCAATTGCGGCATTCCAATCGCGCGGGCCTCAATTTCTCCTGATGGTGCCTCGGTTCGGGTTGCCACGCGCAGCTTGGCCGAGCGCGCGCGGGGGTTTTCCTGCAGTTCCTGCTCATCCGGCCCTACGGCCTTACGGGTTTTCAGCGTGAATTGCGGCTGATCCTGCTCGATTTCGGGCGCATATCGGTTCGCACGCCCTGTCTTGCCCGCGCGGGACTGAAAGAACCGCTTTACCATCCGATCCTCGATGGAATGGAAGGTCACCACGGCCAGTTGCCCGCCTGGCTTCAACGCCCTCTCCGCCGCCATCAATCCTTGAAACAGCTCTTCATATTCGGCATTCACAGCGATCCGCAGCCCTTGAAAGCTGCGCGTCGCCGGGTGCGATTGCCCTGGCTTGGGTCGCGGCAAGCAGGATTCGATGATCCCGGTCAGGCGCAAGGTCGTGGTGATTGGGTCTTCGGCCCGCGCCTTGACGATGGCTTTGGCGATTCGACGACTTGCGCGCTCCTCGCCGAAATGGAACAGGATATCAGCCAGTTGCGCCTCACTCGCCGCGTTGATCAAATCCGCTGCGCTTTCACCCTCCTGGCTCATCCGCATGTCCAATGGGCCGTCCTTCTTGAAGGAAAAGCCCCGTTCGGCCTGATCCAGCTGCATAGAAGACACACCGAGATCCAGCACAACGCCGTCCAGATCCTGTGCGTATTCGTCCATCCGCGAGAACACACCGGGCTGCATCACCAGCCTGTCGCCATACTCTCCGGCCCAATCCGTGGCCATTTCAAAGGCTAGTGGGTCACGGTCCACGCCGATGACCTTGTCAGCCCCCGCATCTAACAACCCGCGCGTGTACCCGCCTGCCCCAAAGGTGCCGTCCAACCAAACGCCGGACACCGGAGACACCGCAGCCAGCAATGGACGCAGCAAAACAGGAATATGAGGTTTATCGGAGGGAGGGACAGCGCCGGACATGCCGTCACGCGTCCCCGACGCCATCGAGATAGACCATCGGGTCGAAATCGTCGGGCAGATCGTCCATCCATTCTTCGGCTTTGGCCAGTTCCTCGACTTCGTAGGTCTCGGGCTTCCAAATCTGGAACGTGTCACCGGCAGCGATAAAGAAGGCCTCGCTCTCCAGATCGATCTTGGTGCGCAGCTTGGCGGGCAGAACCAGACGCCCGGTTTCATCCACGTTTGTCGGGAAGGACTGACCGTGGAACATGCGTTGCAACATTTTGCGCTCCATCGAGCCACGCGGAAGCGCGTCGATTTTGGCATCGACCTCGTCAATCGCCTGCATGGTATAACATTCAAGGTATTTGCGACGGTGATCGCCGTACACAATCACGAGTTCAGGATTGTCACCAGGCTGCCAGTTGGGATCGGAAGCTTCAAGCACACGGCGAAACGAGGCCGGGATCGAGACCCTGCCCTTCGTGTCCACCTTATGGTGGCTTTCACCTCTAAACCTGCGCGCCAAGACGACTGTCCCTTTCGCTTGCGCCCCACTTAAAATTCACGTCCCCAGAAGGTAAAAACGGCGGGTTGATCTGCTGCCACTGATCAACCCGCCGCATTGACCCGCTTTGCGGGATGTCCAGCTGCACGCGCCACCTGGGGGGATGTCTGCTCGCCCGCGCGCCGGATCTCTTGATTGATGAAAGCGAGATGCCTGTATGAAACCTGATTAGTATTTTTGGTTCGGGGTCGTTTGGCGCCCCTGCTGCCTCGTCCTCATCGGATGTATAAGGGATGCCATGGGAATTCATGGAAATCAATAGGAAATTTTTTGATCGTGTCGCTTGAAGCACGGCACATCTATACTGAAACGGAAGAAATTCGGCATCAATACACCATAATTAGAAGCGAACCGCCCAACAATATCAACATATAGAAAAAACGCACCGGCGAAAATTTCCCACGTTTTCCCAAAAAAATTTGAGATTTCTTATTCGGACTGGATTTTCTGGCCCACTGCAAGCAACCGGCCCATAGAATCGACTAAAGCAAAAGGGGGTTCTAGGTGTCATTTCCCCACCTACACCAACACCGCCCACGATTTCCCATACGCAGTCACTTGCGACCGCAAAAGCGAGTCTCCGACCTGCCTCCACCCCGGAAAACTGGAATCAACGAGACGATGCTACGCCTCCAAAAGGCCAGTCGTTGGTGCCCTCCGACACTTCAATGATCTGATGCCAGCATTTCACATCGCATAAATTCACGCCGAACATGCTCAATTCAAAGGCACCCCACCGCGTGGCGTTTTTCCAGGCGCTGACGGTGCCTCAGACAATACCTATATTTCAAAGGCGTATTTCACCGCCACGAAAAACCCGAACCAATCTATGCATTTGCTGCATGGCAGCATTGACGATGTGACCTATTGTGCAATCGCAGCATTTGCCTATTTTCAATCTCAAGCAAGGGCCGAGTGATATCGGTAACACAAGACAGACGGATGATGAAAATGGCAGTCGCAGGCACACATACAGCACATAAAAGCACAACGGCGTTTGGATTGGCCGCATTGGTTGAGACCGCCAAGACCCGTTTTGTGCGCTATCGCATGTATCGCCAGACAGTTAACGAACTGTCCGGGCTGTCAAATCGTGAACTGACCGATCTGGGCCTGCACCGCTCGATGATCCGCCGGGTCGCGTTGCAGGCCGCAGAAGACCACACCGCGCGTTAAGCGCAAACAGATACAGAGATCAGGCCCTTCCTCCTCCCTTTGGGTCTGTAATCAGCGGCAACGTCTTTCCTCCTCCCTGACGTTGCCGCACCTTATACCGGCCTCAAGATGCTGGAACCTGATACATCAGGGCTCTCCTCCTCCCTGCCTTGATGTTGAAAGCGCGCGGCGACGCATTCCTCCTCCCTAGCGTCGCCGCGTCTTCCTCATACCGGGCTCAGACCCGGGTTCGCATACGTCAGGGCTCTCCTCCTCCCTGCTCTGATGTTGACAAGACGGCGGTTCCCTTCCTCCTCCCTGGGAACCGCCGTTTTTTGTTTTTTCGACACTGGTGTAAGATGGCCTTCTGATTTCTGATCCGGAGGACGCCATGGCAGCCTATTTCATCGCGCAGATCGACATCCACGACCCTGACGGGTATCAGGATTATCTGGCGGGCTTCATGCCAATCTTTGACCGCCACGGAGGCCGCTTGCTGACGGTCTCGTCGAAATCGGTCGAACAGATTGAAGGCGGTTGGCCGGAAGGTGGAATTGTGCTGATGGAGTTTCCAGACCTTGCCGCGGCGAAAGCCTGGAAAGACGACCCCGATTACATCGAGCTAGCGAAGATCCGGCAAGCCACCGCCTCGACCAACCTGGTTCTGGTCGAAGGGATCTGACACCTCAGAACGGGACGTCATCCTTGTTGGCCAGGAACCGCGAGACGACTTTCTTGGTTCCCGCCTTGTCAAAATCGACCTCGACCTTGTCGCCCTCGATCCCGATCACCGCGCCATAGCCGAATTTCTGATGGAAAACACGCTCACCCAGCGTGAAACTGGCCAATGCGGTGGCGTCAATCACCGTACTCCGGCTTTCTTTCGGCTGCGACATGCCATATTGACCTTGCCGCGCCTGCAACCGTTTCCAGCCTGGTGAGTTGTAGACATTGGCTTCGGCTGCGCGGGTTTCGATTCCCGCGGTCCGGTGCCCGCCGCCATAAAGACCAGGGGGCGTCAGCACCTCAACGTGGTCTTCCGGCAATTCATCGATGAAGCGCGAAGGCATGGAGTTCTGCCATTGCCCGAACACCCGCCGATTGGCAGCAAAGGAAATCGTACATACCTCTTCAGCGCGGGTGATGCCGACATAGGCCAGACGGCGCTCTTCCTCGAGCCCTTTGAGGCCGGATTCGTCCATTGACCGTTGCGACGGGAACAAGCCGTCCTCCCACCCCGGCAGGAAGACAACTGGGAATTCAAGCCCCTTGGCTGCGTGCAGGGTCATGATCGACACCTTCGCTCCGTCGCTGTCTTGTTCGTTGTCCATGACAAGGCTGACATGTTCCAGAAACCCTTGCAGGTTTTCGAAATTGTCCAGCTGGTTGACCAGCTCTTTCAGGTTTTCCAGACGCCCCGGCGCTTCGGGAGTCTTGTCGTTCTGCCAATGAGAGGTATAGCCGGACTCGTCGAGAATGATCTGCGCCAGTTCGATATGCGTATGTTCGGGCGCGCCGAACCGCATGGGGGATATCCCGTCATCGATCACCGAATCGTCTTCGACTTCGATCCGGGGGCCGCGCGTCATCGCGTTCCACCGGGCCAGCCCATCGATCAACTCGCGCAGCGCTTTGCCGCCCTTCCCCTTGATCAACCCGTTATCGACCGCGATCCGCGCGCCCTCGACCAGAGGCACCCCGTTCTCACGCGCTGTCATCTGTATGGTTTGCTGGGCCTTGTCGCCAAGGCCGCGTTTCGGGGTGTTTACGATGCGCTCAAAGGCAAGATCATCCTCAGGGCTGACGACCAGCCGGAAATAGGCCATGGCATCGCGGATCTCCATCCGCTCATAGAATCGCGGGCCGCCGATCACCTTGTAGGGCAGACCGATGGTCAGGAACCGATCTTCAAACGCGCGCATCTGGTGCGAGGCGCGTACAAGGATAGCCATCTCATCAAGGTTCACAGGGCGTATACCGCGCGTGCCGCCCTGCATCGCGTCGATTTCTTCGCCGATCCAGCGGGCCTCTTCCTCGCCATCCCAATGGCCTATCAGGTTGACCTTGTGGCCATCATCCGCATCAGTCCAAAGCTCTTTGCCCAGACGGTTTTCATTGCCCCGAATAACGTTCGATGCAGCCGCCAGAATATGCGGGGTCGAGCGATAGTTCTGCTCCAGTCGCACCACATATGCGCCAGGGAAGTCCTTTTCGAACCGCAGGATGTTGCCTACCTCGGCCCCGCGCCAGCCATAGATCGACTGATCGTCATCACCCACGCAGCAAATGTTTTTGTGCCCCCCGGCCAGCAACCGCAGCCACAGGTATTGGGCGACGTTTGTGTCCTGATACTCATCCACAAGGATGTAGCGGAACCAGCGCTGGTATTGCTCCAACACGTCCGGGTGGGTCTGGAAGATCGTGACCACGTGCAGCAGCAGGTCGCCGAAATCCACCGCGTTCAACTCACGCAGACGGGTCTGGTATTGAGCATAAAGCTCAATGCCTTTGTTGTTGTAGGCCCCGGCATCTGCGGTTGGCACCCTATCCGGTGTCAGTGCGCGGTTCTTCCAATCGTCGATGATCCCCAGCAGCATCCGCGCTGGCCAGCGTTTGTCATCGATATTGGCGGCCTGTACCAGTTGTTTGAGCAGGCGAAGCTGATCATCAGTATCCAGAATGGTGAAATTCGACTTCAAGCCAGCCAGCTCCGCATGGCGGCGCAACAGCTTGACGCAGATCGAATGAAACGTGCCCAGCCACGGCATCCCTTCGGCAGGCTGACCCAGCAGGCGACCGACCCGTTCTTTCATCTCGCGCGCGGCCTTGTTGGTAAACGTCACCGACAGAATCTCATTCGGACGGGCCCGCACCGTATTGAGCAAATGCGCGATCCGGGCTGTGAGGGCCTTGGTCTTGCCTGTCCCTGCCCCGGCCAGCATTAGAACCGGACCGTCCAGACGCTCAACTGCGTCCCGCTGCGCCGGGTTCAACTCATCCAGGTAGGGCGAAGGGCGCACGGCCATTGCCCGCGCCGACAGCGATGCGCCTTCGAAGGCGTCCATTTCGTCAAAACTGCTCATGAATCCAAACTACGCCGGATGCGCGCCGAGTGAAAGAGTTTGTTCACGGCTTGTTCACAAGCTTTTCGCACTTCTTTTTCCATTCAATCCTAAACAAATACGCCGCTGCCCTGAGCGCCTGTTAACCCTCTGTCAAATCTTGAATCGGATGCCTATCTGAGTGTTGTGGGAGCGGAAATAATGGAACAGGTGGAACCGACAGGTCAGTCATCAAGGCTGAAAATGGTGGGTGTGACCGTAATGTTGCTTGCGCTGACGGCAGCAGCAGGCTGGGGAATCTATGCCGTTCCCGCACCGGTGGTTGATCGCATGCTGGAATCCGACCTGCGAGAAAGCGCAATGCAGATGAGCCGTCAGGTCGAAAGCCACCTGAGCGATCTGAATGCTACTTTCCGTTTTCACGCATTGACCGAGCATGATGAAGAATTTCTGGAGCTGTTGCCCAAAACCTCGGACATTTATCGCGTCAAGCTGTTTGAAGCTTCGGGGCACGTTTTCTGGTCGACACGTACAAATGATATTGGAACCGTGAACACACAACCGTTTTTCCAGTCGGTCGTCGCGGCCGGCGGTCTCTATTACAAACACCAAGAGAAACCGATCACGGAAAAAGATTCGTTTGATCCCGATCATGCCGGAGATACAGGCCTAAGCAGTCGTCACGTGGCCGAGGTCCACACGCCGATCATCAAGGATGCGGTGTTTCTGGGGGCTATCGAATTCTATTCGGATATTGCAGACCTCAGGAACCTGTTTATCTCCCGCGTCCGCATTTCTTTGACGTTTTTGAGCGGAGTCGCCTTGCTGGCACTGACCACCGTCATCCTGATTGTCCACCGCACCAACCGCCGTCAGGTGCGTGATCTGCGCAAACGTGCCGAAAAAGAACGTGAGCTGATGGATGAACAACTGCGCCTGGCTAGAGAGGTTCGCCTGCTCGGGGAATTGAACGAATGGTTGCAATCAAGTCGATCACTGGACGAGCTTTTCGAAATGGTCTCACGCTTTATGACCCACATTTTGCCTGAGTCGGAGGGCAGTGTTTATGTCTATTCGAACTCTCGCGATGTGCTGGATGGCTGCGCCAGCTGGAATGGCGGCGCGCACAAGGCGCATATCCATCCTGAAGGTTGCTGGGGCTTGCGGCGCGGCAGGACCTATGAGTTCGGCGCATCCGAGATCGATTTTGTCTGCGAACATGCCGAACCGCATGACGGCCGACCCTATTTCTGCTTTCCCATTCTGGCACATGGCGAAACAGTTGGTCTTCTGCACCTTAGGGCAATCGAAGGGCGTGAGGATTGTTTCAACAAAAGCCGTAAATTGGCTCAATTATGCGCCGAACAGATCAGCATGGCGATTGCCAATGTCCGCATGCGGGATCAGCTTCATGACCAATCGGTACGCGACCCGCTGACCGGATTGTTCAATCGCCGCCACATGACCGAAACGCTGCGCAAATCCATCAGCCGCTGCCAACAAACGGGCGCTGCGCTGAGCCTGATTGCGGTGGACGTCGATCACTTCAAGAAGTTCAACGATACACATGGGCATGATGCCGGTGACATGGTCTTGCGCGCGGTCGGCGCCGCGCTGGAGCAAGGCTGCGACAGGGACGAAATCGCCTGCCGCATCGGCGGCGAAGAATTCATGCTGATTCTGCCCGACAACAGCCCCGAAGACGCCGTAACTCGTGCCGAACAGTTGCGTCAGGCGGTCGAAGCCGTAGCTGTACGCTATGGCGAGAAGGCTCTGCCCCGCATCACGATGTCGGTTGGGGTCGCGCATTACCCGGCCCATGGCACCATTCCACAGGACCTGATGCGTGCTGCCGACGACGCACTGTATGTTGCCAAGGATAAGGGTCGCAATCAGGTTCAGGTTGCCTGCGGAACCACGGATCCGGCTAAACGCGCAGGGCCTGAAAGCAAGCATCCCTCGACAGATGCAGCCTAAAAACCTTGCCGAATCGCGTGGTGGATCGGATCAATCTGCATGGATCTGCACAGCACCTATCCCGGCATTCCGGACCTGAAACGACGCGCGCGCCGCCGCCTGCCGCATTTTGTGTGGGAGTATATCGACAGCGGAACCGGTATTGAAACGACGTTAAACCGCAACCGCATTGCGCTGGATGATGTCCGCCTTTCCCCCTCGATCCTGCACGGTGAGCTGGAGTTTGACACATCAAGGACGTTTCTGAGTACCGCTTGTCCATTGCCCTTCGGAATCGCCCCCATCGGGATGTCTGGACTGGTCTGGCCCGATGCGGAGCGGCTGTTGGCGCAGGCCGCTGCGCAGGCGGGTATTCCCTATACCCTGTCCACCGTTGCCAGCCAAAGCCCCGAGGATTTGGCCCCGCATTTGGGACCAAACGCGTGGTTTCAGCTTTATCCACCGCGGGACCCCGAAATTCGCAAGGATATGCTGGATCGGGCGCGCCAGGCCGGATTTCGAACTCTGGTGCTGACCGTGGACGTCCCTGTTGCCTCGCGCAGGGAACGGCAAACCCGCTCAGGTCTCAGGCAGCCGCCAAAGCTGACGCCGCGCTTGCTGGCACAGATTGCGGCAAGACCCGCCTGGGCTATGGGGATATTGCGCAACGGCGTGCCGCATATGCGCACTCTGGACAAGTACATCGAAAATCCCGGAGATCTGCCTCCGACGGCCCATGTCGGATACCTGTTAAGGACCTCGCCAGCGTTGGACTATGTCTCGTGGCTGCGCGATCATTGGGACGGACCTTTTGTTATAAAAGGCATCCTGCGCGCCGAAGACACAGAGCGTCTGGAACAGATCGGGGTGGACGCCCTTTGGGTCTCGAATCACGGTGGGCGTCAGTTTGACGCCGCTCCTGCCAGCATTGAGGTTCTTCCTTCGATTCGCAAAGCAACTCGCCTGCCCCTGATCTTTGACAGCGGTGTCGAAGGCGGGCTGGACATTCTGCGTGCGCTGACTCTGGGAGCGGATTTCGTCATGCTTGGGCGCGCATTCTTGTACGGATTGGCGGCACTTGGCACGCGCGGACCCGCCCATGTCATCGATATTCTAAATCAGGATCTGCACGCAAATATGGGTCAGATGGGCCTAGCAGATTTGTCTCAATTCGAGAGAAAGCGCTAAGTATTTGATGCTGCGGCGCGGCATAAGTATAAGAGCGCAGCGACCAAGGGCGTTTGCGAGCGGTAACATGCCGGTTCTACCCAGAAGAACGGATATACCTGCGCGTATTGTTTGCCCAAAGAGACGCCCAAACACAAAAGACCGGGACCTATTATGACAGACTTCTCCAAGATCCTGATCGCCAACCGCGGCGAGATTGCCATCCGCGTTATGCGCGCAGCAAACGAGATGGGAAAACGAACCGTCGCCGTTTACGCCGAAGAGGACAAACTGGGCTTGCACCGGTTCAAGGCGGACGAGGCGTATCAGATCGGTGAGGGCATGGGGCCGGTCGCGGCCTATCTGTCGATCGATGAGATAATCCGTGTTGCCAAGCAATGCGGCGCAGACGCGATCCACCCAGGCTATGGCCTGCTGTCCGAGAACCCGGATTTCGTAGATGCATGCGTCAAGAATGGCATCACCTTCATCGGCCCCAAGGCGGAAACCATGCGTGCGCTAGGCGACAAGGCCAGCGCGCGGCGTGTCGCAATCGCGGCGGGTGTACCTGTCATTCCGGCAACCGAAGTGCTGGGCGATGACATGGACACCATCCGCAAAGAGGCCGCCGAGATCGGCTATCCGCTGATGCTCAAAGCCAGCTGGGGCGGTGGTGGTCGGGGAATGCGCCCGATCCAGTCGGAAGATGAGCTGGAAGAAAAAGTTCTGGAAGGTCGCCGCGAGGCCGAAGCCGCCTTTGGCAACGGCGAGGGATATCTGGAAAAGATGATCATCCACGCCCGCCATGTCGAGGTACAGATCCTGGGCGACAAGCATGGTGAGATCTATCACCTCTATGAACGCGACTGCTCGGTCCAGCGCCGGAACCAGAAAGTGGTCGAACGCGCCCCCGCCCCATACCTGAGCGAAGAGCAACGCGCCGAGATCTGCGAGCTGGGCCGCAAGATTTGTGCCCATGTGAACTATGAATGCGCTGGCACGGTCGAATTCCTGATGGATATGGAAACCGGCAAGTTCTACTTCATCGAAGTGAACCCGCGCGTACAGGTGGAACACACCGTGACAGAAGAAGTCACCGGCATCGACATTGTGCAGGCGCAGATCCTGATTGCGGAAGGCAAAACACTGGCCGAGGCCACCGGTGCAGCAAGTCAGGCAGACGTACATTTGACCGGTCATGCTCTGCAGACCCGGATCACGACCGAAGACCCGCAGAACAACTTCATCCCCGATTACGGCCGCATCACCGCCTATCGCTCGGCCACTGGCATGGGCATTCGTCTGGACGGCGGCACGGCGTATGCAGGCGGTGTGATTACGCGCTATTATGATTCGCTGCTGACCAAAGTAACGGCTAAAGCGCCGACCCCCGAGGCAGCAATTGCCCGCATGGACCGTGCGCTGCGCGAGTTCCGTATTCGTGGCGTCAGCACCAATATCGACTTCGTCATCAACCTGCTGAAGCATCCGACCTTCCTGTCGAACGAATACACCACCAAGTTCATTGACACGACGCCGGACCTGTTTGCCTTCAAGCGCCGCCGCGATCGGGGCACCAAGGTTCTGACTTATATCGCCGACATCACGGTGAACGGTCACCCCGAAACAAAGGATCGGCCAGAGCCGCGCGCCGATCTGAAAGAGGCCAAGCCCCCCGCGCAGAAGGCAGAGCCGCAAATGGGCACTCGCAACCTGCTGGAGCAGAAGGGCCCGCAGGCCGTGGCCGACTGGATGAAAGCGCAGCGTCAGCTGCTGATCACCGATACCACCATGCGCGACGGGCACCAGTCGCTGCTGGCAACCCGTATGCGCTCGATCGACATGATCAAGGTGGCACCCACCTATGCCGCAAACCTGCCGCAGCTGTTCTCGGTCGAATGCTGGGGTGGCGCGACCTTCGACGTGGCCTATCGCTTCCTGCAGGAATGCCCGTGGCAGCGCTTGCGTGACCTGCGCGAAGCGATGCCGAACCTGATGACCCAGATGTTGCTGCGCGGCGCGAACGGTGTGGGTTACACCAACTATCCCGACAACGTAGTGCAGGAATTTGTGCGTCAGGCGTCCAAAAATATCGACGTGTTCCGTGTGTTCGACTCGTTGAACTGGGTCGAGAACATGCGTGTGGCGATGGACGCCGTGGTAGAAAACGGCAAAATCTGCGAAGGTACCGTCTGTTACACCGGTGACATTCTGGACCCGGATCGCGCCAAATATGACCTGAAATATTATGTCGGCATGGCGAAAGAGCTGCGCGATGCCGGTGCGCATATTCTGGGCCTGAAGGACATGGCTGGCCTGCTGAAACCGGCCTCAGCCAAGATCCTGATCCGCGCGTTGAAGGAAGAGGTCGGTCTGCCGATCCACTTCCACACCCATGACACTGCAGGTATTGCCAGCGCGACCATTCTGGCGGCGTCCGAGGCGGGCGTCGACGCGGTGGATTGCGCGATGGACAGCTTCTCGGGCAACACCAGTCAGGCAACACTGGGCACTGTGGTCGAGGCGCTGCGCCATACCGACCGCGACACCGGGTTGGACATCAAAGCGATCCGCGAAATCAGCGACTACTTCGAGGTTGTACGCGGCCAGTACGCGGCCTTTGAATCCAGTCTCCAGGCTCCGGCATCGGAAGTCTATCTGCACGAGATGCCCGGAGGCCAGTTCACCAACCTCAAGGCGCAGGCGCGCAGCCTGGGGCTGGAAGAGCGCTGGCATGAGGTGGCGCAGATGTATGCGGACGTGAACCGGATGTTCGGCGATATCGTGAAGGTGACACCGTCGTCCAAGGTTGTTGGCGACATGGCACTGATGATGGTCAGCCAGAACATGACCCGCGAACAGGTCGAGGACCCGGGCACCGATGTGGCCTTCCCTGACTCGGTCGTAGACATGATGCGCGGCAATCTGGGTCAGCCTCCGGGCGGGTTCCCCGACACTATCATAAAGAAGGTGCTCAAGGACGAAGCCCCCAACACCGAACGCTCCGGCAAGGACGTGCCTGCGGTTGATCTTGAGGCCACCCGCGAAGAGCTGTCCAAGCAATTGGAAGGCAAAGAGGTCGATGACGAGGACTTGAACGGATACCTGATGTATCCCAAGGTCTTTTTGGACTACATCGGCCGTCACCGGGTTTATGGCCCGGTCCGCACCCTGCCCACGCGCACCTTTTTCTACGGCATGGAGCCGGGCGAAGAGATCACGGCGGAAATCGACCCGGGCAAGACGCTGGAAATACGCTGCCAGGCCATTGGCGAAACGGATGAAAAGGGCGAGGTTAAAGTGTTCTTTGAACTCAACGGCCAGCCGCGTGTCATCCGGGTTCCGAACCGGATGGTCACATCGACCACGCAGGCTCGGCCTAAGGCCGAGGTCGGCAACCCAGATCATGTCGGAGCCCCCATGCCGGGTGTTGTGGCCACTGTCGCCGTTACTGCGGGCCAACAGGTCAAGGAAGGCGACATGCTGCTGACCATCGAGGCGATGAAGATGGAAACCGGTATCCACGCCGAGCGCGACGCGACGGTCAAAGCGGTTCATGTGCAGCCCGGCGGCCAGATTGACGCAAAGGACCTTCTGGTCGAGCTGGAATAAGCTGCAGAACCTTCTACAGTTCAAAGGGCCGCGCGGGAAACTGCGTGGCCCTTTTCTATAATGGAACGGAGATACACCATGCTTGCAATCACCCCGATCTACGCGGCCCTGATCGCACTGCTTTATGTGACGCTCAGCGTCAAAGTGATCCTGCAGCGCCGCAGCGACAAGATCTCAGTCGGGGATGGCGGCAGCAAAATGATGATCAAAGCGGTACGGACGCATTCCAACTGCGCCGAATACGCACCCATCGGCCTATTGCTGATCGCAATGGTGGAGTTGCAGGGCGCAGGTGGCGTGCTTTTGCATGTGCTGGGCTTGCTGTTGCTGGCAGGACGTTTGCTGCACGCTTATGGGTTTGGCAGAACGCCACAGATCGTCATCCTGCGACAGATTGGCATGGGGCTGACTTTCACGGCGATATTGGTCGCTGCCATTGCGAATCTGGTTTTGGCGCTCTGACCGATTGCGGGTTTAACCCGCCAAAACCCGCGTTTCGATCAGCGGGGCTTGCATCAGGGTTGGCTCGACCTCTGCCACCCTGTCTTCGCCGCGCGCGCAGATCAGTGTTGTAAGCGCAATCAAGGCAGCCAACACCGCCATTTTCAGGTCCGCTGTATTTGTCATTTTCTTCTCTCAGCCCCTCTTGTTTTGTGATGCTCTGGATTTAGAACGCTTCAACCCTAGATTTCCGTCGAAAGATTTTTCCGCTTTTTTGCGTTTTTCCGCTTGCAGCCCCGCGTGGGAATTTATACATCCCTCCTCACTCAACGGCGCGGGCGTAGCTCAGGGGTAGAGCATAACCTTGCCAAGGTTAGGGTCGGGCGTTCGAATCGCCTCGCCCGCTCCATTGAGAGGTCTTTGGACCACATATGTATCTGATGCGGGCGTAGCTCAGGGGTAGAGCATAACCTTGCCAAGGTTAGGGTCGGGCGTTCGAATCGCCTCGCCCGCTCCAGATACAAAACTGTCCAAACATGCTGGTTCTTTGCTGGGCGTTGCGCCATTCTGGCCGCATTACGCAATGCAGGATTACCCTATGTCTGATTACATCATCCGCCCGCTCACTGCCGCCGAAGTTCAGCACGCCGTCGATTGGGCCGGGCGCGAGGGCTGGAACCCGGGGGTTCATGATGCCGAGTGCTTTCGTCCGACGGACCCGGACGGCTTCCTGGGAGGCTTTCTGAACGGAGAGATGATCGCATCAGTTTCAGCGGTAAACTACAACGATCACTTTGCTTTCCTGGGCTTCTACATCGTCAAACCCGAATTCAGACACCATGGCCACGGGCTTGAGATCGCGCAGCATGCGCTGGCCCATTGCACCGGGCGCAACATGGGTCTGGACGGCGTGGTCGAGCAACAGGACAATTATCGCAAGTCCGGGTTCACCTTCGCCTATAACAACTATCGGTTTGCCGGAACGAAAACTCGGATGTTGGCGAAACTGGACACATCTCCGAATGATCGCATCGCGGATCTGAACAACGCATCCGACGCATTGAAGGCTTATGACCGCAAACTGTTCCCTGCGCCACGTGACCTTTTTTTGGATAGTTGGCTGAGCGCTTACAGCCATGTCTCGAAGGTATATACTGAGAATGGCGAGATCAGAGGCTACGCCACGCTGCGCCCTTGCCTCACGGGCTATAAAGTAGGGCCTCTGTTTGCGGACACCACCGATATTGCAAAGGCGTTGTTGAACGCTGTCTTGTCCTCGATCCCCGAGGACCACAATGAACACGAGGTTTTCGTAGATATGCCTCAGCCCAACGCATCAGCCTTCGCATTGGCCGACGAACTTGGGCTGGATAAAGTCTTTGAAACGGCCCGGATGTATTCCGACCACGAGCCGGATATCGATCTGAACCGCATCTTTGGCGTCACCACGTTCGAACTTGGTTAAAACGCCTTGAACGTCATCGTCGTCAGCGAACGTTCGATGTTGGGAATCACCAACAAATGTTCGTTGATGAAATGGCCTACATCCTCGGTTTCGGGGATGTAGAGTTTGAGCAGCAGGTCGTATTCACCGCTGGTGGAATAAAGTTCCGAATGAATTTCGCGCAGAGCGATTTCCTCGGCCACCTTATACGTGGTGCCGGGTTTGCAGCGGATCTGGATGAAAACGCAGGTGGACATGATGTAACCCTATCGGTTCGTTTGCTTGCAAGCTGACACGGGGCACAGCCGGGTGCAATCCCCTGCAACAGTTTGCCGTGAATGCCACCTATGGTCTGGATAAGGCAACCCAACCCCGTCTATAAGCGCGCCTGTAGCAAAAGGAATTCGCCCATGCGCAGCGCTTCGATCAGCCGCAAGACCGCCGAGACCGAAATTTCGGTTCAGGTCAATCTGGACGGCACCGGCACCTATGACAACCAGACCGGCGTCGGGTTCTTTGACCATATGCTGGATCAGCTGGCGCGCCATTCGCTGATCGACATGACGATCGAGGCCAAGGGCGATTATCACATCGACGACCACCACACGGTCGAGGATACCGGTATTGCGCTGGGTCAGGCACTGGCGCAGGCTTTGGGCGACAAGAAAGGCATCCGTCGTTATGGCGAATGTCACCTGCCCATGGACGACGCACAGGTACGCTGTGCGCTGGACCTTTCGGGCCGTCCCTTCCTGATCTGGAACGTTGATCTGCCGACCCAGAAGATCGGTACATTCGACACCGAGCTGGTGCGCGAGTTCTTTCAGGCGCTCAGCACCCATGGCGGCATCACGCTGCATATCGATCAACTGCACGGTTTCAACAGCCACCACATCGCCGAAGCTGCCTTCAAGGCCGTTGCACGCGCCCTGCGGGATGCGGTTGAGACCGACCCCCGCAAGGCGGACGCTATTCCGTCAACCAAAGGCGCGCTGTAAATGCTGACCGCAATTATTGATTACGAAAGCGGTAACCTGCATTCGGCCGAGAAAGCATTTCAGCGCATGGCGCGCGAGGTGAACGCGGGCGAGGTTGTTGTAACCTCGGACGCGGATGTTGTCGCGCGAGCGGATCGTCTGGTTCTGCCCGGTGACGGGGCATTTCCGGCCTGTGCTTCCGAGCTACGCGGCCACAAAGGTATCTATGATGCGATGGTCGAGGCAGTCGAGCAGAAAGGCCGCCCGTTTCTGGGTATCTGCGTCGGCATGCAACTCATGGCAACAACAGGCCATGAATATACTGATACGGATGGTCTGGACTGGGTTGCCGGTGATGTGGTCAGGATCGAGCCTTCGGATTCAACTCTGAAAGTACCCCATATGGGCTGGAACAATCTGGTTCTGGAAAGCGATCACCCCGTGTTCAACGGGGTGAAATCGGGGGATCACACCTATTTCGTGCACTCCTACCACTTCCGCGTCACGGATCCGGCACAGCGGCTAGCTTATGTGGAGTATGGTCAGGAAGTCACGGCCATTATCGGCCGCGACACGATGGTTGGGATGCAGTTCCACCCCGAGAAAAGCCAGGACGTTGGCCTGCGCCTGCTGGGCAATTTCCTGACCTGGAAACCCTGACGCTTACTGGACCCTTGTCCAGGTCTGACCCCGGCAGATCAGACCGCCCGCCACACAGCCTTTGACGGTCAGTTTGTTCTGGCCGTCCAGCGACATTTTCGAGTTATAGGTCTTGTCGCGGTCCGGGGCCCAGATCTTGCCGCTGTCATAACTACCGCCACCCTCGGGCACCATGTCCCAGATGATCTGTTTACCCAGATTTTCATATTCCAGCTGCTGGTTGCCATCCGCGTCGAACGCACTGTCGATGGTACCGCAAATCGCGCTGCCGCATTCTGAAATTGTTACGTGCAGATATCCGCCTGTATCACCCGGTGCGGTCTTCCACAGACCATCGACGGGATCAGCGGCCATTGCCCCGGTTGCAAGAAGCGTCAAACCCGCTGCAAAAGTAAATCTCTTCATGGTTTTCTCCCTGTTTTGAGGACAGTCTGACCCGCCAATGAGCGACGGGCAAGAATGACCCAGCGTCGCGTTGCATCCCCTGCCCTGCTTGTGCGATATCCCGCGCGTGTAACAGTGATATAGGGCCGCCCGACATGATCCTCTACCCCGCCATCGACCTCAAAGACGGCAACGCCGTCCGCCTTCTGCGCGGAGAAATGGACAAGGCCACCGTTTTCAACGAAGACCCCGCCGCACAGGCCCGCGCCTTTGTCGAGGCGGGATGCGAGTGGCTGCATCTGGTCGATCTGAACGGCGCATTCGCGGGTGTGCCTGTCAACGCCGCTCCTGTCGAAGCGATTCTGAAAGCGTGCAATGTGCCCGCTCAGCTGGGCGGTGGCATCCGCGACATGGCCACCATCGAGACCTGGATAGACAAGGGTCTGGCCCGGGTCATTCTGGGCACGGTTGCTGTCGAAAACCCCGATCTGGTGCGGGAAGCCGCCAAAGCCTTTCCCGGTAAGGTCGCTGTGGGTATCGACGCGCGCAACGGGATGGTTGCCACCAAAGGTTGGGCCGAAGAAACCGACGTGCAAGTCACCGACCTTGCCCGCAGCTTTGAGGATGCCGGTGTCGCCGCAATTATCTATACCGATATCAACCGCGACGGCGCCATGCAGGGTCCGAACATCGAGGCCACCGCCGCGCTGGCACAGGCTGTATCAATCCCGGTCATCGCCTCGGGCGGTGTCAGCTCTTTAGAAGACCTGATTGCCCTGCGCGACTGTGGTGTCGAACTGGACGGCGCGATCTCGGGTCGGGCGCTGTATGATGGCGCGATTGACCTGGCCGAGGCCATTCGCGCCCTGTCTTGATAGGTTACTGCGCGGCAGCGGCGGTCAACTTGGCCAAAGCGCCGCGCATCTTTTCGATGACGGGTGACTTTTCGACTTCATCCAGCTCATCCATTGTCTCTTTGGGGTCTTCATAAGCCAGCCAGACCTGACCGTTGGCATCTTCATAGGCCTGAACCTTGAGCGGCAGGAACAGCCCGGCACGTGGATCAATCTGCATGGCTGGTGTGCCCAGCGCAGGATTGCCGAAAATCAGCACCTGATTGGCGGGAATGGGTGTGCCGACCTTTTCCGCCCCGGCCGCATGGTCGATGCGTGCAAACACGGTGGCCCCGGCGTTGCCGACCGCTGCTTCCAACGCGTCCAGCGCCTCAGCCACGGATTTATTTGTTTGAACTTTGATGATGTCGTCAGCCATGGCGGATAGTGCGCCCCCGAATGTTAGAATTGAAGCCAGAAGAAGATGTTTCATTTCGATAATCCTTTTCATGAATTTCACCTCTAATTTCCATGGCTTCACGATGGATCGCAATCACAAGTCTGGCATCGGCGGGGCTTTGCCGCTAAAGGTCCGGCAACGAAGGACGCCCAGATGCTAAAAACCCGGATCATTCCTTGTCTTGATGTTGCTGATGGCCGCGTGGTCAAAGGTGTAAATTTCGTCGGTCTGCGCGATGCAGGCGACCCGGTGGAATCGGCCAAAGCCTATGACGCTGCCGGTGCAGATGAGATCTGTTTTCTGGATATTCACGCGACCCATGAGAACCGAGGAACTATGTTCGATGTGGTGCGACGCACGGCCGAGCAGTGCTTTGTGCCGCTGACAGTGGGCGGTGGCGTACGCACCAAGGATGATGTCCGTGCCTTGCTTTTGGCAGGGGCGGACAAGGTCAGCTTCAACTCGGCCGCCGTTGCCAACCCGGATGTGATCGCGCAAGCAGCGGACCAGTTCGGAGGTCAGTGCATTGTCTGCGCCATCGACGCCAAGACGGTCAGCCCCGGCAAGTGGGAAATCTTTACCCATGGCGGACGCAAGCCCACCGGCATTGATGCTGTGGAATTTGCAAAAACTGTCGTTGCCAAAGGGGCCGGAGAAATCCTGCTGACCTCTATGGATCGTGACGGCACAAAGGCTGGGTTCAACCTGCCCCTGACCCGCGCAATTTCCGATGCAGTGGACGTGCCGGTGATCGCCAGCGGCGGTGTCGGCAATCTGGACCATCTGGTGGAAGGCGTCACGAAAGGCCGGGCGAGTGCGGTACTCGCTGCTTCGATCTTCCACTTCGGCGAATACACCATCCGCGAAGCCAAGGAACACATGGCCGCCGCTGGTATCCCGATGAGGCTGACATGAGCATTCTGCACGAACTGGCCAATACAATTGAGGCTCGGAAGGGTTCTGACCCGGACTCGAGCTGGACGGCCAAGCTTCTGGCCAAAGGCCCTGAAAAATGCGCCGAGAAATTCGGTGAGGAAGCCATTGAGGCGATCATCGAGGCTGTTAAGGGTGATAAAGCCAAGTTGACCTCTGAGGCGGCGGATGTTCTGTATCACCTTCTGGTCATGCTGGCCGCGCGGGACGTGGTGCTGGACGATGTCTTGGCCGAACTGGCCCGTCGTCAGGGCGTCAGCGGCATCGCGGAAAAGGCATCCCGCTCCGACGGGTAACGCCTGGGTTCCGCGCCGCTGTTTTGACCGCTATACTCGGGCGTCAGATTGGCAGGCCGAGGGCGCGATATGATCCGAGTTTTGATGCTTGTGGCAACGCTTGCCATTGCCGCGGCCTGCTCTGCGCCACCTGCCTCGACCGGCGACGAGGTTCAACGACTGTCAGCCGAAATTCAGGCGCTGGGTCCTGATATCGACCCAGAAGAAGCCCGACGGGCTGCGCAAGTCGCTTATGCCTACACCGCGCAGCTTGTCGATGAATACCAGATCACGGATCCGCCATTGATCCACAACGCAAAAGTCAACAAGGGCCTGCGCCCGCGCGGGCTGTGCTGGCACTGGGCCGAAGACATTGAGCGTCGCCTAAAGCAGGAAAACTTCCAAACGCTGGAGATGCACCGCGCCATCGCCAATGCCGACAACCCGCTGAGGATCGACCACAGCACCGCAATCATCAGCCGCAAGGGGGAAACGCTGTATGACGGCGTTGTACTGGATCCGTGGCGCTACGGCGGGGTTTTGTTCTGGTCTCCGCTGGTTGAGGACACCCGTTACGAATGGGTGCCGCGCGACGTGGTTTTGGAGAAGCGGCGTCAAGAACAAGTAGCCCGGCTGAAACCGTATCAGCCGGCAACGCCTTAAAGCTTGGATGAGATGATTCCGGTCGAAAACCCGCCCATGCGCAGCTCGCCAAACAGGCGTTGATACTCGATCTTGGGACAGCGGTTCATCACGACGTCCACACCTCGCGCTTCGGCCTTTGCGGCTGCTTCGGGATGTTCAACCCCGATTTGCATCCAGATCGTACTGAGTGAAGGGAAGGCCGCTAACGCTTCGTCAACGATGGGCGGCACAGCTTCGGACCGCCGGAAAATGTCGACCATGTCCACCGGCTCGGATAACTCCGACAAGCTGCCACGCACCGTCTTGCCAAACAGTTCCTTACCCGCATGTCCCGGATTGACCGGGATCACATCGAATCCTTTCAGCGACAGATAACGCGCCACGTAATAGCTGGGTCGCACCGGATTCATGGATACCCCAACAACGGCGACCGTTTTGGTCCGTTGCAGAATGGCTTTCAGATATAGGTCAGAATACTGAGGCATGCCCCATCCTTAACAGGGTTCCAAAAAGAAAAAAGCGCCCAAGAAACCTTGGGCGCCAGTTGTTGGAACGAGGGACAGTGAAATGACCCGCGGCAGTTCCGTTCCGCGGTCACTGTGACATTTAGGCATAAGTTTGGGGAAAAAAAGAGGTAGCGCGCATTTTTGTGATGACTTTTCACAATTAGCTGATTTCCGCCTAATCCTGATACAGGACTATCGGCCAGTTTTTTTCTGCCATTTCAATGTATTCGGCCCTGTCCTGCCGCCACATCGCCTCGATCTGTGGGGAATGCGTCAGATACAGGCGGCCATCGACCAACTGCCACGCATTGGGATCGGTGCTTTTCAGAACCCCCTTGGCCATCGCATAAGAACAATACCCGCCAAACTGCGGGGCAAAGGCGCGTGGGTTGCTTTCAAAGCGCTCACGGTTTTCTGCAGATGAGAAATGCCACTTGGCCCCTTTCCACATCACCGCATTTTCAGCTGCGCCCATGACAGGCGTCGAACCTTCAAAATAAGTCACGGGGTCATACCCGGCCAATGCCACACCTTCGGTGACAAAATAGACCGGTTTGTCCTGCGCAAACGCCGCAGAAGTCAGGAAAACGGCACTCAGCACGCCAAGGATGGTACGTCGGATCAACATCGTCATTTCAGAATCTGCAATCTTGAAGGTATCAAGATGCAAGTTTTTTCCGGCAACGGAAGCCCTGTTGACATGGATGTGATCAGGGTTCAGCGCCGCGGCACTTAGTCAAAGATGTCCTCGATCACATCCCAGGCTTCGTCAAACACCCGCGAGAGCATAGTTTTCTTCTTCTTTTTGCGTTTCGCCTTAGGTGGTGACACATGAGAACCGGCCGATCGTGCTTTTGCGGTTTTCCCGGTCTTTCGCTTGGGCAGCATCTTCAGATCATGCAACGGCGCCCCGCAGCTTGAGCAGCTGAGCTCGTGTCGCTCTTTGCCCTTCAGGACCAGGGCCGCGCGAGTCCCGCAATAGCAGCAGGTGGCGATTTTGGATGGACCGGAAATGGCGCTCTCCTTTGCTCAGGGACGGGATGCATATAAGGCGATTGCCGCCGCGTTTGAGACATTCAGTGACCCAAACCCACCTGCTGCGTCAATTTTCACCAACTGATCCACGGTTTCCTTGGTCTTCTGCCGCAAACCCGGGCCTTCCGCACCAAGCACAAGCGCCACGGGGCGATCACGTCCCTCGCTCAGTGCGCCTTCGATTGTCACCTCGGCTTCGCCGTCCAGTCCAAGAACCAGAAAGCCCATGCCCTGAAGTTCAATGATCGCGTCCGCAAGGTTGCGCACCCGCAGATACGGTTGGCGCTCCAGGGCGCCGCTGGCAGTTTTGGCCAGCGCTCCCGTTTCGGGTGCAGAATGATGGCGCGTACCAATCACGGCGCTGGCCCCAAGAACTTCGGCCGAGCGCAGAATCGCCCCGACGTTATGCGGATCGGTCACACGGTCCAACAGAATGACTCTCGGGTTTTCCCGTCCAATACAGTTTTCGGCCAAACCACCCCAATCCAACGGCTTGACCTCAAGCGCAGCACCCTGGTGAACCGATCCCGCATCGATGGGAGCGGTAAATTTGCGCGGATCAACCATGTCGACCTCGATCCCTGCAAATTCAATCGCTTCGGCCAGTTTGTCACGCGCGTTGCGTGTCACGATCAGGCGCAGTTTCTGACGTTTAGGGTTCATCAGAGCATCGCGCACCGCGTGCAGGCCAAACAGCCAGACGGTTTCGGCCGCAGCAGCTTTGCGCGCCTGTTCCTTTTCGACGACCCATTTGGGTTTCTTCATTTTAAGGGCCTCCGGGCCGAGATTTCGGTTTCCTGCGTCAAAGCGAAATTTTCCTGTTGACGCTCCTTTGGTGCGCTAGTAATCACGCCTCCACGTCAGGTGCAACGCCTGACAGTGGGCGACAGGCCGCAAGGTGTGGCAGGGGACTGTAACTCCCTCGCGGAGACGCACGCCTGGTTCGATTCCAGGGTCGCCCACCATTTTTCAACGTATTTGAAATCACGTTGAAAATCCTTTTTTCAAGGGATTTCCTTTTAGAGCTCGTCGCAAACCCGGGCACTCCTTGATTTCTCATGATGGACAACCTGTTCGAGACTCGTTGCAGTTTCTTTGGCAGCAGCCCTCAATATGGTTAGTGGGCAACGGCTCGGGCAGCGCCACTTGCAACGCTAACTTTCACAGGCATTCGGAACGGCGTGACTGTCGCGACGCAGACGATAAAGCCGACGCAAACGCAACCTACGCTCTCATCCTTCATACCGACGCTTCAACCTCTGACACTCTCAAGCGGATTCAGCGCTATCGACCAGTTGGTTCTGACCGTCAACAATCCACTAAAAGGGTAACCATTCTGGAACGACCTTTATGACCCGTTTGGCCCCAACACGGTTTGGTGTAACAATTGGTGCGCTGGTTATCGGATAGACAACCTGAACGTCACCCTGGCACCTGTTCCCTTGCCCGCCAGCGGCCTGTTGTTGTTGGATGCCGTGATGGCATTTGGCGGATATCGCAGACTTGGGGCATCGTAGTTGCAACCAATACCCCCAAAAAGGACGCGCTGATTGATTATCAGCACGATCTTTTTTGCGTTTGCCACTGTGTGTCTTGCGATTTGACGCGCCTATTCCGCCGCCGTACGCAGCTCTGAGACCCTTTCGAACCAGGCCTCAATCGCATCCAGATCGGCTGGCAAGACCTCGGCAGCACCGTCTGCGAAGGTTTGAAACTTCTCCTCGTTCAATCCGTTCACACCGACCAGCACCGGGATGTCCATCGCCAGCGCTTCACCGATCACAGGGCGGAATCCGCGCCCGTCGGATTCATGCTTTCCGAATTTGTTGATGATCAACAGTTGAGGCGCATCTTCAAGCGAGGCCGTCACATAGCCCACTGCTTGCTCAAGCGCCGCCGGATCAAGACGGCAACCGCGCGACTGGGTTCCCAGCGATTGCGAGATGCGGATGGTTTCACCCTCTGGCAGCACGCGTACATCCATATCGCATTTGCTGCTGTCCACGCATTCGGTGTTGGTCTGAACAACGCCCGCCAGTTTCGCGCCCGAGGCCAGTAGACGTTCTGCGACAGCGCTCAGCAGGCGGTCGGTGGCGCCGCGATCGGTGGTGGTGACATAGGCCAGATTCATCTTGGACCTCTTGTTTTTCATTGCGACATTTCAAATAGCACGCCAAGGCGCATCCGACCACTCCCCTAGCTACGGAAGCGGCGACAGGCCGATCACAGGTGCGTGCAGGTGAAGAAGAACTGCGTATACGGCAATCGCCGTCAGCCAGGCCCCGGGACGCGGCCAGGGACGCGGCGCGCGGAGTGAAAACCGTGCAGTGTTTCGAGACAAGCGGACCCACTCAAAGCCCATTTCGCGGGATTTACGCCGGTCGATCAGGCCCATGCCCATTGCCGCGAATCCGGCAAAAAGACCGAACAGGATCACATGAGAAAGGCTGCCATTGGCCAGCAAATGCGCCACCGCCCACAGCATAAGCGCGGCAAGAATGGGATGGCGGGTTGTGCGTAGAATACCGGGCTGCTCTGGATCAAACGGTCGGTTGCCCAGCCCACCAAACGAGAACGGGTTTTGGATGGCCAGCCCCGCAACGGCCAGCCAGCAGACAACCGGCATGATCAGGATCGGCACCCAGCGCAGAACCGCAAACGGTGGAATGACCTCCACATACGGTGCGTTTGCGGCAGCAATGATCAGCCAGGCCAGCACAGCCAGCGACAGGATGGAATACCCTGCAAAATACCCGCGATGCCCCAGCGTTCCGACCAGCCACCCGCGCACTGCGGGCCGCACGGGAATCACGTGGCTGAGGAGGAATGTGATAAGCGCTGCAAGGAATAGGCCCCAACCGGTCATGGTGATCTCCGAATGTATTGGGATCGGTCTAGTTCAGGACGGCGGCGGCTTCCTTGTCCGAAATCAAGTTTGGAACAGGGGCAGATGAACCGCCCCTGCCCTGTTTCATAACCCAAGTGCAGCGCGGCGTTCTTCGGCAAAACCTTGCACGATGCGATCAGCAATCAGTGCCAGAACCGCCATCGCCGCGCCCGCCGAGATACCAAGCCCCACATCCGCCTGACCCAGCGCCAGATAGATCGACTGGCCCAGACCAGTGGTCCCGATCAGGGCGGCAATCACCAACATTGCAAAGGCATAAAGGATGGTCTGGTTCAGCCCCAGTAATATGGTCGGCGCTGCATACGGTGCGCGCACGTCCCGCATGATCTGCCATTCGGTCGCCCCGCTGGAGATCGCGGCCTCCATCATTTCCTCTGGCGTGTTGACCAGCCCGTGCCGGGTGTAGCGGATCATTGGGACGATCGCGTAGGCACAGATTGCAAGGAAGGCCGAGAATTCGCCGATTTGAAACACCATCAGGACCGGGATCAGGAACACGAACAGCGGGATCGTCTGCAGCATATCGCAGATCGGGCGGACCACTTTCCACACCGGTTCCCATACCGCGCTGGCAAGACCGATCAGGCCGCCAAGCACGGCGCAGGAAAACACTGCCGCGCCGCTGAGGTAGAGTGACAGAAGCGCTCTTTCCCAAAGGCCCGAAACAAGGATGGTGCACAGCAGACCCACACAGAGCGCGGCCAGACGCCAACCGCCCGCGACCCAGCTCAGCGCGGCAACACTGGTCAGGACAAAAGGCCACGGCAAGTTGGCGATGCCAGTTTCCAGCATTCCAATCAGGATCAGAACGATCAAGCCACCCGTCAACCGTCCGCGCCAAGCCATCAGCAGGGCAATCGCGGCACCAGCGGCGAACAGGCCAGCGCTCATGGTCGACGTCCACTGAAAGCCCCAAGTGAAGGGCAGCACCGCCTGATCCAGACCGATCCGTAACGGCAGCAGCACATAGAACAATGAGTTGTTCTTGAACGCATCCAGCCAAGGGCCGTTGGCTTGTGTGAACGCGGTCAAGCCGCTGTCGACAGCCTCGGCCATCGGGTCCAACAGGGTCAGTTCGGACGGATTCGGCAACCAATTGCGGAATGCCAAAGTAAACAACACGGCAAAGCCAAGCATCGCCCAGACAACACGGCTGTCATAACGTTTGCGTTCGGTTGCAAGGGTGCCACTCATCCGGTCGATCACCACGGCAAAGACCACGATGACCAGACCGGCCATCAGCGATTCACCGAACTGAGCTTTGCGCATGGTCAGCAAAACCTCCCAGCCGATATCGTTGAAGCCACCGATAACTGCGGCAATGATCACCATCGACAAAGCGGCCATAAGGCATTGGTTCACACCGACCATGATCTGCGTTGTAGCGGCGGGGATTTCGACCTGAAACAGTTGCTGGAATCGTGTACCGCCAGACATGATGGCCGCCTCTTTGATCTCGGGCTCCACGCGCTCCAACCCCAGCATCACGTTGCGTGCCATAGGTGGCGCTGCGTAGATGGCCGAGGCGATCAGGCCGACAACGGGTCCAAAGCCAAAAAGCAGCAACAGAGGCGTTAGATAAGCGAAGGTTGGCACTGTCTGCATGACATCCAGAACAGCCTGTACCAAGGATTTTACCTTGGGCACCTCATTAGCGAGAATGCCGATACCGCCGCCCATGATCAACGCCACAGGGACGGAAACGGCAACAAGAGCCAAGGTGTTCATGCTCTCGGCCCAATAGCCCGACGCCAGTACAAAGCTGAGACCCAAAAAACCCAGTGCTGCCATCGGCAAGCCGCCAAGGTACCAGCCCAGTGCAGTCACGATTCCAATCAGGATGGGCCATGGCGTATTGCCCAGCACGTAATTGGCCCAGTCCATCGGATAGGTCATCAGGTCTGAAAACAACCGCATCGCCGGTTTGATCAGGTTCAGAAACCAGCCCAGAAACGCGCCAACCCATTGGGTTGCAGGCAATTCCCACGCAGTTGGCCATTTCACCAGCCATGGGGCGATACCTTCAAGCACAAGGCAAACGGCGCCGACGATGACCGTGATAAGGGCGGCCTTTGCCCCCGCCGTCAACTGCGCGCTGTTTTGCGTCGGCAGGTCGGTTACAGCCGTCATGATTCGTCCACCTGCAACGCGGCAGCAAGATCAGATGGATGTACCGTACCGACGACGTTGCCGTCGGCGTCCCGCACCGGCACGGGCTCATACAACTCCATGCAATGCGCAAGGGCCGCGTCCAACGTCATCGAAGTGGTCAGGCCAGGATCGTCCGGACCACAGTCCGCCTCGCTCCGCATAACCGAGGCGACCTTAGCGTGCTGACCCTTGGCCACGTCTTTCGAAAATTCGCGAACGTAGTCATCTACGGGGCGCAATACGATATCCGTCGGCGTTCCGATCTGGACGATCTTGCCATCGCGCATGATGGCGATGCGGTCGGCCAGTTTCAGTGCTTCTTGGATATCGTGGGTAATAAACACGATTGATTTCTTCAGCGTCGCCTGAATGCGCAGGAATTCGTCCTGCAACTGGCGACGGATCAGCGGATCAAGGGCCGAGAACGGTTCATCCAGAAACCAGATATCGGGGTTCACGGCTAGGCTGCGTGCGATGCCCACACGCTGACGCTGACCACCAGAAAGCTGACGAGGAAAGCTGTCTTCACGCCCGTCAAGACCGACCAGTGAGATCACTTCCTGCGCGCGGTCCAGCCGTTCCCTTTTGCTCACGCCTTGAACACGCAACGGATAGGCCACGTTTTCGGCCACGGTCATATGCGGGAACAGACCGAAATGCTGGAACACCATACCCAGCTTTTTGCGGCGCAGGTCCGTCATCACCTTCTTCGAGGCACCAATGACGTTTTGATCATCCACACGAATCTCGCCGCCCGTGCCGGGCAGCAGTTGCGAGATACAGCGGATCAACGTGGATTTACCCGAGCCTGACAGGCCCATAATGACGAACAGCTCGCCCTCTTTGACCTCGAAATTGGCGTCTTGCACCGCCGGGATGAATCCGTTTTCCCGCAGGTCGGTGGCGGCTTTGTCAGCGTCATTCCCTGACCGAGACAGCGCGTCGGTCAGGGCTTTGTCAGCGCCGGGGCCAAACACCTGCCAGAGATTCCGGCAGGCGATGGCTGGCATAGTCGCGTCAGTCACTTACGCGCGCTCACTGCGTTGCTGCGTCAACAACCGGACGCCACTTGCCTTCGTTTTCGGCCATCCATGCGGCAACAACCTCTTCGACCTGACCACCGTCAACATCGATCGCGCCCATCATTGGCTGCTGGTCTTCGACCGCCAGTTGATAGTTCGACAGGATCTCATAGGCAGCGGGCCACTTGTCTTCCATGCCGCTCCAGCTGGCTTTGAAGATGCGCGACGGCGAGAAGTCGCAATCGTTGATCGCATTGGGGTTCGGACCCCATGCCGGATCGTTGAAGCACGCCTCTTCACCCGCTGGCAGGTCGACGAACTGGACGTCATAGGCCGACATCGCCCAATGCGGCTGCCAGAACGTGATCAGCAGCGGCGACTTACGCTCGGTCGAGGCGCGCAGTTCAGCGATCAGAGCACCTTCGGAACCCGCAGGCACAGCTTTGAACGGCAGTTCCAGACCGGTCATACGATCTGCGCCAGGCGTCCCCCAGTCGGCCGGATAGTCAACCAGACGGCCACCGGGCAGAGTTTCGGCGGTTGCGAAGACCTGCGCACAGTCTTTCAGCGCCTCCCAAGCGGGAAGGCCCGGGCACAGATCAGCGACGTGCGCCGGGTATGCGATGCCTTCCTTGGCAGCCAGGCCCAGATCGCCGATTTCGACAACCGTGCCTTCGTCGATCTTCTTGGCATATTCGTCCGATACGTTGGACGACCAGATTTCCAGCGTCGCGTCGATGTCGCCATCCGCCAGCGCCTGGAATTGGTTCATCATGCCTGCAGTCACAAACTCGACGTTATAGCCTGCGGCCTTGAGCATCTCACCCGCCACATGCGTGGTCACGTGCTGACCAGTCCATTCATTGATCGCCAGCTTGATCGGCTCGTCCACGGCACCCATATCCGCCGCTTGCGCCGCACCAGCAACGGTTAGGGCCATAAGGCTTACACTCAGTTTTTTCATGGATTTTCTCCCTGTCTTATTTGTTTTGCCCACCCCGGCGGACTTGTTTCCGCCGGCATACTTGTCGGACGACAATAACATGTCGCAACATGCACAAATTTAGCCGGAAAAGGAAAGTAATCAGTTTGTAACAGACGACGTTAATCGTACAGCAAACCGTGGATATTTCCCTTCAAGTACCCCTAACGCACCCGGCACGGCCAATCATTAACCCTTGTACAAAACCCGGATCGTTGACTGACGAGTCAATCACAAACTATTTTGCCCCCGTTTGTCGAGGATTTCTTTAACACTTCTGCCCTTTTTTCACTCGGGTCAGAAATGTCAGCACATCAGCTAAGAAGCACTATTTCAAGTTTGCCATTGCCAAACCGGAACAAAAGACAAACATTCGAGGAGTGATTTTGAGGTTTGGCTTATGCGCACATTTGACGAAATCTTCGACATTTCAGCAGCACGACATGGCGGGCCGGATGCGTTGGACGCGATGCTGCACAAACCCAAGAGCCCTGAGGAACTGGCCGCAATGCCGGAAGATCGCTGGCTGGCCGTTATCACGAAATGCGTTTTTCAGGCCGGGTTTAACTGGAAGGTCATCGAAAACAAATGGGATGGATTCGAGATCGCGTTTGATGGTTTTGATGTAGGTCGATGTGCCTTTATGGATGACGATAAATTCGATGCGTTGCTGCAGGATACGCGAATCGTGCGCAATGGAACCAAGATCGCGGCAGTGCGGGACAACGCTGCGTTTCTGATGGAGCTGCGTGAAGAAGGTGGTGCGGGCAAAGTACTGGGGGGGTGGCCCTCGACGGATTACATCAACTTGCTTGCACTGCTGGCCAAGCGTGGGTCACGTTTGGGTGGCGCTTCAGCCCAATACGCGATGCGATTTTCCGGACGGGACAGTTTCATTCTGTCCCAAGACGTTACAGCGCGACTGATCGCAGAAGGTGTGATCGACAAACCCGCCACGTCCAAGAAAGCTATGCTGGCCGTTCAACATGCCTTTAATACTTGGATGGACCAATCCGGGCGATCCCTGAGTGAAATCAGCCGGGTTCTGGCCATGAGCCTGTGAAAACGGTTTGCGGAACAGGCACAGCGGACTAGGATTCAACTCATGGTTCTGCGTGTATTTCTTGTTACACTCTTGTTTCTGTCTTCCTGCGGTCGCCCACTGACCGAACCGGAACGCGTGTTTGCAGAGAGCATTCAAGGCGACACACTGAACTTGAATAATGTGCGATTGGTCGAAGGTGCCCCGGTGGCTCCGGTCACGTATTTCCGAGAGGAACGCCCGCGTCTGGCCTGCCGCGAGCTTATTCTGCCGCCAGTCGAGGCCGGGCATGTGACAGGCAAGCCCGCGGCCGTAGCCCTTTTCAACAAGGTCTATTTTGCGCGCGACTGGTATCTGGAAGACTATATGACCGACTTCCCCGATCAGATGAACCTGATTGCCGCTATGTTGTTGGCTCATGAACTGACCCATGTCTGGCAGTGGCAGAATCGCGCAACCACCGGCTATCACCCTCTGCGGGCAGCAGCAGAGCATGGCGGACGGAGAGATCCGTATCTGTTCAATCTGGACACCTCGCCTGACTTTTTATCCTACGGTTTCGAACAGCAGGGCGCGATTGTCGAGGAATACGTGTGCTGTCGCGCGCTGGACCCTCAGGCCAAGCGCACCAAGAGGCTGCACACCATGCTGGGCGAAAATTTCGACTTGTCGCCCTTGCCGGAAAACGGACGTGAACGGGCGGTTCTTTTGCCTTGGAGCGAGGCGGAAGTAGACGGAATTTGCAGTCAGTCCTGAAGCGTTTCCAGATAGGCCACCAGATCCACAATAGGCTGGCTGGTCAGAATAGGCTGACCCCGAGGTGTTTTCATGGACGTATCCTGCCCGTCAAAAAACGGTCCATAAACCGGCATAGGGCTGCCGTGGCTGACCAATGGATCTCTGCCATCGATCCGGGCGACCACACGAGCGGAGGGGAACAAGCCATCCTCATCGGTCAAATTGGTCAAATCGGTTGGTTGTACAACCAAAACGCTGGCCATAGGCCCCTGCCCGGTTGCATCAATCCCATGACAGGTTGCGCAATAATGCATGTAAAGCTCCTCTCCGGTCTTGGCATCCTTCGCCGAGACCGTCTGTGAGGTGGCGACCGAAATCCCAAACACCAGCATACTAAGAGTTGCCCTGAACATCATATCCTCCTGCCACGATAGACATTTGCAGGGTTGCCCGGTCGACGTCTTGGCGCAATGATCCAGATCAACGCAGGCGGAGGGTACAGGCAATGACACAATACGCAGCCATTATGCTGGCGGCAGGGATCGGCGTCCCTATTCTTGCGGCTTTGAACGCGGCCCTGGGCAAGCTGATCGGATCGCCAACCACGGCCGCCGTGATTCTGTTTGCGATCGCCTTCGCGGCGTCGGTCCTGGTGATGCTGCTATTTCCGGGTTTCGAAGCGCTTTCCAAGGTGGTCGCAGCCCCGAAACATCTGTTACTGGCCGGTGTCCTGATCGCATTCTACGTTCTGTCAATCACCCACGTTGCCCCTCATTTCGGGGTTGGCAACGCCGTGTTCTTTGTATTGCTGGGGCAATTGATCAGCACGGCGGCTATTGACCATTTCGGCCTGTTTGGCGCTCAGATCACGCCACTGACGTGGATACGGGCCGGTGGTATTGCCGTGATGGCCATTGGTGTCGCGATCACTCAACTGGCCTGAGCACCCCGCCCTCAAGCCTGACCATCCGGTCCATACGCGCCGCCAGATTCAGGTTGTGGGTCGCGATCAAGGCCGACAGCCCTTCGTCGCGTACCAGAGCCATCAGCGCATCAAACACCTGATCCGAGGTTTCGGGATCCAGATTGCCGGTCGGCTCATCCGCCAATAATACACGCGGTTCGTTGGCCAGAGCCCTGCAAAAGGCGACACGCTGCTGTTCGCCGCCGGACAATGCTGCGGGCCGGTGGCTGGCACGCGGGGCAACGCCGACCCGATCCAACAGATCCATGGCCCGTACCTGCGCGGCCTTTTCTGAAATGCCGTTCGCCAGCTGCGGCAGGGTGATGTTTTCCAGTGCCGTAAACTCAGGCAACAGGTGGTGGAACTGATAAACGAACCCGACGTCCTGACGGCGCAGCGCGGTTCTGGTGCGATCGCCCTTGCTGGTCACGCTCTGCCCGCCAATCTCAACCGAGCCTTCATCGGGCTTGTCCAACAAACCAGCAATGTGCAAAAGCGTTGATTTGCCCGCGCCTGACGGGGCAACCATCGCCACGGCCTCCCCCGCGCGCAAATCCAGATCGACACCGCGCAGAACCTGTACTTCGCCCGGCGTACCTTTGAGGTAAGTCTTTTTCAGACCATTCAGACGCAATGTGACATCATTCATAGCGCAGCGCCTCGACCGGGTTCAGCCGCGCCGCGCGGCGGGCTGGAAAATAAGTGACGATGAAGGACAGGCCAAGCGACAGGCCAATGGCTTTGAGTACATCGCTCAGATGCAATTCGGCCGGCAAAGCATAGATGCCCCGGATCGACGGGTCCCATACGCCGCCGCCCATCACGTAATTCACGAACGAGAAAATCGGATCGATATAGATGGCAAAGAGGCATCCCAGAATAACACCCATCGCCGTTCCGATCAGGCCGGTGAAAGCTCCGCAAATGAAAAAGATACGCAGAACCGACCCCTCGCTCAGCCCGATGGTGCGCAGGATGCCGATATCGCGCCCCTTGTTTTTAACCAGCATGATCAGGCCGGAAACGATATTCATTGCGGCAATGAGAACCAGGATCGAGAGGATGATGAACATCACGTTGTCCTCAACCTCCAAGGCCCGCAGAAAGCCACCGGATGCGTCCTGCCATGTCCAGATCTGGCTGCGTTCACCCGAGGCCTCAATGATCGAAATCAGGATTGGACCCAGACTTTCGGGTTGCTGCACCATCACTTCGATCTCATCTGCCACACCTTCGCGGTTGAAAAAACTCTGGGCCTGCGAAAACGGCATATAGACGCGGGTGCGGTCGATGTCATAGCGACCCGCCGAGAACACATAGACGACGCGATACGCGTTTACACGCGGCGAGGTACCAAAGGCGGTTTTGACCCCATTGGGCGAAGTCAACTTGACGACATCGCCCACGGTGGCCCCGATACTGCGCGCCACGCCAGACCCGATGGCGATGACATCTTCACCCGTTTGAAACTCAGTCAGATCGCCTGCGGCCTGATCCGCCTGCGCAACACCCGGCAAGTCGAACAAATCATCGGGGCGGATGCCGAACACCTCAACCCCGCTGCTGCGGTCGCGATTTGTGATCAGAACCTGCCCTTTGACCAAAGGCGCAGCCCGCTCAACTCCGGCGACTTGCGCGATCCGGGCCGCACGATCTTCATAATCGGCTATCGTTCGGTCGACCCGACCCTGATCATCAATTTCCCCCGACGAATAGACCGTCACATGTGCGTTGGCGCCCAGAATGGTACCCACAAATTCCGAGCGGAAGCCGGACCGGACCGCCAGTGTCGCAATCAGTGCAAACACTGCCAGAGTGATCCCGATCAAGGAAATCCACGTCATCACACTGACACCACCTTCGGCCCGGCGGGCCCGCAGGTAACGCCAGGCGATTTTCCATTCAAATTGGGCAAAGGGCGGGGGTGTTTTGGCCATGCCTGCTCCGGGGTGTTCTTGTTTGCGGGGACAGTTTCGGCATTTCACCCAATGGTCAAGCCGGTTGTCACTTTGACCTGGTTCCTCAGCCCGAATGAGCCGAATCAATACGGGTGACAACAGTAGCGTTACGGCCAAACAGATGACTTGGATATCAAGCGCTACACCATGAGTTGTGAACCGCATCACAGACAAAGCCGGATTGTTTCAGCTATGAAGTTAATCATCGCGCTTCGTGATGTCCTGAATCCAAAAGGCAACAATAAGTGCGAAATATTATTACTCTTTTTGATTATTTTCAGAAACTTTGTCACCCTGACTGTGGGGGAACACATTTAAAGAGCGGGGGTCGCTCAATGAATTTTCAAATCTCAACTAATGGAGCGGGGGCTATTCCGTCCCGCCAAGCATCAACAGAACTGGATTGCGAAACAGCGGCACTGCTGCGCGCGGCCATTCGACCGATCTTTGCCAGCGCAGCAAGCTGGAGCAACCTGACAGATATCCTGAAAGAAAAAGGATACCGGCTGGTGTTCCGTCAGGGCCGTTTGTGCATCACGGATCGGACAACCGACGCACGTGTTTGCGGGCTGCGGTTTCTGGGTCTTGAGTTTCGTGAACTGGTCAGCCGTCTGGGCCGACCGATCGTGGTCGCACGCGGCGACGACGCCAATGGAGATATTTTGGCCGAGCGCCCGACGCCAGACCGAAACTAAAGGCTAAGCCAAGCGCCTTGCTCCGGCCGCAGACGGCGGCCAGTTCAAGATTCTGTCCGTCAAACTCGTTCAGATCAGTTTCAGGTGCCGGTCAGCGCGGCCCCCGACAATCGTGATCAGGCGATCTGCTCATAGATTTCAGCAACTTTGGTGACAGCCGCTTCCGGGCTCAGCTCTTCGCTTTCGCCAGTGCGGCGGCAAGTCAGTTCAACAACACCGTTCTTCAAACCACGCGGGCCCACGGTGATGCGCCAGGGCAGACCGATCAGGTCCATGGTTGCAAACTTGCCCCCTGCACGTTCGTTGCGATCATCATATAGCGGCTCCAGACCCAAGGCGGTCAGCGCCGCATAGATCTTGTCACAGGCCGCATCCGCTTCTTCGTCACCCTGCTTCAGGTTCACGATACCGCAATGGAACGGTGTCACGCCCTCTGGCCAGATGATGCCTTTGTCGTCATGGCTGGCCTCGATGATCGCGCCAATCAGGCGGCTGACGCCGATACCGTGGCTGCCCATGTGAACCGGAACCGGTTTGCCGTCGGGGCCTTGTACAGTCGCGCCCAATGGTTCGGAGTACTTGGTGCCGAAATAGAAAATCTGCCCGACTTCGATACCACGCGCCACGCGACGGCGCTCTTCCGGGATCTGGTTGAACAGCGCTTCGTCATGAGTTTCGTCAGTCCGCGCGTATTTCGAAGTAAACTCTTCCAGAATAGCCTGACACTGTCCGTGGCTGTCATAGTCGATCTCACGGTCACCGAAGGTAAGATCAGTGACGGCACTGTCATAGAAGACCTCGGATTCACCAGTATCAGCCAGCACCAGGAACTCATGGGTATCATCGCCGCCGATGGGTCCTGAATCGGCGCGCATCGGAATCGCCTGCAAACCCATGCGTTCGTAGGTGCGCAAGTAGCTGACCAGATGGCGGTTATACGCGTGCAACGCGTCTTCCTTGGTCAGGTCGAAATTGTAGCCATCCTTCATATAGAACTCGCGTCCCCGCATCACGCCAAAGCGGGGGCGGATTTCATCGCGAAACTTCCACTGGATCTGATACAGCGTCAGCGGCAGATCTTTGTAGCTGTTCACGTGACCACGGAAGATATCAGTCACCAGTTCTTCTGCCGTAGGCGTAAACAACATGTCCCGGTCATGCCGGTCCTTCATGCGCAGCATTTCCTGACCATAATCATCATAACGACCGGATTCGCGCCACAGATCCGCCGATTGGATGATGGGCATCTGGATTGCGATGTGTCCCGCGCGCGCCTGCTCCTCATGCACAATGTTTTCCAACTTGCGCAGCACTTTGAAGCCCAGCGGCAGCCATGAATAAATCCCGGCGGCGGCTTGTTTGATCATGCCCGCGCGCAGCATCAGCCGGTGGCTGACGATCTGGGCCTCGGAGGGGTTTTCCTTGAGAACGGGCAGAAAGTAACGGCTGAGGCGCATGGGTGGACCTTCAAAGGTAAGAATTCGACTGCACAGGTGATTATTCCAAAGCCCCGCCGGGGGCAATCGGACATTGGTGATTTTGCGACTTCACGTCAGTCGGTTTTTTGATTGACCCGCCAATCGAGAGTTTCAATTGTAACAGAATTGCTAAATCCAAGAGGCGCCGATGCAAACGATTCAGGAACCAGCCCGCCAAGTCCCTGTAATCCATCAGACCGATGTTTTGGTTGTGGGTTCCGGCCCCGCCGGGCTGGCCGCTGCACTGGCCGCTGCACGAGCCGGGGCCGAGGTGTCTCTGGTTGACCGGTTCGGCTGCATGGGCGGCAACATCACAGCGGTCGGCGTCGAAGGGTTTGCCTGGTACCGGCACGAGAAAACTGTTGAAGCAGGAGGTATCGGGATGGAGTTCGAAACCCGGGCCAAAGACATGGGGGCTGCTGTCCCGGAGAGTCAATCGCTGAGTTATGAGCTGGACAGCGAAGGGTTCAAACTGGTCGCAGACAAACTGGTCGAAGAGGCGGGCGTGCATCCCATGCTGCACCGTCAATTCGTTGCCCCCATCATGGAGGGCGACCGGATCACCGGCATCATCACCGAATCCAAGGCGGGGCGCGAGGCGATCCTTGCCAAGGTTGTGATCGACGCCACCGGTGATGCAGATGTGGCCCATCGCGCGGGAGCGCCGACCTACAAAACCCCACGTGAGGACATGATGGCCGCCTCGGTCATGTTCCATCTGGCAGGTGTCGACAAACGCGCCTTTATGGAAGGCGTGAAAGCGGACCCGCAGACCTACAAGGATTGGGGCGGTGGCGGTGAGTGGAACATCGAAACCAGCGGAAAAGAAGACGGCATGTTCTCGCCCTTCGTAAAAAAGCCGTTCCAGCAAGCGATAGACGAAGGTCTGATCCCCCCGCATCTGAACACGATTGCGGGCACTTGGGGCGCGATGCATGACACGGGTGAGCTGACCTATATGAACCTCATCCATCTGGCCGAGATCGACGGAACCGATCCTGACAGCCTGACGCGCGGTGAAATCGAGGGTCGCCGCCAGTCGATGTTGGCCATCGATGCCCTACGAAGGTTCATGCCCGGATGCGAGAACGCGCGGTTGCGGAATTTCGGGATGACCATCGGTATTCGTGACACGCGCAAGATCGATGCCGTGTACACCATGACCGAAAACGACGCCCGCCATCAGGGCCGGTTCGAGGATACGATCGGCATCTACCCCGAATTCATCGACGGCTATGGCATTCTGATCCTGCCCACCACGGGGCGATACATGCAGGTTCCCTATCGCTCGATGCTGCCGAAGGGGATCAAGGGCCTACTGGTCGCAGGTCGGTCCCATGGCGCGGACCGCGTGGCCCATGCCGCCACACGCAACATGGCCTGCTGCGCTGTCATGGGTCAGGGCGCAGGCGTTGCGGCAGCCTTGTCTTTGAAAAGCAATCAGGACCTGGACCAGTTGAATCTGACACCTGTTCACAAGGAACTACGGCGTCAGGGGGTCAGGATTCACTGATGGACAGCATTCCGACCATCGACATCTCGCCATTGGCTGAGCCGAATACTGCGGCGTACGATGCGACTGTACAGTGCATCATTCAGGCTTGTACCGGGATCGGGTTCCTGTCCATCACCGGGACAGGCGTGCCTCGGCAAACCGTTGATATGGTCCGGCAGGCGACCCAAGAGATTTTTGCCATCGAAGAGACCCGCAAATGGGAACAGGCCATCACCCGTGAGAACTATCGCGGTTATATTCCCATGGGGTTCTTCACGCCCAATGATGGGTCAGGCAAGGCCGACAAGTATGAAGGCTACAAACTGCATCACGAGGTCGCGGAAGACGCGCCGGTACGCGCAGATTGTGTTTTGTACGGACCGAACCTGTGGCCAGATGAGGTGCCCGGTGCCAAAGAGATCATTCTGGGCTATTGGGCCCAACTGGATCGCGTAGCCGATCTTTTGCTGGGCGCCTTAGAGGCTGGCCTGAACCTGAAACCTGACACGCTGCGCGGCGCCTTTCGGGACCCGATGACCAACATGACCCTGCTGCACTACCCTCCGCAGGCGGAGGATGAGGCAGGATATGGCATCCACCCGCACAAGGACACGGACGCGCTGACCATCATCGCCCCCGATCCGGTTGGCGGGCTTGAGGTGCAAACCCGCACCGGCGGATGGATCACACCGGACTGCCCGCCCGGCGGCTTTGTGGTCAATATCGGCGACATGCTGGAGCTTTGGTCCGGCGGACGATTGAAGTCCACACCACATCGTGTGGTCAATCGGTCAGGCAAGGAACGATACTCCTTCCCTTACTTCGCCGTCCCCCGCCATAACGTCATTGTTGAACCGATGTTGCCTGCCTTACCCGGTTTTGACCGCCCTGCCGTCCATTGCGGCCATTGGTCAGCGGAAATCTGGCGTACCAACTGGCCAGATGAAGCCGCAGACGTGAACACTCCAGAACTCGGGACACTGCACGTCTGAACGCTGCAAAGCCCGGTCAAATGAAGCGCTTGCATCATGGGCTTTGATACGCCAAGAACACCAGCAACGGCCTGAACAAGGGGATCGCCATGGCTTTGCCGGTTAAGGATCAACTGAGATACTGGAGCGTCGCCGCTGCGGTTTTTGTGCTGATCCTCTGGGCTTTGGGGGATGTCCTGCTGCCTTTCGTCATTGGTGGGGCCATTGCCTATTTCCTTGATCCGGTTGCAGACCGACTTGAGCGGATTGGCCTGTCGCGCATGGCGGCCACGGCCATCATCACGGTGGTGGGCGTGCTGGGATTTGTGCTGGCAATTCTGATGGTAGTACCCGCTCTGATCACTCAGTTGCTGGACCTGATTGATGTCCTACCCGACCTGTTCAAACAATTGCGCGGCTTTATCGAAAAACAGTTTCCCTCCCTATTGGACCGGGAATCAAGCACACACCAAATGCTGGTGTCTTTCGGTGAAACGCTGAAATCCAAGACTGGGGATGTCTTGCAAACGGTGCTGACCTCATTGGGTTCAGCACTCAACATCGTGGTGCTTCTAGTGATCGTACCAGTTGTGGCTGTCTACCTGCTGCTGGATTGGGATCGCATGATCGCCCGCATCGGAGAGTTGCTGCCGCGCGACCATGCCCCCGCCATCAAGCGACTGGCGGGCGAGATCAACGTGGTGCTAGCCTCTTTTGTGCGTGGGATGGGAACCGTCTGTTTGATCCTCGGCACCTACTACGCGGTTGCCCTCATGCTGGCCGGTCTGCAATTCGGGCTGATCGTGGGTTTCATCGCCGGACTGGTCACGTTCATTCCTTATCTGGGTGCTTTGATCGGTGGCTCGCTGGCCATTGGGCTGGCGCTGTTTCAATTTTGGGGCGATTGGGCACATATCGGCTTGATCGCGGGCATCTTTGCTATTGGCCAAGTCACCGAAGGCAATTTCCTGACGCCCAAGCTGGTAGGCAACTCTGTTGGGCTGCACCCGGTCTGGCTGCTGCTGGCGTTATCGGTCTTTGGTGCGCTTTTCGGCTTTGTCGGTATGCTGATCGCCGTTCCGGTCGCCGCCGCGTTGGGTGTGCTGGCCCGGTTTGGTACATCACTGTATCTGGACAGCAGACTTTACACCGGTCTTGAAAGCCAGGATCAGGAAACCGACTAAATGGCCCAACAACTCAGCTTTGACCTGCCCGCCAAAACTGCGCTTGGGCGTGAGGATTTCTTTGTCTCGCCTTCCAATGCTCTGGCCGTTGCAATGATCTCGGCCACGTCCTGGCCCGGCAACAAGCTGGTGCTGAGTGGCCCGGCGGGCGCGGGCAAAACTCATCTGGCGCATGTATGGGCCGCCGAAACCGGCGGTCGGATCATTCAGGCGGCAGACCTGCGTTATGACGACGTGCCTGATCTGGCGCGTAAGCCGATCGCTGTTGAAGACGTGCCCATGGTTGCGGGGGGCTTGGAACAGCAGAAAACACTATTTCACCTGCACAATCTGGTTCTGGCCGAAGGGCATGCCCTGCTTATGACCGGCAGGCTTGCGCCGAAGTTCTGGGAACTGCCGCTGGCGGATCTGCAAAGCCGCGTGGAAGGGGCCCATCACGTCGCGTTGGATCCACCTGATGACGCGTTGCTGGGCGCGGTGCTGGCCAAACTGTTTGTGGACCGGCAGCTAAATCCGGGCCCCGAGGTCATCGCCTATCTCGTCAAGCACATGGATCGACGGTTTGAAACCGCCGCAAACGTTGTCGCGCAACTTGACCATTTGGCGTTGGCAGAAAAGCGTGACATCACACGCGCCTTGGCGGTCCGGGTCTTGAACACACACTCAGATGAGATCGAGACGGATGATTGACCCGCAAGCCCCAATTTCGCATCCTCTGACTGCAGTATCTGGAAGACACATGGATCAGACCGTCGAAACCGACATCCCGGACTGGGGACCTTTCGGAAAACCTCTGTTCGACGACCCTGGCACACGGGCCCTGTCGCGGGTCGGGGTGGTCGATGTGGGGTCGAACTCGGTTCGGATGGTGATCTTCGACGGGGCGGCTCGGTCGCCCGCTTATTTCTACAACGAAAAGGTAATGTGCGAACTGGGCGCGGGCCTGTCCGAGACGGGTCGGCTGAACCCGCGCGGGCGCGACCGCGCGCTGGCGGCGCTGCGGCGGTTCCAGCATCTGGCAATGGACTTGGATTTGCCAGGACTGCACGTGGTGGCCACAGCCGCAGTGCGCGAGGCTGAAGACGGGCCGGATTTCTGCGCGCAGGTCAAGGCAGAAACCGGATTGCACGTGGCTGTGATCGACGGGGCCGAAGAGGCGCGTTTGTCAGCGCAAGGCGTGTTGTTGGGCTGGCCCGGCGCTTATGGCCTGATCTGCGACATTGGCGGCTCGTCCATGGAGTTGGCGGAAATCGGCGATGGTCAGGTCGGTCGTCGCGTGACATCAGCCCTCGGGCCACTGAAGCTGCGAGACATCAAGGGTGGGCGGCGGGCGCGAAAAGCGCATATCAAGTCAACTATGGAAGAGCTGCGCGATCAGATGGGTCCGCAGCGCGATCGCCTGTTTCTGGTCGGAGGCAGCTGGCGTGCCTTTGCCCGGCTGGACATGCTGCGACGGGGTTATCCGCTGAACGTGCTGCACGAATACCGCATGACCACCAAACAGGTGCGCGAGACGATCAAGTTCATAGAAAAGAGCGACTATGAAAAACTGCGCAGCGAGGCCGGGGTCTCAAGCTCGCGTATGTCTCTGATCCCTTATGCAATGGATGTTCTGGCGCGGCTGATCCGTACATTCAAACCAAAGGATATCGCGATCTCAAGCTACGGCATCCGCGAGGGGTTGCTGTATGAACAGATGTCGCAGGAACTGCGCGACCGCGACCCGTTGATCGAAGCCAGCCGTTTTTCCGAAGCCAAGGACGCGCGTATACCCGGCTTTGGCCGCAGTTTGTATGACTTTGTGATGCCGCTGTTCAATTCAGCCCCATCAAGCCGAGTGCGCCTGATCCAGGCGGCGTGCCTGTTGCACGACGTCAGTTGGCGCGCCCATCCCGACTATCGGGCCGAGGTCTGCTTTGACAATGTCACCCGCGCCAACCTTGGGGGTCTGAAACACTCGGAACGTGTCTTTATCGGGCTGGCACTGCAACATCGCTACAAGAACAAGCGCGAGGGCAACAGGTTTGCACCCCTGTATGCGTTGCTGGACGAAAAAGACCAGAAACAAGCCGAGATTCTTGGCAAGGCCATGCGTTTTGGCGCGATGCTGTGGATGCATAACGACGCCAGTATGGGACGTCTGAAATTCTATCCCAAAAAGCGCGAACTTGAGCTGTATCTGCCCGAGACTGCAGCCCCTTTGTTCAGCGAAGTGGCCGAAGCCCGCCTGAATTCGCTGGCAAGCGCGCTGAAATCTGAGGCGCAGGTGATCATCAAGGGCTGAGGCGGGCTCAGATATCGGTTGTGCCCTCGGGGATCTCTTCGTCCTTGCTTTCAGGTTCAGGCAGGTCTTCAACCGGCTTTTTGCGGATGATGATGTCGCCATTGGGCAGGATTTCAGGCGCTTCATAGGCGCTCCAATCCTTGACCTGAGCCGCCAGCTCCGCCAACGCAGGGCCCATTTCCTGCAAAAAGGACTGCATGGCGGGACCAAACTCATCCGCCAGCCCCAGCAAGTCATCCAGCGCCGGTTCCATTTCCTTGCGCAGCCCTTCGAAAAACAGCTCGGCCCCCTGCTCCATCAGGGATTTGTCCGTGTCTTCTTGCGCCGAAGATGGCATCGCAATAGACGCCGAAAAGATGCTGATCAGAACAATCTGTTTCATAGCCTTGATATAACCTCTCGAGCACAGGCTGCAAAGGTCACAGATCAATATCCAGAGTGACCGGAAAATGATCCGAAGCTGTCAACAGCGCCTGCCGCAATTCGGGTTCAGACCAGCAGGCGACATCCCGAAACGGGTGCCATATGCGCCAGATGGTATCATAGGTACGCAGATCGTCGGAAATCATGATGTAATCCAATAGCGCTTCAAGATACCGGCCTTCGTCTGGGCGCGCAAATCGCGCGGTAGCAGGTAGAGATCCCGGCCGGAATTCATGAGCCCTGACCGCGTGCGGATCAAACAGCCCCGCTTGCAGCAAGATCTCGACCGACGAGCGGCCAAAGAGGTGTTCGAACTCATCCAGCCCCGGACCGTCATTCAGATCCCCCAGCAAAATGACAGACTCGTCCTGCGCCAAATGCCCCTCGACCCTTCGGGCCAACCAGACCGCCTGCGCAAGCTGCTTGCGGCGATTGGCAATCGAAATGCGGATCGCCTCGTCCCTGGTTTCTGCCCCATGCGGCGCTTTGGACTTTAGATGCGCCCCAATAAGCCTGATGTCCTTGCCTGCTTGTGTTGTCAGCGCCAATTCCAATGGCGGTTTTGAAAACCGAACGATGTCCTCGGTCGCATCAACATCCAGGTCGATTCTGAATTCGCCATCGAACCGGGGGGCAGACCCATCTGCGATGTCCCCTTGCGGATCGTGACGCGTGCTCACAACAGATCTGTCATATAGCAACGCAAGTTCCTGATGCGTGTCATTGGCAAAGCCCATTACTGCGTCAGTGGTGCGCAGATCAAATGCCTCGGCAAAAGCCTGCAACGCACGTACCGTGTTCTGGCGTTTGCCGGTGTTCGGGGCCTCGACAATCAGCACCGCGTCGGCATCCATCGCGGTCAAAACCTTGGCAATAGCCTCGACTTGCTGAACTTTGGTGACGTCGTGCCGGCCCGACCAACTGCCATCGACAATGAGGGCGTCATTTTTGTCGAAGAGATTGGCAAACCATTCGATATTGTAGGTCGCCAACCGCATCCGCTTAGGCCGCCGCGCCGTTGATTTCATCCCAGGCGCGATTGATGTCGATCATCTTCTTTTCAGCCAACCGGATCGCCTCTTCCGGGACCCCGCGCGCCATCATGGCGTCCGGGTGAGTCTCGCGAACCAACTGACGCCAGACTTTGCGAATCTCAGTCACGGGCATATCCCGAGACACACCCAGCACCACATATGGGTCGTTGGGCGCATCCGTTACAAACCGTGCGCGCAAGGCCAGAAACTGCGCATCTGTCTGGCCAAAAATGCGACTGACGTCTTCCAAAAACTCATTCTCGTTGGGATGATAGAAACCGTCGGCCATCGCAATGTGGAACAGCCCCTCCATCAGGTCGCAGAGCGTGGTGCTGTCTTCGGAAAACATCCGCGCGATCTTGCGGGCATAGTCCTGATACCCAGCGACATCCGTGCGCGCCATATTGAAAACCCGCGCCGCGCCCTCTTCATCCTCGCGGGCGATCTGGAACACGTCGCGGAAGGCCGTGACCTCATCCCGCGTCACTTGCCCATCGGCCTTGGCCATTTTTGCACCCAGTGCAATCACGGCAATCGTGAACGCCACCGAGCGTTCAGGCGGTGAGCGCAGTTTTTCAAAAACGGCGGTCAGGCTTTCGCCTTGGGCAAGGGCGCTGAGCGCGTCGGATATGCGAGTCCAAATCGACATGGGCGTACCCTAGCGCCACAATAAGGGACTGTCAGGTGCGATAGATCATCCCGGTGAAAGAATTTTTTGCATCAGCACAAGATCCAGCCATTGCCCCCATTTGTAACCAACCTGAGGCAAATGCCCGACCTGTTCGAAGCCCAGCGCCGCGTGGAATGCAACAGCAGCAGAGTTTGCGGACGAGATACCCGCAACCAGCACGTGGATGCCCTTGGCCCGCGCTGCCTGCTCAAGCGCGGCCATTAAGGCGCGGCCCGCGCCTTTGCCGCGCGCGTCGCGTGCCAATTGGATCGAGTGTTCGCAACTGTGAGCATAACCGGGGCCAGAGCGGAAAGGTCCAAAGGTTGCAAACCCGACCACGTGATCGTCAACCTCTGCAACCAGAAACCCCGGACCTCGGGCGTGGATATCTTGGGCGATACTCTCAGCGCTGCGGGTATCGGTTGTAAACGTCACCAGCGTCTCGCGAATGATCTGATTGGTAATCTCGGCAATCGCGGGCGCATCTGCTGGCTGAGCAGGGCGAACCTTCATTCCAACACGCGCAGACCGTGCGGGGTTTCAACCTCGGCCCGCAGGGTGGCTGGGCCAGTGTCAAAAACCACCCCGTCGAGCGCGCCAAGATGCGTGGCCAATGTCAGCGCATCCGGGTGGTACACAACCAACCTGCGCAGGCGGCAACCGCTGTCTTGCAACATCTGTGCTGGGTGCAGATCACCCTGCCACTGGATCAGTGCAGGAAACAGGTTATCAAAAGGAAGACGACCAGTCGGTGGCACGGCCATGCGCCAACTCAGGGCCCCGCGGTTCAGATCGATAGGCGTTCCGACACCATCGGGAAATACTGACAGCGAAGCTTCGATATCGGGCACGCGGCAAATCCAGTTGGTCAAGCAAGGGTTGCCTGTAAACTGGTCGAGATCGAACCAGCGGGTCCGTTCCGGTGTCGGCGCGTCGGGGTCAATTGCAATCGCCTCAAGATACAAACCATCTTTGAGGCCCAACAATCGGTTATAGGTGCCAAACTTCTCGTGCTTGCCGCCCGCCTGCAGCGCGACGCCCAAGGCCTGTTCGATATGCGCGGACGCTTCCTCCAGCGTTTCGCCAGCGACAGCCAGATGATCGAGCAACATGCGCCCCTCCTGAAAAAATTACGACCAGACCCAAGCAGGTCTGGTCGCATGTTTCCGACATTGGCGCGGGATCACAAGATTTTTCGACGGAGAATCTTGACCACCGGTTATCCGCGGGCTTCGCAGATCAGGCGCAGGATGTCCTGGGCCGCTTCGGGGATATTGGTGCCCGGACCAAAGATCGCTTTCACACCGTGATCGTACATGAACTGGTAATCCTGCTGCGGGATCACGCCGCCGCAGATGACGATAATGTCCTCGGCCCCGGCCTTCTTCAGTTCTTCCACCAACTGCGGGGCCAACGTCTTGTGCCCGGCAGCCTGCGAAGAAATCCCGACCACATGCACGTCATTGTCCACTGCGTCCTGCGCGGCCTCGGCAGGTGTCTGGAACAAAGGCCCGACGTCAACGTCAAATCCTATGTCCGCAAAGGCCGTCGCAATAACCTTGGCACCCCGGTCGTGACCATCCTGGCCCATTTTCACCACCAACAGGCGGGGGCGCCGTCCTTCAGCTTCGGCAAAGTCTTCAATGGATTTCTGGATCGCAGCAAAGCCTTCGTCACCTTCATAAGCCGCGCCATAAACACCGGCCAGCGTTTTCACTTCGGCGCGGTGACGGCCGAATTCTTTCTCCATTGCCATGCTGATCTCTCCTACGGATGCGCGGGCACGGGCGGCCTCAACCGCGGCAGCCAGCAGGTTGCCACCTTCGCAGGCGGTTTGGGTCAGATTGTCCAGTGCCGCTTGGCACGCACCCTCGTCACGGGTTGCACGGATACGTTCCAGTCGCGCGACCTGCGCTTCGCGCACGGCGACGTTGTCGACGTCCAGAATGTCGATCGGGTCTTCCTGTTCCTTGCGGTACTTGTTGACACCGACGATCACCTCATCACCACGGTCGATCATGGCCTGACGGCGCGCGGCGCTTTCCTCGATCCGTAGCTTGGGCATACCTGAAGCGACGGCCTTGGTCATGCCGCCCATCTCCTCGACCTCTTCCATCAGGGCCCAGGCCTTTTCTACCAGCTCGTTGGTCAGGCTTTCGATGTAATAAGATCCGGCCAGGGGGTCGACCACATCGGTCACGCCGGTCTCTTCCTGCAGCACCAGCTGGGTATTCCGCGCAATGCGGGCCGAAAAGTCAGTCGGCAGCGCAATCGCTTCGTCCAGAGCGTTGGTGTGCAGCGACTGGGTGCCGCCCAGTACCGCGCTCATCGCCTCATAGGCTGTGCGGATCACGTTGTTATAGGGGTCCTGCTCTTGCAGCGACACGCCAGACGTCTGGCAGTGTGTGCGCAGCATCTTTGAACGGTCGGATTTTGCGCCGAACTCGGTCATCACGCGATGCCACAGGGTCCGCGCGGCGCGCAGTTTGGCAATCTCCATGAAAAAGTTCATGCCGATGGCAAAGAAGAACGACAGACGGCCCGCAAACTTGTCCACGTCCATACCAGACTGTGTCGCGGCGCGTACATATTCGCGCCCGTCGGCCAGGGTATAGGCCAGTTCCTGCACCAGGTTCGCCCCGGCCTCTTGCATGTGATAGCCTGAGATCGAGATCGAGTTGAACTTGGGCATTTCGTTCGAGGTGTACTCGATAATGTCCGAGATGATCCGCATCGATGGCTCGGGCGGATAGATATAGGTGTTGCGCACCATGAACTCTTTCAGAATGTCGTTCTGAATGGTGCCGGACAGCACGGATTTGTCATGACCCTGCTCTTCGCCTGCCACAATGAAACTGGCAAGGATCGGGACCACCGCCCCGTTCATGGTCATCGAAACCGAGACCTTGTCCAGCGGGATACCGTCGAATAGGATTTTCATGTCCTCAACGCTGTCGATGGCCACGCCGGCCTTGCCCACGTCGCCGACAACGCGAGGATGGTCGCTGTCATATCCGCGATGCGTGGCCAGATCGAAGGCGACCGAGACACCTTGCTGACCCGCAGCGAGGTTGCGGCGGTAGAAGGCGTTCGATTCCTCGGCAGTCGAAAAGCCTGCATATTGACGGATCGTCCAAGGGCGACCGGCATACATCGTTGCCTTCACCCCGCGCGTAAACGGACCAAACCCGGGCAGAGAGCCCATGTGCGGCAGATCAGCCGTATCTTCCTGCGTATAAAGCGGTTTAACGTCGATGCCTTCCAGCGTTTCCTTCGTTAGATCATCCAATGGTCGTCCGCGCAGCTCTTTCTCTGCCAGCGCGCGCCAGTCCTTTGTGTCGGTCATTGAGGGGTCCTCTCGTCAATTCGGATCGCAGGCAACTGTAATCCGTGCGTATGGTTGATCAGCGTCGGGTCCACGGGGGCAACGCGCGACAAATTGAGCAGCTTGTGCAATTCGTCAGTCGCATTCGCGCGCGCAAGGGTTATATTCAACGGAACAGGAGGCCCTATGAACAAAACGCTTGCCTTTGTTTTCTCGGCACTAATACCGCTGGCAGCGATGGCCGCCGATGGGTCCGCGCCCGCTGATGATGAATTTGTCCGCCCTGTAGGCGACAGTGAGTTAAGCGATTTTTTGTGGACGCACCGGCCCATAGTGGTTTTTGCAGACACACCTGCCGATCCCAGGTTCCAGCAACAGATAGATATGCTTCTGGACGGGGAGGCGACCATGCGAGACCGAGATGTGGTGGTCCTGACCGATACCGACCCGTCGGCGCGATCCCCGATCCGGGCGCAACTACGCCCGCGCGGGTTCCAGATGGTGTTTGTCGACAAGGACGGTGTGGTCAAACTGCGCAAACCAAGCCCTTGGAGCGTGCGAGAGATCGGCCGGTCCATCGATAAGACACCCCTGCGTGAGCGCGAAATCCGCGACCGACGCGAAGGTGGTTGAGCGCTTTCACCGCACCCCGTAGCCCCGGCGCAGAACGCCGGAGACTTTTGGAGATATGTTGAAAGCACAGCCATGATCACTCGAACTCGATGATCACTTCGTCCACGGCGAGGCTGTCGCCTGGACCCGCATTGATCTTGGCAACCGTGCCTTTTTTCTCGGCGCGCAGGATGTTTTCCATCTTCATCGCCTCGATGGTGCAAAGCGCCTGACCTTCCTGCACCTCCTGTCCCACTTCGACATCGATTTTCACGACCAGGCCAGGCATCGGGCAGAGCAGCATTTTCGAAGTATCCGGCGGCAGTTTTTCCGGCATAAGCTTGGCCAGCTCGGCCTGACGCGGACGCCGCACCCGCACCTTCATATCGGCACCACGGTTGCGGATGCGGAATCCACCCGAAATCTTACCGACTTTCAGAACCAGCGGGCTGCCGTCAACGTCCAACATCGCCAGTTGATCACCCGGTGTCCAATCCGAAGAAACGCGAATGGTTGTATCATCTTCGAACTTGACCGTTGCGCCTTCTTTGTCAGCGTTAACCTGAACCGGGAATTCGAGACCTTCCAGCGAAACGACCCAGCGCTTACCGACTTTGCGTTCATGGTTGTCCATGCGGCCCGAAACTCGAGTGCGACGAATTTCTTCGACACGATGCATCGCCGCGCAAGAAGCTGCTATCCGACGAAGATCAAGTTCAGGCAGCTCTACACCTTCGAACCCGTCCGGATATTCTTCGGCAATGAAAGCGGTGGTCATGTCGCCACTGATAAATTTCGGGTGATCCATCACGGCCGACAGGAATGGCAGGTTGTGACCGATGCCTTCGACCTCGAAGCTGTCCAGCGCCACGCGCATCGCCTCGATCGCCTGTTCGCGAGTTGGCGCCCAAGTGCAGAGCTTGGCGATCATCGGGTCGTAATACATGCTGATCTCGCCGCCTTCATAAACGCCGGTATCATTACGCACCGCAGCCTCGCCTTCCGGCGCATCGCCTTGCCATTTGCCGTTAACCTGCATCGGGCCAGCCGCTGTTTCTTGCGGAGGCCGATAACGCGAAAGGCGACCAATCGACGGCAGGAAGCCCCGATACGGGTCTTCAGCATACAGGCGATTCTCAATGGCCCAGCCAGTCAATGTGACGTCATCCTGCGTGATCGTCAGCTTTTCGCCCGCTGCTACACGGATCATCTGTTCGACCAGATCGACGCCGGTGATCAGTTCAGTAACGGGGTGCTCCACCTGCAAACGGGTGTTCATTTCGAGGAAGTAGAAGTTCTTGTTTCCGTCCATGATGAATTCGACTGTGCCTGCGCTGGCGTAGTTCACGGCCTGGGCCAAGGCGACAGCCTGTTCGCCCATTGCTTTCCGGGTTTCCGGATCAAGGAAGGGTGATGGTGCCTCTTCAACCACCTTCTGGTTCCGGCGCTGGATCGAACATTCACGCTCGCCCAGATAGATGCCGTTGCCATGGCTGTCGCACAGAACCTGAATTTCGATATGGCGCGGCTGAGTGACGAACTTCTCGATAAAAATCCGGTCATCACCAAACGAGTTTGCAGCCTCGTTCTTGGACGATTGGAAACCCTCGCGCGCCTCTTCGTCGGTCCACGCAATTCGCATGCCCTTACCACCGCCACCGGCGCTGGCTTTGATCATGACAGGATAACCGATTTCGTTCGAGATCTTCACCGCCTCGTCCGCGTCTTCGATCAGGCCCATGTAACCGGGAACAGTCGAAACACCGGCCTCTTGTGCAATCTTTTTCGAGGTGATCTTGTCGCCCATGCTTTCGATCGCACCAACCGGAGGGCCGACAAAGGCGACGCCTTCAGCTTCGAGTGCTTGGGCGAACTTCGAGTTTTCCGACAGGAACCCATAACCAGGGTGCACCGCCTGCGCACCGCTTTGGCGGATGGCGTCCATGACCTTGTCAATCACGATATAGGACTGGTTAGCGGGCGGCGGGCCAATATGAACGGCTTCATCGGCCATCGACACATGCAGCGCGTTCTTGTCCGCGTCCGAGAAAATGGCGACGGTGCCGATACCCATCTTGCGGGCGGTCTTGATGACCCGGCAGGCGATTTCGCCCCGGTTGGCGATCAGGATCTTATTGAACATGGAACGTCCTTTGGCTTGGTGTTCTGGATACGCAAAACGCCGCCGCAGGGAAGGATCCCCACGACGGCGTGATGCGCGATGACGGATGGGACGAAGCGCGCCCCGAAAAAGATGCGTTAGTTACAGGTGTTCTGCGTTTTGCAGTAAAGCACGTTGCCTGCCGCGCCGACGGCCGCGCCAAACAACGGATCGGCGTTGAGGACAGCCGCCCCCACTGCACCGGCACCACCGCCGAGGATTGCCTGTTCGCCCGTGGTGTCGCCGCAGGCGGCCAAGCCCGCACAGGTTGCCGCAACAAGGATGAGTCGTGAGAACCGCATTGTGTCTGCCCTTTTTGGTTTTCTTGTCCTTTTGGGCTCAGATGCGCGAAAGGCGAGCTGCTATTCAATATCAATAGGCAAGTGGGCAGATTTTGTGCAGGTTTTTGCCTCTTTTTACCTGCGAGGCACCCAAAGAAAAACGCGGACAGGTCTTTGTGGGGAACACAAGCCTGCCCGCGCAAGGAAGGGGTACGGAATAGTAGGTGCATGTGCGGCGCAGGCAAATTAGAGCCGCACGGCCATGTCAGTTTGCACGCCACAATTAGGTGCGCAAACAAAGTATTGTTTCCAACTGAGATTCCGGCTGGAAATTGCCCATCTCTTGCAAACCCGCGCGAAATCGCGCCGACCAAAGATTTCGACAGTCCGTCAAAACCAGGGGCTTGCCTTGTCACATTGGCGTTACAATGCCGGTTTGGATGGCGGCTTTTTGCACGCGCAGCATCACGCAGCGACAACTTTCTGCATCGCAAAAACGCCTTCGGATTCATATGGTTGACAGACCTGTTCACCCACGTGTGGGAATTTGACGCAAAATTTGCACAATTCCTTGAGATATTTGATCTTTTTTGTCCCATTCTCGTGATTTCCGTCACCGCAAACCGCGTGAAACGGTGTTGGTGCACACTCGCACACAAGGAAATACCCACATGACGACGACAAGACTGAAGGCACTCTTGCTTGCTGCCTCCGCGCTTAGTGTGACCAGCAGGCTTGCTTATGCTCAGGACGCCCAGACCCAAGCCGAACTCGACGCGTTGCGCGCCCGGGTTGAAGCTCTGGAAACTGCCAAAAGCAGCCCGGCCAACGGCGACTTTCGGATCGGAAATACCACTTTGGACGTATACGGGTACGTCAAGGCCGACTTCTTCTATGACTTCGAATTCGATCAGGGCGATACCGCCTTCGTGAACGTCATAGGTGAACCCTCTGCCGCGACCGATGGCACCTTTGGCGCCACTGTGCGCCAATCGCGGATCGGCTTGCGCACCACAACACCCAGCGGGATCGGAGACATCGGAGGTCAACTGGAGCTTGACCTGTTCGGCTCCGGTGGCACCGCCGAGCTGCGCGTGCGTCATGCGAACATCACGATCGGCGACCAATTCCTGATCGGTCAGTACTGGACTAACTTCCAGCCGCTGGACACCTATCCGACCTCGGTTGAATTCAACGGACCGGTCGGCATCGCCTTCGCCCGTGTTCCACAGTTGCGTTACACCGGGCAGTTGGGAAGCAATGCTCAGTTTGCCGTTTCGGTGGAAGAAAACGTCAGCGGTTCCAATTCCGAGGACCCCGTCCTGACCGCTTCGGCGGAGTACAACGATGGCACGTATATCGCACGTGGTGCTTTGCTGTATGGCAAAGCCAATTCCGGCAATGTCGAGGTTGATCAAACCGGCTTCGCCGCTTCTGCCTCGGTCCGTCCGTGGGAAGGCGGACTGTTCCAGGTCAACTATGTGACAGGTGAGGCCCTTGGCCCGTACTTGATCGGCCTCGGGGATGCCATTGTCGGTGGACAGGCGAACGACGTGGATGGCTATACCGTCGAATTCAGACAAGATCTGGGTCCGAAATGGAATGTCGGCATAGCCTATGGTCGTGAGGACTATGATCTTCCCACCTCGACCGGCACATTGTCCTTTACCGAGCTGGAAACGATCCACGTCAACGCCTTCTACAAGGCGACCGACAATCTGACCCTCAGCGCCGAGTATATCTATGGTGAGCGGAACGACGCGCCCACCGGTCGCACATTTGACGGCAGCCGCGTTCAACTTGCTGCTCAGCTGAACTTCTGATGCCACACACAGATCCTGCCCGGATTTGGGCAGGATCGCCGCAAAACCGGGTTCAGCAAACTGATATGCGGCAGCCAGTGTCACAGTCAGCCCATCCCGTCGATGATATCAGGAAAGGATGCGCGGGCCGCATCCACATCAATAACCAAAAGCGCATCATAACTGGCCGGATCAAACGGATCCTCTGCCGGAATAACCTCGCGCCCGTACAACCAGCTCAGGCGGCCTGCATCCAGATTGCCCCGCTCGAACGGTTGATCGCCGAAATGCGCCCATAGCGCCTCCAAGAACGCAGTGTCCGCGCGCTTGTCCGCAGGTTTGCGATCGCGAAACCGTTCCCTGCGGGTCAGCGGTGTCACGCCTTTTGGATTGGCGCGGCGAATGGTGAATTGAAAATCTGTACCGGTCAGACGACCGGGAAACCCACGATGCTTCAGCATGTCAGCACCTCCGGCTTAACAGTTACAGACAAAGACAAATCGAGCCCGAAAAGGGATGGGATCATGTTGCGCACCTCCAAAGCCGCACCGTTGGTCTGAGATGCTCTGACGTCATGACGGGAAAAATTCATGATCAAAGCCCCTCCCAGATACACCGGGATTGCTCCAGCCGGTAGGCTTCAAAAAACTGCGTCGCGTCCGGGGCGGCATCGCCGAATTCCACCGGTCTGTCCGACAACGAAATGACAACACGCGTCGGCCGCAAGTTATGTTGCGTCACATAGGGAACCGCCAGAATTTGGCACAGATGCTCCATGTCCTTCGACGCCACATCATAGGTGATCCGCCCTACCGTCGCGCCGATCTTTGGGGCGATGAACCGAAACCGCAGCCAAAGCTCGCCCGGATTGTTGTCGAGCAAGACGTCGTCCAAGTGCACCGGCTGGCCGGAGGGCACTGGCAGCGGGGCATCCGATTGAGCGTAAACAGGAGCACAAAGCGCACAAAACACCAGACAAATGGCGCGATCCCGGCCTCGCCGAAGGCGAGCTCCTCCTTCCGGGATCGCGCGCGCAGTAATGTTGAACTGCGCTGTTCTATGTCTGATGGGTCGGATCATTCAACTATTTGCCGATTCTTGTCAATTCCGCCTCAAATTTGAGCAGTTTTTGCCCAAATCTCAGCCTGACAGCAGGGAGGAGTACCGGGGCGGCCTGCACCGCCCCGGATCGGTCACAGCGGGATATTGTCGTGTTTTTTCCACGGGTTCTTCAGCTGCTTGCCCCGCAGGCTGGCAAACGCCTTGGACACGCGGCGGCGGGTTGATTGCGGCATGATCACCTCGTCCACAAAGCCGCGTTCGGCTGCCACAAAGGGATTGGCAAACCGATCTTCGTAATCCGCGACGTGCTGTGCGGTCTTTTCCGCATCCCCAAGATCCGCTCGGTGGATGATTTCGGTTGCACCTTTTGCCCCCATCACCGCGATCTCGGCCGTGGGCCAGGCATAGTTGAAATCGCCGCGCAGGTGCTTGGACGCCATAACCACATAAGCACCGCCATAGGCTTTCCGCGTGATCACAGTCACTTTGGGCACTGTGGCCTCACCATAAGCATAAAGCAGCTTCGCACCGTGTTTGATCACACCGCTATATTCCTGCTGCGTGCCTGGCAAAAAGCCAGGAACATCCACAAAGGTCAGGATCGGAATCTCAAAGCAATCGCAGAAACGCACAAAGCGTGCCGCCTTGCGCGAGCTGTCAATGTCCAGACATCCTGCCAGAACCATCGGCTGGTTAGCGACGACGCCCACGGTTTGCCCTTCAAGCCGGATAAATCCGGTGATGATGTTCTTGGCAAAATCTTCCTGGATTTCGTAAAAGTCGCCCTCATCCGCCACTTTGGTGATGAGCTCCTTCATGTCGTAAGGCGAGTTTGGATTATCCGGAATCAGAGTGTCCAGCGATGGCTCAAGCCGGCCAGGTTCGTCAAAGAACGGACGGACTGGTGGTTTCTCACGGTTGTTGAGGGGCAGGAAATCCACCAGTCGACGTACTTCCGCCAGTGCCTCGACATCGTTTTCAAACGCCGCATCCGCAACCGAAGACTTTTTGGTATGCGTCGAAGCACCACCCAGTTCCTCGGCCGTGACAACCTCGTTGGTAACGGTTTTGACCACGTCAGGGCCGGTCACAAACATGTAAGACGAATCTTTGACCATGAAGATAAAGTCGGTCATCGCCGGGCTGTAAACCGCGCCACCGGCACAAGGGCCCATGATTACACTGATCTGCGGAACAACACCGGAGGCCGTGATGTTGCGCTGGAACACTTCGGCATAGCCAGCCAGCGAAGCAACGCCTTCCTGGATTCGCGCCCCACCCGAGTCGTTGATCCCGATGATCGGCGCGCCGTTCTGCACTGCCATATCCATGATCTTGCAAATCTTCTGCGCATGGGTTTCCGAAAGCGACCCGCCAAAAACAGTGAAATCCTGACTGAACACATAGACCATACGGCCGTTGATCGTGCCCCAGCCGGTGACGACACCATCCCCCGCAGGCTTTTGGCTTTCCATCCCAAATTCAGCACAGCGATGGCTGACAAACATGTCGAATTCTTCAAAGCTGCCTTCATCCAGCAACAGCTCGACCCGCTCGCGCGCCGTCAGTTTTCCGCGTGAATGCTGGGCATCGATCCGTCTTTGCCCTCCGCCCAGCCGTGCATCACCGCGGCGGTCTTCCAACTCAGAAAGGATGTCTTTCATGGCGAGTATCCCCTATTAAATTTGACGCGACCCTACCCGTTCGCCTTCCTCAGCCAAAGTTCTTTTCGGCAAATTTGCAAATTTTAAGCAACAGTCTTTTGGATAACTGCAAATTAGCTAAGTATCACATTGAATTCTCCGGATGGCTGGCTTTCCGAAAATCCATGGCTATACATGTGAACCATGCAGTTCAGCTCTGGCGCCGTTTCGCGCACACCACCTACATTGGCAACGCTTGTCTTGCTTTCGGGCCTGTCTGCCCTGAGCATGAACCTATTCCTGCCCAGCTTGCCCAATATGGCCTTGTATTTCGAAACCGATTACAAGGTCATGCAGCTGTCGATTGCCTTGTACCTGCTGATCAACGCCATTCTGCAAATCGTGATTGGACCGCTCGCCGACAAGGCAGGTCGCAGACCCGTTCTGCTTTGGGGGCTCGCGCTATTCCTGCTGGCGACCTTGGGATGTATCTATGCCCCCAACGCCGAAATTTTTCTGATCTTCAGGATGTGCCAGGCGGTTGTGGTCGTGGGCATGGTTCTCAGCCGTGCCGCAGTACGTGACATGTATGACCAAGATCAGGCAGCTTCGATGATCGGCTATGTGACCATGGGCATGGCCGTGGTCCCCATGATAGGCCCCGCTATCGGCGGCATTTTGGAAGAGACGCTTGGCTGGAAAGCCAATTTCTGGCTGCCTTTTGCCATCGGCGCGTTAACCTTGTTCCTGACATTCACGGATTTCGGCGAAACGGCCGCTAAAAGCGGGAAATCGCTTGTACAGCAATTCAAAGAATACCCCGAGTTGCTGACTTCGCCCCGCTTTTGGGGGTATTCGCTGGCTTGTGCCTTCTCGTCAGGGGCGTTCTTTGCCTATCTGGGCGGCGCACCCTTCATCGGCACTGAATTGTTCGGGTTAAGCGCCGCTCAGGTCGGCATTTATTTTGGCGCGCCGGCCGTCGGATATTTTGCGGGGAACTTTATCAGCGGGCGCTACTCCGTGCGAGTCGGGGTAAATCGCATGGTGCTTTGGGGCAGCCTGTTGAACGCCTTCGGTGTCGCCCTGTCAGCCCTGTTTTTTCTTGCAGGCAGCGGCACCGCGCTCAGCTTTTTTGGACTTATGACCTTTGTCGGTGTGGGCAACGGCATGGTCATTCCCAATGCAACATCGGGCGCTCTATCAGTTCGCCCTCATCTGGCGGCAACAGCGTCGGGCCTGAGTGGCGCCATCATGTTGGGCGGCGGCGCGGGACTCAGCGCATTGGCAGGCGCACTGCTGACCCACGAAACCGGCGCAATGCCGCTGTTGTGGCTGATGCTGACCACCGCCCTTCTGGCCATTTGCGCCATCGCGGCCGTCATCCGACGGGAACGGCAATTGGGGCTCTGACAGCTTGCGCGGACCAGTTTGCAAAGTTAGTCTTCGGATTTAGAAAACTTGCAAAGGCCCCCAATGGCGACTCAAAAACTCTATGCGGGTGCAAAGCTGCGCGAGATGCGCACACGCCTGACCCTGACACAACGGGAATTCGCAGCCAAGCTGGGCGTTTCCCTGCCTTACCTGAACCAGATGGAGAACAACAACAGACCAATTTCAACAACGGTTGTGTTGGCTCTGGCGCAGGAATTCGGCATGGATGTGACCGAGCTGAGCACCGGTGACAGCGAACGACTTGTGTCCGACATGCGCGAGGCATTGGCCGATCCGGTGTTTGCCGATATCCAACCTCCGCTGGCTGATTTGCGCCTGACGGCGTCCAATGCACCCGCCTTGGCGCGCGCATTCATCGAGTTACACAAAACCTACCGCCAAACCCACGAGCGCCTTGCATCACTGGACGAAGCGCTAGGTCGCGAAGACGCTCGCATTCAGGCCAGCCCATGGGAGGAAGTGCGGGATTTCTTTCATTACTGCGACAACTATATCGACGCTGTGGACAGGGCGGCGGAACTGTTTGCCAACCGGGCAGACGGGCCTGGGAACATCCGCCAGGCCGCTTTGAACAGCCTGACGGAACGCGGCATACAGGTGATATTTTCAGACAATGCACCCCTGCGCACGTATGACGCCGAAAGCAAGATACTGCGTCTATCGTCACGCGCCGCGCCGCAAACACAAGTGTTCCAATTGCTGTTGCAGGTTGCCTTGATCAGCCAGGACAAACTGTTGGAAGCGACGCTGGATTTTGCGAAGTTCCAAAGCGACGAGGCCCGGTCAATTGCAAAGATCGGCCTGGCTAACTATTTCGCCGGCGCATCATTGATGCCCTATTCCACCTTCCTGACCGCCGCGCAGGAAGAGCGCCACGATCTGGAACTGCTCAGCAATCGGTTCGGCGCTTCGATCGAGCAGGTTGCTCATCGATTGTCGACGCTTCAACGACCCGGAGCAAAGGGTATCCCATTCTTTTTCGTCCGGGTTGATCAGGCCGGAACGATTACCAAACGGCACTCGGCCACCCGTCTGCAGTTTGCACGGTTTGGTGGCGCGTGCCCCCTGTGGAACGTACATAGGGCCTTTGAAACGCCCGGTCATTTCCTTCGGCAACTGGCGGAAACGCCGGATGGGGTGCGCTATATCTCGCTGGCGCGGGATGTGTCGAAATCCGGGGGATCATTCGGTGCGCCCGTCAGACGGTATGCAATCGCATTGGGGTGTGAGGTGCGCCATGCGCCCGCGCTGGTTTATGCCGACAACCTCGATATCAACAACGCAAGCGCCTACGAGCCTATCGGTATCTCCTGCCGCATCTGCGAACGGCAGAATTGTCACCAGCGTTCGGTTCCTCCGCTTGAGCGTCGCCTAAGCATTGACACCCATACTCGCGGTACCCTGCCCTACGAAGTTACCTGATCTTGACCGGGCAAGGCGTATTCCGGGGGCGCTGCCCCCGGCACTGTGATCAGGCTTTGGACAAAATCGCCCAGATTTCGTCTTTCAGCGCTGCCCGCTTCTTGCGCAATTCAACTTCGGCCAGTTCTTCCATAGGCTCGACATTGGTTTCCGCCCGGTGCACTACACGGTTGACTTCGTGGTACTCGTCAGCCAGCCGGGCAAAATGCGCGTCCGATTGCTTGAGCTGGCTCATCAGTTCGACCTTGTCCGGAAACTCTTCGGCCAGTTCATGCGGGGTGTGGGACATATCTGTTCGCTCCATAATAAGTCGTTGCACATCAGTCGTAGATGCGTCTGGCTGTACTCGCTTTGACGCGGATCAATTTCATGCAGATTTCAACGTCGCGAAGCGCGCCATCCCGCAGCGCGTGCCTCAGCGGCGGAACAGAACCAACGCTCGCCTTTGGACGTATCAATCCGGGTTTTGGTATAGAAGTTCTGGCCCGGCCGGTGATATATCCTGTCGCCTTTGGCAGAGATGTTCCCTTTGATCCGGCACGCTTCGGACGATCTGGACTTTCCTGCCGTCCGATGCACCCAAGGCACCTTAACCTTCTGCTGATGCAGTCCGACACGTCGCGCCTTTGCGTTCTTTTCAGCACCCGCATAGTTAGAGGAATACTTGCGATAAGCAAAGGCCATTCCCTGCCGCACGAGTTGATCCGCCGCATCCTGAGCTCCAACCGTGCAATTTGCGACGATACGATCATAGCGATCTCGATCTAACGGTATGCAGGACGCTGTTTTCCCCTGAAACTGCTGCCGAACCTCCTGCGTAACCCAGGCACCGCACGGCCAGTGTGAGCCTTTGGCATCCTGACAGGTTTGGTCCAACTCAGGGGCATCGATACCATACAATCGAACCCGGACGCCGCCCACATCCCAGGTATCGGCATCAATCACATGAACCCGACCTGTAAGTCGTTCTGCAGCCAGCGTCACACACGGCAAAAGAAGAACAAAAGCTAAACAAATCCTTAACATGCCCCCGATATGCGCTTGAAATCACGCATATTCAACCGGAGGCACGTCAAAAGGTTAACGCTGCGCAGATGCCCAGTTCGGGTGAATCCAAGGCCGATCATTGGCTTTGGGCAGCGGGTCCTTGCCCAACAGGGAATCCGACACTTTCTCGCCCACCATGATTGACGGCGCGTTGAGGTTGCCGTTGGTGATCTGAGGAAAGATCGAACTGTCTGCAACGCGCAGCCCATCCACACCGATGACACGGCCTTCGGGATCGACCACTGCGTTTTTGTCATCCGCACGCCCCATTCGGCAGGTGCCGCAAGGGTGATAGGCGCTTTCGGCATGTTCCGAGATAAAGGCGTTCAGCTCTTCATCCGTTTGCACAGCAGAACCCGGCTGGATTTCCTTGCCTGCATAGGGTTTGAACGCGTCCTGGTCAAAGATTTCGCGGGTCAGACGTATACAGGTGCGGAAATCTTCCCAATCCTGTTCATGGCTCATGTAGTTGAACCTGATCACCGGCGCATCCGTGGCTTTTGCCGATCGCAGCGTAACTGCCCCGCGCGACGGGGACCGCATCGGGCCAACATGCGCCTGGAATCCGTGCCCTTCTGCAGCCGCCTGCCCGTCATAACGCACGGCGATGGGCAGGAAATGGTACTGAATGTCCGGATACTCGACCCCCGGTTTCGACCGGATGAAAGCCGCGCTTTCGAACTGGTTCGATGCCCCCAAGCCGGTTTTCGTAAACAGCCATTGCGCCCCGATCAAACCCTTGCTGACCAGGTTCCAGTGTTTATACAGCGTGATTGGCTGCAGCGAGGCCTGTTGGATGTAAAGCTCCAGATGGTCCTGCAGGTTTGTGCCAACCCCCGGACGATCCGCCACAACATCGATCCCATGCTCGGCCAGATGCGCGGCGGGGCCGATGCCGGACAACATCAGCAACTTGGGCGAGTTGATCGACGACGCCGCCAATACCACCTCGCGCCGGGCTTTGATCACCTCTTTCTTACCGCCGCGGATCAGTTCGACACCGGTGGCGCGACCGTTTTCCATCACGACCCGAGACGCAAGGCCCCGTACGATATCGCAATTGTCGCGTTTGAGAGCGGGTTTCAGATAGGCATTTGCCGCCGACCAGCGCCGTCCTTTCCAGACGGTCTGCTCCATCGGGCCAAAGCCTTCCTGCTTTTCACCGTTATAATCGCCTGTCACCTCGTAACCAGCTTGCTGGCCTGCATCGACAAACGCCTTGAACAAAGGGTTGTCACGAGGGCCACGCGAGACATGAAGCGGGCCATCAGTACCCCGCCACGTCGGATCACCGCCGTGACCTCCGTCGTGCCAGCTTTCCATGCGCTTGTAGTAAGGCAGCACATCCGCATAAGACCAGCCATCTGCCCCCATCTCGGCCCATGTGTCAAAATCACGCGCGTGACCGCGAACGTAGACCATACCATTGATTGAGGACGAGCCGCCGATCACCTTGCCGCGCGGACAAGCCAGACGACGGTTCTTCAGGTGCGGCTCAGGTTCGGACTGATAGCCCCAATCATAGCGCGACATGTTCATGGGGTAGCTGAGCGCCGCCGGCATCTGAATGAACGGACCTGCGTCGGTGCCACCGTGTTCAATCACCAGAACCGAGGCCCCGGCTTCGCTTAGGCGATATGCCATTGCGCAGCCTGCGGACCCTGCGCCAACGATGACAAAATCTGCTTCCATTTCCATAACTCCTGCCCCGCCAAGAAGGTTGAACGCCTCCGGCGGGGGTATTTTCACAAAGTTGAAGAGGTTATTCGCCGCGCGGGAACCGGGCGTCTTCCTCTACGATGTTCAGATCCATATGATTGCGCATGTAGCGTTCAGACGCTTTTTGCAGCGGCTGATAATCCCATGGGTAATATCCGCCTTGCCGTAGCGCTTCGTACACGACCCAGCGTTTTGCCTGGCTGGCGCGGACATCGGCGTCGAAACGATCCAAATCCCAGCGGGCTTCGGATTTTGCGCGCAAGGTTTGCAGCGTACCCGCATGTTCGGGGCTGTCTGCCAGATTGGTCATTTCGTGCGGGTCGGCCTCAAGATCAAACAGCTGATCAGGGTCCAACGCGCAGCGGTTGTATTTCCACTTGCCATAGCGCAGCGAAACCAGCGGCGCGTAAGACGCCTCGGCCGCGTACTCCATGGCTACTGGCGCGGTACGTTCGACGCCTTTCGCTAGCGGCACGAGGTTTTCACCATCCGTCCAAGGCGCGATTTCATCCATGTCTACACCTGCCAATGCCCCAAGGGTTGGAGTTACGTCGATGGTCGAAACCGGTGTATCGATCCGCCCAGCAGGCAGATCCGGGGACGAAATCATCAGCGGCACGCGCGCCGAGCCTTCGTAGAAGTTCATTTTGAACCACAAGCCGCGTTCGCCCAGCATGTCGCCGTGATCCGAGACAAACAGAATGATCGCCTCTTGCCGGGTCGTTTCCAACACTTCTAGGATTTCGCCGATCTTGTCGTCCAGATAAGAGATATTGGCAAAATAGGCGCGACGGGATTTGCGGATATCCTCTTCGGTAATGTCAAAACTGCGCCAGTCATTGGCGTCGAAGATACGTTGGGCGTGCGGGTCCTGATTGTCGTAGCCGATATCAGCGACCTCGGGCTGCAGATGCTCGCAATCCTCGTACAGATCCCAGTATTTGCGACGGGCGACGTAAGGATCATGCGGATGGGTGAAACTGACGGTCACACACCATGGGCGATCACCCTTGCCGCGCGCCAGATCATAGAGCTTGGCCTTGGCGTGATAGGCAACCTCGTCGTCGTATTCCATCTGGTTGGAAATCTCGGCAACGCCAGCACCGGTGACAGACCCCATGTTGTGATACCACCAGTCGATCCGCTCGCCCGGTTTGCGATAATCCGGGGTCCAGCCGAAATCAGCCGGATAGATATCAGTGGTCAGGCGGTCCTCGAATCCGTGCATCTGATCGGGGCCTACGAAATGCATCTTGCCTGACAGGCAGGTATAATACCCGGCACGGCGCAGATGGTGTGCGTAGGTGGGGATGTCGCTGCGAAACTCGGCTGCGTTGTCATAGACGCCGGTGCGCGAAGGCAATTGACCGGACATGAAGCTGGCCCGCCCCGGCGCGCAGAGTGGCGACGCCGTGTAAGCATTGGCAAACCGGGTCGACCGCTCCGCTAGCTTCTTCAGGTTCGGGGCATGAAGCCAATCAGCGGGACCGTCGGGGAAGAGGGTCCCGTTGAGCTGATCCACCATCAGGATAAGAATGTTTGGTTTAGTCACTTTTCAGCCTCGAGCAGAGTGTTGAGCACGCGTATCGCGTGTGTCACGGCCAGTTGTGGTTCTTCCGGCGCGCTGAGAGCCGCGCGGATATACAACCCGTCAATAAGGGCGATCATGTTTTCGGCGGCTTCAACGGGATCCTGCATCTTGGAGCGCAAAGCGTATATCAGGTTTGAACGGATGCGTGCCTGATAGATCTGCCACAAACGCAGTGCATCCTCATTGGTTTGCGCCAGAACATAGAAGGTCATCCATGCAGCGATCACGTCGGGTGTGAAACACGAGGGGGCAAAACACGCCTCAATGATCGCCTGTGCCCGACCTTCCGGAGCAGACGCCTTCAGTTTGGCCCGCGCTTCATCACCAAAATCCGAAAGGATCTGACGCATGGCAGCCAAAAATATCTGATCCTTGCCACCGAAATAGTGATGCGCCAGTGCACTGGACATGCCCGCGCGCTTCGCAATCTGGCTGACAGTCACATCAAGGGATTTCTGCACGCCCAATTCTGCAATCGTCGCACGGACAATCGCATCCCGGCGAATTGGTTCCATTCCGACTTTCGGCATCACTTCCCCCTGAGCAAGCATCACGATGCCAAGCTAAGGGGTTTTTATTGACTCGTCAATTAATGAAAATCCGAAGCGTGCCAACCTCACAGCTTCGGTGCAATACTCGGAGGCGTCAAGTCTCGACGGTTCAGGACTGCTTCGCGCCATGAGATGAAGCTGACGGCACACAGGATCAATGTGCCACCGGCAACGACCCAAACATCGACGCTTTCGTGGAACACAACAGCGCCCAGCAATGTGGCCCAGATCAGTTGAAGAAACGTGATCGGCTGCGTGACCGCCACCGGCGCGGCCTGCAAGGCGAGGGTCATGAGATAGTGCCCGGCGGTCGCAAAACAGGCCACCAGAAACAGAACCCCGAGATCACGCAAGCTGGGTTGAGTCCAAACGGCCACAGCAAATGGGATCAGCGCAAGCGTCACCCAAATCGACAGATGCGCCACGACGACCGAAGGTGACACATCCCGCACCAGCAGTTTGGCCAACAGATAAGAGCCACCCAGTGTCAGGGCCGTCCCCAGCATAGCCAAATGGCCTGCTGACACTTCTCGAAATCCTGGCCGCAGGATGATCAGTACCCCGACCAAAGCTAACAGAATTGCGGCTATCCGCCGAAAGGCCAGTTTTTCACCCAGAAACAGGGCTGCCCCCAAAGTCACGTAAACCGGCGTCATGTAGTTCATGGCCGTGACTTCAGCCAACGGGATCTGGGTCATGGCAAAGAACCACAGCATTACCGCAACCGCATGAACGACCCCACGCACTCCGAACAGGGTCAACAACCGGGGTGTCAGTTTGGTTGCCATGATCGACCGCAAAGCCGGGAGTAAGAACACCAGCCCCAGAACGTATCGCAGGAACGCGGCCTGGATCGGGTTCATGGTCGTGCCCAGGGACTTCACCAATGCCGTCATCACAACAAAGGACAGCCCGGCGGAAAACATCCAGAACATGCCTGCTAGGGGACGTGACGAAGCGGTGTGTGAGGTCATGCCATAGGTTGAACACTGAAACCAGACCCGGGACAACCCTTCACATGATAACAAGTTTCAGTGCGATACCCAGCATGACAACGCCAATCCCCACATCCAGCACCTGCCACGCCCGTGGTCGTGTAAAAACGGGCGACAAAATGCCCGCGCCATACCCAAGCGAAAAAAAGAACACAAAGCTGGAGAACATCGCACCCAGAGCGAACCCAAGACGGTCGTCATACTGCGCCGAGATTGAACCGATCAGGACTACAGTGTCCAAATAGACATGCGGGTTCAGCCAAGTGAACGCGAGCACCGTAAGAAGCGCGGCTTTCAGGCTGGTGCGCTGGCCATTGCCGATCTCCATCACCGCGCCGCCCTGCCAAGCCGACTGCAGGCTGCGCAGCCCATACCAAGTCAGGAATGCGGCTCCGCCATAGCGCATCACAGTTTCGAACCATGGTATCGCCTGCGCCAGAGTGCCAAATCCAGCCACGCCCGCACCAATCAGCAAAGCATCAGATACCGCGCAGGTCAGGCACAGAATGAAAACATGCTCTCGCCGCAACCCCTGCCGCAGAATAAAGGCGTTTTGCGCCCCGATCGCGAGGATCAGGCTAAAACCCAGTGCGAAACCGGCGATCATGGATGTGGGCATGGGACCTCCTGCGAATTCCCAACGTTGACTAAGCCCCATGGCACGATCTATCAAATTAAAGATGTTACCCTCAATTAAGTTCCACTAATGTTTCTGGACCCTCACCACCTGTCTGCTTTGTCAGCCATTCTACGTCATGGCAGTTTTGACGCAGCAGCGGCGGAATTGGCTGTGACGCCTTCAGCCATCTCCCAACGGATAAAGGCACTGGAGGACCGGATTGGGGCATCACTGATCCATCGGGGTACGCCATGCACCGGAACGCCGGCAGGGCTGCGCATTGCCCGCTATGCTGAGGATGTCGGACTGCTTGAGGCGCAACTGGCCCGCGAATTGGCATTGGAAACGGATCCGGGATCGGCGCGTGTTCGCATTGCTGTGCCCGCCGATGTACTGGCCACGTGGTTTGTCGATGCAATGGCGCAAGTGCCCAATATGCTGTTCGATCTCGTCATCGACGATCAGGATCATTCGGCAGACTGGCTGAAACGAGGTGAGGTCAGCGCCGCTGTCACCGTTGGCGGGCACCCCGTTACGGGGTGTAACGTGACAGCGCTGGGTGTCCTGCGATACTTACCCACAGCCAGTCCGGCCTTCATCGACACGTGGTTCAAGGACGGCGTGACCGAGGGCACGCTCGGCAAAGCACCCTGCCTTGTCTTCAACCAAAAGGATGGTCTGCAAAAGGCGTGGCTGTCCCAATATATCGCCCCTCACCTGTCGCCCCCGTTTCATTTCCTGCCGTCCTCGCACGGATTCGTGGATGCGGCGATTGCCGGGCTCGGATGGGGCATGAACCCTGCGGCCCTTGCCCAAGACGCCTTGGATCAGGGGCTGTTGCGTCCCATCGCTGCAAATGCTCCGCTGGACATTTCCCTCAGCTGGCAGGTTGGGCGCGTACTTGCGCCTGCCCTCAAACCACTTACAAATGCGGTTCAACGTGCCGCAAAGCAGGTCCTGCTGCCCCCAAGCGCGAACTGATCGCACACCCCAATTTCGGAGGAACCGATGTTCTCACGCGATGCTCTCAGCTATGATCCAATTCCATTGCCAGACCGGTGCGAGATCAGCGATGCAGACATGCTAGACGCGGCACAGGCCTTTTACGACAAGATGCGCCAGCGCCATACGGTGCGGGATTTCAGCCCCCGCCCCGTCGACAGCACCGTGATCGAAATGTGTTTGCGCACGGCAGGCACCGCGCCTTCTGGCGCCAATCATCAACCTTGGCACTTTGCCGCGATCTCGGCCCCTGACCTAAAGCAGCGCATCCGCGAAGAAGCCGAGGAAGAAGAACGCAGGTTCTATGCGGGCGGCGCAGGTGATGAATGGATCAAAGCGCTTGAGCCCATCGGCACCAATGCAGTCAAAGAGCACCTGACCATCGCCCCCTGGCTGATCGTGGTTTTCGCCCAGCGCTGGGGACAGTTCGACGATGGGACGCGATATAAGAATTACTACGTGCCGGAAAGCGTGAACATTGCCACCGGCTTTCTGCTGGCTGCACTGCACCACGCGGGGCTCAGCACTTTGACCCATACCCCGAATCCGATGCGGTTTCTGAACGACGCGCTGGACCGGCCCGCATCAGAAAAACCGACGATGATCATCGCAGTTGGGCATTCTTCGGAAACCGCGACAGTGCCTGCAGTGGCAAAGCTGAAGAAACCGCTGGACGAGATCTCGTCGTTCTTCTGAGAACACGCGCTTTACTCCTGCGGCTGGGATGCGTCTTTCCGGACTGGCCGCATCATTAGATAGCATGTTACGCAGGACGCCAGGCTGACGGCGACAATGAAGGCGACCGCCAATGCGACCTCATGCATATGGGCAACTGCGGCCAATGCCGCCGAGAGAAGCACCGCTGACAAACGGGCAATTGATTTGACCGCAGCTGACCCCTGCACGCGGAGATCCTTGGGCGCGATGTCCAGAAAATACAGTTTGCGCGAACTGCTGATCCCCGTCACCGCCACGGTGACAACAAACAGAGCGATGGCATGCAGATGCACATCGTGATCTATGCCCAAATAGTGGAACGCCAAAAGGACGCTTCCGGTGGCGGCCACCATCAGGGTTCCAACCATCATGACAGCGCGATGGGACCTCATGTTCACAAATTGCCATAAAGGCCCTGAAACAAGATAACCTGAAGCAGAAGACACGATCACCGCGGTCAGACCTTTTGCCGAACTGTGATGCGCCTCTGCCGCGATCAGGGCGAAGAACGGTACAGAGAGCGAGACTGCCACCAAAGGCATACGCATAGCCATGTAACGCCGAAACCAGGGGTAATCGAACATGTTCAGAATACCCTGAACATTGGCCTTAAACGACAATCTTGGCTTGGTTTCAGCCCTCTTTACTGGTTCGACAGAGCGCGCATTCTCGGTCATCGCCAGCATCAAAAGCCCCGAGAGCATAAAAAACGCAACTGACACGCCGATCATTGTGGAATGGCGCGAAAACGGCGGGTTTTCCTTGGTAATCTGATGCACAAGCAAGGCAAGGCCGATGGCGCATAGCCCACCGCCTCCGAGTTGCAGGTACTGCATCGCCATGCGTGATCGTGAATGGACATGATCGCCCAGCAGATCAGTGAACATCAGGTTCTGAACCTCGTCCACCAGACCAATCACAAAAAAGACCGAAACGAAGATCACCGCAATCAACGGAACGACCCCGGTCGCAGCTGCGGCCATCGCCAGTACCAGACAGACGCCGATAACAGCTTCGGTCAGAGCAATGGCGCGCTTTTTCTGCGATTTTGCCGCGACAGGTTGCGCCAGAAAAAAATCGGAAATCATGCTGCCGACCATCCGCACCGAAACCAGCGCGCCTGCCACGAACATCGGCAGTTCGAAGGACACGGCCAGAAACGGCAATACCACCGAAGGGCTGCCCAAGGTCCACGCAACCTGAGACACAATACTCTGCCCGGTCAGAACCGGCACATTGCGTTTGGCAGTATCAGGTTTCTTGGACGTCATGGATCTTGGGGTCGCGTCTTTCCATAGTTCAACACCCACCCAGCCTAAGCGCATCTAGGGTTTCAGCCAATAACCCATACGAATTGTCCTGAAACTAAAAAACCCGGCCAGATTGGCCGGGTTTCGCAATTGCAAATTTTGCTTTTTCAGAGCTGAGCCATCACTTCGTCAGTGGCCTCGAAGTTCGTCGTGACGCGCTGCACGTCATCATCGTCTTCCAGCGCATCAACCAGCTTCATCAGCTTTTGCATGTCTTCCAGACCCAGCTCGGTCGTGGTGGTGGGCTTCCAGACCAGTTTGGTGGACTCCGTTTCACCCAAAGCAGTTTCCAGAGCGTTCGAAACGTCGTTCAGATCCGTATCCGCGCACCAGATGATGTGACCATCCTCTGAGCTTTCGACATCTTCGGCGCCTGCTTCGATGGCCGCTTCGAAAATGGTGTCCGCATCGCCCGCAGTCGCCGGATAGAGAACTTCGCCCTTGCGTTCGAACATGAACCCAACCGAGCCCGTCTCACCCAGATTGCCACCGTTCTTGGAAAAGGTCGAACGTACGGTCGACGCGGTGCGGTTGCGGTTGTCGGTCATTGTTTCAACAATCACGGCCACGCCGTTGGGGCCGTAGCCCTCATAGCGGATTTCTTCGTAATCGTCGCCGTCGCCCGCCTGCGACTTCTTGATGGCCCGGTCGATCACGTCCTTTGGGACAGAATTCGACTTGGCCTCTTTCACGGCCAGGCGCAGGCGCGGGTTCTTGTCGGGATCGGGGTCGCCCATCTTGGCAGCCACGGTGATCTCTTTCGACAGTTTGGAAAACAGTTTGGACCGCGCGGCGTCCTGACGTCCCTTGCGGTGCTGGATGTTGGCCCATTTGGAGTGGCCTGCCATGTTGCGTCCTCGTCATTCGTGATTTCGTGTTCGGCGCTCATATAGACGTTTGCGGGGGGCAGGATCAAGAGAGCGGCTTGCGACGACATCACTGACTTGTATGGTGACGGCATGACGACAGATCAGATCATTCTTTTTTCACTTTTCATCACGGTCTTCGGAATGCTGCTTTGGGGTCGGTTTCGATACGACCTTGTGGCCTTTGCGGCACTGATGATCGGCGTTGTGCTGGGCGTCGTGCCGGTGAACGATGCCTTCGCCGGGTTCGGTCATCCGGCCACCATCATCGTGGCGCTGGTTCTGGTCGTCTCTGCCGGTCTGGTTCGGTCGGGGGCAGTATTCTTGATCACCCGCACCTTGGTCGATGCCTCACGTGGATTGGGCGCGCATATCGCCCTGATGGGCGGGATCGGCGCAGTGCTGTCGGCCTTCATGAACAACGTGGCAGCATTAGCCCTGCTGATGCCCGTCGACATTCAGACCGCACGCAAAGCGGGGCGATCTGTGGGTCTGACCCTGATGCCGCTGAGCTTTGCCACCATTCTGGGGGGGATGGCGACATTGATCGGCACTCCTCCGAACATCATTATCGCCTCGATCCGGGCCGAGACGCTGGGCGAGCCGTTTCACATGTTCGATTTTGCCCCGGTCGGTGGGCTGGCCGCGATCGCCGGTCTTGCTTTTGTCGCCCTGGTGGGCTGGCGTCTGATCCCAAATCGCGGGCCGCAAACCGAGACGTCTGAAGCGCTGGCAGAATACATCGCCGAGCTGACAGTTCCTCCCGAATCCGCGCATATCGGCAAACGGGTCAGCGAGCTTTATGAGGCCGCCGAAAAATCCGACGTGGCCATTATTGGCCTCATCCGCGACGGCAAGCGGCGCTATGGCCGCTCTGCCCATACCACACTGAAAGAAGGCGACGCATTGGTTCTGGAAGCCCGGCCCGAGGCGCTGGATGAATTCCGTGCCGCGCTTAATCTGGATTTCTCAGACACACGGCGGCAGGAACTTCTGACGGCTGAGGGTGACGGGCTGGAAGTGATCGAAGTGGTTGTGCCGGAAAGTGCCCGCATCACTGGCCGCACTGCACAGGGTCTTGGGCTGGCATGGCGGCAGAGCACCGTCCTGATGGGCATATCGCGCCAAGGTCGGCAGATCACCCAACAGGTCCGTAAGACTGAGGTTGAGCCCGGTGATATCCTGTTACTGCTCTGCCCCCGCGACCGCGCTGCGGATGTAACGGAGTGGCTGGGCTGCCTGCCCCTTGCCGGGCGCGGGCTGAACGTCACTGCAAATGATAAGGCGTGGCTGGCCATCGGCCTGTTTGCTGCCGCCGTTTTGGCGGCCAGTGTCGGGTTGATCTACTTGCCTGTTGCCCTGGGGTTAGTTGTCATTGCCTATGTGCTGACTAAGATCATGCCGATCGCCGACATCTATAACCACATCGAATGGCCGGTGGTTGTCCTCTTGGGTTCCATGATCCCGCTGGGCAGTGCATTGGAGACCTCGGGTGGGACTGAACTGATCGCGAATGCGCTGATCCAACTGACCGATGGCCTTCCCGCCTGGGCCATCCTGACCGTATTGATGGTCGTGACCATGACATTGTCTGATGTCCTGAATAACACAGCCACTGCCATTGTCGCTGCACCGGTTGGGATACAAATGGCCCGCACGCTCGAGGTTTCGCCCGATCCGTTCCTGATGACGGTTGCCGTTGCGGCCTCGGCCGCGTTCCTCACGCCTATCGGGCACAAGAACAATACGCTGGTTCTGGGACCTGGTGGCTATCGGTTCGGAGATTACTGGCGCATGGGTTTGCCACTTGAGGTGTTGATCATAGCGGTTTCCATCCCCGCCATCCTTGTCTTTTGGCCGTTGTGACAGGTAAAGGCGGCACATGAAACGCTTTTTGATCCTGCAACTGCGTCCGGAAACGGATGCGTCCGACGCCGAATACGCCTCGATTCTGGACAAGACCCGCCTTACGCCCGAGCAGACCCACCGTATCCGGCTGGATTGTGAGGATTTGCCTGACAACTTGGACGTAACGGACTATGCGGGCGTCATCGTTGGCGGAGGTCCCGGTTGTGTCAGCGATGACCCCGCAACAAAATCCGACTTGGACGCAAAGATCGAAGATGCGGTCATGGGACTCATGCCGCAGATCACGGCGCAAGATCATCCCTTCATGGGCTGCTGCTATGGTTTAGGCGTTCTGGCTGCACACTTAGGTGGCGACGTGAGCAAAACCCGTTACGGCGAACCGGTCGGCCCGTCAGCCTGCCGCCTGACGGCAGACGGCGTGTCAGACCCGCTGACCACTGGGCTGGCCCCCGAATTCGACGCCTTCGTCGGCCACAAAGAGGCCGTCCAGACTTTGCCGGAGGGCTGCGTGCATCTTGTCTGCTCAGCCCCCTGCCCCTTTCAGATGATCCGCTTTGGCCAGAACGTCTATGCCACACAGTTTCACCCCGAAGCGGATGCGAAGGACTTTGAGCAGCGCATCAACATCTACAAACATCACGGTTATTTCCCGCCCGAAGACGCCCAACGTTTGATCGATATCTGCAACGCCGCTGACGTCACCCAACCCGGCGAAATCCTGCGCCGGTTCGTCGAACGTTACAAGTGACCTAACGGCGCGGTTGCCTGCGGCTTTCATGCTCGCATAGGCTGATCCGAAACGACTTTGGGAGGAGTTGTTCTTGGATTTTCTAATCAATGTCGGCCTGCCGATCTCGCTGGCCATTATCATGCTATCCCTTGGCATCGGGCTAGAGATCGCGGATTTCCGGCGCGTGTTGAACCGTAGATACCCGTTTGCAATTGGTGCGATCTGTCAGGTGGTGCTTCTACCTATTGCTGCTTTTGTTACTGTCACTCTGTTTGACCTGCCCCCTGAAATAGCGGTGGGCTTTATGCTGCTCAGCTTTTGCCCGGGCGGTGTGACCAGTAACATTCTGACCAAACTGGCAAAGGGTGACGTGGCGCTTTCCGTTAGCCTGACTGCGGTGATCAGCATTCTGTCTATCCTGACAGTGCCCTTTCTGGCGGCATGGTCCATCACCTATTTTATGGGGGAAAATGCCCCGGACGTTTCGATCAGCGGTCTGGCCGTTGCCATGTTCCTGATCACCACCCTTCCTGTGGCAATCGGCATCGGGGTTCGCAGATTTGCAACCGGGTTTGCAAACCGTATCGACGGCGGACTTTCAAAGTTAGCAACTGCTTTGTTTGTTGTGATCGTCGTGGCCGCCCTGGCCGGAAACTGGCAGATTTTCGTTGATAACTTGGGCATTATGGGTGCAGGCCTGATCTCACTTAACGTTGCCCTTTTGCTCATCGGGCTGGGGATCGCACGTGCTGCAAATCTGTCATGGGCCGAGTGTAAAAGCATCTCAATTGACACAGGCATCCAGAACTCGACACTGGGTATTACGCTGGCGGCACTTATCACGGGCACAGAGAGCGGGTTTAGCCCTCTGGCCTTGCCGTCCGCAGTCTACGGGATCACGATGTATGCGGTCGTGCTACCGTTCCTCGTTTGGTTTCGCAGACGCTGAAAGGACAGTTCATGACCAATAATACAGCAGATGCGATTGTCGTCGGCGCGGGCTTGGCGGGATTGGCAGCCGCGGCTGAGCTGGGGGATCGAGGAAAAAGGGTGATCATTGTCGATCAAGAGGCCGAGAGCTTTCTGGGTGGTCAGGCATTCTGGAGCCTTGGTGGACTGTTCATGGTCGACACGCCGGAACAACGCCGGATGGGCATCAAGGACAGCCAAGATCTTGCCCTACTTGACTGGATGGGCAGCGCGCAGTTTGACCGCACGGAAGACGCCTGGCCTCGCAAATGGGCCGAGAGTTATGTCGAGTTTGCCGCAGGCGAGATGCGCCCATGGCTGCACGAGATGGGCCTGCGCTGGTTTCCGGTGGTGGGTTGGGCCGAGCGTGGTGGTTCCTATGCGAACGGGCACGGAAACTCGGTTCCCCGTTTTCACATAACGTGGGGCACAGGACCCGGCGTGCTGGAGCATTTTATCCGTCGTGTAAAAGAGCATGCCAGCGCCGGGTTGATCCAGATGAAATTCCGCCATCAGGTCAGCCATATCATCATGCAAAATGGCGCCGCCAAAGGCGTGTCCGGTGAAGTGCTGGCCGATGACACTGCCCAGCGCGGCGGCAAGACCAACCGCGACGAAGTGGGCGAGTTCGAGGTATATGCGCCCTCGATCATCGTCACCTCTGGCGGTATCGGTGGTAACTTTGAAATGGTGCGGCAGAACTGGCCCAAGGATCGTTTGGGGGAACCGCCGCAGGAGATGGTGGCAGGGGTACCCTTTCACGTCGATGGCCGCATGATCGGGATCAGCGAAAAAGCGGGCGGCCATGTCATCAATGGCGACCGCATGTGGCATTACACCGAAGGCGTGCGCAACTGGAATCCGATCTGGCCCGACCACGGCATTCGCATTCTGCCCGGCCCCAGCTCAATGTGGTTTGACGCCAAAGGCAATCGTCTTGCACCACCTTGCCTGCCGGGGTTCGATACGCTGGGCACGCTGCGCGAAATTCTGAAGACAGGGTATGAGTATAGCTGGTTTGTTCTGACCCAGAAGGTCATCAAGAAGGAATTCGCCCTGTCCGGGTCTGAACAGAACCCCGATTTCACCTCGGGCAGTTGGAAAGAGGTGATCCGTCAGCGCGTCCTGTCGGGGTCCAAGGCAACCGCCCCGGTCGAAGCGTTCAAGGAACATGGCGAGGATTTCGTCGTGGCCAACACGTTGACCGAACTGGTCAACGGGATGAACCATCTGGGCGGCGGTCTGATTGACGAAGCGCACCTGCGCGCGCAGATCGAAGCACGAGATTCTCAGGTCGACAATCCATTCTCAAAAGACGCGCAGATGATGGCGATCCTGGCGGCAAGAAACTACCGCGGCGACAAGCTGATCCGCACCGCCAAGCCACACAAGTTCCTCGACCCGGCCAACGGTCCGCTGATCGCGGTCAAGCTACACGTCCTGACACGCAAGACGTTGGGCGGGCTTCAGACCAATATGGACAGCCAGATGATCGGAGCGGATGGGCAGGTGGTGTCCGGCCTGTTCGCAGCAGGCGAAGTCGCCGGGTTCGGCGGTGGCGGCTATCACGGCTACAACGCGCTGGAGGGTACGTTTCTGGGCGGTTGCATCTTTTCGGGGCGCAACGCAGGGCGGTCAAGGGCCGTCGCCTGACGGCCCCATCGCGTTACTTACGGGTCAGCTTAATCACCGGCTCTCCGTCCGCATCCAAAAGGGCCAGTGCGTTGCCTTGCATTGCGAACGTCGTGACGCTTTGCATCGCTTTCAGAAACTGCCGTTCGACCTCATCCATCGGGGGTGGACACGCCATGAGTGTCGCAGCCATGTTGTCCGGGAATTCGATCCGATTAGCAGAAATCTCTGCCTGGCCACTAAACCGATTACAACCGCCGCTTCCCGAAAACGTACCGCTTTGCCCGAAAGCAAGCTCGGGACGTTTTTCAGTCTCAATAGGCGCGCCGTTCAGACCTGAGGCGACCCATTCCGTGTTTTCCAGCATAGCAGCATCCTGATGCTGAACCTGTACCATCAACAGGTCGGCGGTATTCTCTGCGCCATTGGTAAGAACCGGGTAATTAGTATCAGTCGTGAACAGCAGTTTTTGCCCCTGCATGACCGAAGCGCGCACCGCGTATCTATACCCGTCCTTAATCAACGCATCATCATAGGTCAGTTCAAATTGCGCTGGCACCCCGGTCAGCGCGTATCTCTGCGCAGCAAGTGTCACAGCCGGAGCATCAGCCAGTGAGATATCCTGAAGTTCGACAAAAAGAGTTGCGTCGGGCGGGACCGCAATACGCTCTCGGTAGGTTGCGTTCCCTGCAACGGTGCCTGCAATCGCGACATTGCTTATGAGGGTCGCAAACGCTGCGCCTGCAAATGTAGAACGTCCTATCGTCAGCATGGCTAATCCCCTTTGCAAGTTTTATTCACAAAAGATTGTATATTGTCCGCCATTTACAAGTCTGCCTCCGACAAAGTGGCAAATCTGCGCCGATATTATAGCGGCCAGATCAACGGGATAAGCAGGGACGCCAGCAGTCCGACCGTCAGGTTAAGCGGAACGCCCACTTTCATGAAGTCAGTGAACCTGTAGCCACCGGGACCGTAGACCATCATGTTGGTCTGGTATCCGATCGGTGTTGCAAAGGATGCCGATGCCGCCACCATAACCGCGACCACCAGCGGGCGTGGATCAATCCCTACAGCCTGCGCCAAACCAATGGCAATCGGGGTGACGACAACCGCGACCGCGTTGTTGGAAACCAATTCGGTCAGCACCGAGGTCAGCAAGTAAATCGCCCAGATAATCAGGAATGGCGGCAAAGTACTGAGCCCCGGCGCTATGGCCTCGACGATCAGAGAGACCGCGCCGGAACTGTTCAGCGCCGCACCTATAGCCAGCATCGCAAAGATCAGCGCCAGCAGCCGACCTTCAACAAAGGAAAACGCTTCATCAGCATCAATGCAGCGGGTCAGAAGAACCACAGCGACGGCCACAATCGACAACAGCAGGATCGGCGCGACGCCCAGCGCGGCAAGAGCGACGATCCCGACAAGCGCGCCAATTGCAATTGGCGCGTGGCTGCGACGGAAGGCGCGCGCGGACGGCTGGGTGACATCTACCATATCCATTTCGGCTGCAAGCCGTTTAATGTCCGCCGGGGCGCCTTCCAGAAGCAGAGTATCCCCAACCCTGACCACCAAATCATCCAACTGGCGACCGATGTTCTGGTTACGGCGGTGCACTGCCAACACGTAGACGCCATAACGACGCCGAAGCCGCATCATTCCAAGGGTCCGACCCACCAAACGGCATCCGGGCGTGATCAGCACCTCAACTGTCTTGGTTTCAACGGCGGACACCTGATCCACGCGTTTGAGCTCTCTGTTGCGCTGAAGGCTCAGCAGTTCGGTCATCTCGGTGCGTAAAACCACCCGATCGCCAACTTTCAGTTCGACGCCTTTCAGGTTACGCCGCAGCGACTCGTCCCCCCGAATGACATCGATCAGACGCACACCAGGGCGTTTGAACAACTGTACCCCGGTTACTTCGCGCCCGATCAGGTTACTATCCGGCGGAATGACAGCTTCGGTGAAGAACTTCATCTTGGACCGATCGCTGAGCAGTGACGCCATGCTGTCCCGCTCGGGCAACAGCTTGGGCGCAATGAACCGCAAATAGATCATGCCGTAGATCACCAGCGCGATCCCCAGTGGCGTGACTTCGAAAATCGTGAAGGCTTTCATCCCCTGAGCGCGAGCGACACCATCAACGAGCAGGTTGGTCGACGTGCCGATCAGCGTCAGCGTGCCGCCCAGAATGGCGGCATAGCTCAGCGGAATCAACAGTTTCGACGCAGGTACGTTCAGCGTGCGGGCGATCTGAACAAAGACCGGGATCATCACCACAACAACAGGTGTATTCGACACCACCGCCGAAGCCAGCACGACAAACGCCATAAGCAACCCGATGGCGAAACGCGGGTTGACCTGAGCCTGTTTCTGCGCAGTCGAGGTGAATGAGTCCAACGCCCCCGTTCGCACCAAAGCCCCCATGATGATGAACATCGCGCCAATCGTCCAGGGCGCAGGGTTGGACAGAACCGCCAACGCGCTTTGATAGGGCAGGATGCCTGTGACAAGCATCAGCGAGACGCCACCAATGGCCACGACCTCGGTCGGATAAACCTCGCGCAGGAACATGACGAACATGCCCGCAACGATGAGCAGCGCCAGAATTGCGCTGCCTGTGTCTGTCAGTGAAAGGAAATTCATTCGTGGTATTCTGTCCGAACCCGGGCCCAAGCGCCTGATGACATGCAGTTTCACGCATTGCGCGCAGCAGAGCAAGCCTGACGTTGATTAATCAGGCCCAGCCTGTTCAAGACGCCCCCCGACGCGCACCATACGCACAGATTTAGCCTGACCGTCGCGATCATTGGTTTCCACGAACACGCCGCTCAACGTGGCCTCGCCATTGGCAGGGGTGAACCGCGCCTTGGGCATTCCGGTGATGAAGCGGCGCATCGGTTCCTGCTTGTCCATGCCGATGACCGAGTCGTAATCTCCGCACATGCCCGCATCCGTCAGATACGCTGTACCACCGGGCAAAATTTGAGAATCCGCAGTCGGCACATGGGTATGTGTTCCCACCACGAGGCTGGAACGTTTATCGCAATAATGGCCCATCGCCATCTTCTCGGACGTCGCCTCGCAATGCATGTCCACGATGATGGCCTGCGCCTGCCCCCCGCGAGGATGCGACTTCAGGATCGGTTCAATGGCCGAGAACGGATCGTCAAACGGCCGTTTCATGAAGACCTGCCCCAGCACCTGCACCACCAGAACCTTGCGCCCGCCCGGCGCGTTGAACAGCCGATGACCCCGCCCCGGTGCCCCTTTGGCAAAGTTCACCGGACGCACGATACGCTGTTCTTTCTCGATGTATTGCAACATATCCTTCTGGTCGAAGGCATGATCACCCAGCGTCAGACAATCCGCACCGGCATCCAGAAGCAGCTTGGCGTGATCACCGCTCAGCCCCATTCCGTTCGACGCGTTTTCACCGTTGACCACAACAAAATCCAGCTGCCATTCGTCGCGAAGACGTGGCAAATGCTGCTGAACGGCTGCGCGGCCCGCGCGCCCCATGACATCACCAAGAAATAAAATCCTCATGATCCGGGTCGTAGGGGCTGTGCAGGGCAATAACAAGGCGGAAGCATGAAATTTGCCGCAGAGTTGAGGGTTGAATTAACATTCAAGCGCGGCAATGTTTTGAAATAGCGTTTGAATACAGAAGGAATTCTTTGTGAGAGCTCTAATTTTTCTGACCGCCTGCCTTTTGACCGCTTCGGCTGCGGGGGCGGAAGGCACCAAAACATCCATGCCCAATCCGGCGGCAACATTTTGCATCGAAAACGACGGGACTTACCAACTTCGGAAAAACGAAGATGGCAGCGTTTTTGGCGTCTGCATTTTGAAAGACGGCACCGAAGTTGATGCCTGGGATTACTTGCGCAGCCACTTCGAGCAGTAACAGCTAGAAGGTCAGTACCCGGCTTTCCGTGATGACCATATCCAGCTGTTGGTCGGTTGGCTCCAGCGGCAGCCCCTCTGCCTCCTGCGCGTCAAAGGCAAAGCCAATGGCAAGTGTCGGACGTTTGGCGCGCAGACCTTCCAGAGTGCGGTCATAGAACCCGCCACCATAACCCAGTCGACCACCTTTTGCATCAAACGCGACCAGCGGCACGATCAGAATCTCGGGATCGAAATAGTCATCCACCTCGGGTACTTTGGCTCCGAACGGACCATCTTTCAGCGCCCCTTCGGGTGTCCAGCGAGAGAATTTCAAAGGGCGACCGGCGGCCTGAATGACCGGCACCCCCACCAACCCATAAGCCGATGCCTCGGCCATCGCGGGCAGCGGGTCGATCTCGGTCCGGATCGGCATATAGCCTGACATTGGCACGCCGCGATGGCCTGCCAAAACCTCGGACAAACGTCCTGCAGCTCCTGGTAAACGCGTATCAAATGCAGCCTTGCGGCGTACAAAGGCCGCTTTGCGGGCTGCGGCTTTGATTTCGGTCAGATCGGTCACAGTAGCACCACGCTGGCAAGCCCAAGAAAGATGAAGAACCCCATGACATCCGTTGTGGTTGTTACAAAGGTTCCAGACGCCAGCGCCGGGTCAACGCCCAAACGGTCCAGCACGACCGGTACTACCGTACCCGCGAACCCTGCGATGATCATGTTCACGACCAAGGCGGACCCGATCACGACACCCAAGAGCGGAGAATCGAACCACAACATCCCCACGGTTCCCAATACGATGGCGAAACACAGCCCGTTGAGCATACCGACCAGCAACTCGCGTCGGATCACCCGCATCACGTTTGCATTGGTCAGGTCGCGCGTCGCCAGTGCGCGCACGGCTACCGTCAGCGATTGCGTGCCCGCATTGCCGCCCATCGAGGCCACAATCGGCATCAGGATGGCCAATGCGACCAACTGATCAATCGCCGCCTCAAACTGTGAAATCACCAGCGAGGCACAGATCGCCGTACACAGATTCACCGCCAGCCACGGCAATCGCCGCCGACTTGTTGCCGCCACGCTGTCGGACAAAGAGCTTTCGTTACTGACACCGGCAAGACGCAGAATGTCTTCTTCGTGCTCTTCATCCAGAACCACCATCGCGTCGTCGATGGTGATAACGCCAACCAGACGCCCATCCTCGTCCACCACCGGGGACGAGATCAGGTGGTACTGGTTAAAGGCATAGGCCACGTCTTCCTCGTCCTGATCGACGGGGATGATGTGAAACTCCTCTTCCGCCAGGTCGTGCAGCGGCACCTCGCGCCGCGTCGCCATCAACTTGCCCAATGTCACCTGCGCCACCGGCTTCAGGCGTGGATCGACCAGCACCACGTGATAGAACTGCTCGGGCAGGTCATCATTTGCGCGCATGAAGTCAATGGCTTGCCCGACCGTCCAATGCTCGGGCGACATGACGACCTCGCGCTGCATGAGACGACCGGCCGAGTTCTCAGGGTAAGACAGCGCCTGTTCGGCTGCAACCCGTTCGGAATCCTCCAGCGCATCCAGAATGGTTTCCTGCTGAGGTTCCTCAAGGTCTTCCAGCAGGTCAACGACGTCGTCGCTTTCCATCTCGCGCACGGCTTCGGCCAGAACGTCCGGCTTTAGGACCGAGATCACCTCTTCGCGGACCGACTCATCCAGTTCAGACAGGATGTCGCCATCAAATTCCTTGTCATACAGTCGGATCAGGCGGGCCCGGTCAAACGGATTGATCTGTTCCAGAAGGTCAGCGATGTCGGCCGCGTGCAGCGGCTCCATCAGCTCAATCAGCTTGTCGCGATCATCGATATCCACCGCATAGAGGATCCCCGCCACTGCCTTGGGATCCAGCGCATAGGCGTCTTCGTCCCGGGGCTGATCGTATCCGGCTTCGTCACTGCCTGTCGTCATGCGCGGCCCCCTTAATTCGGCGATTGACTTCTAAATAGAAGAAGCAGCTACCGGAAAACAATGACAATGCACCGATTTACCCACTTCTTTCGTCTGCCTATGCTGATGCGCGGTTCCAAACAGGTGGAGAATAGGGACAATGGCGCAAAAGACGCTTTTGAAAGGGCGCGTTCTGAGTTTCACGGCCTCACCCTTTGACGGAGAGCCGACCGAGGCCACCCGGCTGGACGAAGCGGTTGTCATCGAAAACGGGCGCATTGCAGATGTCGGCACCGCCGATGCGTTGGCGCAGGCTCATCCTGATGCAATCACCAAGGATCACGGCAAGCACCTGATCATGGCAGGGTTTGTGGACCCGCACGTGCATTACCCGCAAACGGCGATGATCGCCAGCTGGGGTAAACGGCTGATCGACTGGCTGAACACTTACACCTTCCCGGAAGAGATGAAGTTCGGCGATCTCGGCTATGCGACCGAAATTGCCAATCGCTATCTGGACCTGACTGCCGCACATGGCACCACAACCATGTGCAGCTTTTGCACGATCCATCCCGAAAGCGTGGACGCGTTCTTTACAGCAGCGCAACAACGCGGACAACGGGTAGTGGCAGGTAAGACCTGCATGGATCGCAATGCGCCTGAAGGTCTGCGCGACACGGCTCAAACCGCCTATGATCAATCGGCAACTCTTCTGGAAAAGTGGCACCGTGTCGACCGACTGTCCTATGCCATCACCCCACGGTTTTCCCCCACCTCAACTCCCGAGCAACTTGAGGCGATGGGCGCTCTATGGGCCGAACATCCGCACTGCCTGATGCAAACTCATCTGAGCGAGCAAACAGATGAAATCGAATGGGTCCAGTCGCTGTTCCCGGATGCGCGGGATTATCTGGACACGTACGAGAAGTTCGGCCTGCTGGGTCAGAATGCCCTGTATGGGCACGTCATCCATCTGGAAGACCGGGAGCGGGATCGGCTGCGTGAGGTCGATGCGTCGTTGATCCACTGTCCCACTTCCAACACCTTCATCGGGTCGGGCCTGTTCGACATGAACGGGCTGATCCATGATGGCCACCGTATCGGTCTGGCCACCGATACAGGCGGCGGGTCCAGTTTCTCGATGCTACGTACCATGGCTGCCGCCTATGAGATCGGCCAGTTGCGTGGTCGCCCGCTGCACTCGGCGCAATTGCTTTGGCTGGGTACAGTAGGGTCCGCGCGGAGCCTGCGGATGGATGACTGCATTGGCAATGTCGCCCCAGGAATGGAGGCGGATCTGGTTGTGCTCGACCTCGCCTCGACCCCGGCCATCGCCCAGCGCGAGGCCCATGCAGAGGATGTTTGGGAGGCGATCTTCCCGACCATCATGATGGGTGATGATCGGGCCGTGGCAGAGGTTTGGATCGGCGGGCAGCAGGCAGTTTAAGCCTGCAACGCCAGAGCAAGCGCATTCTGACGCTCGATCACGCGGGGCAGATCAATCGTTGCGATCTGCCCATCGCGCACGATATGACGACCTTCGACGAACAGATGTTTCACGGTCATCGGCCCCGCCAGAAGCAGAGCCGCCGGATCCCAACTACCTGCGCTTTCGATGCTGCGCATATCCCATACCGCAATATCAGCGCGTTTGCCTGGCATGAGTCGCCCACAATCAGGACGTCCCAATACGTCGGCTCCGCCGCGCGTCGCAATCTCCAACGCTTCGCGGGCTGACATGGCATCTGCGCCATTGGCTACCCGTTGCAACAGCATCGCCTGCCGGGCCTCCAGCATCAGGTTGCCATTGTCATTGCTGGCCGATCCATCCGCGCCAAGGCCAACCTTGACGCCTGCATCCCGCATCGCCCGTACTGGCGCGATGCCCGATCCGAGACGACAATTTGAGCAGGGACAGTGGGCCACGCCTGTTTTGGTTCGCGAAAACAGGTCGATCTCGGCCCCGTCCAGCTTGACGCAATGGGCGTGCCAGACATCAGCGCCGGTCCAGCCCAAATCTTCGGCATACTGACCAGGGCGACAGCCGAATTGTGCCTGCGAATAGGCGATATCTTCGTCATTCTCGGCCAAATGAGTGTGCAGCATCACGCCTTTGTCCCGCGCCAGCAAGGCTGCATCGCGCATCAGGTCTCGGCTTACAGAGAACGGCGAACACGGGGCGAGGCCGACGCGGCACATCGACCCTTCCGACGGGTCATGAAACGCATCAACGACACGGATCATGTCGTTCAGAATGGCGGCTTCGTCTTCCACCAGACTGTCCGGCGGCAGACCACCGTCACTTTCACCAATGCTCATCGCGCCACGCGTCGGCTGGAACCGCATCCCCAGCTCCGACGCGGCAGCAATCGTATCCTCCAGCCGCGCGCCATTGGGGTAAAGGTAAAGGTGATCGGAACTGAGCGAACAGCCCGACAGCGCCAGCTCGGCCAGTCCAATCTGGGCCGAAGTGAACATCTCGTCCGGTCCAAACCTTGCCCAGATCGGGTAAAGCGTTTGCAGCCACCCGAACAACAACGCATCCTGCCCGCCCGGTACAGCACGGGTCAGGGTTTGGTAAAGGTGGTGATGGGTGTTCACCAGACCGGGTGTAATCAGACACCCCGTCGCGTCGTGAATGTCGCCCTGTGTCTGCAACCCGCGACCAATTTCGGCGATTTGCCCGTCGCAGATCAGAATGTCAGCCCCGGGCATCTCTTGCCGGGTATCATCCATCGTCAGGATCAGATCGGCATTCTTGAGTAGGATTTCTGTCATATCGCGCTCCTGCATCTGCCCGTTTCATGCAAGGAGTGCGTGTGCCGGCGGAAAACGGGCTCAAGAACCGGCTAAATCCGGTTTAATCGTCATTGGCCCGCCCGGCAACAGAATTCAGAAATGACGCAATACCTGAAGGGCCGCGGCGTGTAGGTCCGCGTTTGAAGCGGCCAGGGCACGACCCCCTTCATAGGCCGGACCACCCTGCCAATCGGTCACAATACCGCCCGCTGCCTGAATAACGGCAATAGGTGCCTGAATATCATAAGAATTCAGGCCCGCCTCGATCACCAGATCCGCCTGGCCTGCCGCAAGAAGCGCGTAAGCGTAGCAATCCATTCCATAGCGCGTCAGTTTCACCTGCTCGGACACGGCCTGAAACCCTGCCCTGTCTTCCGGGGTGCCGACTTCGGGAAAGGTTGTGAACAGGGTCGCTTGTTCCAGCGTCTTCGTCTTGCGTGTCTGCAAAGCGGTGGTCCCGTGCGGACCAGTCAGTTGAGCCCCAGATGAGGATCCCACAAAACGCTCTCCGATATAGGGTTGATCGATCACCCCCATGAACGGTCCATCCTGATCGCTTAGCGCGATCAGAACACCCCAGGTTGGCGTACCGCTGATAAATCCACGGGTGCCATCGATAGGGTCCAGAACCCAGGTTCGACCACTGGTGCCTTTGTGTTCGCCGAACTCTTCGCCCAGAATGCTGTCATCCGGGCGTTGACGGGCCAGAACCTCACGCATCGCCTGTTCAGCCGCACGGTCAGCCACCGTGACGGGATCAAACCCATCGGCCAGCTTGTTCGCGGTTTCCAGATCTGCTTGACGAAAAAAAGGAAGAATAGCCGCGCGTGCCGCTTCGGCCATTTCTTCGGCAATTTCTAGGTCACTGAACGTCGTCGGTTGCATAGCCCACAGGTGCGAGCAATGCCCCCCAAAGTCAAGTCTATCAGGCGACTTCGCTGAGAACGCGAGCTAGCTCAAACAAGCGGCGGCGCTGGTTTTCTGGAATCGCATAGTATGAGCGCACCAGATCCAAAGCTTCCTTGTCGCCCATCAGATCGGCAGGAACAGATTTTTTGTCCGCATCGCTTTTTTCGGCTTCTTCCAAACCTTCGAAGAAAAAGCTGACCGGCACGTCCAATGCCTCGGCAATGTCCCACAGGCGAGATGCGCTGATTCGGTTGGCCCCGGTCTCATATTTCTGGATTTGCTGAAACTTGATACCAACTTGTTGCGCCAACTGCTGCTGGGTCATGCCAATCAGCCAGCGGCGATGCCGAACGCGCTTGCCCACATGGACATCGACGTGATGAGTCATTGGTATTCTCCTATACTACACAAACATCTACGCGGGAGTTCGCGACGTCCGATATCGCAGACTTAGAGGTTTCCCCTTAACTTCCCCCTAATTCGGATTGTGCCGCCTCCCCCGCACAGCACTAGGCGCTTATAATGCCGGTTTTTGAATTTTTTTCAAGACGGTTGAGTCGAGTCCCCTCAGGAAGGGCTGTGGTTGTATTGAATTGAGCCTACCGCGCCCATTTGAGTTGTTCCCCCAAAGCCCCCTGATTTTCCTCTTCAACACCGTTTCCTCAAAGCAATTGACTTTTGTTATCACGCTCGTGCCTATGGCCAAAAAGACGAGGACAATTATGCGGGCCTATCGCATTCAATCTGACGGGGCGGCTGCCCAACTATGCAGCCTTGAGGTGCCAGAACCAGGCACAGGTCAGGTGCGCGTTGCAATCAAGGCATGTGGTTTGAACTTCGCCGATTTGCTGATGCAAAAGGGCAGCTATCAGGATACACCCGCTGCTCCGTTTACCCTCGGCATGGAAATTGCGGGGGTTGTCGATGCCGTCGGAGCAGGCGTGTCACAATTGAAACCCGGTAACCGCATCGCGGTGTATTCGGGTCAAGGTGGGCTGGCAGAATATGGCGTGTTCGACGCCGATCGGGCGATTCTTCTGCCGGACAGCACCAGCTTTGAAGAGGCCGCCGCCATCCAGATTGCATATGGCACCAGCCACATGGCGTTGGATCATCGGGCCAGACTGCAACCCGGTGAAACGCTACTGGTCACAGGGGCTGCCGGTGGCGTTGGGCTGACCGCTGTTGAGATCGGAAAACTCATGGGTGCCACCGTCATCGCGCAGGCACGCGGCCAGGATAAACTGGCCGTGGCCAAGGCTGCAGGAGCCGATCGTCTGATAGACGCCTCTGAGGACCTCAGAGAGCGGGTCAAAGCCCTGGGAGGCGCGGATGTAGTGTATGATGCCATCGGCGGTGACGTGTTCAAAGCCGCCTTCCGCGCCACGAACCCCGAAGGCCGCTTGTTGCCCATCGGTTTTGCCGGGGGCGAGGTTCCGCAATTCCCTGCCAACCATCTTCTGGTCAAGAATCTGACCGTGATCGGGTTTTACATCGGTGGTTACCTGAGATTCCGCCCTGAAGTGGTGCACAACAGCTTCGACACCCTGTTCCGTTGGCACGCAGAGGGTCGGATCAAGCCGCATATCAGTCACATCCTGCCGCTTGAACAGGTGGCTCTTGGACTGCAATTGCTGAAAGAGCGGAAATCGACGGGCAAGATTGTCATCACCCCCTGATCGCCGTTACCCCGCCACCGCACGCAGAGGCGCACCACCCAGCATCCGAAAATTCTGGCGTACCAACTGCGCCAATGCCTCGACAACAGCGCCACGACCCGACTCGCCACCATAGAGGTTGATCATATGGGCCGGCAGCTCTGGCAGCGCGCCACCGGAATCGATTTGCTCAAGATGCGAGGCTTCGGTTCCGTCCAACATGGCGTGAACAGCAAGGTCCGCACTGACCGTGGCTTCGATGGTCCGATCGTTTTCGGTTTCAACCGACAACTCCCACGGAATTCCTGCCGCATCCAATGCCGAGATCACCTGAGGTCGGAACAGGCAGCGACGCCCAAGTGCCAGAGGCAGCGGCTCTTTGCGCCACGCAGTTCCGCCCGGCGCGCCAATCCAACGCAAAGGGAGCTCGGCGATGGTCTCTGCCCCCACAGTCGAAGACGGTTCCGTTGTCAGGATCACATCACATTCACCACGTTTGAACATGTCCTTGAGCTGAAGCGAATATGACGACACCAATTGCACGCGGACGCGTGGAAATTCCGCATTGAACCGCTGCAGCACCCGGGGAATCGCTGGATAAACGATGTCATGCGGCACACCCAGCACCACCTCGCCTTCAAATGCCTGGTCTGTCAGGCGCCCGATCACCTCGTCGTTTAACGCGATCATACGGCGGGCGTAGGCCAGCAATTGCTCGCCTGAAGCCGTCAGCGCAATGGTCCGACCACTGCGATCCAGCAATTCCAGACCCAACAGTTCCTCCAACCTCTTCAACTGCATGGAGACGGCGGATTGCGTCAGATGCAGAAACCCGGCGGCGCGCGTGACACCGCCTTGATCCGCCACAGCCACAAAAGAGCGAAGGGTGGTTATATCCAAATTTCGCAACTTCACGTTTCCTTATACATACCATCAAAAATATTCGTTTTTAAAATATGCCACATTGCCCCATATCGATCAAGGAAGTTGATGACTGAAGCGGAAATCATCGAAAAATCTGGAAAGGACAAAGATCATGACCCAAATTGCATTGCACACACCTTGCAAACCCGCCAACCGGTCTCTGGCGTCGCTGATCTTTCAGGCAATCGAACTGATGCGGCAGCGACGCAAGCTGGCTCAGCTGGACGATGCAGCCCTTGAAGATATCGGCGTGACACGCACTGAAGCCTCTGCTGAGGCAGAGCGATTCCTCTGGGATGCTCCCGGTTACTGGAAAAGGTAACTGCAAAACACACATTTTTTTGCGGCGGCGGGCGGCCAAGAGTCACCTGCCGCAGAATTTGTTGCGTGTTTTAGTCGGTTTTCGGTCGGAATCTCTTGAAACACAGCCACTAGTTGCCGATATTTAGAGAGAAAACCGCCCCGCATCGCCGGGGCGTATTAACTCGATGAATAGGGAGACCCTTTGATGGCACAATTCGACACGATCCGGACGGTATCCGGCGCGCGCGCCGCCGAGATTGATCAGGGCCTGCGCGCCCACATGAACAAAGTCTACGGCACAATGTCCATCGGCATGCTGATCACAGCATTGGCGGCATGGGCGATTGCCGGTCTGGCTGTCACCAGTGATCCAAGCAACGCGGTCGCACAAATTGGCGCTGATCGCTATCTGACCAGCCTGGGTGGTGCACTGTTCCTGTCGCCGCTGAAGTGGGTGGTCATGTTCGCCCCTCTGGCCTTTATCCTCTTTGGCTGGGGTGCTCTGATGCGCCGTGGTTCAGCCGCGACAGTTCAGCTTGGCTTCTTTGTCTTTGCCGCCGTTATGGGCGTATCCATGAGCTCGATCTTCATGGTCTTCACGCCCTACTCGATTGCTCAGACTTTCCTGGTGACCGCGATCGCCTTTGCCGGCCTGAGCCTGTACGGTTACACCACCAAGCGTAACCTCAGCGGTATGGGCACCTTCCTGATGATGGGTGTGATTGGGCTTCTGGTTGCAATGATCATCAACCTGTTTCTGCAGTCTGGCGTCATGATGATGGCCATTTCCGCCATCGGCATCCTGATCTTTGCCGGTCTGACTGCCTTCTACACGCAGGACATCAAGAACACCTATGTCGCACATGCTGCGCATGGCGATCAGGAATGGCTGGACAAGGCGGCCTTTGACGGCGCGCTGAGCCTGTACATCTCATTCCTGAACATGTTCCAGTTCCTGTTGATGTTCATGGGGCAACAGGAATAGCGCCTGCTGCAAGACAATGATGAAAGGGCCGGTTAATCACCGGCCCTTTTCTTTGCTTCAACAGCCATGTCTGGTTTGCGGAGAAACAAAAAACCCCGCCGTTCAGGCGGGGTTTTTTTATCTGGATCAAAATCCGATCAGCTACAATTCAGTGGAATGGCAAAGCCAGAACTCCGCTCGGATGTACCTTTTCGGAACACGCCGCCCGCTGGCAGGCATCCGGTGAATCGTTCGGTCTCTTCCGCAAAACCGACCCCTATCGAATTTTCAACCTTCGCGCTGTTGCTTGATGTACGCAACACGCCAAACAGTGTGCCATTGACACTGACGGTGCTGAGGAACAGGTCCCTGTCGCTTCCTTCCAATTGAACAGCAGAATTTGGCGTCTGCCCACCATTGTCGATTGCCACTGACGCCACTTTGGACGGATCGGTTTCATCCACCAGCAGCGTCACAGTCGGAAACTCTGCCAGTTCCGCAGGCACGTTGGTCGCGTCTGGCAAAAAGGCGACGGCACCGGGCACATCGGAAATCGTGCGCGGTTCACCATCGATTCCAGTGAACCCGACGCCTTCGCGGTTGAACGGGTCATCGCAGGCCGCAAGGGTCAGGACAGCAATTGTGGATAACAAGATTTTTTTCATGGCGCTCAACATTTTGTGGCGGTTTGCTGAACCGTACTTGCTGGGCACCGCAAAAAGCAAGCCACAGGCAATGCGATTGCTCTGGTCGCTGATGCGCGGCTGCAACGGACCCTGGCAGTTATGTGCGCCCCTGCCCTTTTGATTAGGGGCTTTCTCGCACAAAAAAAGAGGCCCTGAAAAACAGAGCCCCTTTCAAATTGTTCACGCGGAACGGCAGATTACTTGATCTTGCCTTCCTTGTACTCGACATGCTTACGAACGACCGGATCGTATTTACGAATGGTCATTTTCTCGGTCATGGTGCGCGCGTTCTTTTTGGTCACGTAGAAGTGGCCCGTGCCCGCGGTCGAGTTCAGACGGATCTTGATTGTCGTCGGCTTCGCCATGGTTATCTCCTGCGTCCGGAAAGGCAGGGGCCTTTCGGTTGAATTCCTATGAGCGTGCGCTTTTACGCGCTGCACCGCCTATGTCAAGACCAATCGGCCCATCCTGCCACAGGAATCCCGACCGAACTTAATCCGGCAGGGTTGGGGCCCCCATATAGGTGTGAATCTGGTCTCTTTCCGCGTCTGAGAGGCCCAGCGCAGTGGACAATTGCCGCAAATAGGACGCCTCGCGCGTGTTGTCCAGACGGATGGCTGCCAGAGATGTAGCGTAGATCTGTATTTTGAGCGGCGCACCAGAATCAGCCGCCAATCCCATCACGTCAATCGGTGCGTTCAACTGCTCTTGCACAAAAGCACGCTCCTCATCAGTGACGTCGTCGCCCAGCTCTCCCAGAATGATCTCTTGTTCCTGTTCATCCAGTTCGCCATCCGCCTTGGCCGCCTGGATCATAGCCCGCAGCATAAGCTTTGCCTGCTCTTCCATCGCTGCGCCTGCGGGTGTGCCACTGAAAACGGTTTCCATCATATCACCGGCCTGTTGATTGGCAGTTTTGGCTGCCCCTTGCATGGCATTCAACAACCCGCCCAACCCGGCGGCCCCGGCGGCGTTGCCGCCAAGCCCCATCTTGCCCATCATGTCCTGAAGGCCAGCAGCACCGCCGGGCAAACCAAACTGCTCGGCCATCTTGCCAAGCTGGTCCATACCAAAACCACCGCCCTGCATCATATCCTGCAGGCCAGCCATTCCACCCATCTTTTGATACTTGTCCATGCCCTTTGCAGCTGCAAAACCAATGGCCACAGACGCCAGTGTTTTCATAAAGCTCATAACTATCCTCCCGGTTCTTCAAATCTACGCGGCGAGTCTAGCAGCAGAATGTATAAGCGAATACGGCGTTCAACCCCAACGCGATTAATGCTCAAACAACATCTGTTTGGCACGTTTAATCTGCTGTCATGTTTGTACATATCAAGGATTCGTGATACGTACTCGCATCCAAGAAGCCAAGTTCAGGCTCGTAAGCCGAGGCAGCAAAAACAGGGCCGACCTGTGTCGAGCAGAGTTGTTTAATGCGACTTTTCTTGGGGGGCTATCATGACAGAATGGGTTATTCAGGCCGAGGAACTGGCCAATTGCAACTGCAACTTCGGCTGTCCTTGCCAGTTCAGCGTTCTGCCGTCTCATGGCAATTGCGAAGCGGTTGTCGTCTTCGACATCCATAGCGGCCACTATGGCGACACCGATCTGGGCGGCCTTCGGGCGGCAGGTGTTTACTACTGGCCAGGCCCAATTCATGAAGGCAATGGTCAGATGCAACTGATCATCGATGAAAGCGCCTCGGAAGATCAGCGGGCCGCATTGCAGGCCGTCATGACCGGGCAAGACACTGACGAAATGGCCACGTTCTGGTACGTCTTCAGCGCGATGGCTCCGACCAAGCATGAAACACTATTCGTTCCGATCGAGCTGGACTGGAGCCGCGAAGATCGTAGTGGATATGCCAAGGTCACGGGTGTTTTCGACGTCGAGGTCAAACCGATTCCCCATATCGTCTCTGGCGCGCCCCATCGGGCATCGATCCAGTTGCCAAACGGGTTTGAGTATCGCCATGCCGAGGCTGCCTCGGGCAGTGCAAAAACCACCGGCAGCAAGATCAGCCTCACCTTTGATACCACTCACGCCCATCTGGCGCATCTAAACATCTCGGGCCACGGCGTTTTGGGCGCATAGCCTAGGATGTCTCATGACCAAGCAGAAATCATCACTTCAAGCCGGCGCTGTTGAGCGGCTGTTACGACAGGACACTGTGATCGTTTTAGGCAGTGTTTTTTTGATCGTTCTGTGTACCGCATGGTACACGGTCGCCGGGGTTGGGATGAACATGTCCGCAGTTGAGATGACGCGGATGGCTGGCCCGATAGGCAAGCCAATGAACATGGGTTCTGCCATGGCCTGGAGCACCGGTTATGCCCTGCTGATCTTTTTCATGTGGTGGGTCATGATGATCGCGATGATGACCCCAAGCGCTACGCCTGCTGTACTTTTGTTCACCGCACTCAAGCGCTTAGGTCCAGACAAGGAGCGCACCGCGACGTACAGTCTGAGCTTTCTGTCGGGCTATCTGGTGGCGTGGGGGGCATTCAGTCTTACCGCAACCGCTTTGCAATGGGGGTTAGAGCACATTGGACTGTCTGACGGGCCGATGATGACGGTCCGGTCTGGCATTTTTGCTGGATCCGTTCTGTTAGCTGCGGGCATCTACCAGTTTTCAGAATTGAAAACGGCGTGTCTGCGCCATTGCCAAAGCCCCGCCCGGTTCTTGGCGGACCACAACCATCCCGGTCTTTGGGGGGCGTTCAGAACAGGTGGCTTGCATGGCACATATTGCCTCGGATGCTGCTGGGCGCTGATGCTGCTGCTTTTCGTCGGCGGTATCATGAACCTCTATTGGATCGTCGGTATCGCCGCTTACGTTGCGCTTGAAAAACTTCTGCCAACGGCCCGCTGGCTGGTTCCGGTCTCGGGTGTGGCGCTGATCGGCGCAGGTACTTGGTTGATCGCAGCCCCGTTTCTTACCGGCGGCTGACACCAATCGGCCCCGGGACCAGCCGATGCAATGGCCCCGATTGATTGTCACAAAACGGAGGTTTCAATGCCCATTTTCATTACATACGCAACTTACTCGCAAGCTGGCGTCAAAGGCATGTTGCAGAAGCCCGAGAACCGCACCGGTCCGGTAAAAGCCCTGCTCGACAAAGTCGGCGGCAGGCTGTTGTCGTTTTACATGACCACTGGCGGCAACGATGTCGTTGTGATCAGCGAAGCCCCCGATGGAACCGATGCGGTCGCTGTTGGCATGGCCGTTGCCGCGTCGGGTGCGGTGACGAATATCGAGACAGTTCGCGCCTGGACGGCAGACGAGTTCGTCTCGGTCACCGAAAAAGCGGCCCGGCTAACGGGGGCTTATACGCCGCCCGGAGGCTAAGAGAATACGCGCGGAGGGCCTGTAAGCCGGATCTTGTTCCGGGGTTGCCCCCTTCGATGACCATTCCTCTAGGCCGCGCATTGCTGCGCGGCTCAAGCTGCCAACCCGGTCCCTCTCGGCCAAGACGCGCTTAGCGGCGGTATCGGCTTGCGCCGACCGGCCCGCGCGGGGACCCTATTTGGCATTGCTCCCGGTGGGGCTTGCCGTGCCGCCCCTGTTGCCAGAGGCGCGGTGGGCTCTTACCCCACCGTTTCACCCTTACCCCGGACCGAAGTCCTGGGCGGTCTGATTTCTGTGGCGCTTTCCGTCGGGTTGCCCCGCCCGGGCGTTACCCGGCACCGTTGTCTTGTGGAGTCCGGACTTTCCTCTCGGGCCTTGCGACCCCAGCGGCCATCCGGCCCTCCGCGCCGGGGATGGGTAGGCTGTGCGCCATGCGGCGTCAAGAGTGGAAAGCGGGGAATTGGGCCACCCCCTTCCTGGCCTGCGGCCAATTCAACCCCGAGGTATTATTAGCCCGATGAAGCGCAGATCAGGTTATTGTGCCGGGCGGGATGAGCGCATTCAGATCCCCTGTTTCCAGTGGGCCTTGTGCCCAGGGACGAAATCGCAGCCGGACGGCGGCCAGCAGTTGGGTATCATCCACGGGAGCAGTGAAACCTGCCCTTCGCGCGGCGGCGCGGAATGCCTCCGGGCTTGGTGTGGCTGACGCGGTGACCGGCGCGCGAGGTTTAGCCAAAGCTTGCCGCTCGAGCCTTTGCCAATCGAAGTGGGGCCCGGGATCTGATTTGCGGCCGGGCGCCATGTCGGAATGGCCGATCACGCCCGATGCCGGGATGGACCAGCTTTTCATAATCCGAGGCAGGAGCGCTTCGAGGGTCGACATTTGCGGTTCGGAAAAGGGATGCGATCCAGTGCTGTCCAATTCGATCCCGACCGACCGCGAGTTAATGTCGGTTTGACCTTCCCACTCCCCTGCCCCAGCATGCCAGGCGCGGTCTTCTTCACGCACCATTTGCCAAAGGGTGCCATCACCACCGATCAGGAAATGGGCCGAAACCTCGGAAGCCGGATCGCACAAACGATCCAACGCCGCTTTCGCGCTATTCATGGCCGTGTAATGGATCACGACCAAACTCGGCGTCAGCCCATCCCTGCGCTCACTGAAATTGGGCGACGGATGCCAAATGGGTGAGAGTTCAGTTGTTGACGGCACTGCGGAACGGGCTGGGATCCCAGCCGCAGGCATAGCCATCCCCGTCCGGGTCCAGACCCTTGCGGTCGCGCTGCGGGCCGCCATTGGACAGAAACTCGATCTGCGCCTGATCCGGCGATGGGAATTGTGCGCAGTTCCGCTGTGCCTTGGCTTGAAGGTTAAAGCCTGCGCGGCTGTAGAGTTGCGTGCCGACCGGGTTCGAGGTGCTGAGCGCGTATTGCACGATGTTGGGCTGACCGCCTGCGCTGCGCTCGGGCACGGCGGTCGGGGCCACAACATCGTAGGTTTGGCGGTTTTGCTCGATCCGCGCGGCGTCGGATTCGATGCTGCGCCGCTCAGACACAGCCGCGAAATCCTGTTCGTCGGAAATTGCGCCATTGTTTGATGCAGGTGCTGTGGACACGCCTGCAGAGCTTTGTCCAGACGTACCGGCAAGGGCTGCTGCGGCTTGATTGGCAATGTCGGCGTTTTCACCGGTTGCGACACCTGTCGAACCTGGCGCGCCCAGCGGCTGCTGCGACACATCGACAGGAGCCAGAAGTGGGTTGCCCACTGCGCCCTGCCCGGCCAATTGCGCCTCGCGCTGCGCCTGATACTCAGGCGTATTGAAACCGGTGCTGGTTAGCGGCGCAACATCCGTGCAGGCCACAACCAGCGTCAGGGCGGGGACCGAAAGCAAAACGCGCATCATTGGCTCCGTGTCTAGTGCTTCAGTTGCCCGAGGCTTACCACCATTTCCCGGGCTTGGCCACAAAACCGGCCGCGTTTTCCAGCGCATAGGCGGTGTTGAGCAGATCACCCTCTTCCCACGGACGTCCGATCAGCTGCAGACCCAGCGGAAGACCCTGTGCATCCAGCCCTGCGGGGACCGAGATACCGGGCAAACCAGCCAGGTTCACAGTCACCGTGAAGACATCGTTCAAATACATTTGAACGGGATCCGCCTCGGTCATTTCGCCAAGACCAAAGGCCGCCGAGGGGGTTGCCGGGGTCAGGATCGCATCGACGCCCGCCGCGAATACATCCTCGAAGTCTTTCTTGATCAGCGTCCGCACCCGGCGTGCACGGTTATAATAGGCATCGTAGAAACCTGCCGACAGCACATAGGTGCCAATCATTACGCGACGCTGCACTTCGTGGCCGAAGCCTTCGGCGCGGGTTTTTTCGTACATCTCAGTGATGCCGTCGCCTTGCGCCAGCTGCGCGCGGTGACCATAGCGAACACCGTCGTAGCGAGCGAGGTTCGAGGACGCCTCGGCCGGAGCAATCACGTAGTACGCAGGCAGCGCGTATTTGGTGTGCGGCAGCGAGATATCGACGATCTCGGCACCCGCGGCTTTCAGCATCGCGGCACCATCGGCCCAGAGCTTTTCGATCTCGGCAGGCATACCGTCCATGCGGTATTCCTTGGGGATACCGATCTTCTTGCCCTTGATATCACCGGTCAGCATCGCCTCGAAATTCGGGACGGCCAGCTCGGCACTCGTCGAATCTTTGGCGTCATGGCCGCACATGGTTTCGAGCATGATCGCTGCGTCGCGGACGTTCTTTGTCATCGGACCGGCCTGATCCAGCGAAGATGCGAATGCCACGATGCCCCAGCGCGAGCAGCGGCCATAGGTCGGCTTGATGCCGGTGATGCCGACAAAAGCGGCAGGTTGGCGGATGGAGCCGCCTGTATCGGTGCCCGTCGCCGCAAGGCACAAGTCAGCGGCCACAGCGGATGCAGATCCGCCCGACGAACCACCCGGTGTCAGTTGCGCATCATCATTGCCGCGGCGCCACGGGCTGACCGCATTACCATAGACCGAGGTTTCATTGGACGATCCCATGGCGAATTCGTCCATGTTCAGCTTGCCCAACATCACCGCACCGGCATCGGCCAATTGCTGCGACACAGTAGATTCGTATTCAGGCTTAAAGCCTTCAAGAATGCCCGATGCGGCTTGCGACGGCACGCCCTTGGTGCAAAACAGATCCTTGATACCAATGGGCAGACCACACATTGACGGCGCGTCGCCGCCCTTGATCCGCTCGTCCGCTGCCTTCGCACGCTCCAGCGCGATTTCGGGCGTCTTATGCACAAAAGCGTTCAGCGCGTCGGCCTCATCAATGGCCTTCAGGCAGGATTCGGTCAGTTCGACAGAAGTGACGTCGCCGGCACGCAGGGCGTCGCGGGCCTCGGCCAGGCCAAGTTTGTTCAGATCGCTCATGTCTTACTCCACCACTTTGGGGACTGCGAAAAAGCCCTCGCGCGCGTCGGGCGCGTTCGCCAGAACCTTGTCCTGCTGGTTGCCGTCGGTGACCTCGTCCTGACGACGCTTCAGGCGCATCGGCTCGACCGAAACCATCGGCTCAACGCCTTCGACATCCACTTCGTTCAGTTGCTCGATGAACCCAAGGATGGTGTTGAACTCGGATGCCAGCGCCGGCAGCGCGTCATCCTCGACCTTGATCCGGGCCAGTTTGGCCACTTTGGCGGCGGTGCTTTGGTCAATCGACATCGGCTTCCCTCATCTACGTTATGGGGCGTTTACCCGTCTGTCGCGGCAGTCGCAAGACCACTGCGCCACTGGTAGGCCAGTGTTTCAAATTCCGGGTCTGTCACCTGCTATTCAAAACTGAATGAGGGATATGCGAAATAGTAAACTGTTTAGTTCATTTTGGAACTTGAAAACTGTACTGTACAGTTCATTTTAATTATGCGACATAACGCAAACCGGAGAGAAAACATGAAACCCCTGATGACAGCCGCAGTCTTGTCCGCCACGTTTTTGGCCGCACCGGCAATGGCTTTGGGTATCGGCACAAACAACCTGACACGCACGTTGACCTTCCCGTCCCCTGTCGCGGAACCGGTCACGCAGGATCAGGTTAAACCTGCCAAATAAAGCGCAGGTCCCGGCCGGGTCGGACTTCCCCTCTCTGACCCGGCCATTTTGCATTTTCGAGGATGCACATCCCACGGCAAGCCGCTAGCATGAGCAACGATATCCAAGACGGCCGCGGGTCTCTCGTGGCGCAGGCAAGCCAGTGGAGCAAGACATGAGCGCGCAAAAACAAGCGGTTCTGGACGCAATTGATGCAGCCAATGCACATGACCCCAACCTAGACGACGACCGACCCGAAGCGCTGCTTTACGGTGAACGCATGACCGCTGAGTTGGACCGTTTGGTCCCGAACGCCTCTGACGTCCTACAGATTGCGGCGCGTGGTCAGCATGTAGAGCGGTGGAAACTGGCCCGCAGTGAGTACCCCGAAGGTCGGGCAGGTTATCTGGCATGGCGCAAAGCGCAGGCCGTGCACCATGCCGAAGTGGTCACTGGCCTGATGACCCGTGAAGGCTATGACGCAGAGCAGGTCGAGGCCGCAGGACGTATGTTGCGCAAGCAGGGAATCAAGCGCGATGAAGAGGTGCAGGCGTTGGAAGATGTGATCTGCTTTGTATTCCTGAAATGGTATTTCCTACCCTTTGCCGCGAAGCATTCAGCTGAAAAAATCCAGAGTATTGTCGAAAAGACCGCCCGCAAGATGTCATCAGCGGGCCGCGCGCGGGTTTTGGCTGAGTTTGACTTGCCTAACCATCTGGCAGCGGCCTTTCAGGATTAAGTCAGGACCGGCGCGGTTTGAGAACCTCAATTGCGTTTCTCTGGGATGATCAGAAATGGTTCATCCCGCGGCGTCCTCACGACCCGAAGCCTGTTGAAAAGCGACCCCGTATCATCGCTGCGCGGTACACCTCGATCATCCAGCCCAGCATGATGGCATTCAGGATGTGCCACATGAAATGCGTACCCAGCGGCCATTCTCCACAAACAGGCAAGTCGAGCGCACGGAACGTGATCGAAAGAATCAGAATCACCGCTCCGATTGCCATCCTTTTGGCCAAGATCGGATCACGACCCCGCAACAGGGCCGCATAAATCAGGATCAACAACGGGACCGGCGCATAAGCCGCTGATCCGCCAAGCCCCGGAACAAGCTGAAACAGCGGAACGGTTGCAGCAGCATAGGGAAAAAAGAGCAACGTTCCCCCAAATGCAAACACCGAAGACATCCGCCAGATGTCCCTGTTCACTGCAAAGATATAGACCAGAATGAACAGAATGATCGGCACCACATCTGCCAAGGCCGCCCAGACCTGCGCATGTGTGTGGAACAGATAGCTGCCAATCCCGATCATCGCCAAAAGCGCAACCAGAACCATGGCCAGTGGCATGTCCTGATCGCGCGCCCGTCGCCACATGATCCAAGCAGAAATCAGAAAGGCCGCATTTGTGGCCGCATTGATTGGCTCGGCCCAATAGTCCGGCGACAAGCGTTCGCAATATCCGTCAATTTCTCGAATCCAGTCCATGAAATTTTACATAGCCGATGCTAGGTTGATGCCAATAGTATGTTCAGGAGGAAATAATTTATGAATATTGTCTGGTTGGGCCATGGCAGTTTCCGCATCGAAACGCAGGGGCAGGTTCTGTTGATTGATCCGTGGCTGACCGGCAACCCGGTTTTGCCCGAAGAACAGCATGATGCAGCGCTGGACGGTGCAACCCATATCCTTCTGACCCATACACATTTTGACCATGTCGCTGATGTTCTGCCGCTGGCCAAGCACCTGAAAATCCCAGTTGTTGGTCAATACGACTTGATGGGATTTTGGAGTGAAGCGGAAGGCATTGAAACCATCGGCTTCAACAAAGGCGGCACTGTCGATCTGAAAGGGGTCAAGGTGACAATGGTCCCGGCCTCTCACAGCTCGACCTTCTCAACCCCCGACGGTCTGCGCACCGGCGGTAGCGAAGTCGGTTTCATGATCGCGGCTGAGGGAAAAGTGCTTTACGTTTCTGGCGACACTGACATCATGGCCGATATGGACTGGATGGGGGATTACTACAAACCCGATATCGGCATCCTGTCGGCTGGTGGACATTTCACCATGGACATGAAAGCCACCGCCTATGCAGCCAATCGGTATTTCAACTTCAAGACGGTTATTCCGTGTCATTACAAGACCTTCCCAATTCTTGAACAGTGCGCACAGGCTCTGATTGATGGGCTTCCCGGGGTCGACGTGATCGAACCAGAGGTTATGAAAGCCATCACCGCCTGAGTTAACGCGGCGGATCAGTCCGGCGCGTCCTTGCGGCGGGCTTCGAAGAAGGCTTTCAGAAGGGCCGCAGCGTCTTCACTGGCGATCCCGTCATAGACTTCGGGCACGTGGTGGGATTGCGAGTGTGAAAACACCCGCGCCCCATGGGCCACACCCCCGGATTTGGGATCTGCGGCCCCATAGTAAATCCGCCGGATGCGCGCGGCTGCCAGGGCCGCAGCGCACATGGCGCAGGGCTCCAACGTCACATAGAGATCATGCTCTGGCAACCGTTCGGACCCTGCCTTGGCACACGCCGCGCGCAAGACCAGGATTTCAGCATGGGCAGTTGGGTCATTCAATTCGCGCGTTCGGTTCCCTGCTGTCGCCACAACACTTCCGTCAGGGCCGACAATAACAGCCCCCACCGGTACCTCGCCACGATCCGCTGCCGCGCGTGCCTCGGCCAGGGCCTGTTCCATATGCGATTTGAACACCATGCCTCTGACTGCATCAGAAACCTGCCTTTCGCAAGCGCGCGGGATGCGTTATGGGCCTGACATGAACAAGACCCCTCCTCCCGGCGACCGGATCGCCAAAGTCCTGGCCCGTGCTGGCATTGCATCGCGGCGCGAGGCTGAGCGCATGATCGAAGCAGGCCGCGTGGCCGTAAATGGCAAGACCATCGACAGCCCTGCCCTGAACGTGACGGCAAAAGACAAGATCGTTGTAGATGGCAAACCGGTCTCTGAACCGGAACCATCTCGCTTGTGGCTGTATCACAAGCCTGCGGGGCTGGTGACAACAACTCGCGATGAAAAAGGGCGCGATACGATTTTCGACAAACTGCCCGACGACATACCACGGGTCATGAGCGTCGGTCGGTTGGACCTGAATTCTGAAGGTTTGTTGCTGCTGACCAATGACGGTGGCATCAAACGCAAGCTCGAGCTGCCCTCGACCGGCTGGTTGCGGAAATACCGTGTTCGCATAAATGGCCGCCCCAAGGACGAAAATTTCGAACCGCTGCGCAAAGGTCTTGTCATCGAAGGCGAGCGGTTTCAACCAATGACCGTGGCGCTGGATCGCCAGCAAGGGGCAAATGCCTGGCTGACCATTGGTCTGCGTGAAGGCAAGAACCGCGAAATCCGTCGTGCGATAGAAGACATCGGGTTTACGGTGAACCGCCTGTTGCGCGTGTCCTACGGACCGTTCCAACTGGGCGATCTGAAACAGGGCGAGGTCGAAGAGGTCCGTCGCCGTGTGATGCGCGATCAACTTGGACTGGATTCAGATGCGACACCCGATGCGACACCCAATCGTCCGTCGCGACCACAACGAAAACGCCCCCCAATCGGCAAGAAACCTCGCAAGTGACGCGGGTTTGGCAACCTTCCCCCTAGCGCTAAGCCCGCGCATCCCCTAAATTTTCAGTGGAAGTTGCTATTGGGGGATGTGATGTCCGGAAGCGGAGTGCAAAAACTGGCCTACGCTGTCTTGTTGCTGCTGTTGATTGGTGTCTGCACCGGACTGCTTGGGGGTCTGTAAACCATGGCAAAGCGGTTTGGCGGCAAGTATAGCCCACAAGGGGACGCGTCGGACAATACTCCTCTGCCAAGGGGGCAGTTCGATGGCGCGCGGATTGAACCGGCTGGTGCCCGGGCAAATCTGCTATTTCTTCCGGCCATCCCTTTGGTGTTTTTGTCCCTGAACGATGGCGCGATTGGCATGACCATCGGGTTGGTCGCGGCTGGTATTCTAACAGCGGCTGCGTTTTTACTGCGTGAAGGGTTGCGGGCCGAGGCGGCGTACAACGCCCGAAAAACCGCCCGTCGGCCTGCTTTTCCGCGTAAGATATTTGCAAGCTTTCTGACAGGTCTGGGTGCAGGGCTTGCCACTTACAGGACTGAACTTCTGGATGCAGAAACCGCCGCACAAGCCGGCCTGTTGGCCCCGGTGCTGTTCGGTATTGCGGCAACCGTTTTACACTCAGTCTCTTTCGGAATTGATCCGATGAAAGACAAAGGCATGGAAGGGGTGGACACCTTTCAGCAAGACCGCGTAGCCCGCGTTGTCGACGATGCCGAGAAGCATCTGTCCGAGATGACCGATGCGATCAAACGCGCAGGCGACCGCCGCGTCGAAGCCCGCGTGGAACGGTTTCAGGACACCGCGCGGGACTTGTTCCGCACGGTCGAGGAAGACCCACGCGATCTGGCCGGTGCCAGAAAGTACCTGACCGTGTACCTGCAGGGTGCACGTGACGCGACCGTCAAGTTTGCTGACGTCTACGCCCGCACCCGCGACGCGCAGGCGCTTGCGGATTACTCCGCTTTGCTGGACGATCTGGAACAGAATTTCGCCGCGCGCACGCGCAAAATGCTTTTGGATGACCGCAGTGATCTGACGGTTGAAATTGATGTGTTGCGCGAAAGGCTGCAACGCGAAGGCGTCCGGTTGGACTGACCGGCCACTATTTGAGCGAGGAACATCCCCATGTCCGAAGAGATCAAGAACAAGGCAGTTCAGGCCGAAACGCTGGTGCAGGAGGTTACCGCAGTTGCCCTGCCCGAACCGCAGGGCGAGATCGTTTCGCTGGAAGAGGCTGAAGAACCCGTCAGCGCTGAGATCCGCAAACGGATGGATGAGATCGACATGGATAACACCAACTCCATCGTTTCATTCGGTTCCTCCGCACAGGCAGAGTTGCAGGAAATCAGTCAGGCTATGCTGGCGGATGTGCGCAACAAGGATGTGGGCCCGGCTGGCGACAGCCTGCGTAACATCGTGACCACGATCCGAGGATTCTCGGTCAGTGAACTGGACGTGCGCCGTGAACGCAGTTGGTGGGAGAAACTGCTTGGCAAGGCTGCACCTTTTGCCAAATTCACCGCTCAGTACGAAGAAGTTCAGGATCAGATCGACCGTATCACCGACGATCTTCTGGGCCATGAGCATACGTTGCTAAAGGACATCAAGTCGCTGGATCTGCTGTATGAAAAGACGTTGGACTTCTACGACGAACTGGCGCTGTATATCGCGGCGGGCGAGGAAAAGCTGACCGAGTTGGACAGCCACGACATCCCTGAGAAAGAAGCCGAAGTTCAGGCAGTACCCGAAGAAGAACAGGTGATGAAAGCGCAGGAGCTGCGCGACATACGTGCTGCGCGCGACGATTTGGAACGCCGTGTTCATGACCTGAAGCTAACGCGCCAGGTCACGATGCAGTCGCTACCATCGATCCGTTTGGTACAGGAAAACGACAAGTCGCTTGTGACCAAGATCAATTCGACGCTGGTGAACACGGTGCCTCTGTGGGAAACCCAGCTGGCGCAAGCCGTAACCATCCAGCGCAGCGCCGAGGCTGCGGCAGCCGTGCGTGACGCCAACGATCTGACAAACGAACTGCTGACCTCGAATGCGGCCAATCTGCGCGAATCCAACAAGATGATCCGCGAAGAGATGGAGCGCGGCGTATTCGACATCGAAGCGGTCAAGCAGGCCAATGCTGACCTGATCGGCACCATCAACGAAAGCCTGGCGATTGCAGATGAAGGCAAGGCCAAACGTGCTGCGGCTGAGGTTGAATTGCAAAAGATGGAAACCGAGCTGCGCGACACACTGTCCGCTGCCAAAGCGCGCCGGGACGGGACTGGTGACAATGCCGGTACGGCGGTTCCCGGCTAAAGGCAGGATCGGCGTGCGGCGCTTCAACTCTCTGAAATTTGCGTTGGGGATGACTTCGGTTTTGGCTCTGGCCAATTGCGATGAAACCCTGACGACCACTGTTGCACCGCAACCCCGGCCGGAACCTGCGCCTACGGCAGTTAATGCCTATGTGCCACCCTCTGCCGCCAGTCAGGATCTGGCGCGGTTCTACCAGCGTGTTGAACGTGACCTTCTGGTTCGTGGGTTGTTGCGCACTGATGGCGGCGGACCGGATACACCTTATGATGCCGATGATCTGGCCCGAAACTTCGAAGCAATCGCGTTCTACAGCGAATATCCGACACAAAGCGTCTCGATCGGCTCACGGCAAACGGACGGGCAGTTGAGCCGGTGGTCCGGCCCCGTGCGTATCCAGACCGAGTTCGGCCCCTCGGTTCTGCCCGAAACGCGAGCGCAGGATGCGAAGCAGGTGCGGCTGTTTACAGACCGCCTGGCCGCGTTGACCCAGCACCCGATTTCGGTTGTGTCGCGAAACGCTAATTTCCATGTCTTTTTCGCCGGCAAGGACGACAGCGCCTATGTCGCGTCGCGACTGAAGCAGTTGATCCCAAATATCAGCCAGGCCTCGCTGGATCTGGCCGCCAACCCACGCGCCAATTTCGACTGTCTCGTCTTTGCATCTGCGACCAAGGCGTCACCCTACAAATATGTGCGCGCGGTTGCATTGATCCGGGCAGAACTGACGGATCTGGTACGCCGCAGCTGTATTCACGAAGAAATCGCTCAGGGGCTTGGTCTGTCCAATGATAGCCCAGCAGCACGACCTTCGATCTTCAACGATGATGATGAGTTTGCCCTGCTGACTAGCCATGACGAGAAACTGCTGACGATGCTGTACGACCAGCGGTTGCAGCCCGGAGTGGGCGTGGATGAGGCGCGCCCCGTCGTACGAATTATTGCACGCGAATTGATGGGGCAGCCGCTCTGACCCCAAGGACAGGAGAACCCAAATGGGAATTTTCGATTTTCTGACCGGAGAATTCATTGATGTCATTCACTGGGTGGACGACACTCGTGACACGATGGTCTGGCGTTTTGAACGCGAAGGCCACGAAATCAAGTACGGTGCCAAGCTGACCGTGCGCGAAGGTCAGGCAGCGGTGTTTGTACACGAAGGGCAACTGGCCGATGTGTTCACGCCGGGTCTCTACATGCTTGAGACCAACAACATGCCGATCCTGACGACGCTGCAGCATTGGGATCACGGCTTTCAGTCTCCGTTCAAATCTGAGATCTATTTCGTCAACACGACCCGGTTCAACGACCTGAAATGGGGCACAAAGAACCCGATCATGCTGCGCGATCCGGAATTTGGGCCAACCCGCATCCGGGCCTATGGCACCTACACGGTACGTGTGAAAGACCCCGCGAAGTTTCTGGTCGAGATCGTCGGAACAGACGGCGAGTTCACCATGGATGAAATCAGCTTTCAGGTGCGCAACATCATCGTGCAGGAGTTCAGCCGCGTCATTTCCAGCTCGGGCATTCCGGTGCTGGACATGGCCGCAAACACCGCCGATCTGGGCAAGCTGATCGCAGCCGAGGTGACACCTGTTCTGGACAGCTATGGGCTGGAGATGCCGGAATTTTATATCGAGAACATCTCGCTGCCGCCTGCGGTCGAGGCGGCGCTGGATAAGCGGACCTCAATGGGGTTGGCTGGCGATCTGGGCAAGTTCACGCAGTATTCCGCCGCCGAAGCAATGACCGCTGCGGCAAACAACCCCGGACAAGGTGGTGGCATGGGTGCAGGTCTTGGCATGGGCATGGGCATGGCGATGGCGCAGCAAATGTCGAACATGGCAGCGGCGCAACCAAGCGGCCCGTGGGGATCGCCTGCCCCCGCTGCCCCGCAACCGGCAGCACATGCGGCACCGCCGCCCCCTCCCCCAGTTGAGCATGTTTGGCATATCGCTGTGGATGGGCAGACCAGCGGGCCGTTTTCCAAAGCCAAGATGGGGCGGATGGCCAGCGAAGGCGAGCTTACCCGGGACACCTATGTCTGGACTGCAGGGCAGGACGGATGGAAAAAGGCAGGTGACGTGCGGGAACTGGCGCAGCTGTTCACCATCTTGCCGCCACCGCCGCCCGGAGCTTAACAAAACGCGGTCTTCCTTCATAATCATCGTGACCACTGGGTAACTCATGACACAAGTCACCGCCCCTGACCTTGCCGAACACCGCTTTCCCTGCGACCAGTGCGGCGCGGATTACCGGTTCAACCCGGGTGACGGCACTTTGACATGCGATCATTGCGGGCATTCCAGACCGATCGGTGCCGGGCCTTGGGGCGGTGCCAGTCTGCGAGAGCTGGACTTTGACGCGGCCATCGCGGATCGCCTGCCGGACAGCGAGATCGAAGAAACCCGTGTTCTGTCCTGCCCAAACTGCGCCGCGCAGGTGGAGTTTGACCCGAATACACACGCCGCCGAATGCCCGTTCTGTGCCACGCCGGTCGTGACCGACACCGGAATCAATCGGCATATCAAGCCAAAAGGTGTTCTGCCTTTTGCGTTCGACGAACGCTCGGCCCATAAGGCGATGGGAGATTGGCTGGGACGACTGTGGTTCGCACCTAACGGGTTGAAAGAGTATGCCCGCAAGGGGCGCAGGATGCAGGGTATTTACGTGCCCTACTGGACCTTCGATGCCGACACCAAATCCACTTATCGCGGCGAACGCGGCATTATCTATTACGAAACCCGCACCGTGATGCGAGACGGCAAACGGGTTCAGCAACAGGTGCCAAAGGTACGCTGGACGTCCAAGTCCGGGCGCGTCGAGCGATTTTTTGACGACGTGCTTGTGCTGGCGTCCCGATCGCTCCCCAAAAAATATACCGACGCGCTGGAACCCTGGGACCTGCCCGCGCTCGAACCGTATCAACCCGAATACCTGGCCGGTTTCCGGGCTGAGGCATATACCGTTGAACTCAGGGACGGCTACGTCGAAGCCCGTACCCATATGGCGCGCGTGATCGAGCGGGATGTTCGTTTTGACATCGGCGGGGATCGGCAGCGCATCCATGCGGTCGATACAGACGTACGCGATGTCACGTTCAAGCATATCCTGTTGCCGGTTTGGATGGCCGCTTACAAATACCGCGGCCAGACCTATCGGTTTGTGGTCAATGGCCGAACCGGGCGGGTTCAGGGTGAACGCCCGTGGTCAGCCATCAAGATAACCATCGCCGTCGTTTTGGGTTTACTGGTGGCAGCAGGTGTCGGGTATCTGGCGGCCACCGGGCAATAGGCGGACCTGCATACAAGCTTGTGCATCCGCCAAAGCACGGTCATGTTCAGCTCGAAAAACAATGGGGTGGGCCTGTCGTGTCGTTTGCTGAGTTGAATTCCCTACTGAAAGATCGCCATTCCTGCAGAGCGTTTTTGCCGGATCCAGTTCCGCGCGCGCAGATTGAACAGATCGTGGCAAGCGCGTCGAGGGTGCCAAGCTGGTGCAATGCGCAACCTTGGCAGTTGGTGATCACCAGCGCAGACGAAACAGATGCTTTCCGTGAAGCGATGCAAAACGAGGCTGTCAGCGGTGCTCCGGCACCGGATCTTCCGTTTCCAACATCCTATTCTGGCGTGTACCAAGACCGCCGCCGGGCCTGTGGCTGGGCGCTTTACGAAGCTGTTGGGGTGGAACGAGGGGACCGCGTCGGGTCAGCGCAGCAAATGATGCAGAACTTTGCCCTGTTTGGCGCGCCGCATTGTGCCATCCTCTCAAGCCCGGCAGAGCTTGGCCCCTATGGCGCAATGGATTGCGGTGGTTTTATCACAGCCTTCACTCTGGCCGCGCAGGCCTTGGGCGTAGCGACCATCCCCCAAGCCGCGTTGGCCACGTACAGCCCCTTTCTGCACCGGTATTTTCAAATCCCTGAAGACCGCCTGATCCTATGCGCGATTTCATTTGGCTATGCAGATCCAAGTCATCCTGCAAATAACTTTCGCACGGATCGCGCCGCACCGAGTGACTTTGTGGAATGGCGCGGGTAAACGGAGGCAAGGGCAGTCCTATCGCGTTAAGGGAGGAACCACGTGCGCGCAGTGTTGCAAAGAGTGTCACACGCCACAGTTTCGGTTGATGACACAGTCATAGGATCGTCGGGACCGGGCCTTTTGATTCTTGTTTGCGCCATGCATGGCGATGACGACATACAGGCCAGAAAGCTTGCAGAGAAAGCCGCGAAACTGCGTGTCTTCAAGGATGATGCAGGTAAAATGAATCGCTCTCTGCTGGATATTGGCGGATCAGCGCTGGTGATCAGCCAATTCACCTTGGCTGCTGATACAACAAGCGGCAACCGGCCAGGGTTTTCAACCGCAGCACCGCCGGATCAGGGCGAGCACCTGTACAAGGAATTTGCAACGCATCTTGCCGCACAAGGTGTTGCAGTGGAAACTGGGCAATTTGGGGCTGACATGGCGGTTGAACTTGTAAATGACGGCCCGGTCACGATCTGGATTGAGAACTGATGGATACAGCCAAGCGCGCTGCAGAACTTTGGCAGGCAGGGGTCGATGCGGTTGACGGATTTGCCGCCACCAAAGCCGCTCTGTCTGATGTTCCCAAGCCGGACCAGATTCTCGCGGTTGGCAAACCCGCTGCCGCCATGGCACGTGCGGCGCTGGCACAATTTGGACCGGTCCCCGCACTTGTTGTCACCAAAGACGATCATGGCCGCGACCTGCCGGAAGCGGTCGACGTCATCGAAGCCTCGCACCCGGTGCCGGACAACCGCAGCCTTGCTGGCGGGCAAGAGCTGCGATTGGCAATGGAGCGGATGCAGCCCGGATCACATGTGCTTCTGCTGGTCTCGGGCGGGGCGTCCTCATTGGCCGAGGATCTTTTGCCCGGCACTTCTCTGCGCGATCTTGAGGCGCTGAACCGTAAGCTGCTGGCCGAAGGCTTGGACATCCGCGCCATGAACGACGAGCGGCGCAAGATGTCGCGTATCAAGGGTGGCGGTTTGCTATCTCATTTCAAGGGCGCACGCGCCACCGTACTGGCAATTTCGGACGTGCCGGGGGATGATCTGAATGTCATTGGCTCGGGCATCGGCGCTTTGCCGAACAGCTACAGCTTTACTGCCACCACGCAGATCGTGGCTTCAAACGCCCATGCCCGGAATGCGGCCGCCAACGTTGCGGTCTCGGCGGGCCTTGCTGTTTTGGCCAATGACGAAGCCCTGCACGACGACTATTTGCAGGTCGCCGGGAAACTGGGGCCGATTCTGCGCGGCATGGACAACGGCGTGATGATCTTTGGTGGTGAACCAACCGTGGTTCTACCGGATCAACCGGGTCGTGGAGGGCGGAATCAGGCACTGGCGCTTGCGCTGGCAAAAGAGATCTCTGGGCAGCCCAATCTTGCTGTTGTTGTTGGCGGAACAGATGGAACAGATGGCCTGACAAATGCGGCAGGAGGAATCATATCCGGTAAAACCTGGAGCGAAACGGCGCAATCCTACCTCGACAACGCGGACAGTGGGACGTTTTTGGACAATGTGAATGCATTGTTGACCACTGGCCCTACTAGCACGAACGTGATGGACTTGGTTGTCGCAATCCGAGGATGATTTGACGCATTTCGCAAACCTGCAATCTGGAAAGCATTGACACTGTCTCAAATAAGCATGTTGTAGCTGGCTTGCGTCACTTCAGATGATCGGGATGAACAACCGAATCTTCGGTACCCGTCCATATCATTGTCTTAGATTAGCGCTTGCCCGTTGGGCTGAAATCGGCCAACATTGACTATCGCGTCAATAAAAAATGCCCAAACAGGGCAGTACTAAACGATAGGGAGAATTCTGAATGAACGATCAACTCACTCACATGGCTGGTCAAGTTACGACGGGGAAAATGACCCGCCGCGAGTTCATGGGGAAAGCCGCAGCTCTGGGTGTATCGGCAGCTATGGCCAGCACAATGTTTGCAGATGCTGCACGTGCGGCTGGCCCCAAAAAAGGCGGCGATCTGAAATTTGGTCTTCAGGGCGGCGAGTCCACCAACTCTCTGGACCCGGCGACCTATGCAAGTTCGGTTCCGTTCCAGAACGGCAAACAGTTCGGTGACCAACTGGTGGAAGTTGCGCCTGACGGCACGATCGAGCCGCGTCTGGCCGAAAGCGTTGAGGGAAGCGCGGACGCAAAGGTGTGGACGTTCAAGCTGCGTCAAGGCGTCGAGTTCCACAACGGCAAGACAATGACCAGCGAAGACGTGCTGAAAACAATGCAGCGCCACTCGAATGAAGACTCTAAATCCGGTGCCCTTGGCATCATGAAGGGCATCGAGTCGATGAAAGCTGATGGTGACAACTTTCAGGTCACTTTGACAGAGCCAAACGCTGACTTGCCATACCTGATGGCCGACTACCACCTGATCATTCAGCCCGATGGTGGAATGGACAATCCGGGGGCGGGTATTGGTACAGGTCCTTACAAACTGGAAGTGGACGAACCCGGCGTCCGTCACCTGTTCACTAAGAACGAAAACCACTGGAACAGTGATTTCGGTAACTTTGACAGTGTTGAGGTTGTTGTAATCAACGACGCAACGGCGCGCACCGCGGCTCTCCAATCTGGTCAGGTCCACGCAGTTAACCGCGTTGAACCCAAAGTTGCCGACCTGTTGGGTCGTGCACCAAACCTGACGGTTCACTCAACCGCTGGCCGTGGGCATTATGTCTTTATCATGCACTGCGATACCGCGCCGTTCGACAACAACGAACTGCGTACCGCGTTGAAATACGCCATCAACCGCGAGGAACTGGTGGACAAGGTTCTGCGCGGCTACGGCTCTGTCGGGAATGACATGCCGATTAACGCGGCCTACCCCCTGTTTGATGAGACAATCGAACAGCGAGAGTTCAGCATTGAAAAGGCGGCTGAGCACTACAAGAAGTCCGGTCATGACGGTTCGCCGATTATTCTGCGTGTCGCAGATGGCGCCTTCCCGGGAGCCGTGGACGCCGCTGCTCTGTTCCAACAGACTGCCGCGCAGGCCGGAATTCCGTTGGAAATCAAACGCGAACCCAATGATGGTTACTGGTCGGAAGTCTGGAATGTTCAGCCATTCTGTGCCTCGTACTGGGGTGGCCGTCCAGTTCAGGATCAAATGTACTCGACCGCATATCTGTCGACCGCCGACTGGAACGATACACGGTTCAAGGTTCAGGCATTCGACGACATGTTGTTCGCGGCGAAGGCCGAGTTGGACGTTGAAAAACGCAAGGGCATTTATAGCCAGATGGGTCGGATGGTCCGCGACGAAGGCGGCCTGATCTGCCCGATGTTCAACGACTTTGTCGAGGGCATCAGCAACCAGCTGGACGGCTGGGAATCTGACCCGACGCAAGAGATGATGAACGGCAACATGTCCCGCAAGATGTGGTTCGTCTAAGACGGGCCACGGATAATGCATCCCATCATCAAATTGGTTTCCCAGCGCCTCGCGCTGGGAATTCTATTGCTGTTCGGCGCTTCGGCCTTGATTTTTGGCCTGACCGAAGCCCTTCCCGGAGACGCCGCGCAAGCCGTCCTGGGGCAGTCCGCCACTCCTGAAGCGCTTGCAAACCTCCGAGAAGAAATGGGCCTGAATCGCCCGGCCCTGACCCGCTATTTTGAATGGCTGGGTGGCATTGTTCAGGGCGATCTTGGCCAATCGCTGACCAACAAGTTAGATATTTCCGAGAGCATTGGAAAACGTTTAGGTAACACGTTGTTCCTGGCCTGTGTTGCGGCGATCGTATCCGTTCCTCTTGCGATTTTTCTGGGGCTGCTGGCCGTCCGGTACCGCAATCGGTGGCCGGATAAGCTCATTTCTGCCATCACGCTGACAACAGTATCGATCCCCGAGTTTCTGATCGGCTACGTCGTGATCTATTTTATCTCGGTCAAGCTGGGATGGTTTTCATCACTTGCGATGATCAACGACTCGATGTCTTTCTGGCAAAAACTGAATGCAATCGCCCTGCCCGCTTTCGTTCTGACGCTGGTGGTCCTTGCGCAAATGATGCGCATGACACGTGCCGCGATTCTGAACCTGATGCAATCAGCGTATATCGAGACAGCCGAGCTTAAGGGCCTGAGCATGTTTCAGGTTATCGCACGGCATGCCTTTCCCAACGCAATCTCACCTATCGTGAACGTCGTCATGTTGAACCTGGCCTATCTGGTCGTTGGAGTCGTCGTGGTCGAAGTTGTGTTCGTCTATCCCGGCATGGGGCAATACCTTGTGGATGCGGTGACCAAGCGTGACGTGCCCGTCGTTCTGGCCTGCGGCGTGGTGTTTGCCGCTGTTTACATCGGCCTGAACATGGTTGCGGACGTCGTCTCGATCCTTGCCAACCCAAGACTGAGGCATCCGAAATGAAAAATATTCCTATTTCGGCTCTGATTGGCCTTATATTCACGGGCGCCTATTTCTTTGTGGCTATCGCAGCCCCGTTGATCGCGCCTTACGGGATGGCAGAAGTGGTCGGCGATGTATGGGAACCGGCCAGTGCCAAACACCTGTTGGGCACGGATAACATCGGTCGCGACCTGCTGACCCGCATGATCTATGGCGGGCGCACGACAATCTTCATTGCTGCTGCGGCGACTCTGCTCAGCTTTCTGACCGGTACCTCGCTGGGCCTGCTGGCTGCCGTTCTGGGCGGTTGGGCAGATCAAGTGCTGAGCCGGGCAGTCGACCTTGTCATGTCGATCCCTACACTGATCCTGGCGCTGGTCATTCTGGCCATCGTTCCGGTAACTGTTCCGATCCTGATCCTTGTCATGGGCCTTTTGGATGCGACGCGCCCCTATCGCCTTTCGCGATCTGTTGCCGTCGACATCAACGTGATGGACTACGTCGAAGCAGCAAAACTGCGCGGTGAGGGACGGGCTTGGATCATCTTCCGGGAAATCCTGCCGAACGCATTGTCGCCATTGGTGGCCGAGTTTGGCCTGCGGTTCATCTTCATGGTGCTGTTTATCTCAACCCTGTCCTTCCTCGGGCTCGGCGTTCAACCGCCTTTGGCCGACTGGGGTGGCATCGTGAAAGAAAACAAGGACGGCATCGTCTATGGCATTGGCGCTGCTCTGTACCCCGCTGTGGCCATCGCGACACTGGCAATCTCGGTCAACCTTGTGGCTGACTGGGTCCTGAACCGAACCACATCACTGAAAGGAGGCCGGGGATGAGTGATACCCTTCTCAAGGTCCGCGACCTCAAGATCGGTGCGACCGTCTATCCACCGGGCGAGAAACCTCAGGATATCGAAATCGTGCACGGGATCAGCTTTGACCTCGAGCGCGGCAAGGTCCTGGGGCTGATCGGTGAATCAGGTGCCGGCAAATCCACCATCGGCCTCGCCTCGATGGCCTATGGCCGTGGTGGCGTCGAAATTACCGGAGGCGAGGTTTGGGTCAACGGACGCGACATCCTGAAGTCATCGCATGGTGATATCCGCAATCTGCGCGGTGGTGAGGTTGCGTATGTCTCCCAGTCCGCCGCGGCGTCGTTCAACCCCGCCAAGAAGATCATGGATCAGGTTGTCGAGGCTGCGGTCGAGCACAAGAAGTTTTCGCGCAAAGAGGCCGAAGGCCGCGCGCGCGAATTGTTCGCCAAGCTGGGCCTGCCCGATCCTGACAATATCGGCAATCGCTATCCGCATCAGGTTTCAGGCGGTCAGCTGCAGCGCTGCATGACCGCGCTGGCGCTGTGTCCCGAACCTGATCTGGTGGTATTTGACGAACCGACCACGGCGCTGGACGTGACCACGCAGATAGACGTTCTGATGGCAATCAAGGATGCCATTCGCGACACCGGCGTTGCCGCATTGTACATCACGCACGACCTGGCCGTCGTTGCTCAGGTCAGCGACGAAATCATGGTTTTGCGGATGGGCGATACGGTCGAGTATGGCAGTACCGATCAGATCATCAACAACCCGCAGGAAGAGTATACGCAGGCGCTTGTCTCGGTCCGCTCAATCGAGCACGAAGAAAAACAGCCCACATCGGAACCGGTGCTCAGCGTCGACGGTATCACCGCGCGCTACAAAGGGCTGAACTTCGACGTGCTGCACAATGTCAACGTTGAGCTTCATCCGGGGCAGACGCTGGCAGTTGTGGGTGAGTCCGGCTCGGGCAAATCCACACTAGCACGTGTGATCACAGGTCTGCTGCCACCGCGTGATGGTGAGATCACCTTTGCCGGGCGCAAGCTCTCGCCAGACCTCAAGGGCCGCACCCGCGAGGATCTGCGCGAGTTGCAGATGATCTATCAGATGGCAGACGTGGCCATGAACCCGCGTCAGACCGTTGGCACGATCATCGGCCGTCCGCTGGAGTTCTACTTCAACATGCGCGGTGCCGAGAAGCGAAAGCGGATCATCGAACTGTTGGATGAGATCGAGTTGGGTGAAAAGTTCATCGACCGCTATCCTGCGGAACTGTCCGGAGGTCAGAAACAGCGTGTCTGTATCGCGCGGTCACTGGCGGCCAAGCCCAAGATGATCATCTGTGACGAGGTGACCTCGGCGCTGGACCCATTGGTGGCGGACGGTATCCTCAAGCTGTTGCTGGACCTGCAAAAGATCGAGGACGTGGCCTATCTGTTCATCACCCACGATCTGGCGACGGTCCGTGCGATCAGCGACAGCATTGCGGTAATGTATCAGGGGCGCGTGGCGCGCTATGGCTCAAAGAGCCAGGTGCTGAGCCCGCCGTTTGACGACTATACCGACCTTCTGCTCAGTTCGGTGCCCGAAATGCATCTGGGTTGGCTGGAAGAAGTTGTCGCCCATCGCAAGATGGAAAGCGCCGGAAACTAACACGGTTCGTGACACTCCCATGAAGATTTGAAATCCCGGCGCTTTATCTGATGACAGGCGTCGGGATTTTGCTATTGGAGGCGCAAAGTGGCAGCCCGTGGATTGCGAATCTCATAGGGTCGCCTGAAAACAATGACTCTCGAAGGGCCTCGACATGGACCGTAAGCTTCTCCTCATCATTCTGGACGGCGTCCCCTATCGCAACTTTCGCCGCCTGTTCGGTAATCTCGAAGGCTGGGTCGACAGCGGCGAGGCACGCGTTTGGAAGCTGCGCGCAGTGCTGCCGTCGATATCGGCTAGTTGTTATGCATCGATCCACACTGGTGTGACACCTCAGGAGCACGGTTGCACCGGCAACGGCAATGTTTTCCGACTGAGCCACAAGGACGTATTTAGCCAGATGCGAGAGGCCGGTGGCGTGACCGGGGCCGTTACCCACAGCTACTGGTCGCAGTTCTTCAACCGCCACCCGTTCGACTACGTGCGCGACATCGAATACGATGAACCAGAGAGCATGACCATCAACCATGGTCGTTTTTACAGCATGACCGGCTATGGCAAAGACAATCAGATGACGCCGTCTGATGTCGACCTGTATGGTACACTTACCAATCTGTGCCTGCGCTTCGGTCTGGACTACGGCATTCTGCACACCTGTACATTGGACAGCATGGGCCACCGCTTCTACCATGACTGCGAAGAGATGGACCACGCCTGTTTTGTCGCGGACGAGATGCTTGCCCCTTTCATTACCCGCTGGCGTCAACTGGGATATGAGGTCATCGTAACTGCCGATCACGGTCAGGACGAACGCGGCCATCACGGTGGGCGCGGCCCGCTGCAACAGGAAACAGCACTGTACTACTTTGGTGACGCCGAAGGGCCGGATGCAGACACCATAATCGACCAGCTGCAACTGGCCCCAACGATTCTGAAGCGCATGGGCGCACCTGTTGCCGAGACAATGAAGGGTGAAGTGTTCTTGCGGTAGGATGCGCCCACCTTCGTGGCTGCAAATGGCTTAATCGTAGGACCAGATCCCCTGCCCCAGTGCCTCGATGGCAACCGAAATACGTTCGAAGCTTTCTGCTGCGCGTTTGACCGAGGTCCGGGCGCGCAGGTAGCCGTGTACAAGGCCAGGCTCGTTGATCCAGTGCGCCTGGCCGCCCGCCGCGATAACGCGTCCGCAATAGACCTGCCCGTCATCGCGCAACGGATCGCAATCAGCGGTGATAACCACGGTTGGCGGAAGGTCAGAGAAATCACTGTCCTGCAAAGGGGCATAGGTCGGATCACCCTGCGGGTGGTCGCCTGAACACCGAACAGTTTCATAGAAAGTGATATCGTCCAGCGTCAGCAAAGGGGCGTGGGCGTGTTCAAGATACGAGCCTTGGCTACGGTCCCCTCCAAGCCCGGGATAGATCAGCACTTGCCCCAGAATGCCCTCAAGCCGTCCCCGCGTTTGATGTGCAACGGCGGCGGCCAGGTTCCCTCCGGCACTGTCCCCGGCCAAAACAAGCGGGTCTCCAAACTCAGCCGCGGCCCAATTCACAGCCGCCCAACAATCCTGAAATTGCGCCGGATGCACGTGTTCGGGGCACAGCCTGTAGTCAACCGCCACCACTCGGTAGCCGGTCTGCGCGCACAGTTCAGCGCAAACGTCATCATGGCTGTCCAGCCCGCCCACAACAAACCCGCCGCCATGAAAGTAGACGACAGTGCGTGTGGGTTGACCGGCGCTATAGATACGGACCGGAACACCATCAGCGGTCTTGTCCTGTGTTTCCACTCCCTTGGGGCGCGGTTGGCGGAAATCCTGACACATGGTGTCGTAGACGCGGCGTTGATCCTCGATTGAAAGATCAACCGCATCATCAGGATAGCTTTCAGCCGTGCGACGTATGAACGCCCAGGTTTCCTCATCAATCAGGCGTTCATAGTCCATTGTCCCTCCGGCTTACTCAGACCACTCCCACGGCTGGGTATAAGCACCCAGCACTTTTGAGACATCGTCTTCCGAAGATCCGTTCGCGTCAAGCTGCGCGACAAGGCCGCGTTTTTTATCGTCGATCACCGAGACCACCCGCGCTGCAACATCCGCAGACTCAAGTGCTCCGTTGTAGATGCGCGTGATGGCCTGCTTGCGCAGATCGGGTTTAAAGACTTTGCCCACCGCAGTTTTTGGCAACTCGTCCAGAATGGTCATATGCTTGGGCTGCGCCGCGCGCTCATGCACATGAACTTTGCAGTACTCCATCAGCTCTTTTTCCGTGACCGAGGCCCCGTCGACCAGTTCAACGAACGCACAGGGCACTTCGCCAGAATGCGCGTCGGGCTGGCCAATGGCCCCGGCAAAAGCGACAGCCTCGTGGCCCAGCAGTGCCTCTTCGATCTCGGCCGGGTCGATGTTGTGGCCGCCCCGAATGATCAGGTCCTTGGCACGACCCGTGATCCAAAGGTATCCGTCTTCGTCGAACCGCCCCAGATCACCTGTGCGCAGGTACTTTTCAAAGTAATAAAGATCTACGTTCTTGTCAGCCTCGGTGTAAGTATTGCCGGCATAGACGCCCGGGTTCGAGATGCAGATTTCACCGATTTGATCGGTGCCGCATTCGACCGGTCCATCCGGCCCACCCTGAAGAATTTTCACGTCCGTATATGGGAACGGAATGCCGATTGAGCCGATCTTTTTCTCACCGTCCACGGGATTGCACGACACAAGACAGGTGGCCTCGGTCAGGCCATAGCCTTCAACGATGGTGACGCCCGTGGCTTCTTCAAAGCGACGGAACAGTTCGACCGGCAGCGGGGCGGAGCCCGAGAAGGCCGTTTTCACGCTGGAGATATCAGCATCGACCGGACGCTGCATCTTGGCTGAAATCGCCGTAGGAACAGTTATGATAAATGTCACTTTCCAGCGTTCGATCAGCTTCCAGAAATTGTCGAAAACGCCGTCGCCACGATACCCGGCCGGTGTCGGGAAGATCACATGCGCGCCCGAGGACACCGCCGCCATCATAATCACATGTACCGCAAAGACATGGAACATGGGCAGCGGGCACATGATGACGTCATTTTCGTCAAACAACAGCGTATGACCCAGCCAGCCGTTGTAGACGAGGCCGGAATACTTGTGCTGCGCCACTTTTGGCATGCCCGTCGTGCCGCCGGTGTGGAAGTAACACGCAACGCGGTCTTCCTTACTGTCTTCGAATGTCAGCGTCGTCGGCTGCTTGGTCAGCTCTTTGTTAAAGTTCTTGTAATTCGCATGAGCCAGTTTTTCCTTGTCACCCATCTTGGGGCGCAGGAAAGGCACCAACCAGGATTTGGGCGGTGTCAGATAGCGGTTCAGGTCGATTTCCAGAATGGTGTTGACCTTGGGCGCGTGGCGAACAGCCTCTTCAACCTTCTGGGCGACATCCGTCTTTGGGAAAGATTTCAGCGTCACTACCACCTTGGCGCCGGTCTCACGCAGGATGGCCGCGATCTGTTCCGGCTCAAGCAGCGGGTTAATCGGGTTGACGATCCCTGCAACCGCGCCGCCCATCATCGTAACCAGCGTCTCGTTACAGTTAGGCAGCACATAGGCCACCACATCCTTTTCGCCAATGCCCAGCGACCGGAACAGGTTCGCCGCCTGGTTTACCTTGCCCTGCAATTGCGACCAGGTCAGAGTCTCGGCTTTGTCGGTTGGTCCCGAAAGCAGTTGAAAACTGATGGCATTGTGGTTGGGAAACTTCTCTGCCGTGCGCGACAAGAGTTGATGGAAGGTGACGGGCAGATCCCGATCCTCCCACGGCATTTCCTGTTCCATGCGCGTTTTGTCTTCCAATCCCACAAAGGCCATGTGGTTCCTCCCGTTATTTTCTCCCGCATTTGCGCGGGCTTGTTGTTCGCCTCCAAGATGAAAGTAAAACTAAGCCCGCGCAAGCGAGGGCTTAGCTGTGACAGTGGGTAAAATGTAGAATGACGCTACGGCGAATGGGTTAATGCCCGTGCGTCACTTCTATTCGGCAGCGACGCCATCGGTAAATTGCAGCCGTGCAAGCCGTGCGTACAGCCCGTCTTGAGAGACCAGATCGTCATGGCTGCCCTGCGCCACGATACGCCCTTCTTCCAATACGACGATGCGGTCGGCCTTCTTCACGGTTGCCAATCTATGCGCAACGATCAGGGTCGTGCGTCCGGCTCGCATCTGGTCCACCGCACCCTGTACTGCGCGTTCGCTTTCCGCATCCAGGGCCGAGGTTGCCTCGTCCAGCAGCAGTACTGGTGCGTCGCGCAGGATGGCACGCGCAATGGCGATACGCTGCTTCTGACCACCGGACAACATGACACCGCGTTCTCCCACAAAGCTGTTATATCCTTCAGGCAAGGCCGCAATAAAATCATGTGCGGCGGCGGTGCGAGCTGCGGCTTCAACTTCGGCGTCAGTTGCATCCAGACGACCGAAACGGATGTTTTCACGGGCCGAAGCCGCAAAGATTACTGGATCTTGCGGGACCAGCGCCATATGCGTCCGGAAATCTGCCCGCCCCAGTTCTTGCAGGTCGTGACCATCCAGCGTGACCCGGCCCGAATTGGGATCATAGAAACGCTGGATCAATTGAATGACGGTCGTCTTGCCTGCGCCGGACGGTCCGACAAAGGCCACCGTTTCACCCGGATTGACCTGCAGCGACAGATGATCCAGCGCGACGGTATCGGGCCGCGCGGGGTAACGGAAACTGACATCTTCGAACCGGATTTCACCTTTGAGGTCTTTGGGCAGGATTACGGGCTTGGCGGAATCGGTTACGGTGTCTTGGGCATTCAGAAGCTCAACCAAACGCTCAGTGGCACCAGCAGCACGCTGAATTTCACTCCAGATCTCGGACAGGGCCGCGACCGAACCTGCCATGATGATCGAATAGATCACAAACTGCACCAGCACACCTTCGGTCATCACACCGTTGCGCACGTCAATTGCACCCATCCACAGGACACCAACGATGCCAGAAAAGACCAGAAAGATCACAATGACCGTCAGGACAGCGCGGGTTTGAATGCGGCGCAATGAGACCTCATATGAAGTCTCTGTCATCTCACCAAATCGCTGGCGGCTGGCCTGCTCATGGGTAAAGGCCTGCACGGTCTGCACCGCACCCAAAGCTTCCCCGGCATTGCCGGACGACGCCGCGATCCAATCCTGATTTTCGCGGCTGATCACGCGCAGACGGCGACCCAGAACCAGAATCGGAACAATGACAATCGGGATAAGCAACAAGACCAAACCGGTCAACTTGGCCGAGGTCAACAGCATCAGCACAAGCCCACCGAAGAACAACAGCATATTGCGCAGCGCGATAGACACCGAAGACCCAAGAACCGATTGAATCAGGGTCGTATCCGTTGTGATCCGGCTGAGAACCTCACCCGTCATGATGCGTTCATAGAATTCCGGGCTCATCGCGATCACGCGATCGAAAACGGCCTTGCGAATATCAACGACCACGCGTTCACCCAAGCGCGTCACCAGAGCATATCGAATGCCAGTACCCACAGCCAAAACAGCGGCAATGACGAGTGCGGCCAGAAAGTACCAATCCAACAGCTCGCCATCCTGAATGCGAAAGTTGTCGATCACGCGCCGGACCGCCAGTGGCAGAGTCAGTGTCATGCTTGCAGTCAGAATCAACGCCAGTGTCGCGCCAATCATCAAAAGCTTGTAGGGCTTCATGAATGGCCACAGCGAGGCCAGCACCCCTATTTTCTTTGAGCGGGCCCGCTCTTCGCTGGCACCGGGTGCAGCGGCTGGTGCTGGTTTGTTGGCGGTCTGTCTTGCCATGTCGGGCCCTTATGGATTGAACGCTAGAAAGTGACAGCTTTCTTGGCCTCAGCCGCCCTTGTGGTCAAGCATCACGACAAGGATCAGCGACCCGAAAGGGCCATTTGACGCAGAAAGTTGGAGAGTTTGGAGCGGGTAGACGGAATCGAACCGACATAGCCTGCTTGGAAGGCAGGGGCTTTACCATTAAGCTATACCCGCAAATGGTTTGCGTTGGTTAAGTCATGCACCCGGGCGCGTCAAGCAGGAAGTGGCAAATTTTGTGCCTCCGTTTTTGCACCACAGCGCTTGGTCAGATTCGCCCGATCAATCCTGATTGCGGAATATCCGGGTCGACGAAAAAAACTGCTCCAGTTCCTCGATCCGCTCCTTGCTTTCCTCCCATCGCGCCTCCTGCACTTCGGCAATCAGGGTTTCGGAAATCAGTTGCAGTGCTATCGTCGAATCCCAGCTTGAAGGGGCCTCGACCAAAGCGTGGAAGGTGTAATTGGCGGCCTTTCCGATCGGTGAGCCCCATTGATCCGTAAACAAAACAACCGTCACGCCGCGGCTCGAAGCGACTTGCGCCAGTTTTTCCAAATGCGCTTCGTACCGGCGGATGTCGAAGATCACCAGAACAGAGGACGCGTCCATATCCAGAAGGTATTGCGGCCACACATTGGCCGAATTGCCCAGCATCGTCACATTGGGCCGGATGATCTGCATGTGATTGAACAGGTAATCCGCGTTGGATCGGGTGATACGGCCACCCACCACATAGAGATGCCGATCCGTCTCGGCCAACAGCTGGGCAACGGTGTCAAACATCCCTTTGTCCAGACGCTCCAGGGTGTGGCGCATGTTTGTCCATACGGCTTGCGCAAAGCGGGTTGTCGGGTGTTCGGCCTCGTCATCGACGACCCAGGCATCCCGTTTCGAGATCGGTTTCTTGATCTGCGCAGCCACTTCTTCGCGCAGCGCATCCTGCAAATCCGGAAACCCATCGAATCCCAGTTTGCGCGCCATGCGAATAACCGTCGGCGTCGAGACCTGAGCCGCAGCCGCCAGCTTGGTGATCGATTGCAACCCTGCCATCGGATAGTCCTGTAACAGGATTGATGCCAACTGGCGCTCTGATCGGGTCAGTTCGTCCAGTTCATCCTGAATCCGCTGTTTGACGAGCTTCACAACGGTGGCCATCGATGCCCTCTCTTCTTAAATTTGTTACAGAGTATTCTCGTTTGTAATTTTGTCTACAGTAATTTTCTTGACAGGTGGGAAATTGCTGTAACAAATGCTACCTATGCTTCACGAGACCGAGTCATCACTGCTACAACCGACAGAAGCCCCGGCCGCCCGAGTGCTTAATGCACAAGGCCGCGCGCCTGCGGTTTTGGTGTGCGAACATGCCAGCCGTTTCATCCCGGCTGCTTTGAACGGTCTGGGTCTGGATGAGGATGCAGCACGGTCTCATGCGGCATGGGACATCGGCGCATTAGAGCTTTCGGTTGAGTTGATGGGAGCGCTGGACGCACCATTGGTGCATTCCCGTGTCAGTCGCCTTGTCTACGACTGCAACCGTCCACCGGAACGCGAAGATGCGATGCCGCAACTTAGCGAAGTGTTCTCGGTTCCCGGCAACGCAAACCTGACTGCGGCCCAGCGTGACCAGCGGGTTCATGATGTGTACGAACCGTTCCGGCAGTTGCTGTCATCCACACTGGACGCGAGAAGCGAACCGCCGGTTGTCGTCACCATTCACAGCTTCACTCCGGTCTACAAAGGACAGAGAAGGACGGTGGAACTGGGCATTCTGCACGACGAAGACAACCGTGCGGCCCAGATCATGCTGCAACAGGCGCAGGGGTCCGGGCTGCGCGTTGCGCTGAACGAGCCGTATTCGGCGACTGACGGCGTCACGCATACGTTGCGGGAACATGCGATCAAACGCGGGCTTCCGAACGTCATGATCGAGGTTCGCAATGACCTGATCGACACACCAAAAGGCGTGAACCGCATGGCAGGTCTGCTGGCGCCGATCCTGAAATCGGTCATCACCGCCCTTCCAGGCACAGGCGTAAAATCATGAGAAAACGGGTGTCGAAATGAAATTCATGCGGGGATATGTGGCGGTCATTGACCGCGCGAACCGCTGGATCGGGCGCGTGGTCATGTATGGCATTTTCGTCATGATGGGCATTCTGCTCTGGTCTTCGATCTCGAAAACCTTCTTTCTGCCATCGCTCTGGACACTGGAAATGGCTCAGTTCGCCATGGTGGCCTATTACATTCTGGGCGGCCCTTATTCGATCCAGATGGGGTCAAACGTCCGCATGGACCTGCTGTACGGCGAATGGTCCGATCGCCGCAGGGCCTGGACCGACGCGATCACCGTCTTTTTCCTGATCGTCTATCTCGTTGTGATGATCTACGGCGGATACGACTCGCTGAGTTATTCGCTGCAATATGGTGAACGCAGCCCAACCGCGTGGCGCCCGTACCTCTGGCCAATCAAGGTGATCATGGTCGTGGGGCTGTTCCTGATGTTGCTTCAGGCCATCTCGGAACTGTTCAAAGATATTTTGCGCCTCAAGGGCGATGACATCCCGCGCGAGGTGATTTGATGTCTTACGAAATGATCGCCATCTTGATGTTCTCGACCATGATGCTGATGCTGCTGACCGGGCAGCGGGTGTTTGGGGCCATCGGCTTTGTTGCCGTCATGGCCGCCCTGTTCCTGTGGGGGGATCGCGGTGGCTATGACATCGGCTTTTCCGCCGCCATGAAGCTGATGAAATGGTACCCGCTGCTGACGCTGCCGATGTTCATTTTCATGGGGTATGTGCTGGCAGAATCCAAAATCGCCGACGATTTATACAAGATGTTCCACGTCTGGATGGGCGGTCTGAACGGCGGGCTGGCCATCGGCACCATTGGTCTGATGGTTCTAATCTCGGCCATGAACGGGTTGAGCGTTGCCGGAATGGCCATTGGCGCGACCATTGCGCTGCCTGAATTGTTGAAACGTGGGTATGACAAGAAGATGGTAACCGGGGTGATACAAGCCGGTTCATCGCTGGGTATCCTCGTGCCACCCTCCGTTGTGCTGGTTCTATATGCGATGATCGCGCGCCAGCCGGTTGGCCAGCTTTGGTTGGCTGGGTTGCTGCCGGGGCTGATGATGGCTGCAATGTTCATCCTGTATATCGTGATCCGCTGCCGGATTAACCCGGCATTGGGACCGGCGCTCTCGGCGGAAGAGCGCGACGTGCCAATGGCAGAGAAAATGCGCCTGTTGCGTGCAGGCTTGCTACCTTTGGGAATTTTCGCCGCGATGATGGTGCCGTTTGTGAACGGTTGGACCTCATTGGTGGAAAGCTCGGCCATCGGCGCATTGACCGCTTTTGCGGCCGCAATCCTGAAAGGTCGGATGACGCGCGAAGTGTTCGAGACCTCGGTGCGCTCGACACTGGGCATCACCTGCATGTTCATGTGGATCATCCTTGCGGCGTTGGCTTTTGGCGCGGTATTCGACGGGCTGGGCGCGGTGCGCGCCATCGAGAACCTGTTCACCGAGCGTCTGGGTCTGAATCCCTGGGTGATCCTGATCTTCATGCAACTCAGTTTTATTCTAATGGGAACGTTCCTGGACGACACTGCCATGCTGGTGATCGTTGCGCCTCTGTACGTTCCACTCGTGGGCGCAATGGGGTTCGATCTGATCTGGTACGGGGTGCTCTATACGATCACGACCCAGATCGCTTATATGACACCACCGTTCGGCTATAACCTGTTCCTGATGCGGGCGATGGCACCACCTGAGATTTCGCTGCGCGACATCTATGGCTCGATCCTGCCTTTCGTGATGGTGATGACGCTTGCACTGGCAATCATCATGACCTTCCCGCAGATCGCGCTGTGGCTGCCAGAATATGTCTACAACAAATGATCCCGGACCAAACCGGGGCATCGCGGGTATCCCCCGCATTGCTGAAACTGACCAACGGAGAGAGAGAATGACGAACAGACGTACATTTCTGAAAGGTGCCGCGGCGGCCCCCGCTGCTGCGCTGGCGACGCCTGCATTGGCGCAATCGACGATAACGTGGCGGATGCAAACATATGCCGGTCCGGCATTGGCAGAACACGTGATCGATCCTGCCATCAAGATGTTCAATGACATCGCCGGCGACCGCATGCAGATCGAGCTGTTCTACGCAGACCAGCTTGTGCCCACAGGCGAGTTGTTCCGCGCAATGCAGCGCGGTACAATTGATGCGGTACAGTCAGACGATGACTCGATGGCCTCGCCCACCGAAGTCACGGTGTTTGGTGGGTATTTCCCCTTCGCATCGCGTTACTCATTGGACGTGCCGGTTCTGTTCAACCAGTACGGCCTGAATGAAATCTGGGACGAACAATATTCGGCAGTCGGTGTTAAACACATCTCGGCCGGTGCATGGGACCCTTGCCACTTTGCGACCAAAGATCCGATCAATTCGCTTGCTGATCTGCAGGGTAAGCGCATCTTTACCTTCCCGACCGCAGGCAGGTTCCTGACACAGTTCGGTGTTGTACCGGTGACCCTGCCTTGGGAAGATATCGAAGTTGCGGTTCAGACAGGTGAGTTGGACGGGATCGCCTGGTCGGGCATTACCGAAGACTACACCGTGGGCTGGGCAGATGTGACCAACTACTTCCTGACCAACAATGTGTCGGGCGCTTGGGCGGGTCACTTCTTCGCCAACATGGACCGTTGGAACGAATTGCCGGAAGATCTTAAAACACTGTTCAAGGTCTGCACCGACCAGTCACATTATTACCGCCAGTGGTGGTATTGGGGCGGAGAAGCCTCATTGCGCGTGAACGGCGACAAGCTGAAGCTGACGACAATCCCGGATGATGAATGGGCAACCGTCGAGGACGCTGCCGTCAAATTCTGGGACGAGATCGCGGCCGAGTCTGAGACAAAAGCGAAAGTTGTCGAAATCTTCAAGCAATACAACGCCGACATGCAAAAGGCCGGTCGGCCATATCGCTACGGTTAAGAAAACTGCCTACTCAACCTGCCCCCTTTCGTGGGGGCAGGTCTATCAGGACGAATGGCCGAAAATTCAATTCGGCAAAGACAAAGGTGGCACATGCTCACGTTCGAACATCTGAAAACGCAGGTATCCGAGGGATCGGTGGACACGGTTTTGGTCTGCATGGTCGATATGCAGGGCCGTTTGATGGGCAAACGCTTTCACGCAGGCCATTTCGTGGCCAGCGCGTGGGAAGAGACACATTGCTGCAACTATCTGTTGGCCACTGATCTGGAAATGGCGACGCCCGACGGTTATGCCTCCACCAGTTGGGAGCGCGGCTATGGTGACTATGTCATGAAACCCGACCTTGATACGTTGCGCCCGGTTCCATGGCTTGAGGGCACGGTCATGGTAATGTGCGATGTGCTGGATCACCATACGCATGAAGAGGTGCCACACGCACCGCGTTCGATCCTGAAAAAACAGGTCAACCGCTTGAAAGCCATGGGCTACGACGCGATGACCGCGACGGAATTGGAGTTTTTCCTGTTCGAGAAGAGCTTTGACCAGATCCGCAAGGAAGGCTTCCGCGATCTGGAACCGATCTCGGGCTACAACGAAGACTATCACATTCTTCAAACCACCAAAGAAGAGCATGTGATGCGCCCGATCCGGAATCACCTGTGGGACGCGGGCATACCGGTTGAGAACTCGAAGGGCGAGGCCGAAACCGGACAGGAAGAGCTGAACATCAAATACGCCGCGGCAATGGATACCGCCGAGTATCACTCGATCGCAAAAAACGCGATCAAGGAGATTGCATGGCAGCACGGCCATGCCGCGACTTTCCTGCCAAAATGGCACCATGATAAGGTGGGCAGCTCGTCCCATGTGCATCAGTCACTGTGGGCCGATGGCACGCCTGCGTTCTATGACGCGGACGACGCATTGGGCATGTCAGGGCTGATGAAAAGCTACATGGCCGGTCTGCTGAAATACGCCCCTGATTATACCTGCTTCATGGCGCCCTACATCAACAGCTACAAACGCTTCATGAAGGGCACCTTTGCACCGACGCGGATCATCTGGTCGGTCGACAACCGCACTGCCGGGTTCCGCCTATGTGGGGATGGCACCAAGGCGGTTCGGGTCGAGTGCCGGATTCCAGGTTCGGACATGAACCCCTATCTGGCGATGGCCGGAATGCTGGCTGCTGGGATTGCAGGGATCGAGGAAGGGCTGGAGTTGCAGCCGCCCACCACCGGCGACGTCTATCAGGGCGAGACCGGCATGATCCCCGGCAACCTGCGTGCGGCACGGGATGCGCTGCATGGCTCGACCATGTTACGGGCGGCCATGGGCGATGACGTTGTCGATCACTACGCCCGCGCCGCCGAGGTCGAGATCGAAGAGTTCGAGCGTGTGGTGACCGATTGGGAAGTTGCTCGCGGGTTTGAACGGGCTTGAGGTCGGGCCAGGTTGGGGGCTCTGCCCCCAGACCCCCGAGATATTTTTGGCCAGATGAAGCAGGGATCCTGTTTCTTTCGGAAATGGAGTGGATATGGGGCAGATGTTGAAATGTGTCTCACCGATCGATGGATCGGTTTTTGCGGAACGAGAAGTGTTGTCTCGGGACGCGGCGTTTGAGGTTGCAGGCCGGGCGCGCGCCGCTCAGGCAGATTGGGCCGCGCGGCCCCTGCAGGAGCGGATTGATCTTGTCATGGCGGGCGTGGCTGCTGTTGGCGCGATGAATGACGAGATCGTACCCGAGCTGGCGCATATGATGGGCCGCCCGGTGCGCTATGGCGGTGAGTTTGGTGGTTTCAACGAGCGCGCCAGCCATATGGCCGAAATCGCTGAGGCTTCTCTGGTTGATATCGCGGTGGGCGAAGATGAGACGTTCAAGCGTTACATCAAGCGCATTCCGCATGGGGTGGTGTTTGTCGTGGCACCGTGGAACTACCCCTATATGACCGCCATAAACACGGTCGCACCGGCGCTGATCGCGGGGAATACTGTGATCCTGAAACATGCCACGCAGACGCTGCTGGTGGGTCAGCGTATGGCACAGGCGTTCCATTCGGCAGGTGTGCCTGAGGACGTGTTTCAGAACGTGTTCCTGAGCCATGACGTCACCAATGAACTGATTGCGGGCAATGCGTTTGATTTTGTGAACTTCACCGGCTCGGTCGGCGGTGGCCAGGCTATGGAACGTGCGGCGGCTGGTACGTTTACCGGCGTAGGCACCGAGCTGGGTGGCAAAGACCCGGGTTATGTCATGGAGGACGCGGATCTGGACGCAGCCGTCGATACGTTGATCGACGGAGCAATGTTCAACTCGGGTCAGTGTTGCTGTGGGATCGAGCGCATTTACGTCCACGAAAGCCTATTCGATGATTTTGTCGCCAAGGCAGTTGAGATTGTAAACAGCTACAAGTTGGGCAATCCGCTGAATTCCGAGACGACGATTGGTCCGATGGCAAATGTACGTTTTGCCAAAGAAGTGCGCGCGCAGATTGCCGAAGCTGTTGAGGCCGGTGCGGTCGCACATATCGACACCTTTGCTGAAGACGATGGTGGCGCCTACCTGACGCCACAGATTCTGACCAATGTGACCCATGACATGCGGGTGATGCGGGATGAGAGCTTTGGGCCGGTTGTGGGCATCAGGAAAGTGTCTTCGGATGAAGAAGCCATTCAACTGATGAATGACAGCGAGTTTGGCCTGACCGCCAGCCTGTGGACCCGCGATGTGGATCGTGCGGCGCGGGTGGGCGATCAGATCGAGACCGGCACTGTATTCATGAATCGGGCGGATTATCTAGACCCTGGTCTGTGCTGGACCGGCTGCAAGAACACCGGGCGCGGCGGCGGCCTTTCGGTCATTGGCTATCACAACCTAACCCGTCCCAAATCCTATCACCTGAAGAAGGTCACGGGCTAAGGACGATGGTCTGCTCGGGTTTGACCCCCTCCCCCCAAGCAGACCTCAAATCACAAAGGAAACCTGACATGTCACTTGTTGGAAACTGGTCCTATCCGACCGCAATCAAATTCGGCGCCGGACGCATCAAGGAACTGCCTGAAGCCTGCGCTGCCGCCGGGATGAAAAAACCCCTGCTTGTCACGGACAAGGGGCTTGCCGATCTGCCGATCACCGCCGCAACCTTGGACATCATGGAGGCCGCAGGACTGGGTCGTGGGCTATTCAGCAATGTGGATCCCAACCCGAACGAAAAGAACCTCGACGCCGGGGTTGCTGCCTACAATGCGGGCGGCCATGACGGTGTGATCGCTTTTGGCGGAGGCTCGGGGTTGGATCTGGGCAAGATGGTCGCCTTCATGGCGGGTCAGACTCGGCCCGTATGGGATTTTGAGGATATCGGCGACTGGTGGACCCGCGCAGACGCGGAAGTGATCGCGCCGATCATCGCAGTGCCGACCACCGCCGGGACGGGATCGGAAGTTGGGCGTGCCAGTGTCATCACCAACTCGGAAACCCACGCGAAGAAGATCATTTTCCACCCCAAGGTTCTTCCAACCGTAGTGATCTGCGACCCTGAACTCACTGTCGGGATGCCCAAGTTCATCACCGCAGGCACGGGTCTCGACGCCTTTGCTCACTGCGTCGAGGCATATTCCAGCCCGCACTATCACCCGATGAGCCAGGGCATTGCGCTGGAAGGGATGCGGCTGGTGAAAGAATATCTGCCGCGCGCCTATGCCAACGGCACCGATATCGAGGCCCGCGCCCAGATGATGAGCGCAGCAGCCATGGGCGCGACGGCCTTCCAGAAAGGGCTAGGTGCCATCCACGCGATGAGCCACCCGATCGGGGCAGTGTTCAACACTCACCACGGTACCACCAACGCGGTTTGTATGCCTGCTGTGCTGGAGTTCAACGCCCCTGCCATCGCCGACCGGTTCCAGCAGGCCGCGTCTTATCTGGGCATTGATGGTGGCTTTGACGGCTTCCGTGCCTTTGTGCAGGAGTTCAACGACAGCCTCGGCATCCCGCGCACCCTGTCCGACTTGGGTGTGACCGAGGCCGCAATCCCCGAACTGGTCGAAGGCGCGATCATCGATCCCTCTTGCGGGGGCAACCCGATAGAGTTGACGAAAGAAAATCTGACGCAGCTGTTCAAGGCCGCGCTTTAAAACCAAAGGGCCCGGCAAAACCTGCCGGGCCCTTTGCGTTTGGATTGCCAAGACCGGATCAATGCCCGGTCAGCACCAAAGTGTTCACCGGCATCAGGATCAAACGCAGGCGCAGACCTGCGGCGTGAACCACACCGATTGTGTCCACCACATGCAAGAACGCAGCCTCCCAAAAGCCCAGATCCTCGTACTCTAGCCGCTCGTGGTTATCGGTGTAGACATTGGCCAGACAGTTGCTGCCCGGAAGAATGTCATCGGCCATACCTTTGTATAGCGGCTCCACATAGACCAGGATCGAACCGGGTTGGTTGTTGGTTTGCACATCGCGCAGCTCGTCCGACGGGCGGATCTGTCCCGATGGGATCACATCCTGCACCTCGACCACCACCGTGGGGATTACCGTGAACGGCTTGGTCATGCAGCCCAACTCTCCGATCATGCCCGGTTTGATGACCTGAGCGGACAGTTGGTTGAACGCAGCCTGGAACCGGTCATGTCCGGTATGTGACGGCACCAGAATACCGGCAGGGCGCAACAATGGGCTTACATAATCGCCGACCTGTAAGCTAAACTGTTCGACCCGTCCGGTAACACCAGCGAGAATAACTGTTTTGTCCAACTCGGTCTGCGCGGCGTCCAGTTGCGCAATCGCACTGGCCAGTTGGGCAGGGATCAGCTCTTCGATCTGCTGCTCAACTGCTGCACGTTTGGCTTCAGCCGCGACAACCTGCGCCTCACGCTCGGCGACAAGATTTTCCAACCTATCAATCTCGGCCAGCCGCACAGCGCTCGAACCTTCGTCGCGCAAGGTTGTGTTGCGTTCCAGATCCTCGAGAGACTGCGCAAGGGCGGCCTTCGCGCCAGCGATTCCTGCGTCAGCCTCTGCCAGGTCGGTTTCGGCAACTTTAAGCGAGGCCTGCACCTGCGCTATCTGTGCATTTGCCGCCTGAACCTGCGCGGTTTGGCTGAAATCCTCGATCCGGAATATCGGCTGACCCGCCGTGACCAGTTGGTTGTTCTTGACGAAAACCTCTGAAACACGCCCGCCCAGCTGTGGCAGGATCGTGACGGTACGGAAATAGGACGCGGCCGTTTTGCTGGCCGGGTGGAAATAAAACAGCGTGGTGATCACGGTCAGCGCCAGAATGGCGCATGTCGTCAGGCCCCAACGCAGTTCGTACCACATGGTAAACAAGGTGATTTCGTGACCTATACGTTTGCCCTGTACAAACCGGCGGAACAAATAATCGGGCAGCACCGTAATCAAGGCGCAGAGCATGGTCTCGATCATTTGCTGTGCTCCTGCGCTTCACCAGCTTCTCTAACGGACGCTGCCGGTGCGGCTGCCTCAGGCAACGGTTCCGGCGCCTGAACCCGACCAAGAGAACGAATGGCATCAGCAATGTTTCTGAGCGGTGTGGCAAAGTCCGGAAACTGAAACCCTGCGACCAGTATGGCGGCAACCCAGAACAGTCCATTATGCGTAAACAGCGCAAGCAGCGCCAAAATACCCACCAATTGAAATTGCGGGTGGTTGTTTTCATGGGCCATTTTTTCCGGCACGGAATGGAGCGTCAGGTACCCAACGCCAATCAACACCACCAGAACGACAAAAAAGACGATCATGGCTGAAAAAAGGTAGTCGCTTCCATCAGCTGCGACAACGTATCGGGGAATATGCCCTGTAGCCATTGGATGAAGGTCTGCTGCAGTCACCTTACCCTCCTTTATATTTTGATACTTCTTTGACCGGGTTGAAGCGTAAATTCAAGGCTGCTTATAGTCTTGAAAGACAAACGCAAAACGAATGAAAGACTCACAGACCAATATGCAATTCCAGAATACTTCGCCGCATCCCGTCCGAGGCGCCCGCAAACCATGATTGATTTTCTGATCATCGGTGGTGGCATCGCCGGTCTCAGCGCTGGCGCGCGCCTGTCGCAGCATGGAACCGTGATGGTGCTCGAGGCCGAGGACGCCCTGGGCTATCACGCATCCGGCCGATCTGCTGCACTGTTTGAAGAAAACTATGGATCGCCTTCGGTTGTCGCTCTGAACAAGGCAGGCGCTGCCTTCCTGCATTCGCAGAACGGAGGTTATCTGACTCCGCGCGGATTGATGTTGGTCGGCGCGCGAGATCAGTCAGACCTGTTTGCTGCTGATTGCAGGGACTTGAACATGGCGCAAATATCGACAGTTGACGCCATTGCACGTGTTCCGATCCTGAACTCCCAGCAGGTGGGCTTTACGGCTGTCAGCGAAACCGCTTTTGACATCGATACAGATCGTTTGTTGCAGGATTTTGCCCGAACCATTCGGCAGAATGGCGGGACGATTTCGACCAAACACAGGGTCACTGCCATCCGCAAAGACCTGCATTGGATCGTCACCGCCGGTCAGAGTTTTGAGGCCCATAACCTGGTCAACGCCGCCGGCGCGTGGGTGGACGAAATCGCCGGTCTTGCGGGGCTTCCGCCCATCGGTATTACCCCGCGCCGCCGGTCCATGGCGCGATTGCCCGCCCCAGGTGGCCATGATGTTTCCGTTTGGCCCATGATGCTGGGTGTGGGTGAAACATGGTACGCTAAACCCGATGCCGGGAAACTTCTGGTCTCGCCATCCGAGGCCGACCCTGTTCCTCCTCAGGATGCTTATGCGGACGATATGGTGCTGGCAGAAGGTCTGGCGCGGTATGAGGCATTGATGATCGAAAAGGTCACACGGGTCGAAACAAACTGGGCCGGGTTGCGCAGTTTTGCGCCAGACGGAACTTTGGTACTTGGAAGAGACCCTCAGGACCCTTCATTCATATGGAGCGCTGGACAAGGTGGCTATGGCTTTCAAACCGCGCCTGCAGCGTCTCAGTTGCTTTGCGATCTGGTTACAGGAGCTCCTCCTGCCCTTGACGCTGGGATTGTTGCCATGTTGACCCCAGAAAGGTTGAAGCAATGATCAAACGCAGACTTCCCTCCTCTGCCAGCGTTGCCAATTCGGCTGAAGATGGCAAACTGGTGGCCCCGGCGGCATCGCGAAACTCCGACGCCTTGTGCGCATTGCTGCGTGACTGGGCTCCGTCCCAGGGACAGGCGTTAGAGATTGCCAGCGGTACCGGTCAGCATATCGCGGCCTTCGCGGACCTGTTGCCCGGCCTCCAGTGGCAGCCGACGGAAATTGACTCGGAACGGCGTGCCAGTATCGACGCCTACACGCGCGATTTACCGAACGTCGCGCGTGCCCGAGAACTGGATGCCACAACCGCAGGCTGGCATGTCCGGTTCCCCGAACAAAACATGATCTTGTTGATCAATCTGATACACTTGATCAGCTGGCAGGAAACGCGAACCATCATCGCCGAGACTGCCAAAGTGCTAAGGCCATCCGGTCGATTTGTCTTATACGGACCATTCAAGCGCTCGGGCCAGCTTACAAGCGAAGGCGACAAGAGATTTCACGAAGCTCTCACCCAGCAAGATCCGGACATAGGCTACAAAGACGACACAGATATGATTGCCCTGTTTGAGGATGTCGACCTGACGGTACTGAACACGGTCGATATGCCCGCCAACAATCTTGCATTCATCACATCGCGACCAGCGACCTGATCGAGATCAAAGTCAGATCCCTGCTTCTTACCTCATATTCCATTTGCGAAATGTGAAAGGCAGCAGACATGCACTGGCAAGAAAAGCTCTCGGCAACCCGCAAGAGCCTCCGTAATCTCAACGGATCCATCCCGGACGCAACGCGCGCGTTCGGCGCGCTAGGGAAGGCCGTGAAAGAGGGCGGAACGCTCGACTACAAAACAAAGGAATTCATCGCTTTGGGCATGTCGGTCACACTCCGATGCGAGCCCTGTATCACCTTACACACAGAAGCCCTGATCAAAGCAGGTGCGACGAGAGATGAGGTTTCGGACGTATTGGCCATGGCCGTTCAGATGGGTGGTGGACCAGCCATGATGTACGCGGCCAAAGCGCTGGAGTGTTTTGACGAACTGTCCGCCTAACCAACAGAAAAGGCCCCGGAAATTTCCGGGGCCTTTCTTTGATCAACCGTCCTTGCGGATGACCTCGTTTTTCGGATCGTAGGGGCTGTCGCAGGTGACAACAGCGTCCCACAGCTTATCCAGCATCTTGACCTTCAGCTTGGTGCCTTCGACGGCCATTTCAGGCTTCACATAGCCCATGCCGATGGACTTCTCGAAGGCCACCGAATACCCACCCGAGGTCAGACGGCCAACGCGCTCACCTTCTGGGGTATACAGCACCTCACGGCCCCACGGGTCGGCATCCTCCGGTCCGTCGATCAGCAGGGTGCAGCATTTCACGCGCACGCCAGTCTCTTCCAGCTTGGCCTTGCCATAGAAGTCCTTGGAAAGATCGACAAAACGCGGCAGGTCGGCTTCCAGCGGGGTCGCGTCGCGGCCCAGCTCAGTGCCAAATGCGCGATAGGATTTCTCCTGACGCAGCCAGTTCTGGGCGCGGGCACCAACCAGCTTCATGCCATGCTTCTCACCGGCTTTTTCCAGCAGGTCGAACAGGTAGTTCTGCATCTCGATCGGATGGTGCAGTTCCCAGCCCAGCTCACCGGTATAGGCCACGCGGATCGCGTTGACCGGGCACATGCCCAGTTCGATCTGACGGGCCGACAGCCATGGGAAGCGCTTGTTGGACAATGCGGTTTCCGGGTCGGCGTCCTTGATGACCTCTTTCAGAACGTCACGCGACTTGGGTCCGGCGATGGCGAAGACGCCCCACTGAGTGGTCACATCCTGGATCTCGATGTAACCGAACTCCTCCATCTTGTCCTCGGCCGCCTTTCGCAGGAAGTCGGCGTCATACTCAGTCCATGCCCCGGCAGAGACGATGTAGTAGTTGTTCTCGCCGTTGCGGACGATGGTGTATTCAGTGCGGGTGGTGCCGTGCGAAGTCAGCGCGTAGGTCAGGTTGATACGACCGACCTTGGGCAGCTTGTTGCAGGTGAACCAATCCAGGAACTGGGTCGCACCGGGGCCTTTGACGACATGCTTGGTGAAGGCCGACGCGTCGATCAGGCCAACGCCTTCTCGGATCGCCTTGGCTTCGTCAACGGCATGCTGCCACCAGCCACCGCGGCGGAACGAGCGGGCGTCATGGTCGAAGTTTTCGGGTGCATCCAACGGACCAAAATAGTTCGGGCGCTCCCATCCATTGACCCAGCCAAACTGTGCGCCACGCGCTTTCTGACGATCGTACGCCGGAACAGTCCGCAACGGGCGGCAGGCCGCACGCTCTTCGTCGGGGTGGTGCAGAATGTAGACGTGCTCATAGCATTCTTCATTCTTGCGTGCCGCGAACTCGGTGGTCATCCAGTTGCTGCTGTAGCGTTTGGGGTCCAGCGAGGCCATGTCGATCTCGGCTTCGCCATCGACCATCATCTGTGCCAGATAATAGCCGGTGCCGCCCGCAGCGGTGATGCCGAACGAGAAACCTTCGGCCAGCCACATGTTGCGCAGGCCCGGAGCCGGGCCAACCAGCGGGTTGCCGTCGGGGGTGTAGCAGATCGGGCCGTTGAAATCGTCTTTCAGACCGGATTCGGCGCAGGACGGCACGCGTTCGGCCATCGCCATGTACTGATCGGCGATGCGGTCGAGGTCCAGCGGGAACAGGTCGGCACGGAAGCTGTCCGGCACGCCATGTTCGAACTGCGCAGGCGCGCCATGTTCATAGATGCCCAGAATCCAGCCGCCGCGCTCTTCACGCGCGTAGGATTCGTTGTCAGCATCGCGCACAACGGGGTGTTCGGGGTTACCAGCTTCACGCCATTTGACCAGCTCGGGGTCTTTGTCCATGACGATGAACGTATGCTCAACCGGGATCGCGGGCATTTTGATGCCCAGCATTTTGGCCGTACGCTGCGCATGGTTTCCGGAAGCGGTCACAACATGCTCGGCAGTGATCACGACCTGCTCATCGGACGGAACGAGGTTGCCGCCCTTTTCGACCATCTTGGTGCAGGTGACTTCCCAATGAGTACCGTTCCAATGGAACGCATCGGCCTGCATTTTCCGCACGATGTCCACTCCACGCTGACGGGCACCCTTTGCCATCGCCTGCGTCACATCGGCGGGATTAATGTAACCATCCTCGGTATGATAGATCGCACCTTTCAGATCAGAGGTCTCGATCAGCGGCCAGCGTTCCTTGATCTGACCCGGGGTCAACCATTCGTATTTGACATCACAGGTCTCGGCCGTGGAGGCATAGAGCATGTATTCGTCCATGCGGTCCTGCGTCTGCGCCATGCGCAGGTTACCAACAACAGCAAAGCCCGCATTCAGTCCGGTTTCTTCTTCCAGTGTCTTGTAGAAGTCGACCGAATACTTGTGAATATGAGTTGTCGCATAGGACATGTTGAACAGTGGCAGCAAACCAGCAGCATGCCAGGTCGAGCCCGACGTCAGCTCGTCCCGTTCGATCAACATCACATCGTCCCAGCCTGCTTTGGCCAGATGATAGGCAATCGAGGTCCCAACGGCGCCACCGCCAACGACCAATGCTTTGACTTGGGTTTTCATAACCGGGCGTCTCCCCTTGAATTCAGCTGACACCATATGGCGCACTTAGGGGGCAACGCGCGACATTCATCCGACCAGTGATAGGAAAAAAACGACCCGAACATCGAATGCAGGTCGCAGATCACCTATCTGGCCGCTTGGTTCACCCGCTAGAGCTGCAGCGTTTGCTGGTCCCGACTGTAACGCAGACCAGTTTGCCGCCCTCGCCTGAGGGTTTTTGCGCCGCTGGTTCCTGTGGTTGGGAAACTTGGGATTCTGCTTCAGCAAGGGTGTCCGTAAACCCGGCGCGCGCCGACACAGAAGCCAAATAATCTTTCATATTCAGACCGTTTTCCGATGCCTGGGCTTGTTGATAATAGTCAAGCCCTGCAACCGCCAATCCGCAGATTGTAACAAGGCCTGCCAAATATTTCGCGCTCATGTCGACCACCTGTCTGTATTCGGCTGTAAGAATCCAGAACAAGTGGACGTTTTGAGGGCACAAAACCGACCAGATCGCGAAATCCGCTAGGGGCGATCAGACAAAATCTTGCCGGGGTTCATGATGTTGTCGGGGTCCAGCGCGGCCTTGATTGCGGCCATATACCGGGTGGCAGGCCCCAGTTCTTTTTCAAGATAAGGCCGTTTGCCTTGCCCGATACCATGTTCCCCGGTGCAGGTGCCTTCCATCGAGATCGCAAGATCGTTCAGCCAGCCGACAAAGGCGTCAGCCTTGGCAACTTCATCGGCGCTTTCCATGTCGATCAGCAGCAGCGTGTGGAAATTGCCGTCTCCTACATGCCCCACGATGGGGGCCAGAAGACCGAGGTCGTCGGCCTTTTTCTGAGCCTGCGTCACACATTCGGCCAGACGCGAGATCGGCACACAGACGTCCGTGGAGATACCCCGCGCGCCGGGGCGCAGTTGCAGGCAGGCCCAATACATGTCATGCCGCGCCTGCCACAGCTTGTTTCGGTCCTCGGTGGTCGAAGTCGCGGCAAAATCGGTACCGCCGAATTCTTCAGCGATCTGACCAAAGGTCTCGGCTTGTTCCACGGCACCGCCTTCAGAGCCATGGAACTCCAACAACAACAACGGCGTTTCCGGCAGGTTCAGCCCGGAATAGGCGTTGGCCGCCTGAACCGACATTTCATCCAGCAACTCAATTCGGGCGACAGGAATGCCATACTGTATAGTCATCATCACTGCGCGGCAGGCCGCATCCACAGTTGGAAACGAGCATCGGGCCGAGCTAATCGCTTCGGGGATGCCTTGCAGACACAGGGTCAGTTCGGTGATGATCCCCAGCGTTCCTTCGGCCCCGATCAGAAGGCGGGCCAGATCATACCCAGCCGAGGATTTCTTGGCCCTTTGCCCTGTACGGATGATCTGGCCATCTGGCATGACCGCCTCGAGGCTGAGGACATTGTCCTTCATCGTCCCATACCGCACTGCATTGGTGCCCGAGGCGCGCGTGGCAGCCATACCGCCAAGCGAGGCATTGGCCCCGGGATCAATCGGAAAGAACAGGCCTTGATCTCGCAAATGGGTGTTCAGCGCCTCGCGGGTCACGCCAGGCTGCACGACACAATCCAGATCTTCGGCATGAACCGCCAGCACCTTGTCCATTTGCATCAGATCGACCGAGATGCCACCAGCCGGCGCGTTCACATGCCCTTCCAGCGACGTTCCAGTTCCAAACGGGATCACCGGCACCCCATGCGCGGCACAGGTTTTGACGATGTCCGAAACCTCTTGCGTCGTGTGCGGGAAAACTACGGCGTCCGGGCTTTGGTTTTCGATCCATGTTGTGGTGTGGCCGTGCTGTTCCCGGATCGCGGCGCCTGTTTGCAGCCTGTCGCCGAAACGTTGTTTGAGAATGCTGATCGCGGTTTCTATGCCTGTTTCATTTCTAGGCAAGGCCGTAGCTTGTACCATTGTCATCCTCCGCTGCCCAAAACACTGCGGGCCTTTCAACCTATGACTAAAAGGCCCGCAGAGTGTGGGCAATCCCCACAAATACCGAGGGCTTATTCGCCCAGCGCAATCCCTTCGCGACGCGGGTCGGCGCCCCCGCTCAGCACGTCACCGATTTCGATGGCATGCAGGCCCGATGTCAGATCGCGCGGATTAACCTCAAAGCCCTGCAAAACCAGCGCATCCGTGTACCCTTCGGCGGCGCTACCAGCCTCGACATCATAAGTCCCGAAACGATTGACCAGATGCGGCAAGGACAGCGCTTGCTGTACGTCCATATCCCAATCAGCCCAGGCGATGATCGATTTCGCGACATAGCCAATGATACGGCTGCCGCCCGGCGAGCCGATGGCCAGAACCGGCGCGCCGTCCTGCATCACTATGGTTGGGCTCATGGAAGAACGCGGACGTTTTCCGGGTTCCAACCGGTTGGCAATCGGCACTCCGTCGCTATGGGTTTTGAACGAGAAGTCCGTCAGTTCGTTGTTCAACAGAAACCCGTTCGTCATCAGACGCGATCCAAAGCCGTTTTCTATGGTCGTCGTCATCGACAACACGTTGCCGTAGCCGTCCACGATTGAGATATGCGAGGTCGAGGGTAATTCGAGCGATACGTCGTCTGCCCAGTTCAGCGCATGGTCGAATTCAGGCTGCCCCGGAGCGATTTCGGCCAACGCACCTTCGGTTTCCAACAAAGCCGCACGCTGCGCAAGATAGTCCGGATCAACCAACCCCTTTGTGGGCATGGGAACAAAATCACTGTCGGCCATGTAACGACCACGATCTGCAAAGGCGAGGCGAGAGGCGTCTCCGATCAACCGCCAGGCTTCTGCGCTTTCGGGACCCATCGCTGCCAGATCATAGCTGTTCAGCATCCCCAAAATCTGCCCCACAGTCAGCGCACCGGACGATGGCGGCCCCATTCCGCAAACCTCATACGCGCTGTATTCGGCACAAACCGGTTCACGTTCGCTCACTTGATACAGCGCCAAGTCAATGCCGGACAGAACACCGGGATTGCCCGGAGCGTTCTGCACCGTGCGGACAATATCGGCAGCGATCTCACCGCCATAAAATCCTGCGGCCCCGTCACTGGCCAGCACACGCAAGGTATCGGCATAGGCCGAATTCATCAGGCGCTGCCCTTGCTGCAAAGGTTCTCCACCCGGCAGAAAATACGCAGCCGTTTCGGGAAAGCGCGACAGGCGCTCGGCATCGTTTTCAACAAGGCTGGCCAAGCGCGGCGAGACCAGAAAGCCCTCATCTGCCAGACGGATTCCATCAGCGAACAAGCTGGGCCAGGGAGAGCGTCCCCAGCGACGATGGGCCTCTTCCAGCAAAGCAGGCGTGCCCGGAGTTCCCACCGACAATCCTCCAACGACCGCATCAAAGAATTTCAGCGGCTCACCGTTTTCGTCGTGAAACATTATTGGTGTGGCCGCCTGTGGTGCGGTTTCGCGCCCGTCCAACGTTGTCATCTGCCCAGTTGCTGCGTCGTACCAGACCAAAAACGCGCCACCACCCAGACCCGAGGATTGCGGCTCGACCAAACCCAGTACAACCTGTACGGCTACCATCGCATCCGCAGCGGACCCGCCTGCGCGCAATACTTTGGCCCCGGCTTCAACCGCCAATGGGTTGGCGGCGGCCACCATCCAGTTCTCAGATGTAACCGGAACACCGTCCAGCTTGGCCTCAAGCGCTGCGATGACTTCGTCTGTCAGGGCCTGCACCTGCCCTTCCGAGGCAGTTTCGGGTGCAACGGCATCAGCAGCCTCCTTAGCAAGGACCGGCGTCGAAAACGCAACTGCCGAAAGTAATAAAGCGGAAACACATCTCATCTGATCAAATCCTCCAATACTTCGTTTTGTTTCAAACCTGTAAGCAATGACCGCGCACTGCAACGGTTCGCCGTTTAGGCGTGACTTCACAGCAAGGTTTCGCCACGACACCTATTGTCCAAATTCATCCCGATCTCGGTCAAACCGATTCATCCCCTTGAATTCGGGCAACCAGCCTTCGCGCCACGAGACCCAGCATTCGTATGTAGGCGTCAATTGGTTGGGCACGTCGAGGCATCCCAGATGCACCTCGACCTCAGAACCACTACACGCAAAAACCGCAGAACCGCAGGTCGGGCAGAAGAACCGATCCGCAAAGCCCTGCGACGGGCCTGAAATTTCGACGGCATCGCTGGGAAAAATCGCTGCGGCGTAGAACAAAGCCCCATGATGCTTGCGGCAGTCAATGCAGTGACACACCCCGACCCGAAGCGGACAGCCCGAAGCCATGATGCGCAAACGTCCGCAACGGCATCCCCCTTCAAACAGGTCCATTCAGGCTCCTTTCCAGCGGCTTAGAGCATAGAGGGCACAACCTGATCTGGCGGACGGTGGCCGTCTTCGAAGGTCTTGATGTTGATGATGACCTTCTCGCCCATTTCGATCCGCCCCTCCAGCGTGGCCGACCCCATATGCGGCAACAACACGACGTTGGGCAGCTGCCGCAACCGCGGGTTCACGTCGGTGCCCTGTTCGTAAACGTCCAGCCCTGCGCCCGCGATTTCGCCCGCTCGAATCATCCGGGTCAGGGCATTTTCGTCGACAACTTCACCGCGCGAAGTATTCACGATCACGGCTGACGGCTTCATAAGCTTCAAACGACGCGCATTCATCAGGTGGAAGGTCGACGGCGTTGAAGGGCAATTGACCGAAATCACATCCATTCGAGCGACCATCTGATCAAGGCTTTCCCAATAGGTTGCCTCCAGTTCTTGTTCAGTCTCGGGGCGCAGCCTGCGGCGATTATGGTAATGAACCTGCATTCCAAATGCGCTGGCACGCCGCGCAACGGCCTGCCCGATCCGACCCATCCCTAGAATACCCAGACGGCGACCACCGATCCGACCACCCAGAAAGGCGGTTGGGGCCCAGCCGGACCAATCACCCTGCTGCATCACGCTCAGCCCTTCAGGAATGCGTCGCGTGACGGCCAGGATCAGGGCCATTGTCATATCGGCAGTGTCATCTGTCAGCACGCCGGGCGTGTTCGACACCAGAATGCCGCGCTGTCGCGCTGTAGACACATCGATATTGTCGACACCCGCCCCGTAATTGGCAATCAGCTTCAGGTTTTCTCCCGCTTGACCCAAAAGGCCGCCATCAATCGCATCCGTCACCGTGGGCACCAGAACATCGGCTTCCTGTATCGCGGCCACTAGCTCATCTCTTGTCATCGGCGTGTCGTCATCGCGCAGGCGCACATCAAACAACTCGCTCAACCGGGTTTCAACTGCTTCGGGCAACCGTCGCGTAACGACAACACTCAGACGTTCTCTTGGCACCTCGGCCCTCCCACTGCTTTGCAAACAGACGCGCGCCATGGCATCGTGGCGCAGGATAAGGCGGGGCACAAGAACCCCATTGGCATTGAGTCGACCTTTTTTCATAATCGGATCAACGGGCATAAGAGCGGGCAGTCAGTGAGTGGTATTCGACCGGTAAAAAGCCGATGTCTGGCGGCGATATCCGCATTTCTGGTCATGTTCGGTTCCTGGGCCGCACATGCCGAGGATCAACGTGGATCTGTCACCAACCTGCCCCTGCCGCGCTATGTGTCCATGAAAGCAGCAGAAGGGAACGTGCGGCGCGGGCCTTCGCTGAGCCATCGAATCGATTGGGTGTTCAAACGGCGCGGCATGCCGCTGCAAGTGACGGCGGAATATGGCAACTGGCGCAAAGTTCAGGACCGCGACGGTGCCGGTGGCTGGGTGCACTATGCCTTGTTGTCAGGTGTGCGCACGGTGCTGATCGAATCCGACATGCTGCCCGTCTATGCCCGCCCCGATTCCAATTCACCGGCGAATGCGCATTTCGAGACCGGCGTCGTGGCCCGCCTTGGCACGTGTTCGCTGGACTGGTGTCGTATCACGGCGGGCGGCTATCGGGGCTGGACGCTGAAGTCGAATCTGTGGGGCGTCGATCCGGCCGAAATCCGCGAATAAAGCCTTGACCTTGCTGGTCTGGCAACCGGCAATACCCCCATTGAGTTTCCTGCCGGTTTGTTGTGATACTCCGAAAAAATCGGAGGTTTTCATGCGCGCAGTCACCTATTCCGCTTTCGGAGACGCAGCCGATGTCTTGCGCCTGCAAGATCTCCCTCCGGTTCCTCCGGGTCCAGGCGAAGTTACCGTCGAGCTGGCATTTTCAGGCGTCAACCCATCGGACATCAAAGCCCGCGCGGGAACCCGTCCGGGCGTGACGGAGCCTCCTTTCCCTGTGATCATCCCCCACAGCGACGGGTCAGGTGTTATTTCGGCTGTCGGGGACGGTGTTCCCACCTCACGGATCGGTCAACGTGTTTGGATCTGGAACGGGCAATGGCAGCGCGCCTTTGGCACAGCCGCCAGCCACATTACCTTACCCAGTACTCAGGCTGTTGAGCTGCCGGATGCTGTTTCGCTTGAGACAGGCGCGATTCTGGGTATCCCCGGCCTGACGGCATGCCATGCCGTCTTCTCGGGCGGAACACCCAAAGACCAAACGATTCTGATTCACGGCGGCGCAGGTACGGTCGGTTATCTAGCGGTTCAGCTTGCAAAATGGGCCGGCGCGCGCGTTATCACAACTGCGAGCCCCCGAAACTTTGATAGGGTCAATATAGCCGGAGCAGATGTGGTGCTGGACTATGCCAGCGAGGCTCTTGCAGACGAGATTCTGGAGGCGAATGGCGGGCAGACACTCAGCCGAATCGTTGATGTCGAGTTTGGACAAAATATCGAAACGAACACCGCTGTGATCGCCGAGAACGGACGTATCAATACCTATGGCTCTGCCCAAAACATGGCACCTGTCTTTCCGTTCGGATCGATGATGTTCAAAGCCGTTACGCTTGAGACAATCCTGATCTATCTATTGCCACCGGAAATGCGCACTGCTGCCGTGAAAACCCTTCATCAGGCGTTGACGGACGGCGCTTTGATCTGCCCGCTTCAAAAGGTATTTTCACTGGCAGACTGCGCCGCTGCACACGAAATGGTACAGGCCGGAAACCGCGCCGGAGCCGTGCTGATCGATACCAAATAATGGTCAGAAAAAATTTTCGTATCGCGGTCTCATTTTTTGCAAATAGCTCTTGAACCCCGCCGACAACAATCGTAGACAGCCGCTCACCGTTGGGGTGTAGCCAAGTGGTAAGGCAGCGGTTTTTGGTACCGTGTATCGTAGGTTCGAATCCTACCACCCCAGCCATATAAACCACTTAAAATATTGATTATAAACATAACTTTTGTTAGTTTATTTTTGCGCCCCACAATTTGCCCCACAAGTCGACGTCACAAGCGCATCGCACCCCTTCTGATAAACTGCGGCTAACATTTGAACCTGTGTCTTTTGTCTTGCTAGGAACATGCCGCCAACACCGCTAATCCTAACGCCATGACCAAATCGTCGTGATGACCTCGACTGGCATCCATCTTCCTGGATCCGGGAATCGCAACGAAAGCCGCCATTTCAGCAGCTAAGTCTGCGCGCCCCGGAGCGTTTGGAGCAACTCTTAGCTGCCCGCAAGCCAAAGCCGAGCTTATGCCTCCGATCAGTGACTGCTTGGAAATCATGATCCGACCATCATCGGATACCCGAGGTTTGGAGTTGGAGCTGGTCGTTACCACTCCTGTCGCACTGATGTTGGGCAACATCTCCCCCACGGCATCGCCAACGCCGGTGCCGTCAAAGGCAAAGCGATCAACACCTAACAGGGCTGGCCTAAGCGCTTCTATCTGCTCGCGGTAAGGACGGTGCGGTAATCGCAACGCGTGCGTCACGGTCAACATATTTCCAGCTTTGATTATGACCAGTGCAGAATGATCTGAACGCTTTGCAAGATCGAGACCGGCAACAATCATAAAACAAGGTGCGGGGCACGGTAATGAATTGGACCAGAGTTACTGACTGGCGCATGATTATAGGCCGCCCAGAATTGCAACATCAGCGCAATCGCCACGGTTTCATCCGCCGAGAGGCCAGCCAGTGCATCCGCATCACCGATGCCCGGGCGTCGGGTCAGAGCCTCGGCGGACGCTGCACCGCGACCGACGGCCTCCCACGTAAGCCCGCCGTTGGGAACCGAATACTCGTTCGCATCGAAGGCCAGGATGATCCTGTCTTGGACCCATGGGGCACCAAATGCCCCTAGAGGCGGAGCGACGTGTTTCGGGTTCTTCCAGAGCATTCGATCAAACCAAGACACAAGGAATCTGGCGCCGATAATTTGTCGGCCATGCACGTCATACTCAGTGCCATCACATGTCGAACCATTGACAAGGACGTTTGCGAAAGTCGTCGGGTCTTCCCAGCCAGAGCGGCTTGTTAGGAGATCAGATGCGGCAAGGTTCTGACCAACATCACTTAGAACCACAGCTGGTGCCGAGGGATTGCGGCTCTCTCGCCATGTTTCGAGATCAGCGTCGACGATCTCCCGGATTGTGCGCGCATCTCCATCTCGGACGACACACCAATGTGGAACAAGGGTTGCAGGGTGCAACGTCCAAGCATAGCCGTCCTTGCTTTGCCCGTCGGCAGTCCAGACGCTAGACGAGCAGATCACCACCACCGGTTGGTTGGGTCCTCCCCCACCAGCGGTGAGAACCCTGCCGAAAGCAACGCGCTTCGATGTCCGATCAGACTGTGCCATTAGAAGACCCCCCACATATCCGTGTGTGGACGTCGTAGGCCGCTCAGTTCGCTATGTTCCTTTCTTCGTCTGGCCGATTCCTGTTGAGCGGAGATATCACTATCTTCTTTCGCAGCCGCTAGTTTGATCTCGCCCAAATCTGGAGCAGTTGCCACGCCGTCCCCAAACATCGCGGCCAGCGCGTTGGCGTCGAAAACAGAACGATTTGCCACGACAAAGGCGCAGTCGAGTTCTTGTGAAGCTCGGGCGGGACCTAGGCGGGTACGAAGATCGGAAAGCGTGTCCTCGTCAAACCGAGCAATGCGTTCCGCCGGTACATTGATCACGTGCGCATCCTTGTCTGTCGCCAACTCGTGAAACAGTCCCTGCGGTCCATTTGGTGTGCTGACGGCGATCAGATCGCCGCCTGTTGAAGTCAACATCGGCAGTATCGCTGCAGCAACGTCCTCTTTCACAAAAGCGCATTCATCAATGATGACCAGGTCTGCTGTCGCTCCGCGCACTTTGTCCGGATCATCTCCCGGCAGGGCAATGATGCTGGAGCCGTTTAAGAGGCGGATCTCTTCTCTCGATTGGCCATGGTGCACTTCAGCCCTTTGAAGGCAGCCCACAACCTTCGTTCGCAGAGCGCTTGATTGGCGGAAAGTTGGAGAGACTACCACGATGCGGAACCCCGGGTTCGTGCGAGCAGTATAGGCCGCTCGAGCCGCGGTAACGGTACTCTTGCCGGATTGGCGGCTAGCCACCACACAGATCCGATTTGCTTCAGCCTCCATGATTTCAGCTTGCCAATCGTCCAGCTCAAGACCCAATGCCTTGGCAGCCCAAAGAGAAGGGCTGGCATAGTCCTCCATAGACACCGCACTCATTAGGGTACAAAGCCGCCCGACTTCGTCGGACAATTTGCTGAGTTGCCTGTCTCGTTTTGCCACCTCAGGCGACCCTTGGCATCAGCCCTGCCTTCAATTCAGAAATCTGATCTTCCAGCTCCTGAATGCGGCGTTCCTGTTCGATCAGTTCAAACGCCTTCGCCTTCCGCTCAACGAGAGCGGTAAGTTGTCCGAGCTCATCGGTACTGATCTTTCCGTCCGCAGCCAATCGCTCGTAGTGATCGTAGGCCAGCCTGATGTCTTTGGCATCGTTTACTGGAAACTGCTCGAATGTGATCAGGCATCCCCTTCTAGGGGGATAGATCCGGTTCAGCAGTGTCTGGGCCGCGGAGATGTCTCCACATTTGGCAGCAGAGATAACAGCGTCGATTATGCCTTCTGCCTCCTCAATGCACCGTGCATCGAGCATCGTGCGCACTCGTCGACCAATTGGCGATTTTGCGGGACCTGGCTTCTTTTTACCAGCCATGGTTACCCCCTATGTTAGGTTAGCATTGCTGACCTATGTTAGCACAAACCTGGTCGCGCGGCATAGGGTCAGTTTCGGGGCACATAATTCGGGCCTACCACCGAAAGCGGACGTTCGTAGTCGCTGCAGAGAATGACGGCTCCGAGCCCAAACTACATGTTTTCTGTGATGCAGCGAATGTCGGCTTCAGAGTGGCATGCTAATGAGGCTCCATAAGTGGTCACGGATTTGCCGATACACAAGGCGAATACCGGGTTGAGCCTAGTGCTTTCATCAGTATCGGGTCTTGAAATAAGCGTTGGGCCCATGAACGTTGTAATACCGTCGCCAAGTGGCTATGTTAAGTCTACTAAAGTTCTGGTTTTCTGCGGCCTAGGCGTATCGCCTGCCAGAGTAAACTAAGTTCTTCCATCATGAAAATTCAGCTGTCACATCCTCTGATTGGGATCTGATGTTTGGGAAGGTTGCCGATGTTATCGCGCACGACCACATCGATTGTGACGTTTGTTGATCCGTTGTGGTGATCAGACGCAGCAATGGCTTGCCAAGGAACTACAACGCAACTGTTGATCAAATGAAGTTTCAGTAGCTCGAACTGCGCCTATCGGTCATCGCGCCTTGGGAACGGCCCTAGCGCGAGAATAAGAACGCGCAAAAAGACACAAAACAGCGCGGCGGCGCTTTCTCCGCCAGAGGATCCAAAATGACATTTCCAGAATGGACGAAACCAGGCATCTACGGTGCGTTGTGTGGTGCGATTGCGGTCTCAATCCTTGGCTTTACTTGGGGCGGTTGGACAACCAGCGGCAGCGCTCAAGAATTGGCGAAGGACCATGCAAGCGAAGAAGTGACGCTCGCGATGGTGCCGGTTTGCCTGAACAGGTCAGCGGCCGACCCCAGGCGCGAAGAAATAATCGTAACCCTCCAAGAGGCCTCTGGCTTCAGTCGCCGCAAGGCTATGATGGATACGGGTTGGGCTACGTTGCCGGGGTCGGAAACGCCAAGCCGTGACCTTGCAGATGCCTGTATCGCGGGGCTTGAGCTGGATGGATCATAACTCAAAGGCAATGCCGCAACTCTGTCAGGCGATCTGGGGAGCGCATCCGTCACCAGGCATTCAGATGATTGCGGCTCTGATTGTGCTCCCAATCTGTGCTCTGCTTCTGTTTTCAACGCCTGCATATGCTCAATCCACATCGCAACCTGTGCCTGAAAATGCCACTGCAAAGAGCTACGGTGACGGCTGGAAATGTAACGCCGGGTATAGGCTGAGTGGCGATGTCTGCGCCGTTGTCATAGTGCCAGCAAATGCGTATCCGACCAACCGCACCTATGGCTCTGGTTGGGAATGTCTTCATGGTTTTCGCAAGAAGGATGACACGGCCTGTGTTGCGGTGATTGTACCTGATGGCGGGTTTCTTGATCCATCAGGTGAGCGCTGGCATTGCTCCCGCGGTTTTCTCAAAATCGACGACATGTGCCAAGAAATTGTCGTACCCGCAAACGCTTACCTGGCAGCTACTACCTATGGGCCAGCGTGGAAATGCAAACGGGGGTTCGAAGCATCGGACGACCTTTGCGTCGCTATTGAAGTCCCGGCCAACGCGTATCTGAATTCATCAGGTTACGGCCGACCCTGGACATGCGAACGTGGGTACTTTGCACAAGATGGGTCGTGCGCGCCCGTTATGATCCCTGAACATGCCTTCTTTGACGATGCAAGTTACGGAACGGGATGGAAGTGCGAGCGGGGATACGCTGCCTCAGGTGCGAGCTGTGACGTAATAGACCTTCCTGCGAATGCCCATCTCGACAGGTCCGGAAACCGGTGGGACTGCAACAAGAATTTCAAGTTATCTAAGGGACTTTGCATTCTCGATAACTGAGCGTGCGGCACGATATTCTCGACTTCATTACCCAATGGTGACGGCAGCGTTGCCTTCGGTGTCGACCACAAAAAGGAAACATCATGAAAACCGACTTTAGCGCGGCTAACACTATCCGTCGTCCCGTCAGCGGTGCACAAGCGCCGCCATTGACCAGCGATGAACCCATAAGATCAACCTCGACCACTCAGATCGTCTCGCCAACAACTGCGATTGTCTATTGCCAAGGTAACTTCGCCAACATTGATGGCAAAACTGCTAATGGCCTTGTTCGTCATTCAGAGGCCTACAGGATCCTGTCTGTCATCGATAGCAACCACGACGGCGAAGACAGCGGGCAGATTCTTGACGATGCAGTAAACCACATTCCGGTCTTTAGAAGTTTGGACGCTGCTGTCGCCCATGAAACCGTCATCCCAGATACCCTCATTTACGGGATGGCACCATCTACGGGGAGACTCTCATCGACAGATCGCGACGTTGTTCTCGACGCGATTTCACTAGGTATGAACATCGTCAGTGGATTGCATGAATATCTGAGCGATGATCTAGAAATCGCGGCTTTTGCGGTCGAACGCAAAGTCACCATACGCGATATTCGAAAACCTAAACCCAGCAAGGATATGCGCCTGTTCGACGGAAGTATTGCAGGAGTGAAGGCACTGCGCATAGCGGTTCTTGGAACCGATTGCGCCATTGGAAAACGGACAACAGCGACCGTATTGGCCCGCGCTTTGAACGCAAGGGGCATCAAGACTGTTCTTGTTGGTACGGGCCAGACGGGTTTGATGCAGGGTGCAAAATATGGAGTGGCAATGGATGCCGTGCCGCCGCAGTTTTGTTGCGGCGAGCTTGAAGGTGCGATTGTTGACGCTTCCGAGGCTGAACAACCCGATGTCATATTGATCGAAGGTCAAGGGGCGTTAAGTCATCCGGCGTTCTGCACATCCGCCTTTATCCTGCGGGGCAGCCAGCCGGACGCCGTGATCCTTCAGCACGCTCCAAAGCGCGCACATCGCTGTGATTTTCCCAATATGCCAATGCCTAAACCTGCAAGTGAGATTGCCCTCATCGAAGCGTTTGCTGACACAAAAGTCATCGGCGTCACGCTCAATCACGAGGGGATGTCTGAGGCCGAGATTACCGAAACTATCGCCGCACAGTCACAAATACTCGGGCTGCCTGTAACGGATGTACTCAGCCGGCCAGCATCGTATTTGCTTGCAATGGTTGTCGCCGCCTATCCTGGGTTGCATCAACCCACACCTGTGGCTGCGATATGAGTACACCTCGCATTGAGGTGCATCTGAGCAAGATACGCCACAATGCAAAGACTGTGATCGGGGGCCTCAAGACTCGCGGCATCAGCGTTACTGGTGTGACCAAAGCAGTGTGCGGGCATCCAACCATCGCTCGGGCCATGCTGGACGGTGGCGCTGTGGGACTTGCAGAAGCGCGTCTTAGCAACGTTCGGAAGTTACGCAATGCGGGCATGACATGCCCGATCACCTTGATCCGTACACCAATGCTGAGCCAGGTTGATCAGGTCGTCCAGTACTGTGAGGCAAGCTACAACACAGAGATCCTCGTGATTACCGCTCTGGCCGCCGCCGCGATCCGGAAGGGCTGCATTCACGGCATTATCTTGATGGTTGAGATGGGCGATCTACGCGAAGGGATCATGCCAAAATACCTAGGCTCAATTGCACAACAAGTGGTGGATATGCCAGGTGTCGCGCTGAAGGGCATCGGAGCGAACTTCGCATGTCTGAGCGGAATTGCCCCGATTGCCGCAGACATGGACACCTTGTCTGGCCTGGCAAATGACATAGAGGGACAGTGTGGTCCCTTCCTTCAGATGGTATCTGGTGGTAACTCGGCCAACCTTCCTTGGGCCTTAAGTAGACACCCAGCTGGTCGCATCAACGATTTAAGGCTGGGGGAAGCAATACTGCTGGGCGTTGATCCGGTTTCCGGAGATCAAATAGGCGGGATGTATACGGATGCCTTTACGCTTGTCGCCGAGGTCATTGAAACAGGGTCCAAACCTTCATCTTACCCACAGAGCATCTGCGACCCGGTATTCAAAAGACTTCACCTTGTCCCAAAAAGTGGACAGAGCACACAAGTAGTTCTCGCCATTGGTCAGCAAGATACAGACGTTTTCGGGCTTTCTATGCCTCCCAGGAATAGACTCATCGGTGCAACAAGCGATCATCTTGTCATCGGCACATCCCATTCGACACAGAGCGTAGGATCGGAAATGAGATTCCAAATGAACTATAGTGCGTTGATGAAAGCTATGTCCGCTCCTGACGTTCAGACAAAGCTGCTCCATCGCAGTCCTTTACGACACGCGCGTGTCTCTCAAGGACCAGGCAATCACCCGGCATCAATTTGAAATACTCAACTGACAAATGCGCCGTTGAAAACGGATAGGAGAATAACCATTGGCAAAGCTTAAAAAATCAACTGTCTTCAATGCACACGTTCCCAAGGCGGAAACGCCGATGGACAAAACAACGCGGGTCGTTAGGGAAATGGTCAACGAAGAAGCAGAGCAAAGACAGATCAAGAACGCCCGGCTTCGCAAAACTAGGCTCGAAAGGGATGCGACGACTCCATCTGAAGCCTGTCCGCCGAAGCCCGCCAAAAAGCGGTGACATGATCGTTGGCCCTCCTCTCCGCGCGACTCGATTGAGCGAAACACAAATAAAGCGGCTAGCGAGCACTGTTTATCTCAAGCATCAGTAGCGCCCGTACTCGTTTCAAGGATATGCCATGACAAACTCAGATGAGAGCTCAGAAAAAGTTCACTATATCTGCCAGACATATGTCGAACAGAAGCCAGGACGCGGAGGGCAAGGAAGCTTGAAAATTGGCAAGCAATTTGAATACTCCACGGCAGCGGAAGCACAAAACAGAGCAGAAAGAGAAGCGCAATCCGACGATTGCGCTGGCGCCGATGCCTACATGGTCAGCGAAGATCCGAACAGTGGCGAAGTCGGATCACCAAGTTTCCTCATTCGGCTTGGCAACGTCCCGGAATTTGCAGAGTTCTAGATATCTATCTGGCTTTAGCTTAGCTATCTATTTGCACCTTGAATTCGGTACTAGCTCGACCAAAAACACATCTTTTGGTGCCTGCAAAATAGACCATTTTGGACGTGGGTTTTGCAAAGAAACTGGGCCATGAATACCAGAAAAAACGGTCATTGGTGCAAGTGCAGCGAAAGCTAATTTTGTCCGCAAAGCAGTCAATCGCTGCGCCTTGCACAAACGTCTGCTCGTCGGAAAAGTTTCCACCTTCGAGCTTGAATGACCTCTTTAGTTAATCAGGGTCGGCACCCGTTTCCAGCGGTCTTGTGCCAAGCCTTTGATCAACCCTCGGATGTTACCTAACCCAAAGTTAGAAGGAAGCATCGGCCCGGCGATCTCTTGACGATTATAGCCCCGACAGTCTCTAGAGCATTCACGGCGCGTCGTCTCGCGGTACGCTTCTCGATACCCGCCGCTTCGAACAATTTGGCGTCAGCCTTAATCCATGTCTCACCCCGCATCCGCATCCGCTGATGGATTGCGCAGTAGAGTCGACTGGCCGGCGGAAGATATCGGCGTACGTCCTTCATCGAAAGGATCGTGAAATCATTGCCCCTGGTTGGGTCAGTATTAGGAGGACCTTTTTTAGTACTGGACCGGGTCGCCGTTATCCGGCGCGGCACCTCGCCGGATAACGGCGGTGTTGTTTTTTCCAGTTCCTCCGGCGAAACCGCGAAGTTGGACAGGTCAAACTTTGCCATCAATCTGGTCCAGGACAGTGTCGAACATCGCCCTGCCGCGCGGCTCGTTGTACCGCTCTCCGGGCATAGTGATGGCGCAATCTACTGGCACCTCAATCCGGGCGATGGTGGTCGCGGCGCGGGTCATGATAGCCGCAACCTGTCGCGCCTCCTCGTGGATGGTCTCCGCATCACCAATCAGGACAAGCGCGTCGTGAACCGGTGCGCAGATGCGATGTCCGGCCTCTGTCACCTCACAGGCTGCCACGCGCAAGCAGTCCGCGCCATTCGCCTGCATCGGAAAGTTTTGCAGCATCCGGTGGTTGCGGAACTTCTCGCAACGCGGCTGCACTGGCCATCCAAGCCGAGTCTCAATAACCTGTCCGCAGGAACCCATTTCGATGATGCCCTCCAGCCACGCCCAGAACACCGGATACGTATCGCGGTGGGCGTCGAGCAGACGCATGGCTTCTTTGACCGACTTACCCGTTTGGTGGGCCAGAGACTGCGCCCCGAGGCCATAGTTCACGCCGAGTATGACCGGCTTCATCGCGTCGCGGACGGTCCCGTGGGTCTGCCGGGTCGCGCCCTGCGGGGCGAGGCCAATGCTGATAGCGAACGACAAGTACGGGTCGGTCGCATAGGCCGCCCGCATCTGTGGGTCACCACTTAGACCGGCGGCGATTGCGATCTCCTGCGATCTCCAGTCGAGATAGGCGATGGCCTGTCTTTCGGGCGGCACGATGAGGTGCCTTATCCACTTCGCAGGCCCAAAAACAAACTTGGTGGTGGACGGCGCATTCCGGCTGGTCACGGTACCGAAGGGCGAGATCATCGTCCGATTTCGCCCGTCGGGGCCGACGGCCAATTTGTTCAGCGTCAGCTTGTCGAGCGTGGACCGAAGCTCCCGAAACTCGGCGAGTTGGGGATATGCCGCCAACATTCCCTTGAGTGTGTCATCGTCCATCTTCGCCCGGCCCGTCTCGGTGCGTGGCCAACTCAGACCGTGTCGCTCGATAAACGCGTCGAAGTTGGCGAAGCTGAAAGTGCCGTCCGCTCGGTAGAAGCCAAAGCGGTCCATCTGCCGGATGAGGCCTAGCCGGATGTCCTTCCAGCAATCTTTCAGGCGCTCGACGAGCGTCGTATCGATAGGCACGCCCTCCCACTCCATCCTGGCGACTGCGACCATGTAACGACCCCTGAACAGCGCCTGTGCGAGGGTGATATCGCCCCCTCGGGTGATGAACGGGGCCAGCCGAAAAAAAAGCGGACGCAAGGCGTCCACGTCCGATTGACAATACGCGAGGATGGCTCGGCGCTCAGCCTCGTCCCAGACATGGGTTTCACGCTCGATTATAATGCCCCGCATGGCATCCTTGTATTCCGCGCCGATTGTTGGGATGCCGAGGGACATAAGAGCTGATGGCAAGCCATATCCATTCGGCGACGGCTTACGGCCGTTCATCAGCGCCTTGTATTCGACGTAGAGATCAAGGATGTGACGCGGTGGCGGCCAGCCTAGGTCAACGAAGCACCCCATTTCCGCTGGAGCGAAGTAGCAGACGATCAGAGCGTCGTCGCCGACGGAAAAAGGGGCCGTCGCCAGTCCCCTCAACTCGAACTCCCACATGCGCAAGATGCGGTTGGTGCGCAGCTCTCGAGCCACCATGCAAACAACGCGGGGGCAGTGTCCGGAAGGCGAGCGGAATTCAAAGTCCAGCAGCCAGATCTCCCGGAAGCGGTTGAACCCGTCGATCACCGGGCCAAGCCCTTGTGGCGGCGGACAGCGGGATGGTCAGCGTTGGTGATGATGCCATCCGTCCCGAACCCGCGCTGGAGCAGTTCCATCATACCCTCGCGGCCTTGATCGACTTGATCGGGCCATTTGACCTCACCAAGTGCCTGCTGGTCCTCTGCTTCCTTGACGAGATATCGGCCCTCCGCACGCATTGAGGACATACGGGTCCACGCCTCTTCTCCCGACTTAACGGCACGAATAGCCGACTTGTGCCACTCGTTGTCAGACGTAGGGAATGTCGGCAAGAGGTACACCTTGCCAGAGATGGTCACGAGGAGTCGCAAAAGGACGAGACGCGCCTCGTCATCGGTGATTTCGGTTTCTTCTGGCATTAAGTGTTGCGCCAGAAGATAGCGTTCCTTGTCGAGGCCGTTGTCCCCGTCGATCTCAAAAATTCGTCCAATGAACTGCCATACCGGGTGGGCGCGGAAGTACTCGAACCTCTTTGGCTTACCGATGCTGACCTCGAAGTAACCATCGGTCTGCGCGGCCTCAAACTCCTCTACTGGGACAAGAAAATCATCGAGGTTGAAGGGGCTAGCGAGTTTCTTTGAATTGGTTGTCATGCTTATTCTCCAATCTTGCGCCTTAGGCCGCTATTCGCCCTTTGATCCATTCGTTGACTTCACTCTCGAACCAACCAACAGAACGCAGCCCAATCTTCACGGGTTTTGGAAATGTCGGGTCGTACCAGCGGCTTTTTGGATTGATGGCTTCGTAGATTCCGCTGCGGCTTTTGCCGGTGCGGTCCTCTACGGCAGGACGGCGAAGGATTCGGTCTGGCATGTGCAATACCTCACTGATGGTTATCGGTACTGCGAAGCTGTCAGGGTTCCCTGTCGCATCGGAGGGGCCAATTAATTGGTAGGAGTTTTTCGGCGGCAAATGCCTAGGTTCTGGACAGATAAAACGCTCAGACCTCAACGGCAGCATCTCACCAGCAGCAGACGTTCGGAAAAATCGCTCTTATGACCGCAACGCGGACTTTTCGGACCTTGCAATCCTTTGGGATATGTCAATTGTTCCTATGCTTTTTTGACCGTGCATGATGGCGCATGTCAGTTCCGAATAGTTCCTTGGGGAGAGCAAGAAGGCTGGGTGTTACTAGAGCCCCCTATTGAGCCCGGCCTTCGTCCAAAGATTACCAGTTGACAGGGTGTTTCTTGCGGTATCGATTTGTCAAAAGCCTCAGATGTATTTTCACAAATCATTCACAAACCCTTTTTAACCCTTTCAAAGAAACAACAGGAGGATCAACGATGTTCAAAAGTTTTTCCGAGCCTTGGCGCTTTCTATCGCAAGCCCTTACATTCTCAGCCTGCATAGGCCTTGCTACGGGGCAGGCGCTTGCCTGCACAGGCATTGTACTGCATGCTAAAGATGGGGGTACCGTTCCCGCAAGAACGCTGGAATTTGGCTTCGATATCCAATCGAACATCTATGCTGTACCTGCAGGCACCGAGATTGAGACTCTGGCACTGGATGCTGACCAAAGCGGCTTCACCTATACCGCAAAGTACGGGTTCCTCGGAGCCAACGCGTTCGACTTCCCGATCGTTTTTGATGGCATGAACACGGAAGGCCTCTATTTCGGGGCATTCTATTTTGCCGGTGACGCGGTGTTTGGAGAGGCAACGGAGGATAACCGAGACCGCGCTGTTTCCTCGGACGAACTTGGAAACTGGATCCTGGGCCAGTTCAGCACTGTGGCCGAAGTGCGCGCAGCTTTGCCGAAAATCGATGTCGTAGGCACCCATATCGACGTCATCAATAGCTTTGCACCGTTCCACTATTCGGTTGTCGATGCGTCCGGCGCGTCGATTGTGATCCAATACACCGCGGAAGGTCTGACCATCTATGAGAATTCTGTAAACACCGTCACCAACAATCCATCATATGATTGGCACCTGACCAACCTGCGCAACTATATCGGTCTTCAGGCTGAAAACCGAGAGGCAATCTCTGTTGGTGATCTGTCACTACCAGCGTTTGGACAGGGAAGCGGTATGGTTGGTCTGCCCGGTGACTTCTCATCACCGTCGCGTTTTGTGCGCGCTGTTGCTTTCGCCAACTCCGCCCTGCCTTCTTCAACAACGGATGATGCGGTTTTTCAGGCTTTCCATATTCTCAACGCCTTCGACATACCAAAGGGTGCGATCCGTGATACCGGCCCGGACGGTGTTCATACTGATTACACAGTATGGTCTTCTGCAGCCGATACCGCCAAACGCACCTACTACTACAAGACATACATCACTCAGGCAGTGGAGATGGTTGATGTTCGTGCAGTAGTCGGTAGCCTGGACGCGCCGTCTGTACTGACGATGGAGAGTGGATTTGCAGCAATTGACCGCACCTCGGATTTTTAGGGTTTGAGTGCGACCAATGCCTGCCAAAAAGAACGCTCAGATACGCCGTTGAACGCAGTGAAAACCAAGGCCAAGCCCGAGGTTTGACCAAAAAATAAAAAGGAAAGACAAATGAGTTTGCTGAACCGTCGAAGCCTGTTGAAAGCCAGCGTATCAACATTGGCAGTTTTGTTGCCTTTTGGTGCTGCCGTTGGGCAAACCTCTTCGCTTTCTGATCTCGGCGCCAAAGTTGTTCCGCTCCCGACAGTCACTGTCTACACCGCCCGGGAAATTCTTACACTCGATCCGGCTAAACCCGTGGTGGATGCTGTCGCAGTTGTGGACGGGCGCATTCTTCTGACCGGCAACCTCGATGAGGTTGTGGATACGCTAAAGGGGCAACGTCACACGGTTGACACCAGATTTTCTGACAAAGTGATTGTGCCGGGTTTCATTGCTCAACATGACCATCCCTTGTTAGCCGCGCTCACGATGTCTTCGGAAATCCTGTCGATCGAGGATTGGGTGTTGCCCTTTGGAACCGTTCCGGCCGTGCGGGACAAACAGGACTTTGTGGACCGTTTGACACAGGCAGTCCAAGCGAGGACAGACCCGACTGAACCGGTCGTGTCATGGGGGTACCACCCGGCGTTTTACGGGTCGCTCACACGCGAAGAACTCGATGCGATCAGCGATACACAACCGATATTGGTTTGGGCGCGGTCCTGCCACGAAATGATCCTGAACAGCGTTGCGCTTGAAATCGGGGGGGTTACCCAAGAATTGGTAGACGGATTTTCTCCGACTGAGAAAATGCAATCGAACTTTGCCGAGGGCCGGTTCTGGGAGCAGGGATTGTTTGCGGTTTTGCCGAATATCGCGCCTTTGGCAGCTTCGTCTGAGCGGTTGCAAGCCGGGTTGGAACTTACCCGGGATTACATGCACTCTAAGGGCGTTACTTTTGGAAATGAGCCCGGTGGCATTCTGTCCAAGCCTGTACAGGACGGTATAAATGCGGTGTTTTCTAGCCCAGACATGCCTTTCCGCTGGTCCTTCATGCCGGATGCAAAATCGATGGTACAGGCGTACAGCGACGATGCTCAGGTGATCGCCGAAACAGAAAAACTCAGCAGTTGGTATGGCGGAATGACAAGCCTTGCGCCTATGCAGGCCAAGCTGTTTGCAGATGGTGCGATCTATTCCTTGTTGATGAAAGTCCGCGACGCCTATCTTGATGGGCACGAAGGCGAGTGGATGATGGACAAGAGTGACTTTGACCGCGCGTTCCGGATTTATTGGGATGCCGGTTATCAGATTCATGTGCATGTTAACGGAGATGCAGGTCTGGATCGTGTACTGGATGCACTTGAGATGAACCTACGCCGGAATCCGCGATATGATCACCGCACAGTTCTGGTGCACTTCGCGGTCAGCGCCGAAGATCAGGTGAAACGGATCGCGGATCTAGGCGCGATTGTCAGCGCCAACCCGTATTATGTGACGGCGCTTGCCGATCAATATTCCAAAGTTGGTCTGGGCCCTGAACGCGCGGATTCCATGGTGCGGATCGGCGACGTGTCCCGCGCGTGTATTGCGTGGTCTCTGCATTCGGACATGCCAATGGCTCCGGGAGATCCGCTGTTCCTGATGTGGAGTGCTGTAAACCGGGTCACGTCTTCCGGTCGGGTAGCGGGCCCGGAACAGAGGGTCAGCGCAGAAGATGCGTTACGTGGAGTGACAATCGAGGCCGCATACTCGCTCAAACTAGAACATGAGATCGGCAGCATTGAGTCGGGAAAGCGCGCTAACTTTACAGTTCTTGATCGTAACCCGCTCAAAGTCGATCCTATGGAAATCCGGGATGTAAAGGTTTGGGGAACTGTTTTGGAGGGTCGAATCCAACCAGTTGAATCTCGCGAAAAGAAAGCGTCGCTGAACAAGCCCCTCCAGGACGGGTCAAGCCGCGCGTTCGCCGAAGCATCCTTCCAACATGCACTCAAGGTAGTGCATTCTCACCTGTAGCTTTTAATGAAGTGCTCAGGCTAAATCGGATGACCGCTGCGGGCTCCATTCGGTCATCTGACGGTTTTACCCAGATGTCCGCATATCTGCGCATTTCGGACATTCAGTACCAACCTCCACCGCAAAGCGGCATCCGATCGAGAACTTGTTCGCTAGCCTTAAGGACTGGCGTCGTATCGCAAACCGCTATGACCTAGGTGGTGAGCTGTTCCTGTCGGCAATCCGCGTCGCCGCTACCGTCATCTTCTGGTTATCCGGTCAGACCCTATTTCATTAGGTCGGAAAGTGGTGGACCCCGCCACTGATCTTCTATGCCTAACGCCTTGCACCCTTGTTTGATGCTCTTGCGCATTTTGTCGAAATCCTTGGGCTTCTTAAATATGCCGTGGGTCGGAAATGTCTTTTCCGTCTCCTCAATGAGCTTGCGCAACGTGATTTCCAATCCCTCGTCCGGGGCAATCCCGCGCTCCTTTTTGATGCGTTCGGCCATTGCGTAGAGACAAAACGCTCGTTTGCTGTGTTTTGTAAAACGCTTGTCGTTTATGCTCGGCCGACCCGGCTGCCTCTTCTGGTTTTCGAGCACTTTGGATATTATCTCAAGCTGCTCATATTCGAGACCCTTCAACACCAACTCTCGCGCCCTGTCAGATGCGCCCAAGCCAAGGCCGATGCCGCGTAGGGGATCCGGTTTGTCACGGTATTTCTCTGCAATCTCCTCGTCCGAAAGGAAAATATCTAGCAAGCCCTCCGGCTGATGATCATCGCTCATGACTGCGCTCCTATCCTGACAACCTCGCCGCGCAAGGCAAAGAGATAATTGCACCACTGCTCCATCAGTTTGCGCCGCTTCTGGAACAGATCTGAGCGGGCATACGCGGCTTCAACCTTGTCTGCTTTCACGTGGGCAAGGGCTGCCTCGGCAACTTCGCCGGGAACGTTGGTGCGTTCCTGCGCCCACGTCCTGAAAGATGAGCGGAAACCGTGAACCGTGCTGTTGATACCGAGCTCCCTCACCAGCTTGGAAAGGGTCATGTCGGAAAGCTGCTTGCCTCGGGCGGATGGAAACACCAGCCCGGTTCCATCGCGCAGAACTTCCGCTTGCCGCAAAACTTCGACAGCACGGCGCGATAGCGGCACCCGATGTTCGCGGTTCATCTTCATTCGCTCTGCCGGAATGATCCACACAGCATTCCCAAGGTCAACTTCTTCCCAACGGGCACCGCGCACCTCGCCGCTACGCGCGGCAGTCAGAATCGTGAACTCGATTGCCAGCTTGGTGGACGCCCAGGCTTTGGATGCCTTAACGGTCTCGATGGCATCGGCTACGTCAGCGTAGGGAAGCGCACGGTTGTTCTTTTGCTTGAGTTCCAGTTTCGGCAGTGCAAGCGCATCACCGGTCGCCGGGTTGGTGTCTCGCAACCCCTCGGCAACCGACCACTTGAACACGCTGAGAATGCGGTGTTGCACCTTCACGCTCAGGTTCGGCACCTTTTCACGGCAAGCTAGAACAGCACGTCTTATGTCGGCAGAGGTTACATCGGCAACGTCGGTGCTTCCGAAATACGGGAAGGCGTAGGTTTTTAACGACGACAGGAACGCCTGCGGCTCCTTCTTTCCCTTCCATGAAGGCGCCAGTTCATCGCGGGTACGCAGTGCAGCCTCGGCAAATGTCAGTCGCTTCGCGGCCTCGGCCTTTGCTTTCCGTTTTTCCGAAATAGGATCGCCGCCGGCAGCGGCAACCCTCTTGTTTGCCAGTGCAGTTTCACGGGCTTCTGCCAGCAAAACTGCAGGATATCCGCCCAGCCCGATATCGCGACGCCGCCCGTGTATCGTGAGGCGTTGCATCCAGTTTCGGCGACCGCTGTCCAGAACCCGAAGGATGAGCCCTGTCCCTTGCCCGTCTGGGTAACGCCCCGGCGGTAGCGCAGCGACACTTCGCGCCGTCAAACTCTTACTATCCGATTTCCGCGTCACTAAATCTGCCCCACAATCTGCCCCACAGAAAAACGTAGAACTCACCGCCTCTCGTTGGAACCCGTTGGAAGAAAAATCAACCTAAATGAGAATAATTACAATAGTAATTTGGAAGCAGCTGGAAAGCTTTGGAAACAGTCATGGCTGCTACCACCCCAGCCAGCTCATAAGAACATGGAACAACGACAGGCTCTTGGGTCACCGATACCCGAGAAATGCCCCCGTTTATGCCCCAGTCACCCGAACCACCCGTTAACAATTATAACGGGTTCTGTGGGGTGCCCCTCCCACTTTACGAGAGGAGCGGGTTAGCGTGTTTTGACCCGAGAGTTTTGCATAGCCACAGGGCTAAAGCAGACCCCAATCGACCCCGTTCGCCTGCCGATCACGCTCATCCTGAAGGTTATCTCGGCGGTCACCGATGGTCAGATGGCGGGGATTGATACAGCGACGGTTATGGCAACGGTGGCGGATTGTCGACGTGGCCATTAAATTCCGCGTCGATTTCCTCAACTAGATGGGGCTCAATCAAGGAAACTCGACGACATTAATGCTCTACGCGCCCGTTGCGGATATTGACCCTTGTAGCGCACTCGGCGACTTCCTTAGAAAGTTCTAATTAGGTGGCGTTCAAGATTGGACCGTCCAATAATCTTACCAATTCTCCAAAGTATCCTCCGGAACGAGCAGGACGAGTAGGATCAGATGTGATTGCTACGGCTAGGTTTCGGTCAGTATGAGCAGCTAAAATTTGCCCTCCGTACCCACGCGCCAAAGCATAACCCGAAGGGGTCAGAAACCAACCATACCCATAGTCTAACCCAGAGAAAGCCGAGCGGCCATATGGCTTGGTCGATTCCAAGAACCAGCTTTCAGGAATAATTTGCCTATCAGCAAAGGCCCCGCGGTCCCGAAGCAACACCGCGATCTTCAACATCGACTTTGGAGTAATCGCCATCTCATTGCCTCCTAGGTAGTAACCCTGTGGATCTCTCGTCCAAGCAGGTATCTCAATACCAAGAGGTACTCCCAGCCTCTCACGCGTGAGCGTCAAAAGACTTTGGCCGGCAGCCTCGGTCAACGCTGCACCAAGAACATGAGTTGATCCAGTGGAATAGAGCATCTGTTGTCCTGGCTCAGCAACCATCGGCCGTGTCAATACATCCGCGACCCAGTTAGGAGAGCTGATCCATTCCCCGTAGTTACTGCCAGAGGTTCTTTCGAGACCGGCTCGCAGCGTCACCAGGTCCTCCATGGTTATACTTTCGGAGCCGGGTGTAGCATTAGAAGGCAAGAGCTGCGGTGCGACCTCCCGCAGGGTGGCGTCTAAAGATGGGATTTCCTGCCGACCGACCGCCGTCCCAAGCAACAGAGCCACAATGCTTTTCGAACAGGACTTTATGTTAGCTGGCCTGTCTAGGCCTGCACCCTGTTGAGTCTTAGCGAAAATGACGTCATCTCCGCGTTGAATTTGAAGTGAATGCAACGGCTGCAGACCGCTTATCACATTATTCAGCGCTACCGTTTGTCCCCGCGCTATGTATGGAGCAGCCATTGCGGTTGCGGTTAACAACATGAACTTTCGACGTGTGGTCATAGCATTTATTTGGAAGCTAAACTCTGAATGTCCAGAATTCTACGCAACATCGCAGCCCAATTGGCAAAAATGTTCGCTCCCCCAAAAAACGTAGTGTGGGATTTGTGGCAACACGAAGCTTTGTTGGTACACTTGGCTGGCGTCGTCAAGTGCAAGAACTGTGTTAGACTGGCCCGGAGGACATTCTAGCAGGAGATATCCAGTTGCTACCGAATTCACTCCGTCTCGCACTCACTGCCACTACAATTGCCATCTCGGCGGGCGCCCTCCCAGACCGCGTCGAAGCGACATCGCAAGATGTCCCAGTGTGGTTACAAAAACACGTGGGTACGGGCGACGGCCAAATCGCGCCGATCGTTTTGAACAGGGCGCGAGCGCTTTACATAGAGAAAGTACGACGAGGCGAAGTAAGGAACCCCTGCTACCTTGCCAAGGATGCAACCCGCCCCAGCACTGCAAGAAACGGCAATCCCGCGAAGCGGTTTTACGTCATCTGCGAGTCACAAAATTCCTTCCGAGCGGTTTCGTCCGGCTATGGAAATGGCCGAAAACTAAAGAGCGCCAATTTTTCGAATGGTCGGCAATGCGCGAAGAACTTCAGCAATGCAGAAGGATCTAAACTTACCGCCGGAGGTGCCTATGTGACGGCTGAAACCCGCACGTCCTTCAAAGGTTATTACAGTCATTCCGGCAAAACGCAGCCGTTCTACCGCACCTTTCTTTTGTTTGATGGGGAAGGAGAAACGAGCAATGCTCGGGAGCGCGCCATTGGAGGCCATCCCGCTGTTTTCCTAAAGTGGCAATGTAGGTTCAAAAATCCTCGAAGCACTCATGCAGACAACGACGGCTATGTCCCCTACGGAAAACTTGTGAACTACACTGGTGGTCGTAGCAATGGTTGCACAACCTGGTCACAGTCTGCCTCAAAAGAGATATTGGCGCTTGTGGAAGGGAATCCGACGACCCTGTATATCTACCCGGAATCCAAGGATATCAATGCTGTCGCTAAGGCTGTGAAAAAGGGGAAATCACTATCGCGAGCAGGAGTTTATTGGAACGCAGCTTGCTTGCAAGCAATAGGCGCACCAAAGTTCTGGCCCAAAAGTAGCCTCCAACCGATCATAAATAGTTGGAGAGCTTCCTTGCCTAAACAACGGCCACTAGAATTGCCTATCTGCAACTAGTTGAAACAGCGCGGGACAACTTAAGAGCACGCTGCCCTTCAAGCATTTCTGCTTTGTGCTAGTAGCAGCCGTCGGCTGCACTGGGATTGAACGAACGCTTTGCCGCTTTCCGAAGAATCCAATCAAATGTGACAGTCGCATAAAGCGCAGCATTTGCCTCTTTGGGTTCGACGCTGTCGTTCGCAGCACTTGGCGTGAACTACTGCTGAGCGAATTACCAAATGGATACGTAATTATATGCCTGTGCCTCAATTTCAGTGCTATCCACGTCAACCTTTTAGTGATACCGCGCAGCTTATTCCTGACAATTTTCGCATCTTTGTGCATGATGAAAAAAAGGCAGACTGTTTTTGTCTTCCGGGAAGAGCTTGAATTATCAAGAGGCGTGCTATGGAAGCATTGGTTAATGGCATAAACACGGTTCTTTGGAACTACGTACTAATTTACGGACTTCTTGGAACCGGTATCTTTTTTACAATTCGTCTTGGCGCACTTCAGTTTCTTCATTTTGGGGAAATGGTGCGTGTACTCACTTCTGCTAAGAGCACGGACAAAAGAGGTATTACTCCTTTTCAAGCGCTGTCGGTAAGCTTGGCCTCCCGGGTTGGGACCGGAAACCTGGCTGGCGTAGCCGTAGCTCTGACCTTAGGAGGTCCAGGTGCCATCTTTTGGATGTGGATCGTGGCATTGGTTGGAATGGCCACTGCATATTCTGAAAGCACTTTGGCCCAACTCTATAAAGTCACATCTTCCAACGGAAGGTTCAGAGGAGGCCCAGCGTTCTACATGGCCAACGCCTTGAATGCTCCTTGGGCTGGAGTCATTTTTTCGATTTGCCTGATTGTCAGCTTTGGTTTGGTTTTTGTCGCGGTCCAATCCAACTCGATCGCTGAAGCTTTCGAGGGCGCGTTCGGGTTGAACAAATTGGTCGTTGGCATAGCGCTAGCTGCAGCCGCAGCGGTGGTAATTTTCGGTGGAATAAGAACCATCGCAAAGTTTGCGGAGATTGTCGTGCCGCTCATGGCGGGTCTTTACCTCTTGCTTGCCTGCGTTGTCGTAGTCCTGAACATTTCCGAAGTGCCAACTATGTTGTGGTCGATTGTTGCAGGGGCATTTGGCCTCCAGGAAGCTGCCGGAGGCGTGGCAGGAGGCGTCATGGCTGCTGCACTTAACGGTATCAAACGAGGGCTTTTCTCAAACGAAGCGGGCATGGGCTCAGCACCGAACATTGCAGCGGTTGCCACACCTGATCCCCACCACCCTTCCAGTCAAGGTTTCGTCCAGGCATTTGGATGTTTTGTGGATACGATATTGGTCGCAACCGCCACTGCACTTCTAATTCTTCTGTCGGGCGCAATCGAAATTGATGGGCCCACCGGAATGCGACTTACTCAAGACGCGGCTGCGGTCCATCTTGGAGAAATTGGCCGCCACTTTATCGCAATTGCTATCGTCTTTTTTGGTTTCACATCCATCCTTGGGAATTACTCGTATGCCGAAAACGCGATGACGTTCCTAAAATTGGAAGGGAGAGTGCCGATTTACATCTTGCGATTTGGCTGCCTTGCAATGGTTGTCTGGGGCGCGGTGCAAGCCGTTGCCACAGTGTTCAATTTCGCAGATGCGGCCATGGGAATAATGGCGACCATCAATTTGGTGGCAATAGTACTGCTGTCTGGCACCGTCTACAAACTAACGGTGGATTATTTCTCGCAACGCCGACAGAACCTTGAACCTCGCTTTGTCGCAAGCAAATTTCCCGAGCTGGGTAAGGGTGTAGATCACACTGTCTGGACGGAGGAGATCCATGCCGATGCTCGAAATCACTGAGAACGAAAGGCTTCAGGAGGTCTTGGACGATATCGCAGATCGCATTGCCGGCATGTCCGAGAGGGGGAAAGTGGCGCAATATATTCCGGAACTCGCCACAGTTGATCTGAACCAATTCGGTATTGCCATTGCACCAATCAACGGCCCGCTAATTTCCGCTGGGGACGCGGGTACGCTATTCTCAATTCAGAGCATCTCAAAAGTGTTCTCGCTCACATTCGCGCTGCAACAGGTTGGTGCCACTTTGTGGCAAAGAGTCGGCCGGGAGCCTTCCGGGGATCCATTCAATTCAATCGTTCAGCTTGAACACGAACGCGGAATCCCAAGGAACCCGTTTATCAACCCCGGTGCGATCATAGTGGCCGATGTTCTACTCGAAGACCGTTCTTCTGATGAAGCAGTCAACGACCTTTTGGCATTGTGCCGAAAGCTTTCGCAGGACAACTCGATCGAGGTCGATGCGTCAGTTGCAGAGTCTGAAATGCGAACTGGGTCCAGAAACCGCGCTCTTGCGCATTTCATGCAGGCGGAAGGCAACCTAAAGGCACCCGTAGAAGATGTTCTGTCTATGTACTTTCGCCAGTGTAGCATCGCCATGACTTGTGAACAGTTAGCATTAGCAGGTCGATTTCTTGCCGCGGCGGGTCAAAATCCGGCCACCGAGGCCACAGTATTGTCCGCACAGCGAGCCAGAAGAGTAACCGCACTTATGATGATGTGTGGTTCTTACGATGCCTCGGGAGAGTTCGCCTTCCGTGTTGGCCTTCCAGCGAAAAGCGGTGTTGGTGGCGGAATCTTGTGCATTGTACCTGGTATCGCATCTGTAGTCGCCTGGAGCCCCGGGCTCGACCCAAAGGGCAATTCCCATTTGGCATCCATCGCATTTCAGGAGTTAGTTCGTGCAACAGGCTGGTCTATCTTCGGGCCGAGTGCATAACAGGGATTGGGTGACCTGCGTTAAAAGGAAATGAATTCCGCTTCTATGACTGACGGGTAACACGTGGAGAGCGAAACGTGTCTCCCAATTTCCCAGTTCCACCTACAGTGTTTATTCGCGGAAAAGTTTTGCAAGGCGATTACCCAAACCAAACTTAGGAGCGAAATACGCCACGTTTGAGCGGCTAGGATTTTGGCCGGCGGTAATGCTAAACCATTGAATAGGAATCGTTGAAACGAGCCTCAGATAAGGTGGCTTCTGTAAGCGGGGCGTCCTGTCCAAAACCGAAAGACCGCTTTGGGCTCGATGGAGTCGTTCGCTGCGCAGAGCATCAGTGACCGCTGCGCGGACAAAACGGCAATTTCACCGCCGTTTGAACCATCGCAAAGTCTTTTCACAGCATCAACTTATACCGATCCGCAGTTTGCACCCCAAGTCTCATCTGCTCTTCAGGTTCCGTGTCACAATACTCATGCCGGCGGGGGACACACAACTTCGATCAGAGATGGCCCGTCGCTGGAGAGACCGGCAGAGAGCGCCTTCGCAAAGCTGTCCATGTCATCTGCGCGTGTCCCAGAAACACCGTGGCCTTTCGCCAGAGATACCCAGTCCAGTGTCGGGCTCTCCACGTCAAACATAGCCTGAGCATTCTGACCATAGCTCGCTACACCGACATTTGTGAGTTCATCGCGCAGAATTTGATAGCCGCGGTTTGCAAACACAATAACGGTCACGTCGAGATTTTCCCGTGCCATAGTCCACAGAGATTGTAGCGTGTACATGGCCGAACCATCCCCAGTCAGGGCAATAACTTGTCGGTCCGGGCACGCGATGGCCGCACCCGTTGCGCAAGGCAAACATAGCCCAATCGCTCCGCCGGTGCCAGCGAGTAGATCATGCGGTCGAGCGGTGGCTGTCGGTGGAATGACGTGAAACCCGGACGTCACGGCCTCATTACAGATGATCGCGTTTTCCGGGATCAGTGCTGCCAACGCCAAACCAACTTTTTCGAGGGTCAATTGCCCGCTGGGAATGTCCGGCAGATCGAGCGGATGGGTTTCTGCCACCGTTTTGCTTGTGCCCCCGACCGCGTCGGCGAGCGATTGCAGCGTCCACTCGATATCATCTGTGGGCGTACACAAGTCGGTAATGGGGCAATACGGAGGTTCAGGTACGCTTGGTTTCCCGGGATAGGCAAAAAAGGCGACTGGCCTGTCTGTGCCAAGCAGAGTGATCGAAGACGTTGCATCAAGCTGAGCGATCTTGGGCGATATCGGATAGACCAGTTGGTCTAGCTTTGCTGTTCCTGCGCCTTTGGAAATGCGCGGTATCAGAGTATCGGCCAACAACCGGCACCCCGTCGCGGCGGCAATTTGTCCGGCTAGTTCACGCTGCGGTCCAAACAGGGCTGATCCGCCAATCATCAGCGCGGCGTTCGGCGTCACAAGACGGGCTGCCGCGGCCTCTATCTCGCCTATTGACGGTCGATGGAGTCTTTCTCTGTTGTCCAAACGGTTTGCCGCTGCGTTCGCTTCGTTCCAAGCTGTGTCGGCAGGCAGGACAAGGGTCGCGATCTGGCCGTTTTGCGCGCGGGCTGCTTGAACCCCTGCCGCTCCATCCGTAGCTACATCGGTGGCATTGAATGACACTCGCGTCCAATGACTGACCGCTTGGCTGATACCGAGGATGTCTCCCTTCAAAGGGCTTTCGTGCCGGAGGTGATGCGTTGCGTGATCACCCACGATGTTCACGATCCCGGACCCTGCTTTCCTTGCATTGTGCAGATTGGCAAATGCGTTGCCAAAGCCAGGCGCAAGATGCAGCAGCGTGCCGGCAACATCACGTTTCATGCGAAAATACCCATCCGCCGCACCCGTCGTTCCTCCTTCGAACAGGCAAAGAATGCAATTCATCTCCTGGTGTTCATCCAAGGCAGCGACAAAGTGCATTTCCGAGGTGCCGGGATTTGCGAAGACAGTATCCACGCCATTGTTCAACAGGGTTTTTACGAGTGATTGAGCGCCGTTCATTTTTTCCTTAGCCTGATTTCAAGCGATCATTTGATTGCAATGCTTGCACGAAAAGGCTTTCGTTCTAAACATGTTTTCCTCTCGGCACGACACTTCGCCAAGAAAGGTACCACAGCCGTTCGCGACGTGGAGCAGTCTCCGGACTTCAGGCCATTCCTTTTGGCGGAGCCAGAACTTGGAGCGAAAGTATTCGTACTTGAGGTGAGATGGGCACGGCGCGAGCACGTCCGCTTCGGGCTCGAAGTGGACATTCGCTGCGCCAGGCACGAATGACTGCTCTGCGGACTAAGCCGCCACTCGCCGCACCGTCCACTAAAAAGCGCTCCGCGAACTTTGCGGACCCTGGAACAGCCTTTGACACAACAATTTGGAACGCCGCAGTTAACCGCGTACACACCAGCATTGATTTCGAAAAGGTCCCAATGCCATCATCTTCTAAAAGTAGGAGGGGATTAGATGTGGAAACCAATCATATTTGCTTTTTTGATTGTCGTGACTGGTGCCGCAGCGGCTATGTCGCACGATGTGCGGGATCCAGCGACTTTGCAAAAACCGCTTATTCAGGACTTGCTAACCGAGTCGCTCAAAAGCACTGAGGGCTTGGAGGTTGTCGTGAGCCATGTTGCCCTACCACCAAACCTCACTTTACCAATGCATTGGCATCCCGGTGAAGAATTTGCCTACATTCTGCAGGGCAGCGTCACCCTCATCCTAGACGGCGAAGGCGAACAAGAAGCTTTTTCAGGTGACGTAGGCGTCGTTCCGTTGAAAAAAGTGCACACCGCTCGCTCAGGGGACGAAGGGGCAACCATTTTGGTGTTCCGTGTCCATGAGGAGGGCCAGCCAGGCAGAGTTTTGGTCAGCGACTGATTTTCAAGACAAAGGCGAAATATCCTTTACCGAATGCATGGTTGTCGGAACCGGGGGGGTGCCCTTTGCCTTCACACTTGCAAACCTGCTTTTTTCCACCCGCTGCGCCAGCGATCAGCGCAGGTTGGAATAGAGAATAATGGTAAACGTGTTGTCTCGGTTATCGAAGCCGCATTCGGAGCGATTTCGTTCAATTTGACAGCCGCTGTTTTTGCCGCATCTATGTCATCGAGCTCGGCGAGCGAGGCAATCAGCATCAGGTGGCTCATCAGGAAGGTTGCACGCACAGACAAGGCTTCGCGACAGGCCTGCGCGGCTTCCTCATAACGTCCCAAGTGAAACAAGGCGGCACCCTGTCCCATGAAAGCGGCGTGCCGCAATGGATCACCCGGGCTGAGTTCGACAGACCGGACTGCATGTTCCAGCGCCTTGTCAGGGCGATTCAGCAAATAAAGATTTGCAGCGGCGAGCATGTGGACCGTCGCCGCGTTGGGATTTTCCGACAATGCTTCCTTAAAGGCTGTCCGTGCGCGGGACAGGTCTTGTGCCAGCATAGAGATCGAATGCGCGGCATAAGCCTTTGCAATGCCGTCCGCGCGATCGCTCCGCAGCACCTGCTCTGCGGCCGCGACAGCTGACTTGGGTCCCTGATCTACAGGTTCCAAACCTTGCACAAGACGTTGGATATGAAGCCATGCTAGCAAGCCCGCTGCGGAGGCGTATTCCGGATCTCGATCCAAAGCCAGTTTTGTCAGTCGTATTGCCTCTATGTTGTCTTGGTCAGTCAGCAAGTGGAAATGTGATAAAGCTCGGAGGTAGAGCTCGTATGCCTGTAAGTCCTTGGTGGGTTTTGCACGCGCACGATTTGTTTCAGCGTGCCGCACCGATGGTTCAATAGCTGTAACTACGTCTTCGGTGACTTGATCTTGAAGATCAAAGATGTCGTCGAGCACACCGTCAAAGCGGTCCGCCCACAAATGGCTCCCATTTTCGGTATCTATGAGCTGCCCCGTGATGCGGACGCGCTGCCCGGAACGCCGAACGGAGCCTTCCAGTACATACCGAACCCCTAAGTCGCGGCCCACGTCGCGGATGTCCGTGCTTTTCCCCTTATAAGCAAAAGAAGAGTTTCGTGCGACGACCATCAACCAACGAAACCGAGATAGCTCAGTTATGATGTCTTCCGTTATGCCATCGGCAAAGAACTCCTGCTCCGGATCACCCGACATATTGTCGAATGGGAGCACTGCGATTCCCGGCCTCACATCCGCTTTGATCGCGAGATTGGCTTTCGTACCCTTTGGCCAACACCAGATTCCAACATGCCGCGTGATGTTTTTCAGTTCGGTTTGCTCTCCGCCGTCGAATAATCCCGCATCGTTACGGTCAAGGCTGTTATGTGACATATCTGAAAAGAGCACTTGTCCCGGCTTCGCGAGAGCCTCCAGACGCGCCGCAACATTGATGCCGTCGCCGAAAATGTCATCGCCATCGGTTACCACTTCCCCTGTGTGAACCCCGATGCGCAGTTTGATGTGGTCAGGTTTGTGGGCGGACTGAACTGCAATCGCGCAAGCTGCTGCTTCAGATGGTGATTGAAACTCGACGATCCAGCCGTCGCCCATGCTTTTGATCAGTGAACCATTGGTATCTTCCACGATCGGGAGAAACGTGTCCTCGCGGAAGGTCTTTAGTGCAGCGACTGTGCCAGTACGGTCCTGATCCATCAGCGCGGAATAGCCCACAATGTCGGCGGCCAATACCGTCGTGAGACGTCTTCCCATTCACCCCTCCTCTTTGCAATGAAGTTAGCTCGGTGGGTTGCTTCTGTCAGCCCATTCGTCAGATTTTGAAAAGCCTTAATGAATAGAAAGCACAGGTACAGGCATACACGCACAACTAAAAAGGTAATGCTCAAAACCCTGTCGCGCATTCAGCAAACGGTCACCTTCATATCCGCGGAGTTAGTTACTTGCGTTTCTTTAGCTGCCAATGTTCGTGGCAAAGCAATTCCGCTTTGGACTCGAAGTGGTCATTCGCAGTTTTTTCCTAAGCGACCGCTTTGCGGACAAAGCGGACATATTCTTGCGCCGAATCTTGTCATCCATATGCTCATTTTGACGACAGAAGAAACGGAGCATGCGCCTATATGAAGTTTTTATCCCGAAGATCTTTCTGGTCATTCTCAGTGATTTTGGTTTCGTTGACTACCGCACCAAGCCTTCCATTCGCACAAGTTTCAGAGAGTGTAACATCCCAGGTCATCTATGTTCCTTCCTATTCGCGAGTTTTTACGCAGGAGGGGCGCAGCGAACCGCTCGCGTCTACGCTAGTTGTGCACAACACAAGTCTTCAATCAGAGATCAAAGTTGAGCGTGTCGAATATTACGACAGAGCAGGGCAGCTTCTGGAAACTCTCATAAATGAGCCCGTTCAACTGATGCCATTTGGGTCGATGAATGCGCTTGTACCCATTGGTAGCGTCGGAGACGGGATTGGTGCGAACTTCATAGTTACTTGGTCGGCAGAAGTGCCAGTACTACCCCCCATCGTTGAAGCAATCATGGTCGGCGGAAGCGGCACTCAAGGGATTTCTTTTACAAGTCGAGGTCAGGTGTTGTCACAAAAACCGTAGCACCCATCACCACTCTTGCTTCGATATAGCCAACTCGACCATCAAGTTAATACTTATGCGCCAGCGACTGGCTCTTTGCCACGGCGACTGGAGCCAACTTTGGGTTCCAACAAGACATTGGTGCATTTGCCTAGATGGCTGCGCTGGGCGGAAAGCAGAAAAAGCAAACCTAGCCAAAACAATAAATTGATCTGTTCCTTTATCGCCTTACGCTGGAGACACGGAGGTCAAGCTCATGTACCGCACATTCGTTTCTTCAATTCTTGTGGCTATTGCCACGACCTGCTCAGCGCAGGACTACGATATAGTCATAACGAACGGGCGGATCATCGATCCGGAGACAGGTTTGGACGCCATCCGAAATCTCGGGATCAACGGCGGCGAGATATACGCGATCTCCGAGTTCGCCATGGACGGTTCGGTAGAGATCGATGCAAATGATCTTGTAGTGGCGCTGGGGTTCATCGATTTGCATGCACACGGAATGAACTTGGGCGACATGCGTATGCAGGCGATGCAAGGCGTAACAACTGTTCTGGAGTTGGAGTCCGGTATCCTCCCTATTGCAGATTGGTATGCTGAAATGGAAAGACAGCAGACGCCGCTGAACTATGGGGCGTCTGCGGCTTGGACGTTTGGCCGAATAGCTGCGTTCACAGGTGAAGGGCCTGTTGCCGAATTATCATATTTCCAAAATGCGCAGAGGTTCGACGATTGGAAATAACAAATCGCCGACCCGCTTCGCATGGCGGAGTTGTTGGACTTGGTT